>CAZNUU010000001.1:0-236541 GCA_964576615.1 uncultured Candidatus Saccharibacteria bacterium
TCTTAATTTCGGTAAATAAAAAGTAGAAACAGCAGTGGAATACAGCTATGATTTTGTGATGGACACTGTTCGAAATCCGGAGAATGTACGAAGGGTTATCTTTAACCAGCATAATATTATAGGGGATAAGGGCGGGCCAAGTTTGTAATGAGTTCTGCACAGCCCTTCATGACTTGTTATTTTGGGGTGGTATAATTATTTGGTTGAATTATTAATTAATTGATAAGTCAATATGAAAGTATTACACATGATTGCGTTTGTCCTCCTAATTATTGGGGGGTTGAACTGGGGGTTGTCAGCCTTCGGTTACAATGTAGTTGACATGGTCTTTGGTTCTGGCTCAAGCATTGCTATGCTCATCTACGTTCTAGTTGGGCTTTCCGCAGTGTATGAGGCCGTAACTCACAAGACCAGATGTATGAACTGCAACCCAAAGGCAGGGATGTCAATGTAATTTTGTGAAATCGACGAACAAAGAGTCGGGGTCCCCGGCTTTTTGTTTATTGGTCAAATAAATTAGCTAGATATTGGTTTATATCTCTCTGGTCCAGCGCATAAAAATACAGGTTCTGGTCATGCAGTCTTTTAGCTAGAGCTAACCCAACAAATCGAAAATGCCAAGGCTCAAATATGTAGTAAGTATTTTCTTTCGGATATGACATGATAAAACCATATTTGTAAGCATTGGAAAGTAACCACTTATATTCCGGTGTTTTATCAAATCCACTAAATGTTGCTCCAATTTTTGGGGTGGTGAAATCCACTGTTGTACCAAGCTGGTGTTCCGAGTAGCCTTGATCTGCAGAAAAAGAGTTAGCTGTACCAGCGCCATAGATGATTTTATAGCCAGATTTTAGAATAGCTTGAGTACCGAAAGATCTATAAGCGGAAATAATTTGCAAGCTGACACCTTCGATGGCGGAGGCATCCAGGAGGCCTTGCATAAATGGGTAAACTTGGCTTAACATTTGGGATTGTTTGTTTTTATCATAGAGGTACTTAGGGTCAACATCGGTAAGTTGTTTGGGTATGTAGTTTTCATTTAAAAAATAAATTTTGGAGTACTTTTTAAGAAGTTCAGTATCGGTTTTGCTCAATTTCTCTAAAACTCCCACAGTGCTTGAGATATCTTGGATTTGGTTTTGGAAATAATTATTAGTTTCTTGTTCAGTGTGTAATGCATCAGATAAATTTGTATTGTCACTTTGTGATTTTGTAAGACTTCCCTCACTCATGGCCAATTTTACCGTAAGGTCTGCCACCTCGTTCTCTAGGGAAATTTTCTCTTGTCTTAATGTATAAAACTGATACCCATCAAACCCAAAAGACGTGATAATTAGGAGGATAATAAGCCCTCGCAGAAACATATTCTTCTCTAGATTGTTTACCAAAGATTTTGGCATGAAAAATATTGTAGCATATTAGCCGTAGATGAATTTGTCCGGATCAATTTCACCATGGTGGGCACTGTAAGTCACTTTTTTATGATTTAGGATGATGATTTGGGGGCTCTCGTGTTTAATCTCAAACCAATCCTCAATTTTTTTGGATAAAACTGACTCGGTTTGGACTGTGACTTTATAGATTGGATGATCGATGCTTAAGTTTTTTAGTTCTTCATCAAGTCTGGTGCTTGTGCCACAAGAATTGGAATATTTGAAAATAATCACAGGTTGTCTCTGTGAATGTTCCAAAATTTCCGAAAGGTGTGTGGTCACTAGGTACATTGTCTCCCAATTGTAACAAATATAAAGAATGTGGTTTTGCTATAAAAAAGCTATACTTGATTATCATGGTTTTAAATAAGATCAGACCTAAACATGTTGTGACAGTACTGTGGGTTTTCCTCTTCCTTCTCTCACTATATGTTTATTTCTTCAATAAGGATTTTCTAGAATCCAAATTCCTTGGTTTTTTTGGTTCATCACTAATTCTGGCATATCTCGTCTATTTGGTGGGGAGTTGTCTGCGGGGCTTCACTCTCATACCGGTTACTTATTTTATCCTCATTGGGCTTGTTCTGTTTTCACCCTGGCCTCTTTATATCATGACTATGATCGGGGTCCTGGTCTCCTCAGTCTGTGTTTATTATTTTTCAGAATACTTAAATTTTGACGAGTATTTTGAAAAGAAATATCCTCAAAAAATATCCCAAATCAAAGAATTTTTGGCAAAAAATGAGTTGTTAATAGTAATTCTCTGGAGCTCTGCACCTTTTTTGCCCACAGATCTGATTTGTTATGTTTGTGGTACGCTCGATATGAATATAAGAAAATTTATTCTGGGGGTTTTAATCGGGGAGGGGGTAATGTGTTTCATCTATATTTTTTTAGGCAAGGAACTTCTTGGAGTTATCGGTTTTTAGCACACAGATTTATCGATTTGAATATTCCACGAGTATACTTTAGAATACAGAGAAATAATGGCTTTTGATAAGAAAAACTTGATTATTAATGTTGCCCTTCTTTGTGTGGGGCTAGCTTCAGGTATTCTTGTTACTAAATTTTACCCCAACAACCAAACCTCTGATGATTACGCAGTAAGACAGGGCGGCTATAATTTCATTAACCCCCTCCTTACCTGTAATATCTCTGAAAATAAGCAGTCAGACGAGGTTAAGCCAATTACGGACAAGTTTCGCTCCTATATAAAAGAACACATCGCAAATGGTGACGCGCAACAAATATCTGTTTACTTTCGAGCGATGGATAGTGGGCAGTGGTCTGGGGTAAACGAAGATGAAGAGTATTCACCTGGCAGTTTGCTTAAGCTACCCCTAGCGATTGCACTTATAAAGGAGAGGACAAATAATCCAGATGTTCTAAATGACACCTTAACTTACGACGATAAGCAAGATGAAAACACTGCGGAGTATTACAAGTCGTCTCACTTGATTCAAAAAGGGAAGACATACAACCTCTCTGACCTTGTTTCTTATATGATTATTGACTCAGATAACAATGCGATGCGACTCCTTCAAAATAAAGTGGATAAAGGCGTCCTGTCTGCTGTTTATTCTGATTTAAGTTTGCCGATTCCGGATGATTTAAACCAAGCGTCCATTTCCGCAAAAGATTACTCTTATATATTTCGAATATTATATAACGCGACCTATATCTCAAAAACAATGTCTCAGAATTTACTTGAAATGATGTCGAGAAGTGACTTCAAGTCTGGTATCGTCTCTGGTTTGCCAGAAGAGAGAACTGTTTCTCATAAATTTGGGGAGCGCTCTGCTTTTATTGAGGATCCGAAGGATAACACCAATTTTAAATTGGATTTCAGGGAGCTTCATGATTGCGGTATAATATATTATCCTAAAACTCCTTATCTACTTTGTGTAATGACCAAGGGGGAGGATTTTGACAAATTATCCAGGATAATTGGGGATATCTCAGCAATTATTTATAATGAAGTTGATAAAGGTCTTCTAAAAAATGCCACCGAGCAAACTTAAGTTCATCATAATTTTAATTCTAGTAGTTATAGTATCTTTATGTTTTTTTGTATTTCAGGGTAAGAAGGAAAACACAGCAGATACATTTACATTAAATAATCAAACCAATATGAAAATAACAAGTAAGGCATTTAGGGAAGGGGGCACGATTCCTTCGCAGTATACCTGTGATGGTATAAATCTCTCTCCACCACTTTCTTTCTCTTCTGTACCTTCCTCAGCAAAATCTCTGGCACTTATCATGGATGATCATGATGTGCCAAAGAGTATAAAGGCAGATGGCATCTGGGACCACTTAGTTGTATTTAATATTCCACCCACGACTACCGAGATCAAAGAAGGCGAAGCCATCTCAGGTACATACGGTTCGAATTCTAGTGGGAAACAAGCTTATAGCGGGCCGTGTCCGCCTGACAGGGAACATAGATATAATTTCTATCTATACGCGCTAGATACTGTTTTAAGCCTAAACAAGGGTGCAACAAAGAGCCAGGTCCTAGAAGCCGTGGCTAGTCACATCATCGAAGAAGCCAAACTAGTCGGTACATACGCTAGGAAGATATAGAGTACTTGTTTACTCAAAGTCACCGAACATTTTCCCCCAATTTCTTTTAAACCAAGTGACGCTTCGTCTGCGAGCATCGAGGATATAAAAACCTAGTCCAATGAGAAGTAATGGCCATATGACGTGCCAACTCCACACTACCAATCCGGTATTTTTAAGGAAAAATAAAACTCCTACAATTATAAATGTGTATGCAATTATCATATCTAAATTCTACAATATAAAAGATAAAGCCGCGACAAGTTATGTCGCGGCCAATAAAGGCGAAAGGCTCTTCTCGTTCAAAAATGATTACTATGCTCCGGCGGTAGGGATCGAACCTACGACCAATCGCTTAACAGGCGATTGCTCTACCACTGAGCTACGCCGGAATGACGCCTCAAAAAGTGGCATTAGAAAATGATATCAGAATTCATTTTTAATTCAACTTCGGGATGATATAATGTAAGTATGAACATAAAAATTAGATCGAGGAATATAGAAATTACACCCGCCATAAATGACTATGTCACAAAAAAAATAAAAACACTCGATAAATTTTTAGACTCCAGTAAAGAAATTCTATGTGAAATCGAATTAGGTAAGACCACCAATCACCACAAGTCTGGTGATATTTTTAGGGCAGAAGTAAACATAAGCGAGCCAGGATCCAGGCAGTTTTATGCTGCGACTGAAGAGTCAGACCTCTATGCGGCGATTGATGTTGTGAGGGATGAAGCAGAAAGGGAAATTGTCTCCCAAAAAAGTAGGTACAAAACTCTTTTGCGTAAAGGGGCCACTCAAGTTAAAATGTTAATTAAGAAGATAGATATAAGACCAAAAAAATGGTGGAAATAGGCAATTGGAGAAATAAGGCAGACCCCCAACTTGTGGTGTTTGTGCTTGGCTGTATTGTAATTACTATTGTGCTTCTTATTGCTATGCAAAGAGCGGAGGCAGAAGCATTTAATATTTCTTCACCACTCAAATATTACTTTTACTTGAATTAGATCCGGAGGCCTCTTTTAAAGTCTGCATAGTCCATTTCTTTTTTGCCTTCTGGTACAACCGTCTCAATTATTAATTTGTCATTTTCGATCCTGGCTTTTTTTATAATTACCCGGATCTTTGAATCACCCTTTATTTCAAAATAATAAGCTCCAGGCCAAATGTGAAAGGCTCTTATTTTTCTTAGATTTTTTTCCGGATCATCTTCAAGTGATATTTGGCCGTCTTCTTTTTCGATCATTTTTGTAAATGTAGCGCTCGTATGGTCCTGTTCGATGGCGGAAACCTCCCCCGTGATCCACTGCGGAATTATTTTGGCCAAGAGTTTTCCGCCTTCATCGGCCAGTTTGTTTTCGAGCTCTTCCTCATAAGGTGGCCACTGCGACACTTCAATTTTCTCTTGCAAAATAACTGGTCCGTGATCCATTTGGCTATCCATCTTTATTATGGAAAGACCGGTTTCATCTTCAGTAAGTATGGCTGTTTTAATAGGTGAGGGGCCTCGAAGTTTAGGTAAAAGAGAAGGGTGTAAATTTAGGCAGCCAAAAGCCGGGATATCCAGGATATTTTGAGGAATTATCTTACTATAAGAGAAAACAATGAATAAATCATATCTCACAGTTGAGTATGATTCGATTAATTTTGCCACTTCCTCTCCTTTAAGTGATTGAGGTTGGATAACTGGGACATTATTTTTCTGTGCCCAAATCTTAACAGGAGGTGGGGTAAGCGTGAGGCTTCTTCCTTTTGGTTTGTCGGGTACAGTGACAACGAGAACAGGTTTAAGCCCTGAAGAAAGTAATTCTTCCAATACTATTACAGAAAATTCAGTGGTACCAAAAAAAACAAAATTGATTTTATTTTCCTTCATCTTTCACTGGTAACTTATTTTGAACTGCGGGTGGGATCTCTTCGATATCCTTTGCTTTATCAATAAAAAGTATGCCGTTTAAATGATCTGTTTCATGCTGAAAAATCTGCGCCATAAGCCCGCTGCCTCCACGGCTGATTTTTTTTCCGCTCTCATCATAGGCCTCGATGGTTGCCTTTTTTGAACGCTTAACTTGCCCATATAGATATCGGACAGATAAACAGCCTTCTTCTACAAAGTGTTTTTCCTTCGAAGCTTTCTTAATTACGGGATTTATATAAACACTGTCTATTATTGGTATTTTTACTTTCACTTCTTCGCTTGTGGGTTTACTTTCAAACTCCATTTCCCCAACTCTCCCAGATACCACAAATATTCTAAGGGAATATCCGATTTGGGGTGCAGCAATAGCGACTCCATCATCTTGAGAGGCCAAGGCTTCTTTCATCTCTTTTACTATTGTCTGAATTTTTGCGGTTTTTATTTCTGCAATCGGAACTTCTTTGGCTATGGCTCGAAGTATTTTTGCTTCCTTACCGACTATTTTCTTAGGCATATTCTATTTACCTCTCAATTTATCATAAAAGGGTGGCAGGGTCTATTTTCACATTAAACGCTGGAGGCAGCTCGCGCAGTTTACTCAAGAGTACCTTATCTGGCCAACTCTCTTTAGAAATTGATAGTAAGGAATGGATTACGAATTTAGACTTAGTTTTAGAATTCCAGGCCTCATACTCTTTGAAATCGTAAGGTTTAAGAAAATCATTCACTTCTTGCATTTTTTTTGTGACAACACCTCTTTCTCCTTCCAAGGAGATTTTTATATTGGTCATAAACGGAGGGAAATTCATAGATTTCCTGTCTTCAATTTCGTCCCGATAAAAATCAACCAAGTTACCTCGTATTGCGTCATCAAAAATCTTAAGGCTCTCTTCTCGAGTTTGAATCAAAAAAGATTTCTGAGCTGCATTTCGTAGCGAAAGTAAAATGTGAAATATTTTTTCATTGATTTGAAAATCTGGGATAGAAAAATACGCATCAATCGAAACAACCGCAGTATTTTCAATTTTTTGATTAAGGTAAGTTAAAGCCATTTCAGTCCCTATCATCACTCCACCAGCTTTCTCATAGAACTTATCTCTCAGTTTAACTGCCTGAGTGTGATTTTTTATATGATCCTTATCCATAACAAAAATCCCGTCCTCACCAACTATTTTTTTAACTTCTTCCACAATCTTTTCTATCCCAATACCATAAGGATTTAGTCGCCAACCTCGACATTTTTTACATAATTCATCCGCATTTCTTCTTTCACCGCAATGATGACAAACAAATAAATTGTTCTTTTTGCCCGAGTACAGGACTACCGGAGCTCGACAGTTATGACAGGAGACAATAGTTCCACAATCGCTACAAATAGTTAAGGGGTAAAGTCCTTTCCTGCCACAAAATAAAAAAGTAAGTTCATTTTTTTCTTTCGCAACTTTGAGCATACTCTTTAATTTGTCGCTTAAGACACTAAATTCTTTTCTTTTCATATCCTGTGGCCCTCTCAAGTCAATTATTTCCGATTGGGCAGTCGATACGGAGCGAAATTTGAGAGGGGAGAGATCGGTATAGTTTCCTTTCTTCTCTTCCCAGAGGGTTTCTACTCTTAGAAATGTATCGCCAAAAATTAATCTTGCCCCATATTCCTTAGCAATAAATGTTGCAACAGTTCGGATGTCTAAAAATGGTCTCGCCTGCATTTTGTATGCTCTAGAACTTTCTTTTTCGATTACGATTGAACCTAGGTCGCTTCGCGGTAGGGATAAAAATGAACCCGTCAGGATTACAAGAAGTGGATGCTTTTCCTCAATGATCCTTTTCCAAAGAGAGACAATTTCTTTCTTTGAGATTCCCGAATAAATAGCTACAGTATATTTTTCTATGCCTTTTTCGAGTACGGCTTTGGTATTTAGAAGATCTTCAGTTGTCGGTAAACAGAAAAAAATACTTCTGTTTTTAGCAAATTCCTCTCGAATTAAACTTCTATACGTTGCGTATCGCTCCTCGTCATCTGACTGCAGAAGTGAAACCTCGTGAAAAGAAGAAACATTGCGCTCGACTGCAACAGGCACTTTCTTGTTATTTTCTAGGATGACTTTCGGTATTAAACTCGATAACACTGCTCCGATAGTTGTGGCATTATAATCGGCAATTTTCTCACAAGCTCGAATAAAAAAAGGGGATAGAAACGACAGACTTTCCACATCATCTACTTTTTTCATACTATAGGGCAATCTCTTTAGTTCGGACTTTATGTCTTTCACCTCCTCACTACCTGTCACGAGGCCGAATGATTTTTTGCCTCTTATTGGTACGGAGACTATGGAGCCTATTGTTACGTCTTTTTTGGTGAAGTAGGTGAGTGTATCTTTTGAGATACCTCTACTTATCGGAATTACAGTAAGGATGTTCATTCTGACATTATACCTAAGAGCCACCACTTGAGGAGCCTCCTGTGGTTGACATATCTCATATTTGATGTACAATATCCAAATGCATAAAAAATACCTAGAATATGCCGGATTATCCGAAAAGGAAGCAGTGGTTTACTTAAGCCTACTTGAGGCTGGGGCCATTTCAGCTATGGAAATAGTAAAGAAGACTGATTTAAAAAAATCTATAGTCTATTTGATACTAGAAGATTTGGTAAAAAAGAATTTTGTTAGGGAAGTTGTATCAGGTAAGAGAGTAAAATACGAAGCTGGTCCCACGGAAGTATTTAGAGACATAATTAAAAACAAACAAAGCCAATTAGCCGAAGAAGCTAAGAGAATTGAAACAGTTATCTCGGAGTTAAATACCATCGAGAAGGATTTGGGTGAGAAACCAACCGTTAGATTTTTTGAAGGCAAGGATGGGGTTAAACACTCTATTGAAGAATATGTATCGATGAAGAATTATTCCGAAGGAAAGGATTACGATGTGTATTCATATGATGTTATGGAGAAAGTATTTTCCGAAAACGATATAAAAAACATTGATGAAAAAAGAATCAACAAAAACGTTAGATTTAAGGCTATTTACTCTGGAGCAGGGAAGATAATCCATGGCGATAAAGATAAGGAACCGATAAAAATTGACCAAGAAAGATTTCCACTACTTTGTGATATTGGTGTTTTTGAAAATGATGTAAGAATTCATACCTTGGGCAAGAAGCCTTATGGCATACACATAAAAAGTAAGGAACTAGCTACAACTTTGAAGAGTTTAATGGAGTATATTTTTGCTATAAAAGTCTAATTTTTCAGCGAAATTTTCCAATTTTAGTTGGAAAATTTTAACAAAAATAACCCTAAGAATAAGGGTTATTTTTGTTTTATCCAATATTTTAAATTATTTTTTTTCAAACCTAGCCAAAAGAACATAATTATCGCAGAAAAAGCTCTTTGGCAACTAGAACTTAATCACGCAACCATTCATCGGTGGCACTTTGTACGCCTCTAAAGGAGGTTTCCAAAAAGCTACCTGTGAATAGGTGCTATGTGGTGAGCGAGAACTCATCAAGGAGATAACTGTGACTCAGATTTCTAACCTGCTTCCCAGCCTTGCGTTCCCGATCGTCGGGATCGTGGCGCTGGCCATCCTGCTTCTAGCACGGAACTTCGTGCTGAAGCTGTTCGGGGTGATCATCATTCCGGACGACTCCATTGGCCTCGTGACCAAAAAATTCGTTCTCTTCGGCGCGAATCGAGATCTGCCTCCGGGCAAGATCATCGCGCTCAAAGGCGAAGCTGGTCTCCAGGCAGACACGCTAGCTCCGGGACTGAAAACCGGATACTGGCCGTGGCAATACACGGTGGAGGTGAGGCCTTTCTTGGTCGTTCCCAACGGCCAGATCGGCATCATCGAGTCGAGCGACGGCAAACCCATGCCGGACGGTCGCATTCTTGGACGACAGGTCCAGTGCGACAACTTCCAGGACGCGCGTGCGTTTCTCGAGAACGGTGGTGAAAGGGGTGTGCAGATGGCGGTGATCCCTCCAGGATCATGGCGCATCAACACCCACATCTTCACTGCCAAACTCGCCGACATGACGATCGTCCCTCCCGGGAAGATCGGTGTGGTCGAGGCTCGTGACGGCAAACCGCTTTCGGGCGGTCGTGTCCTCGGCAAGTACGTCGAGTGCGACTCCTTCCAGGACGCGCAGGCCTTCATCGCAAACGGTGGAGAACGTGGGCCGCAGATGAGGATTGTCCCGCAAGGGCAGTATCGCATCAACCCCAAGCTCTTCGACGTGAAGATGGAGGACGTGACGGATATCCCGGACAACATGGTCGGGATCGTCACGACTCGCGAAGGTGTGCCTCTCGTATCCGGTGAAATCGCCGGCAAGGAGGTGGCAAACCACGACATGTTCCAGAACCCCCAAGCTTTCGTGGACAACGGCGGCAACAAGGGTCTCCAGGAACAGGTCCTTCTGGCTGGTCGGTACTTCATCAATCCGCGTTTCGCGGCGGTCGAGACGGTCGAAATGACCAAGGTCCCGATCGCACATGTCGGTGTCGTCATTGCCTACGTTGGCAATGAAGGCCACGACGTGACGGGTGACTCGTTCAGACACGGGAATCTCGTGGGCCGCGGAGAAAAAGGAGTCTGGGTCGAACCCCTGGACCCTGGCAAGTATCCGATCAACACTCTCACCCACAAGGTGGAGCTCGTTCCTACGGCAAACGTCGTGTTGAACTGGGCCAACGACAAATCGGAAGCCCACAAGCTCGACGAGCGCCTCTCTACCATCACGGTGAGATCGTCCGACGGCTTCACCTTCAACCTGGACGTGAGCCAGATCATCCACATTCCTCGAAGCGACGCGCCGAAAGTCATCGCACGCTTCGGGTCGGTGGCCAATCTGGTGACCCAGGTCCTGGAGCCTACCATCGGAAACTATTTCCGACGGGCGGCTCAATCCTCTGACGTCATTCAGTTCTTGAAGGAACGGGGTGCGCGTCAGGATGAGGCGAAGACAGCAATCGCGGCAGCACTCGGCGACTATAACGTCGGGGCTGTCGACACACTGATCGGCGACATCATCCCGCCAGAAGCACTGATGAAGACGCTGACCGATCGCAAGATCGCGTCCGAGCAGAAGGAAACCTACACCACCCAGCGGGATGCGCAGGTGGTGAGAAAGGACCTTGCTCAAGCGCAGGCCATGGCCGAGACACAACCTTCGGTCGTGACTGCGGAGCGTTCCGTTCAGATCGCAGAGTTCAATGCGAACGCTGCGGTCAAGACGGCCACTGGCCAGGCTCAGGCAAAGAAAGTCAACGCCGAAGCCGACGCCATGGTTCTCACCACGGTTGGCGCTGCGGAAGCCGAGAAGACTCTCAAGGTCGGAACGGCCGAAGCGGACGTCATCAAGAAGAAGACCGACGCCATGGATCAGGAGAAGTATGCCATGGTCGAGGTCGCTCGCGCGCTTGCCGGGAGCGGGTTCAAACTCGTTCCGGACATCGTCGCGGGTGGCGCGAACGGAGAAGATGGGGGAGGGAATTCACTCGTGAACATCCTCCTCGCTCAGCTCGTCGCATCGAACAAGAAGTCGAACCCTGCGCCGGAAGATAAAACCAAGGCGTAAGGGAGATAGGAGGTTCTAGTTAAGAGTCTCGGTGGTCAGCGTATGTCTGGCTACCGAGACTTTTTGTTATTTCCAAACTTAAATTGTGATTTGCATCAAAATATTATTATCAAAAACGTAGATTGAATTATCATCTGCTTTTACAAAGGTTGGATCTTGGCCCCTATAAATAGGCATGAAATTTTGTCCTCCTTCTTTACTTGCTTCGATTAAATAAATAGCATTTTCAATTGAAAACATAACGATATCATTTCTATCTTTGTAAAAGTCTGCATTTCTTATAATAGTGTCAGGCTGGATGACTCTCTCGGTATGGCTTCCACTCTGGGTCACAATGGCATTGTCCTCCACCCACATGAAAGTTGATTGATCCTTTGAATACAATGGATCCTGTCGTGTTGGCAGATCGTTTGAAGTCACTTTCTGTTTTATTTCTGTATAATTCTTATCATCCTTTGTAATTATTTCTCCGTTTGTGCTAGTTGGAACAAAAACTGGACTAAATGTAACCTCTCCGGAACTAGGAATAGTCACATCTTTTTTCCAGGGAAAGTATCCATCCTTGGAAATAATTATGGTGTGATTATTTGGAGATAATTTAAATGTCAGCTCCTCATTATTCTTTGTGGCAGTAGTCTTGGAGGAACTATCAATATAAACTGAGGTGTCAGCATAAGGCAAAACTAGGGCAAGCGAACCAAGTTTACCGACTCCAAAATTATCCGTGATTCTGTAACCTAGGAAATAAAAGCCGGACCCCAAAGCGAGAAGTAAAACAAATACTGCAATCGAAAAGTAGGTTTTCTTATTTGTTTTTGCAATATTATCCATATCGGCTATTATATCGAAATAAGTAAACGGACAAGTATTGACTTCGTTGCAAGTTTCAATTTTAAATGGCAATTTTATCTAGAAAATTAGGCATAGATTTGGGCACAGCCAACATCCTGGTTTTTTTGCCAGGTCGCGGAGTTGTTTTAAACGAGCCTTCGGTTGTGGCAGTTTCAGAAGAAGACAATCGAATTGTCGCAATTGGAATTGAGGCAAAAGAGATGATTGGTCGAACACCGGAAGCCATTATCGCTTATCGGCCTATGAAGGATGGGGTTATTGCAGATTATCGAGTCACGGAAGCTATGCTGCGACATTATATAGACAAGGCCATGGGTAGGTGGAATTTTGTGAAACCAGAGGTCCTGGTCTCCGTTCCAGCTGGAGTTACATCCACAGAAAGAAGGGCAGTGATCGAGGCGGCCATAAAAGCAGGCGCAAAAAATGCTTATGTGGTCAAGGAACCTATTTTAGCGGCGATTGGTGCGGGTATCCCGATTCATGAGGCAGTTGGACATATGATAGTGGATATTGGTGGCGGCACGACTGATGTGGCTGTTATCTCGCTTGCAGGGATAGTTGCCTCGACCTCCGTTAAGTGTGCCGGAAATAAATTGGATTTAGCGATTGCGGATTACATCAAGAAAACTTTTAACTTGGCGATAGGGGACAAGATGGCGGAAGATATAAAAATAAAAATTGGTTCAGCGATTCCGCTTGATGAAGAACTTTCCATGATGGTTAAAGGACGAGATTTTATTTCTGGTTTACCTCGTAGCGTAGAAATAAAAACAAATGAAATTGTAAAAGCTATCAGTAAAGATTTGCGGGAAATGATAAAGGCGATAAAAGACGTACTACAAGAAACACCCCCAGAACTTTCTTCTGACATTATTGACCAAGGCATAATCATGACCGGTGGAACATCTCAGCTTCGCAATATGCCAGAATTAGTTTTTCGTAGAACTGGAGTGAAGGCTGTTTTAGCCAAGGACCCTCTTTATTGTGTGGTGAAGGGTACCGGAATTGCACTCGAGCATTTGGATATGTATAAAAAATCTGTCATTGCAAAAAGGTAGCTATTTGATAGGGTTTGGTTAGAGGTGTATATGTACACTATCGATTTCGAGGGGGTTGACCACGGTCAATTCAGACGAGTGGTATTTGCTCGGAAGTTTCTTTGGGGTCAAGGCTGGAGTCAAAACAGTGTCTCGGCGAATGACTTCTATCGGGTGCTAAGGCGCAAGGTTTATTTTGCTCGTGTCCACCGGGAGCTACGTACTCGCTCACCCCACGAATTGCCTGGAGGGCGAAAGTGGCCAAGAAAAAGAAAGTGAAAGATCCAACCGACTCGATCTTGCAACGAATCGGCAAGATCTTGCGCCGCAAACTCACTGGCGACAAGAAGCTCGAGCTTGTTGCGAAGCTATTCCCCGAGGGAGAGCAGTACAAACTCGGGCTTGTCCTGAGGTTTGCGCCACGCCGGTCCAAGTGACCGGCGTTCTGTTATAATGTAAATAATGGAACAACTATTTTTGTCTTTTAAAAAAACAGGTCATCTTCATCACGCCTATTTTATAGTGGGGGATTTGGAAAAAACTTTAACAAGCCTCTATGATTTTTTGGAAAAGAAAGTTGGAGTAAATACTCTCGGCAACCCAGATTTTTTGGATTTAAAATATGCCACTTTAAATATTTCCGATGCGAGGTTTATCGGTGAATCAAGTGGGAGAAAAAATGATAAAAAAAGCAGACAAATTTTTTTAATTTCTGCCGATTTCATTACAGAAGAAGCCCAAAATTCACTTCTTAAGATTTTAGAAGAGCCTACAGAAAATACTCATTTTTTCATTATTTCTCCGCAGGATCTACTCTTGCCAACACTACGATCTAGGATGCATGTTATTTTGGATAAGACAAATGTGACAGAAAAAAAATCGATCTTAAATTTAAAATTGAATAAAAGGCTTGAATTAGTAAAAGAAATAACAGAAGCAATAAGCGATGAGGAGAAAACAAAACAAGACGCAATCTTGCTGTTAAATCAAATAGAAGATGAGATTCATAACAGTGAAATAAGTGAATCTGCCGTTGCCTTAAAGGTGTGTGAACTGACTCGGGCCTCGTTATATGACAGAGGTGCTCCAATAAAAATGATTCTAGAAAACTTAATGATTTCTATATAAAAATTGATAAAACAACTGATCTGCGTTGTTGCAGTTCGATTTTGCTCCTCGTCTTATTACTAGATAAGTCTCCTTCGCAAAATCTCCTGTGCCTAGCATCTCAATCATTTTCTCAATTTTTATAACAAAAACCCGCCGACTTTGCGATCGGCGGGTTTCCGTCGAGCGTGTGGCGGGTCAGAAGCTGACCGAAGGCCAGCAGACGAACACGATGAGCGCGAGTGCACCAATAGAGAGGACTCTGGACCAGAGTGTGATCCAGAACTGGGAATTGTCATCCCATCTCTTCATCCACTCGTCGTCTTTTTCAAAGATGACCTCTTTTCTGTTGAAGCCGAGCCAGCGGAGAAGGGGGTTTGCGTTGTACTCCTTCTTGCCCGTGTGGCGTTCGTTGAAGACGAAGCGTCGGACCATCTGCCACCAGCATGTGAGCAAGATGAGTCCGAGAAGCAAGCTCATGGCAACGTTAAGAAGCGTCGCCGCGACCTTGTTGCCGCCGAGCTTCCACAGAAGCGCATAGAGCGCGATCCGGCCGGTACTCGTCTTCAAGAAGTCGTCGGCAGCAATGCCGATTTCCTTGGTGAAGCCCGAGACGGCTTTGCCCGCTGCCTGGCCTGCATCCGCCCACTCCTTGAATTTTTCCGGGGTGGCGTTCTGCAATGTCAGATTGGCGAGGGTGTTTTCCGGCTGTTGCCGGAGCTGCTCCGCGGCAGCGGCGAGCGCCTTAATCTGCTCGGGTTTGAGACCCTGCAGGTTGACTGTGGGTGCCGTCACCGGTTGTGTGAGCTGCTGCTGTGCCGAAAGGCTGACCGCGATCGAGAGAAGAACCAGAGTCATTCCGAAGATGCGTGAACGCATTTGTCGATACCTCCGTATGACACATTATCATGCATATGGCGTGTTGTCAATGGTATATTAGTTTTGGCAAAACCTGCTAAAATTTATAGATGGCATACAATTTTAACTCGCTAAAATTATCAGTAAAAGAAACAGAAGACTGGCTAAAAAGGGAGTTTACAGGAATTAGAACAGGCAGAGCTAACCCAGCTCTTCTCGATGTTGTAAAAGTGGATGCATATGGACAACAGATGACTATTAATCAATTAGCCAATATTTCTATTGAGGATTCTAGGGTCTTAAGAATCGCTGTCTGGGATGGTACGCAGACCAAAGCAATAGAAAAGGGCATCCTTTCATCTAACCTAGGTGTTTCAGCTGCGGTGGATGATAAAGGTATTCGGGTTATCTTTCCAGAATTGACGTCCGACAGGCGACAATCGTTTGTTAAACTGGCCAAGCAAAAACTTGAAGAGGCAAAAATAAGAGTAAGAAATGATAGAGAAAAAGTAGTGAAAGATATTGATGCGAGAAATAAGTCGGGGGAGGTTTCTGATGATGATAAATTTAGGTTAAAAAATGAATTGCAAAAAATCCTGGATGATGCAGGGAAAGTCTTAGAAGATTTGTTTTCTAAGAAAGAAAAAGAAATATCTGAATAAGCAACGAATCTCTTCTCATCATATCTCTCAGAGAGCACGGATAAATTTCTACTGAAAATCTTCTTACAGAAGCTGTACACCTTTCGCTACTATGTGCTCAAGGTCTTGCGAAGCTTCGCTTCTCACCTCGTGCTGGGTCTGCCGTTTAGATACGGCAGACGACGCGCTCCCAAGGCTCTCCTCGAAACATGACTCGAGGAGATTCGTGGTAAAGTATCACCTAGGTATGTCCATAATAATATTCCTCATAATCTTAGCCCTGCTGATCTTAGTCCATGAGTTCGGTCATTTTATTGTTGCGAAGAGGTCGGGGATTAAGGTAGATGAATTTGGTTTGGGATTTCCACCAAAGTTGTTTTCAAAAAGAATTGGGGAGACACTCTACACCTTAAATGCTATTCCGTTTGGTGGTTTTGTAAAAATCTTGGGAGAAGATCCCGAGGTGGCTGAAAATATGAGTACGGAGGATAGAAAGAGGAGTTTTCAATACAAGCCAAAATGGGTTCAATCTCTTGTTTTAGTTGCGGGAGTCGCTTTCAATGTTATCTTTGCTTGGCTTTTAATATCACTGGGTTTTATGATTGGGCTGCCTTCATCTGTCGATCACCCCGGCTACGGTAATGTCCAAAATATTCATACTGTAGTAACAGAAGTTATGGCCGGTTCACCTGCATCTGTCTCAGGTTTAAGCGAAGGAGATGTTTTGACATCAATCTCTTCAAGTAAAGAGGTTTTGACAGGGAACAATATAACACCAGAAGCTGTCGGAAGATTAATCGGCAGAAGCACTGGCGATGTACACGTTAGTTTCAAACACGGACAAGCATCAAAAGAAATAAATATTACACCAAATAGCACAATAATTCCCGGAAAAGTTGCTATCGGCATAGCTATGGACGAGGTGGGCATCCTAAAAGTGCCAGTTCACATTGCTTTAATTGACGGTGCGATATTGACCTGGTCACTTCTTAAGGCGACTACAGTTGGGATTCTTAGTTTTGTGGGAAGAATATTTATTCTCAAATCGGATTTTTCACAAGTCAGTGGGCCAGTGGGAATTTTAAATGTTGTAGGCGAAGCTCAGTCTCTCGGCTTCATTTATCTTCTATCACTTACCGCCCTCATATCAATAAATTTGGCAATAATAAATTTACTTCCATTTCCGGCGTTGGATGGAGGCAGGTTACTTTTTGTTTTAATAGAAAAAATTCGCGGTCGTGCGCTTCCTACGAAATTTGTACGATATGCAAATACGCTTGGTTTCGCTCTACTATTAATTCTCATGATTTTTGTAACCATTCATGATATTTGGAAATTATGAGTGCTGTGCTAGACTCACTTCGGGAGAGGTGAGTTGACTATCCGCACAGGTTCTTATAGACAGGGAACCCTAGCGTCCGAGATCTCTAGACCAACATCCTCTCCCTTGCCGGTCATCGTGGCCGGCACTTCTTTTTGCCCAAAAAATCCTTTTAATATAAGATTTAAGCATGCGACAGTCTCAACTTTTTACCAAAACCAGAAAAGAAGTTCCAAGTGATGAAGTTTCTAAAAATGCGCAGCTTTTGATAAGGGCTGGTTTTATTCAGAAAGAGATGGCTGGGGCTTACTCGCTCCTACCTCTCGGCTTAAGGGTGGTTGAAAAAATTAAACAAATAGTGAGAGAGGAAATGAATAGGATCGGAGGGCAGGAACTCATAATGACTACTCTCCAGAGAAAGGAACTCTGGGAGAGGACAGATCGTTGGGATGATGAAAAAGTTGACGTTTGGTTTAAGTCGGAACTTAAAAGTGGAGGTGAGGTTGGTTTTGGTTGGTCACATGAAGAGCCAATCACGGATATGATGACCCAGTTTATTGGGAGTTATCGGGATTTGCCTGTGTATGTCTACCAATTCCAAACAAAACTGCGAAACGAACTACGGGCCAAGAGTGGCATAATGCGAGGCCGAGAATTTATAATGAAGGATCTATACTCCTATTCTGTGGACGAAGCTTCTCACAAAAAGTTTTACGATAAAGTTATTGAGGCATATCACAGAGTTTTTGAAAGAGCGGGTATAGGGGATAAGACTTTTTTCACTTTCGCTTCTGGCGGAGCTTTTACTCAGTTTAGTCATGAATTTCAAACGTTAACTGACTCAGGTGAGGATGTTGTTTACCTAGATAAAGAAAAGAAAATTGCAGTAAATAAAGAAGTTTTAAATGATGATGTGCTGAAAGATCTAGGGTTATCTCGAGAAAACTTAGTTGAAGTGAAATCAGCAGAAGTTGGAAATATATTTAGCTTCGGGGATGTAAAATCAAAACAACTCGACCTCTATTTCAAAGATGAATCTGGCAACAATACACCAGTCATTCTCGGCTCATACGGTATAGGTGTAACTCGTCTCATGGGCGTTGTGGTGGAACTACTTTCCGATGATAAAGGTATAGTTTGGCCAAAGGAGATTGCACCGTTTCAGGTGCACTTAGTTCGGCTGGGGACAGGAGAGGAAGTCACAAGGTCTGCAGATGAGCTTTACGCCGATCTTCGCAAGAAAGGGATCGAAGTTCTCTACGATGATAGGGAACTTCACCCGGGAGAGAAGTTTGCTGATTCGGATTTAATAGGAATACCTGTAAGATTTGTTGTAAGTGAGAAGACAGTAGCGAAAAATAAAGTTGAAGTGAAGTATAGAAGTAGTTCCGACTCTGAACTTTTAGATAGAAAAAAAGCTCTGGAGCTTGTTGCGTAGTTTTTTGACTTGTTTTTGATTTACCTGCAAGATATAGCTTGCAGATATGTTTTCTGTAAAAAATGATAAAAAATTTGGAACAATTTAAAAGGATGCTCTCGAACGATATCGGAATTGATCTCGGGACGGCAAATACTCTAGTCTATCTTCATGGCAAGGGCATAGTCATAAACGAGCCATCGGTAGTGGCAATAAATCAAAAAACCGGACAGGTTGTGGCTGTCGGAAAAGATGCCAAACAAATGCTCGGTCGTACTCCCGGTCATATCGTGGCGGTTAGACCTCTGGTTGATGGAGTCATATCTGATTTTGAAGTCACGGAAGAGATGATTACGTATCTTTTAAATAAGGCACAAAAAAACAGCAAAAAACTTTTAGGCCCGCGCGTAGTTGTGGGTGTTCCTTCCGGAATCACAAATGTGGAAACTCGTGCGGTGCGGGATGCCACTAAAAATGCTGGTGCCTCCGAAGTTTATATAGTTGAAGAGCCCATGGCCTCTGCGATCGGTATGCGGCTACCTATAATGGAACCGGTGGGGAATATGGTTATTGATATTGGAGGAGGCACATCTGACATTGCTGTTATCTCATTAGGCGGTGTTGTTAGGTCCAAAAATCTTAGAATCGCCGGGGACAAGTTTAATAACGACATCATCTCCTATGTTAGGTCCGAATTTAAAATCCTAATTGGTGAGAAGACCGCTGAGAATATTAAAATCTCAATCGGTTCTATTCTACCAGGGGATGCTCCACTCGAGGCTTCCATAAAGGGCCGTGATCTTATATCGGGTCTCCCGCGCGAAGTGATTGTTACTGACTCAGATATTCGCGAAGCACTTTCAAATTCTATCGATACACTAATCGATGCAATTAAAGAAGTACTGGAAACCACACCTCCAGAAATTCTCTCGGATGTTATGCAAAGAGGGATTTATTTGGCTGGAGGCGGGGCTCTCATCATTGGGCTCTCAGAGCTAATTTCTGAATTTACCAAAATACCAGTCCATATTGCTCCAGATCCGCTTACTGCAGTTTGTCGTGGGACAGGAATTATTCTAGAGAATATGGAAATGTATAAAGATGTTTTGATAACAAACGATGAAGAGCTACCACCTAAAAAGTAAACCAAATAGAGTACTACCAAAAAGAATCGTCGCCATCATTTTATTTTTTTTGTTTCTGTCTTTATGTCTTTACTTTTTTCCTAATGGTTTAAGAACAGCTGGAAATACTGTAGCGAGACCTATTTGGACAATTGGAAATTCTTCAAAAAATTTTTTCTCCAATACCAGCAAGTTTCTTGGTTTGAGGGGTTCATTGGTTTCTCAGAATCAGGCTCTAGCAGATGAAGTAAACTCGCTCAAACTAAAAGAAGCCGATTATGACCTCCTACTTAAGGAAAATCTGGAACTTAAGACAGAACTCGGTAGGCCAGAAGCCAGTACAAAAATCCTGGCCGCGGTTCTATCCAAGCCCCCCGTATCACCGTTCGATACTTTCGTGATTGATCTTGGTTCAAAACGTGGACTTACCGAGGGAGAAAGAGTTTATTTAGGCGGTAATGTCATTATCGGTAAAGTAAAAAGTGTGACAGCAAGTACGGCACTGGTTGAATTATTTTCAAGTCGGAATGTCAAACAGGAGGCGACACTTTCTCGTACAGGAGCCTCCTTTGTGCTGGAGGGTCATGGTGGAGCAAATTATGTTTTAGAAGTGCCAAAGGAGGCAGATATTGTTTGGGGAGATGTATTTCTCTATCCAGATTTGAACTCCTCAATTCTTGGCTCAGTTTATTTCATTGATACAAACTCACAAAGCTCATTTAAAACTATTTATATCCGTATGCCAGGTAACGTTTTTAACTCAAAATACGTTTTTGTAGAGAGGATATAGTGTTGTGATATGATTCCACTATGTCGCCGATAAAACGCTTTTTGCTATTCATTTTTGTCTTGATATTTGTTCTCCTGTTGCCCTGGTGGCTTTCTGGAATAGCTTTGCTTTTCTTGACTATTTATATACCTTTTTATCCCGAAGTAATTTTTTTTGGTTTTCTAATTGATGTTATCTATTCGACAGGGTATGCTTTTCCTAGCCTGGGTCTTCTTATTGCGACGGTTGTATTTATTGTCATTCTCTACCTTAGACCTTACATACGTATTCAGCAATTTTAATGCTTCATCAACTGAGAAAAATTTTTAAAAGAAACAGAAAAACAACACCCATTGATCCGGATGAAATTTTTATTGATTCTCAAAATTTACCAGAGTTCAATAAGCATCAATTTGAGGGCAGGCTAGAGAAACCTATTTCCAAAAGTGTTTTTGCAACCGCATCTTTTTTCATCTTCATTATCGCTGCAATTTTTATATATCGCCTGTGGGGACTAGAGATTTTAGAAGGACAAATGTTTCGAAATAGAAGTGATAATAACAATCTTCACAAGTCTTTGATTTATGCAGATAGAGGTGTGATTTACGATAGAAACGGCCTGCCCATAGTCTGGAACGACATAAATCCAAAATCTTTAGATTATTCACTCAGGGTCTATGCCACATCCACAGGGTTTTCAACTGCCTTGGGTTATTTGAAGTATCCATCCAAAGACTCCTCTGGTATTTATTATCAGGAAAAATTTGATCCAAAGGATGGACTGGAAAAGGTATACAACAACAAACTCTCAGGACAAAATGGTACAAAAATTATTGAGACTGATGTAAAGGGAAATGTCATTTCGGAATCAGTGGTGGAAAGACCGATCGATGGTGAGAATTTAAATTTGTCCATTGATCTTAAGCTCCAAAGAAAACTTTCGGAGTCGATGCTCAATATTGCAGAGCGCGCTGGGTACAAGGGTGGAGCAGGTATCATCATGGATATTCATACAGGGGAAATTCTAGCTTCCAGTAATTTCCCGGAATACGATTCCCAGACAATGACAGATGGTGTCGATTCCCAAAAAATAAAATCGTGGATTGATTCCAAAAATCACCCCTTTTTGAATCGGGGAATAGATGGCTTATACACCCCTGGCTCCATCATGAAGATTTTTATTGCCATGGGGGTTCTCGACCAAGGTGTAATTAGCCCTTCCAAGCAAATTTTAAGTACGGGTTCCATCCAAATCCCAAATCCATTTTTCCCAGATAAACCATCCACCTTTATGGATTGGAAAGCCCATGGTTTAGTTGATCTGCGGCGAGCTATTGCAGTATCTTCCAATGTTTATTTCTACGAAGTGACGGGAGGGTATAAGGACCAGAAAGGCATTGGTATTTTAAATATTGAAAAGTACACGAGAATGTTTGGTTTCGGAACTACGACTGGGATTAATTTTTTGGGTGAAGGTTTAGGCACAATTCCATCCCCACAGTGGAAAAAAGAAAATTTCAAAGGTGAAGAATGGCGAGTCGGCGACACCTACAACACCGCGATCGGGCAGTACGGTTTTCAGGTGACACCAGTTCAAGTGGTGAAGGCTGTTGCTGCTATGGCAAACGGGGGGACGTTAATTGTTCCAACTTTTTTAAAAAGTGATGGTAAAACTGCGGCCCAAATTTCAGGTAAGGTTTCCCTTAATCCTGATTACTTTAGAATCGTAAAAGAAGGTATGAGAGAAGGTGTTACAGAGGGGACATCGCAGGCCATTAATTTCCCTTTTGTTGAGGTGGCCTCCAAGACTGGAACTGCACAGCTAGGTGTTGCTAAAGACGAGGTCAACTCTTGGGTGGTCGGCTTCTGGCCATACAACGAGCCAAAGTATGCATATGCCATAGTGATGGAGAGAGGTTCAAAAAATAACCAGTTTGGAGCTGTTCTAGTCATGACCAATTTTCTTGATTGGCTGCATGTATATTATCCTGAATATTTGGAATAAACTTTCAAATTTTAAAGTTTGAAGTTTGACATATACTCATTAAGAATGTAGAAATTAGACAGAGTCTGACCCATTGGATCAGGCTGCCTAGCATGACGCTGGGAAAGAAAGGAAGATGCCATGGCCCAAGGGACTTTGGCAGAGTTTGTGACTGGTAAGCAGCAAGCTCGGTTGGAGGGAGTATTTCGAAAGGTACTCCTGCGAACACCGTGCGATAGAGGAGGGCCGCAACGCCTCGTTCAAAACGAGGCTGCGCTTGGGGAACTGCTCGAAGAGTTTTTGAAATATCTGGTTGAACCTTATTTCAAGCTCGTCGGGCCTGAAGTAAGGATTACCACGAATTACTCCCAGCCGATAACTCGTTCACGTAGCCTACCAACTCCGCAGACTGGTGAGGTCGTTCGCACGGTCCAGCTTTTTGTAGAGACAGGATGCTGTCCTACAGAGGGAACACTTGTCCGAACTCTGCGAAAGGCTGGGTTTGAGTATGCTGACGCCTGGGACTTAAGGGCTTTCATTCTCACCGATCCACACGAAGGAATCCAAAGTGAGCCTTATGGCATGTGGGTTCATGCCGAGGCGACCGAACTTCCGCCCGCTCCGGGCGAGCGTCATGCCAGATACGCAACCGCTCACTACGACATTGTCGAGAAAGAGTGGGGGTACCAATTCCGAAGCATTCTTGGGCAAAGACTGCTTCGTCGAATAAACTAACGACCGAGAGGACGACCAGTCCATCGGTCGTTCTCATTAATTGACCCGTTTTCTCTTTTCCTATATAATCGCTCCATTAATTTAATACATAATCCATGTCTGACGAATACCTAACACAAGAGAAGTATGATGAGTTTAAGAAAGAGCTATCAGACTTAAAAGGTAAGAAGAGAAAAGAAATTGCAACCAATCTAGAGTATGCAAAGGCATTGGGGGATCTTGCTGAAAATGCAGAGTATCACGAGGCGAGAGATGCTCAGGCTGCCGTTGAGGACAGGATTGCTCGACTGGAAGAACTCATGAAGACTGCCAAGATTGTTTCTGATATTCACACTGACGTTGTAAATGTTGGCTCTACTGTGACAGTCAAGAAAAATGATAAGGAGTTTACTTATAATATTGTCGGCTCGGAAGAAGCAGATGCTGGCCAGAATAAAATCTCAATGAGATCTCCTTTTGGCCAGGCTATTTTAGGTAAGAAAAAAGGGGATTCCTTCTCCTTTCATGCTCCTTCCGGTGAGATTTCTTATAAGATTGTGGAAGTGAAATAGTGATAAAAATTCCTTCGTTTTTTCGCACCCTCAAAAGCTCCTGCGAGCTTTTTCAGCTATCCTCGGCTGCAATCTGTCAATGAGCCCCTCGCAAGCTCGGGGACGTTGACAGAGCCATGCTGCAGCCTGCGGAGGCTCAAAAACAAAGGATTTTTATTTGGAGAATTGAAATTGGATGTTATCATTATTCTCATGGCATCTCTTGATGAAATTAGATCTGGGCGTCTCTCAAAACTGGAATTACTCCGAAAAAAAGGCATTGATCCTTATCCCGCAAAAGTCCCGAGAGATATTTCTCTCGCTTCTCTCAAATCCGATTTTGAAAAGTACAAAGATGAGGAAAAAGAACTATCCGTAGCTGGACGGGTGCTGGCTCTGCGTGGTCAAGGAGCGATACTTTTTGCTGTTTTGTTTGATGGTACTGAAAAAATTCAAGCAATTTTAAAAAAGGACATTCTAAAAGAATTTCAGTTATTTGTTGATACTGTCGATATAGGTGATTTCATCTCTGTTAGTGGGAACGCAATTCTCTCCGAAAGGGGAGAACAGTCGGTCTTAGCTCAGAGTTGGGTCATGGCTTCTAAATCACTTCTACCTTTGCCTGAAAAATGGCATGGCCTGCAAGACGATGATGAAAGATACAGAAAAAGGTATCTCGATCTTTTAATGGATCCTGAATTACGTGATCTCTTAATAAAAAAATCAAAATTCTGGGATGTTACGCGAGAATTTATGAAAGCCCAGGGTTTTCTAGAAGTTGAAACTCCGACTCTTGAGACAACAACTGGTGGAGCAGAAGCTACCCCATTTAGTACTCACCACAACGACTATGACCTCGATGTCTATTTGCGTATTTCGATCGGAGAATTATGGCAGAAGAGATTAATGGCTGGGGGATTTCTAAAGACATTTGAGATCGGCAGAGCATATCGTAACGAAGGAACATCTCCAGAACATGCCCAAGAGTTTACCAATATGGAATTTTACTGGGCGTTTGCCGACTTTAATGATGGCATGAAATTGGTCAGAGATTTATATATCGAAATCGCAAATAAAGTTTTTGGCAAAACTGTCTTTGAGGTTAAGGGCCATAAGTTTGACTTGGCGGATGAATGGAAGGTTATTGATTATGAAAAAGAAGTTAAACGACAAACTGGGATAGATTTAGAAGCTGCTTCGGAGGAAGATATGATGGATAAATTGGATGAACTAAAAGTTAAATATGATGGTAAAAATCGCGAGCGGCTCATGGATACACTTTGGAAATATTGCAGAAAAAATATTTCCGGCCCCGCTTATCTTATAAACCACCCTGTTTTAGTTGCCCCACTCGCAAAAAGTAACAAGGACGGTAAAACCGTTCAGAGATTTCAGCCGATAATTGCTGGTAGTGAAGTTGGTAATGGTTACTCAGAGTTAAACGATCCAATTGATCAGAGGCAACGCTTTGAAGTTCAGCAAAACATGATAGAAAAAGGTGATAGCGAAGCTATGATGGCAGATTTTGAATTTGTGGAGATGTTAGAGCACGGCATGCCACCTACATGTGGATTTGGTTTCGGAGAGAGATTATTTGCAATTCTTTCTGATAAACCACTTCGTGAGCTGCAAGCATTCCCCCTAATGCGGCCTCACGAAGAAGACAAGAAAAAAGACAAGGAAACATATTCTGTTATTGCCATTGTGAATAGTAATGCTGGTTTAGAGTCATGGCAGATAATGAATACAGTAGCGCACCTCTCCGCTTCATTTGCTGCTAGATCGAAAAAGAAACTTTTTAAGTATGACTCAATAAAAACTAATGACAACAAAAATATCCGACTTAATATTCAACATGCAATAATGATAAAGCAGGCTAACTCGAGCGAAGAGATATGGAAGCTCTCCGATTTGGCCGAAGAAAGAGGATTTGAAGTTGCTCATTTTACCAGGGAGATGATTGAAACAACTAATGATAATAAAGTTGCGGAGTGGACAAAATCTAAGAAAGCTAAAGACATTGATTTTCTTGGTTTGGTGATATTTGGTCCAAAAAAAGATGTAGACGAGATGACAAAAAAACTAGAACTGTATTCATAAATTTTATATTTTATAAATAGGATGCATGGCTGGCTTATAGTTGCCAGCTTTTTTGTAAGTGAAACAAAGTTCACCATCAAAGTGGATAACTTTGTTTACTTGTGGGAAAGTGTGGGATAAACTCAGTATTAAGTGGGAGATAGTGGGATTTGAACAATTTGGGGAAATTGTTCAACAACAAAACTAACAATGCTCGTAGGAGAGTACAAACACTCAATAGATGAGAAAAATCGACTTTCTCTTCCTGCAAAATTTCGCTCTGAGCTTGGCAAAAAAATTGTAGTCACTTCTGGTCTTGATAATTGTTTGTGGATTTTCAAATCAGTGGAGTGGAAAAAGATTGAAGAAAGACTGAATCAATCTTCAATCGGTCAAGCTGACAATCGAAGTTTTAACCGCTTGATGTTTTCAAGTGCAGTCGAAGCAGAAATTGATTCAATCGGACGAATTCTCGTTCCGGATTTTCTTAAAGAAAGAGCTGGTCTCAAGAACAAAGTTTTTGTTATCGGCGTCTCGACTAGAGTCGAGATTTGGAACGAGAAGACTTGGATTGAATACAAAAAGACTGTCGAGAAGCAGGCTGATGCCTTGGCAGAGAAATTAGGTCAAGTCGGAGTATTGTAATGACTCACAAATCAGTTCTTTTACATGAAGCAATAGTGGGATTGGATGTACAGGTAGGCGATATTTTTGTTGACGGGACTTTAGGTGGGGGAGGTCATAGTGAGGAAGTTCTGAAAAAATTTGGAGACACTGTCCAAATAATTGGAATTGACCTCGACTCTGATGCTGCCGAAAGGACAAAAGAAAGACTCTCGCGACTCAAGTCGAATATCAAGTATGTTGAGGGGAGTTTCAGAAATATCGATACTATTCTAGATTCTCTGAATATATCCAAAGTAAATAAGATACTTCTTGATATTGGACTCTCCTCCAACCAATTTGAGGAATCATCTCGAGGCTTTTCTTTCCAGAAAAATGAGCCTCTTCTCATGACATTTAAAAAAAATCTTTCAGCTGGAGATTTAACTGCACGAGAGATTTTGAACAGCTGGGAAGAGAGTAGTTTGGAGTCAATCATCCACGGTTATGGCGAAGAAAGATTTGCCAGAAGAATCGCAAGTGCTGTGGTAAAAGCGCGACAAGAGAAGCCGATTGAAACTACATTTGATCTTGTTGAAATTGTGAAAGGTGCTACACCATTCTCCTATCACCACCTACGAATTCATCCAGCCACAAGAACATTCCAAGCCTTACGAATCACAGTTAATGACGAGATTGAGTCATTAAAAACCGGAGTGAAAAAAGGGTTTGAAAGACTAGAGCATGGCGGAAGGATAGCAGTTATCTCTTTTCATAGTTTGGAAGATAGGATAGTTAAGCAATTTTTTAAGGAAAAAGAAGAAAATGGCGAGGCAAAGAGAATAAATAAAAAACCGATTACACCTACTGAGGAGGAATTGAAAGAAAACCCTAGATCAAGAAGTGCAAAGCTAAGAATTTTAGAAAAAAAATAAAATGTTAACAAAAACTTTACAAATCAATAGAGAAAAAATAGCATTCTGGACCATTTTTGGTATTCTGACCTTAAGCATCGCTTTTTATATGTACTGCGTGAATGTCACAGTTCACAATACAGTAGCAAGGCAAAATTTGGAGCAAGAAGCATCTAGGCTTGCACTTAAAATCGGCAATGAAGAATTTCAATACATTACAATGAGAAATTCGGTAACAATTGGCTTGGCTCATAGCCTGGGCTTTAGGGAGTCTGCTCCTTCGCAGTATATTTCTAGATCCGAAGAGGCAAAGGTGGCATTTCTCTCTCATTAATCTCTCTTTTTTTGTGTTAAGATTTCCTTGTGGCCAAACTAAATTCCTTCTCTAGAATCAGGATAATTTCAATTTTTATTTTTGGTTTTGCCCTTCTTCTTATTGGTAGACTTTATTTTCTGCAAGTAGTTCACAGTGACTTTTACGAGACTAAAGCAGACAAACAATACTCATCTACGTCCCAAAAGATTTTCAGTCGTGGGACAATTTTTTTTCAAAATAAAGATGGTAGTTTAGTTTCTGCCGCGACACTCCAATCCGGCTATATAGTCGCTATTAACCCAGAGATTCTTAAAAATCCAGAAGGTGCGTACAACAGTTTAAATACAATATTACCCATTGATCACGATGCCTTTATCGCTAAAGCCCTAAAGACCAACGATCCGTACGAGGAGATTGCTGTCCATATCGATAACGATACTGGCAAAAAAATTGAGAACTTGAAAATTCCTGGCCTAGAGGTCTACGGCGAAAGATGGAGGTTTTATCCGGGGGGGAATACTGCCGCACGAGTAATTGGTATCCTGGGTTACAAAGGTAACGAATACGCTGGTCGTTACGGACTTGAGAGAGAATTTGAGTCAGAGTTGGTGAGAGAAGAAGGCGGTTACGTAAATTTTTTTGCAGAAATTTTCTCTGATATTCACAGCTCTTCTGGAGTCTCTCCCCCAGATGAAGCTGACATCATTACGACTATTGAACCAACAGTCGAGGGTTATCTAGAGAACATGCTAGCGTCCACCACTGAAAAATGGAACTCCCAGTTAACTGGTGGAATAATCATGAATCCAAAAACTGGAGAGATTTACGCCATGGATGTTTACCCGACTTTTGACCCAAATCATTTTGATGAAGTAAAAAATATCTCTATTTTCAGTAACCCTCTAGTTGAGAATGTCTATGAGATGGGCTCTATCATTAAGCCGCTTACTATGGCCGCTGGCATTGATGCAGGCGTAGTTACGGCGGATACTACTTATTACGATCGAGGCTACACAATCATCAATAACAAAAAAATCTCCAACTTTGATAGCAAGGAGCGAGGTATCGTAAACATGCAAGATGTTCTTTCTCAATCACTTAACGTCGGGGCCGCCTACGTGGAAAGTCTTTTGGGTAATAGGCGATTCAGTGACTACATGTATGCCTTCGGGGTAAATCAAAAAACAGGGATTGATTTACCAAATGAAGGTAAAAACTTGGCAGATAACTTAAAAAGTCCTCGGGATATTGAGCATGCTACGGCGGCATTCGGACAGGGAATTGCCTTAACGCCGGTAAGCACCATCAGAGCTCTTGCCGCGGTTGCAAACGGGGGAACACTGGTTAATCCTCATGTGGTTAAAAAAATAAATTATAAAGTTGGATACTCCAAAGAGACTCCACTTGCAGATGGCAGTCAGCGAGTAATAAAAAGAGAAACATCCGAAGAGCTTTCACGCATGCTCACTTACAGCGTGGATAATGTTTTAATGGGGGGAACACTAAAAATTCCTAACTACAGTATTGCTGCAAAAACAGGAACAGCTCAAATCGCAAAACCAGGCGGTGGAGGATACTACGAAGATCAGTTTATGCACACATTCATTGGGTACTTCCCGTCGTATAAGCCACAATTCATTATTTTTCTATTTATGATAAATCCGAGAGGCGCACGCTTTAGTTCGGAGACTTTGACTTTACCATATATGGATCTTGTAAAATTTTTGATTAATTACTACGAAGTTCCACCTGATAGATAAACGAAGAAGCCGCAGAGTTTTAGTCCGCGGCTTCTCACACACTTCACTACGCTCGCGTTATGTCGATCCGGTCTCTCGAGTGGTCAGCATCACGGATCACCACCAGAGCTCGACGAAAGCCGGGAGAACCAATCTTTCGTCTGAGCTCATCGATGAAGACCATGAATTCTTTTGCTGGTGACACACCCTTCGGCACATCCTTGCCCCAGCGCAAGCTGACAAAACGGAAAGTGCTGATGACTAGCGGTTCAGTGCTGGTCCCATTCTTTCCGAGTTTCTCTGCAAGCGAAGCCTTGCTCAGGTCGACTGTGAGCTGGGTCTTTCCACCAGAGACAACCTTTCTCAGTACCCACAATGCCTCATGGTAACTGACTTGGGGGAGAGTCTCAGTTGTTCCACCTGGTGTCGCATCGCCCTTTCTCTCGTCTGCCGAGAGCTGAACACCGAGTTCGGTGGCGAGCATACGCATGGCGCTTGTTACACCCTGGATGGTCACCCTGATCTTGCCACGAACCGATGGATCTATTTCGTCGAGCGCTTTTTGCCTATCTTCCTTCGGGATCTGCATGAAAGCCATGACGATCATTGGAAGATTCTGAACACTCCCAACGTATCGTACCAGCCTAGAGGCAAATTCCTGCGGGGTTTTTGGCATCTGGCGCTGGACGTATTCCTTACCCCTTGCAGTTGTTTCGCGGAAGTGAAAGTCCGGAGCCTCTTTCCCCTCGATAAGATCATGCGCGATCTTGATCATTCTCGCCTTGTTCGTATCACGCATGAGATTCGCAAGATGATAGGAAGGAAGAGTTCCAGTCGCTATCATATCTTGGATTTCCTGGGGAGCCTTGAGGAGCCTACGTCTGTTTTGGACTGTATCCTCCGCTTCGCCCATGAGATCAGCGATCTCTTTCCAGCCCAGTCTGTACTCAGGCCCGCGGAGCCGGTCAATCGTCTTGGCTTCGTCGATTGCATTGAGGTCGAGTCTGTTCTTGTTTTCGACTACGGACAGAAGGAAAGCATCACTGCCTCCCTCATACAACATGAACTCCTGCTGTCGTTCCGCCCTACCTTCTCGGTAGAGTTTGCAAAGGGCGTGGTAGCGGCGCTCTCCAGCTATGATTTGGTATCGGCTTGGATTGTCTGGTTGCGGACGCACAAGGATGTGGTGCTCGAGGCCTTGCTCGTCTATTGATGTTGCCAACCCGGCAATCTTGGCGTTTTCCGCGTCACTTCGTGGCTGATTCGGATTCGGATCGACCTGGAAGAGATCCAGGGTGACCACTCTGCGCGCGATCTTTTTCATCATTCCTGGCTCCTCTCAGTCGTATTTATGTGAAGTTATGTGAAGTTACACTCTGGTACTACAATAATCTACTACGCTAAACAAAGTCAACGAATAATAAATGACACCATACTTGTAATTTTTTTAAAAATTTTTATACTAGCGTTTAGAGGTGCTCATGAGAATCGACAAGGAAAAGGGTGATGTAGTCCTTGCTCGATTGCATCGAGCATACATTGCCAAAGAACCACCGTTCGATTTGCCGGAGGCAAAACCTCCGCAAATCAAAGAAAACCTGCCGGATAATCTGGTATGGGGTTCTCGGGAACACGGCCTCTTTCTCTGGACTTCCTGCTACTACATGCGTGGCGGGATTGAAAGCGATGAGGCTTTCGTGAGGCTAACCAAGCTTTACGATGTCATCCCCGAGGTTTTCTTCCCAGAGGAAGCCGATGCAATTGCACCGGAAGGGCTGGCACGAGAACTACGTAGTATCGGTCTTGGTTTCAATTCAGAACAGATCGCATCGATCTGGGTTGAAAATTTGGTGAAACTGCGAGACCGTTGGTTCGCCGATCCCCGAATTATTCTCGACGGCGTAAAAACCTACGAAGAAGCTTGCGCCAGAATTAAAAACACTGGCAAGAACGGCTTCAAAGGTTTTCGGGAGAAGATGGTTTCGATGATCATCTACTTCTACATGCACGCGGGCATAATCGGCAAGTGGAAATTCCCGGTTCCCGTCGACTTCCATGTTCTCCGGACACTTTTCTCTCACCAGATTATTGTCCCGGAGAATGGAGACGGCAACGGGTCGGGTTTCTACACCACTACGACTCTGGCCATGGCTCGCTCGGTGGTCCACAATTTCTGCGTTGAATACAAAGTTGACCCAATCGATCTCTGTGATTCGATCTGGATCAACTCAAGACTCGCTTGTAGCCGGCATCCCGGCAACCAATCGCTAGTCTTGCAAAAGGACGCGCGGCGGTCAAAGATTATTCCGGTCTGGAAGTGGAGTGAAGCTCAGACCAGAACAGTGGAGAGCACCTGCGTAGTTTGCTCTGTCGCGCCGACTTGCAGTTGGTGCGTCCCAGCGGCCGAGTACTACGTGAACGGCAAGATTGTTCTTCGAGAGAGAAGGGAGTTGCCCCCACAAGGCAGACTCTTCCTCAAAACCTGATACGCCATTTGGAGAAATCCAGGTGGCGTATTAAATTTGTGCTTTTTGTATTCCTAGTATTGAGAGTAGGACAAGGAGTGTAATTATTCCAAATAGTCCGAGAGTTCGTAGAAAATATGATATTGCTTCGTCCCTTTTATTTTCCAAAAGCAATATTACTGGCCTGTAAAAAAATAGAAAACCCATGACTGCAACTGAAAATACTAAGACAGAGAGAACTCCTATTGGATCAATAATGCTATCCGGAACACCTTGACCAAGATACGCTATGTATCTAAAAAGTGCAGCTATTCCAAATATGTATGCAGCTGCCAGGGCCGCATTAATTAGTGGGTTCCATTTCATGTGTTTATTATAACGTACGTGCGACAAAAAATGTGGCTTTAGGATAGTTACTATAATAATGCAAAACAGAAAAAAGCCTCGGACACTGTGTCCGAGGCTCTCACATTTCACCATCACAACCCATGCAGTCCCACTACTGCAGCGTGAAGTTCACCGTCACCGTCATCACGACGGGCACCGGAACACCGTTGAGAAGTGTCGGCGTGAATTCCCACTGACGCACGGCTTCGAGTGCCGCTGCATCGAGTAGGGGAATTGATCGCAAGATCTTCGCGCCGGTGACATGGCCATCCGCGCTGAGTGTGGCTTCGATGATGACCATCCCTTGCACACGTGCCGATTGGGCTACCGTAGGGTATACCGGTTTGACGTCGTGCGTCTTTGTCGGTTGCTGGATCTTGCCTCCAGGGCGCAGGGGTTCCTGCGGGGGCGGAGGGGTGGGTGCAGGTCGCGCAGGTGGTGTGGGTTTGGGATCGCCCAATACCGGGCCATCGTTAGGTCCGACATCAATGCAGCCGGTGCATGTTGAGACGGGGGGTTCCGCTGTCGGCGGCTCCGGATTGATACGGGTCGGCGGCTCGAGTGGTGGGCCAGGGTCTCCGGTCGTTGGTTTTGGAGTCTTGGTCTTGGGTTCCGCTGGACCCGGTGGCGGTGGAGGTGGTGGCAGACTGATGTCTACCGGTATCCACGATATTGCTTCAGCGGGTGTCGGCAGTGCCCCAACGGCCATGAGCGGGATAATGATCGCTGCCATGATACCGATGAGGTGGAGCAGGATGGACACCGGCAGGAGGTATTTCTTCTTGCCATTGCCCACGTGCACGGACGACTGGACGATGTCACCGAAGATCTCTCTCACGGCGAGCCTCCTCTCGTTTCTGCACTCCTTGGTTGGTGAATATATGTGAAATTACTTTCCAATATAATTTTAATACTAGTGGTTCTGTAAGACAACAGTCAAAAGACCGATTAATCTAAAGTTATAGACAAAATCCGGAAAAAAGTTATGATAAAAAAAGGAGGCTTTGATGCATATAGCGCTAAGTACCCACATGAGAGAAGACGCTTTGGGTTTTGCCACCCGACGAGGCTGTGTTCAGCTGACGATATGGCGTCGCAGGCCAGGGGACTTGATTCTCATCGGCCCCATCCAAGAGTTCGATTCGTTCGAAGAGGGTCGATCTGGGATTGAGTTGCTCCGCGATAAGCTGGTCGGTGAAATTCCCGGCCCTCTGACGATTTATGTGAAGCCGAGCACCGAGAACGAGTTCACGAGTCTGGCAGATTACGTGGTTAGGCTCGAGCGTGCCCTCAAAGCAAGCTTGGACTCACACTGACACAGTGAAGCCGGTAGTTGTCAATCATATGACACTACCGGTTTTAAGTTTAAGTAAATTTTGTGACCCTACGGGGAGTCGAACCCCGATTGCAGCCTTGAGAAGGCCGCGTCCTAACCATTAGACGATAGGGCCCTAGACCAAGTTGCACTTGGTCGGGCGACCTGTAAACAGGTTTAGCCAAATGCAAAAAAACTATAGCATTTAAAAATATTTTTTGAAATAAAAAATTTAGGGCCGAGCTGCGTCGGCAGCTGGCCCTAGTGGCGAGCAAACGAGAATCGCTTCTGGTTGCTCGGTTTCTTCATCCGAGCCCGGGTTACTTTCGAGACTTGACCGATCGTGTACTCGATCTCGTCTCTGGGGCAGAGAGCTGCCTCGACTTCTTTTTTGGCAATCTCTGTCCAATTTACCCGACCATCTCGGCTGAGTCGCTTTGCCTCACGGTATCTTACGGATACCCGGTCGGCAATCTGCTCAATGGTCCTGATCATTGGGACCTCCACTCTCATTATCTCAAACTAGCAGACATTTGTCAAGTCAATGTTTATTACTTATTCACAATAGAAAAAGGGCTGGGTTCGCGTATATCGCGTCCAGCCCTTCTAACGCCGACTATGTATCATGAGGCCCTCCGCAATCGCATAGGTCGCAGATGGACACCGACTTCCTTCTTTGTTTTGTCCATCTCTTCAGCGGTATACCCCGCTGCTTTGATGGCTCTCGTCAGAAAGTCGGCAAGTTCCGGCCCGATCGGGGTGTCGCCGTAGGCATCGTCGATGATCTCGGCGATTTCCCCCGGCGTCTTTCTCTCCTTGACCACGACTACATCACCTCCTCCGCTAATAATTATACATGAATTAACATAAATTTCAAGTAGTCAGAGTCAAGTTTGTGTTGTGAAAGAAATAATTAATTGTGGTTGTAGTATAATCAGATTATGAAGAAAATCAGAAACACCATCTTGTTTTCTCTGATTTTTACTCCATCTTTAATTTTTGCTTACTCAAATATCGATGTTGACATCTCCGCACAAGGAGTGATTTCTCCTTTTTCTGTCTCCTGTACTGGCACTAACGCAACAGCGCTCTTGATTAGCAAAGACTATCCCTTTTCACATTCTGTGGAGGCATATATGAGACGGCCGTGTATAAATGGTGTCGTGACCTTTGATAGTTTTGATTTAAATAGTTATGTCTTGTATCTGACGACTGGAGAGACTTTGCCTCTGACTTATTTCTTTTGGATGCCCCAAAAATTAGTGGTCAAGGATACAACTAATGTTCGAGCTTTTGATGCGCCTCTCTACAGAATAGTAATAAATTTATACAGTGATTTTAATAACTTTGACACTATTGTAGAGAGCCCTGATGACATTACGTTTCCGACCCTAGCGGTTAGTCAGGGATTTGATTTCGATGGTGTTAGTTGGAAAAAGCATGGGGCACTAGTGGGCAACTCGAGTGTTTTGTTTCTGCCTGGGATTGAATCAAGTAGATTGTACAGACAAAAGAGGCCGGATGAGGGAAGCGGTGAATTACGACTATGGGAACCGGGGAATATAATTCCGGGAGGTTTGAGGGATTTATCTTCGCTCATGCTAGATGAAAATGGTAAAGCAATTCCACCTCTTCTTCCAGAGTACAATGTTTACGCTCGAGATGTAATTGATGAGGCATATGGCACATTTAATATTTACAAATCTTTTTTGGATAGTTTGGAGAAGTTAAAATCAGTTGATCATTCTATTGCTGATTACTCTGCAGTTCCGTATGACTGGAGGTTTTCTCTTGATGACACCTTAGGGAATGGAACTAAAAGCGGCTTAAATATTTCATATCTTTCTCCATCTGTTGATCCTTATATAATTTCGGAGTTGCGTCGTCTTGCATCAGGTTCACAAAATGGAAAAGTAACAATCATTGCTCATTCAATGGGTGGACTAGTAGCAAAGGCACTTGTGAAAAGACTTCAAGATTCTGGTGACCCACTTCTTTCAAAGATAGATAAAATTATTTTTGTGGCAGTCCCTCAGCTCGGTACTCCATCTACTATACCCGCGTTGCTTCATGGCTATGATCAAAGTATTCCGGCCCAATTTGCTTCTTTTGATCTGAATCCACAAGAAGCAAGGAATTTAGGTCACAATATGCCTTCAGCTTATAACCTTTTGCCTTCGGCAAAGTATTTTGAGTCAATCCAAACTCCGGTTGTTACATTTGCGTCCGATTTAACTGATTGGGCAAGTAGGTACGGTGCAACTACAACATCTGAAGTTAGCTTGAGAAATTTTCTGGCAGATACGTATGGCAGAGTTGCGAGCGATGCCAGTGACACAAACACACCGGATTCATTAAGAAGTAATTTATTAACTCAATCAGAGGGTGCTCATAACTATTTAGACAATTGGACACCACCAACTGGTTTGAAAGTTATAGAAATTGCAGGGTGGGGGATACCTACGACTATTAGCGGGGTTAGGTATATCAAAGATGGTGGTGGTATTAAACCAGAGGCAATAACTACTATTGACGGTGACGGCACAGTAGTTGCGCCGAGCGCACTATATTCAAATGGGGTTGGCGTTGATAGATATTGGATAGATGAGGGGCTTTGGAACAAAAAACATTCGAGACCGGGTCCTCTTGGCCTTAAGCATAAGGATATACTTGAGATTACGGATTTGATAGGTTTAATTAAGAATACGATTAATAATCAATCTCCAAGCAATTCTCAGTATCTATCCACTTCTACTCCTAATAATCCTGGTACTCACCTTGTTTACTCTCTCCACTCCCCACTAACGCTTGATGCTTATGACAACATAGGTAATCACACAGGTATCTCCACCTCGACTGGTCTGATCGAAGAAAACATCCCGGGTAGTTACTATCTAAAATTTGGAGATATTAAATATATATTTACTGATACAGACTTGCCGATTCATATATTTATGAATGGTTATGCTAATGGTACTTTTACTTTCAATATTGAAGAACTACAAGGAGATAGCTATTTATCAAATGTAACATTCAAAGATATTCCAACGACTTCCTCAACTAAAGTTTCAATTGATACTCAAACAGATATAAACTCAGTGTCCCCGATGAGAGTTGACCTAAATGGAGACAGTACTATTGATTTCTCGATTGGCCCAAAGATAAACGATACGGTATACGCGCCATACAGATTCGATGGATTTCTCCAACCTATAAATGACACAGCTCATCAGACTGGGCAACAATTAAGTGTATTTAAAGCTGGGAGTACAGTACCAGTGAAGTTTCAGATAAAAAAGTGGGATGGAACAATAATACAATCCATAAACTCTCCAATATCGCTTACTCCACAAAAAGGAGCTGCAATGTCAGCTTCAATTGATGAGTCAGTCTATGCGGATCAAGGTACCACTGGTACTACTTTCAAGTGGGATTCTACAAATCAACAATATATTTATAACTGGAGTACCAAAGGATTAGTCCCTGGATATTGGTATAAAATTTCTGTAAAATTAGATGATGGGAGTATTTATTCGGTAACTATTGGATTGAAATAATAAAATGAGAAAGAAAGGACTGTTAAAGTTGTCTATAATTGGAACACTAGTCATTTTTCTTACTGTACTGCTTGATCAAATAAATTCATGTTATTACAATCTCCACTGCGTCTTTTTTTCCGATTTCCTTGATAACTATTTTTTTGTATTTTTAATATTCCCTCTAATTGTGTTATTTTTTCTGGTTACGTATAAAATGCATGAGGAGATTTTCAATGCATGGCACAAGTTTTCCATGTGGTATCTAATTATTTATGTGATTTTATCGGTGTATCTTAGTGTAGAGGCGTCTAAAATGGGAGGGGGACTAAGTGGGGTAGTTGGAGGGGGGTTTATTGTGATAATTATAGGGTTTTCATTGATAGTCTTTTTTTTCGTATCTTTAATTATCATTACAAATAAATATTTTTCCTTAAAAAAGTCTAATAAAGCCTAATTACGATTCAATGAACATTAAAATATCTGGAAGCGGTAGCTGCATTCCTCCGTTTGTCGTAACAAATAGTGACCTTGAGAAGTTTTACCCACTTGGGCCATATCCTCAATATGGTAGTCCGTTTGATTGGAGTGCTAAATGGATAGACGAAAAACTTGGGGTTAAGGAACGTCACTTTGTTTTTGATTTAAAAACTCAAAAAATGAACGAGGGTTATTATGATCTAGACATGGCTGAGAAGTCTGCCCGAGCTGCATTAGAAAACGCCAAAATAAAGATTGAAGATATTGGAACTATCATTTACGTTTCTTCAACTCCCGAATTTTTTATGCCTGATCCAGCATGTCTACTCCACTTTCGTCTTGGCGCTAGCCAGGATACATCGGCTTTTAGTTTAACAAGCGCTGGTTGTGGTGGTTTTATATATGGAATGATAAATGCAATAGGGATTTTAGAATCTGGGATTTCACAACACATACTTCTTGTGGCCTCAAATTCTACAAGTGCCTACATGACACAATACAGCGATCCGCATTTAAGTGAGGCTGAGCTTCTTGCACTAAAGGCCAGAGATCGTCTGAACGCATCTATGTTTGGCGATGGAGCAGGTGCAATGATATTAAGCAAATCATCTAAAAAAAATCTTCTGTCTTATTACTGGGGGGCAGATGGTTCTACAAAGGCCGTTGTTTTTGAAGCAGGTGGCTCACGGAATCCTGCTACAGTCGAGACTGTCAAAGGTGGAAAACATTTTTTTAACATGGATGGAAGACTGGTTAAAGATATTGCTCCGCCAATGTTTGAAATGGCAATTAATAGAGGTCTTGAGAAGGCCAAGATGAAGTTTGAAGACATAGATTTCTTTGTTTTTCACCAAGTCAATTACAGACTACTCAAAGGGCTGATCGAAAAGATGGGTATTCCAGAGGACAAGATTGCTATTCATGTAGATCACTATGGGAATCTGGACACCGCTACACTTGGTGTGGCGTACGATGAATCCAGGAAGGCAAAAAAAATTAAGGATGGAGACACTGTGATGTTTGCAGCGGTAGGTGCTGGTTGGCAATATGGTTCAGTGATTATAAAAATATGACATACGATATTGAAACAATACTGATGTTGGTTACTTTCACCTTCAATGCATTTTTAGGTTCGGTTATTTTTATCCATAGTGAAAGGAAAAAAAGTGACATTGGTTATGTGTTTTTAATACTCGCGTTATTATTTTGGACATTTTCTGTTCTCGGAATAAGAGTTAATCATGATTTAAATACTGTATTTTTTTATCTTGCTCTAAGTCATGTCGCAGGCCTGAGTATCGCGATAAGCTTCTGGTATTTTGTTGAGACTTTCACAGGTCGTGTTGTCTCAGCAGTAAAACTAGTTCTTGCGATAGTTCCTGCTATATTAATAAGTTATCTAGCTTTCACCTCAAAAAAATTTATTGTAAATATATTGCAGTTGGATAGTTTAAATAAAGATTTGGTAATGGGCCCCTACCATTTCCTTTTTCTTGCATACTTTAGTGCTGTAATGATATATGCATTTTATTTGCTGTATCTTATATATGGCAAAAAAGAAAATCACACACTGAATTCAGCCGTTCTATATGTATTTTGGGGAACATTCATCTCGACTTTAGTTGGAGCCGCGTTTAATATTTTTTACCTGACCCTTAGAGTATCCGACTATATTGCATGGGGTCCAATAGCGACCATAATCATGGTGATTTTTATTTCATACGCAATTATGAGGCTCAACCTGATGAGTATCAAATTGATAGCATCCGAGATTTTTGTTATCGCGCTCTTGATTACACTATCAATAAAACTTTTTTTCTCAACCACAACTTCTGAATGGGTTGTAAATGGAATAAGTCTAGGCATTAGTTTTGTTGTTAGTTTCTTCCTAATTAGAAGTGTAATGAAAGAGATTTTTCAAAGGCAGAGAGCTGAAGGCTTGGCCAGAGATCTAAAGAATGCAAATGAAGGTCAAGCCAATCTCATTCATGTCATGAATCACCAAGTTAAGGGTAGGCTTGGAAATGCAAAAAATATTTTTGCGGAACTTTTGACTGATGATTATGGATCGGTACCGGAATCTATGAAGCCATACTTGGAAAAAGGATTGGAAGAAACCAGCAAGGGAGTTGATTATGTCCAAGGAATTCTACGTGGCGCAAGTGCAGAAAGTGGTCAGATGCAGTTTGATATGCTGTCCATGAATCTAAAAGACGTAGTTCAGGACTCATTTACCAGGATGAAAGATTATGCCGAAAAGAAAGGTCTCGCGATAACGCTAGATATAAAACCTGGTGACTATAACATGAAAGGGGATGCAGTCGAACTGGGCGAATCAGTCCGAAACCTGATCGATAACTCTATAAATTACACCGAGACTGGGAGTATAAATCTAACCCTGTACTCTAAAGACACTGTAAATCTAATAGAGGTTACGGACACTGGTGTGGGTATTAGTTCAGAGGATATGCCAAAGTTATTTAAATCTGGTGGCAGAGGTACGGATTCCTTGAAAATAAATGTGAACTCAACTGGTTATGGTTTGGCTTTTGTCAAAGGGGTAGTGGAAGCTCACAAGGGTAGGGTTTGGGTTGAATCAGGAGGTAAAGGAAAAGGTTCGAGTTTCTTTGTAGAAATACCAAAAACCTAGAGTAAATTAATTATCTCAACGAATTTCTTTCCGTACGGCGATAAGGTGTGTTTGTTTTGAGTCCTACTCAAGAGGCCTGAGAGCGCAAGTAGTGTTAAGTGCTCAGAGATACTGTGTAGATCGGTTCCGGTCTTCTCTGAGATTTCTTCAAGGGTAATGTTATTTTCCCGATAAACTAGTCTTAAGATTTCTATCCGCCTGTGATGTGCGGCTCCTTTGAAATATCTCTCGAGTTGTTTTGGGTCTTTAACTAGAACGAATTAATTTTATCAGGATGTACGATTAAAGTACATATATGAAGAGTCTATTTCCTATCGGATCTTTGGTGCTGAGGCCTAGGTCAATTATTTTTTGGGCTGTCATAGATTTTATTTCAAAGTCGCATGAGGCTATTATAGTTTCAGGTCTAAATTTCTCTCTTGATTTTGATAAAAGTCTGTTTACTACCTCAGGATATAGAAATAGAAAGATATGAGTTGCATCCCTGAAATCGGTCTTAAAGAAATTTTCTCTGCGAATCTCAATGTTAGGATGTTTCCTAGTTTTAAATTTCGCTAACCAATAGGGAACTAAAGCAATCTCAATCCCAACCATCTTAACTTCTGGAAATTGTTTGGATGCGGCTAGTAAAACACGACCATCTCCGCAACCCAGATCGTAAAGCACGCTAGATTTTTTTAGATCCATGTTCTCGACGATTCGTTCCAGAGCGAAATCTGGCACAGGCACAAATGGCGCATCAGCTGAAAATGCAGCTATGAATTGAGAAATAACAAACAAAACAAAAACTATAGAAAAGAGTACGAATATTAATATGCTGACCAAAAAAAAGAATAAAACCATTGGTAATTTATGATAACATGCAATCATGTCACAGGAGATGGAGTGGGATAGGGAATATAAAAAATCACAGCTTCTAACTAAGGAGAATAAACCGCAAAATGATGTGGTTAGGTTTACGGATTTTCTGGAGGAAAATGGGCTAAAGATGGATGGACTCAAGATCTTGGATATTGGTTCTGGTACGGGCCGAAACAGCCTCTATTTTGCTCAAAGAGGAGCCAAAGTTTTTGGCATAGAGTTATCTAGAAATGCTTTGGAAATAGCAGAGAAAAATACAAAGGATGCAGGTCTTGAAATCGAATATATGAAAGGTAATATCGGGTGGGCTTTTCCATTTGAAGATAACTCGTTTGATATTTTACTGGATGTTACATCATCTAATTCTCTTTCCGAATCCGAAAGAAATATTTATCTCATCGAGTCTAAACGAGTTTTGAAAGAAGGTGGGTATTTTTTTGTAAAAGCATTGTGTAAAGATGGTGATAAAAATGCGAAGACTTTACTTAAAGATTCCCCAGGCAAAGAAAAAGATACTTATGTATTACCTGGTCTTAATGTAACGGAAAGAGTTTGGTCCAAAAATGACTTTGTCACAACTTACGAAAAATATTTTACAATTTTACATCTAGAAAAGAAAACAAGTTATCCAAGAATGAATGGTCGCTCGTACAAACGAAACTGGTGGATTTGCTATATGAAAAAGTAAGACATAAAACTAAGCCCCCGGACCACTATGGATCCGGGGGTTGGTACTCACTTTCCCAAGGTGATTACTGTGCGCGCTCTTTGAGGGGTCATTTGATCGACGAGATTTGTCAGTTCCTCGTGGGGTATCGTGTCCACGTAGTTCAGATACATCTCGGCGGCAATTGTTTCCCCCGCAAGAACTATTTCAGAGATGGCTACGGCCACGCTTCTGGTTGGGCTGGGGATCTGCATGTCGAGGTTGTTGCGCATGCCTGCTCTTACAGTGGCCCACCATTCCCTGGACCTGATTTGGGGGTCACTTCTTAGCATTTCCAGCAGGGCATTCTCGACCGCAGGGATTTTCTCAGAACTGGTATTGACCTCAAACCCAATGAAACCACCGTCGAGGGAGTGGAACCTTTCTTGGCTAGCGGTATATGCCAACTGCTTGTTCTCACGTACAGCGCGGTATAGAGGTGAGCCAAGCCCCCCAAACGTGAAGATCTGACCCAGCAAACCGTACCTCACTAAGTCGGTCCAACTTTTGAGAGCTGGGATCGGGAATACGACTGAGACCTGAGACGGCTCGAAGGAAGATTGAGCAACGAACCTCTTCTCCTTTGGCCAAGTCAGTTCACCATAAGATGGAGAACTCCTTCTTGGGGTTAGGCTGTTGGAAGGAAGTGACGCCAGAGGCTCGCTTAGAACCTGCATGACTTCGTCTCTCTCCAAAGAGGTTGAGACCACGAAGATCATCCTGGATCTGTCATAACCTTTCATCCAGGCATTTCTAAGCACGTCCGGTGTCATCGAATCAAGTGAGCTTGTTGTGCCAAGGGTACGATTCCCCAGCACATGCTCAGGAAACAATGATTCCCAGAGGTTGTACGAGTGACACCTCTCCAGACTTCCAAGAGCTCGCTTGATTTCCTGACCGATGATGTCTCTTTCGGCGACGATACCCTCGTCTGTGAGGAGCGGGCGAGCAACCAAATCAGTTACCAACCTTACTGCGGTTGGCAAAAATTTGTCGGGGATAGTAGCCCAGAAATTGGTACGAAGGGCGCTTGTGTTCGCGCCTGATTCGCCGCCAAATCTGGCTATTGTACCCTTTGTGTCAGTGTACCCATTCGGGAAGTTCACTGTTCCCCGGAATGGTGCGTGCTCGAACCAGTGGTAGAGACCTGGCTCTCCGCATGATGTGTCGTCGGCTGCTCCGACGAGGACTGTGAGTGAAATCCCAGTGCACTTTATGACCGACGGTAGCCGCTCATAAAATATGGGAATGCCATGTGGGCCAACTACTCTTTCAAATTCAGTCATCCAAACCTCCAAAGTTTTGGTGGTGCTGTCTTTTCATACTATAATACGCAATTTTAAGTTAGTCAAATTTGACATATATTGACTTTATTATCTTTTTCTGTATTATAAATTAATCATGAAAAACATGATTAATTATCTAAATACTCATGGAAACGGCCGAAAGTGGCTTTGCACTTTTGCTGTCTCACTAAATCAGACTGCTTCTCCATTTGCAGGAGAAAGATCGCGCAGTGTTTTAATTGTTTGAATAAGTGACATATTTGAACGCTTAAAATGCCGCGTGAATCGCGGCATTTTTAGTTCTTTTGTGTTCTTTCACATTCACAAATTCAGAATAGGAGGCGCTCTTGGAGAGAGAAAAGAAAAATCCACTCTCTTACCTTTTCGGTAAGACGTGGAAGTACTCACGGGGCAATCGCAGGAATGTAATTCTGTACATACTCATGCTCATCGCGAGCGAGTGTGTAAACACGTTCTGGTCGCCAGTAGTTATGGCCAATATCATGAACGTTGTGACGCGTGAGGGTGTAAGGAGGGAGAATTTATCAAAACTTCTTTTCCTGCTCTCACTTCTCATCGTAAGAACAGTCCTGTCCTGGGGGTTTCATGGCCCAGCTCGAGTAATCGAGCAGCTGAACGCCTTCAGGTCTAGAAGAAACTATTGGCAGTATCTTCTGGAAGGGGTGATGAACTTGCCACTTGAGTGGCACACTGAGCATCACTCTGGGGACACCATCGACAAGATGAACAAAGGTACTGGTGCACTCTTTGATTTCTCAGGCGATTCGTTTGAGATAATCAAGCCTCTTGTTCTCCTTGTCGGCTCGCTTAGCATGATTGTCTACTTTAGCCCGATCTCGGTTGTCATTGTCGCAGTGATGATGGCACTTGGGGCTTGGGTTACGGTGGCTTTTGATGCAACGCTTGGTCCACAATACAGGCAGCTCAATCGTTTCGACAACAAGATTTCTGAACGCATTTTTGACACGGTCAGTAATATTTCGACTGTGATAATCTTGCGCGTAGAAAAACTTGTTTTTGAAACAATCATGAGAAAGGTTGATGAACCGTTCGATCTGTTCAAGCGAAATGCAATCTTGAACGAATGGAAGTGGTTCTGGACCAGTGTCTGCGCAAATCTCATGGTGGTCTTCGTTCTCGGGTTTTATCTCTACCAGCATCTCGGTACTTCTGCCGGTGTTCTGGTCGGGAACGTCTATCTTCTCTTGAATTATCTCAACAAAGTTGGGGAACTGTTCTATCAGTTCACCTCACTTTATGGTGGGACGATCAGAAGAAAGTATCGTGTCATGAATGCTGAAGAACTCTCGAAAGAGTTTCAGCCTTCTACGTTCGCAAACCACGTATTGCCAAAAGTGTGGAGTGAACTCTCGATCCGAAACCTCAACTTCTCCTACGGAGGAGGTGAGGGTGATCCACATCTGGATGATGTTTCAACACGGATCCAGCATGGGGAACACATTGCCATCGTCGGTGGCAGCGGTAGTAGCAAGACGACATTTCTCATGCTAATGAGAGATCTCTATCATCCGCAGAGTCTTACACTCTCTGTTGATAGCGTGGAAATTCCACATGGGTTCGAAGGTATAAGCAGAGCAATTTCGCTTGTGCCACAGGATCCTGAGATTCTGGCTACGACTATACGAGAGAACATCACGCTCGGCGCCGAGTACGACGAGAGGTTGGTTCGACACTACACAGACATGGCTTGCTTTACGGATGTGGTCGATAGTTTACCAAAAGGGTTCGACTCATCTGTAAAAGAAAAGGGGGTCAATCTCTCAGGTGGTCAGGTTCAACGTCTGGCTCTCTCGAGAGGACTCCTGGCTTGTCACGGCAAGGACATTGTCCTTCTCGATGAGCCGACCTCAAGTCTCGATGTGGTAACTGAGATTACAGTTTACCGGAACATTCTCGTAGCGTTCCGAAACAAAACCGTAATCTCAACGGTGCACAGACTTCAACTTCTCCCGCTTTTCGATCGTGTTTGCATGTTCGAGAAGGGGAGGATCGTTGGGTCTGGAACTGTTCAGGAACTCTTACTGAGTTGCCCGCAGTTCGAGGCTCTCTGGAATAGGCAGTTTGTTGATCCAGTGTGAATGTCCGCCCCGCGCCAAAATGGCGCGGGGCAAACTTTAGGAGGAGTTATGGCTGAAAAAGTTGTGTTTCTCTCGGGCAGGAAAACAAACCTACGTCCCGTGAGTCGTGCAGATATCCCTACACTACTCCGCTGGGTCAATGACCCAGAAGTGCGGGACTTTGTTCTCGGGACCTTTCCGTGGACGGAGAAGATGGAAGAAGACTGGTTCGACAAACTGGGCAAGGATGAGAGCAAGGTGACTCTGGTGATCGAGACCAAGGAGGGCAAAGCCATTGGAACGATGGGGATTCACAACATAAACTGGGTCAGCCGCACAGGCACGACTGGGGCGATGATCGGGGAAAAGGATTGTTGGGGGCAGGGTTATGGCACCGACGCCAAGCTCGTTCTCCTGCAATACGCCTTTGATACCTTGAATCTCTTCCGGATTCGCTCGGACGTGATTGGGTTCAACGATCGTAGCGTGAGGTACAGTCTGCGCTGCGGTTACAAGGTGGAGGGCACTCGGCCAAAGGATATCTTCAAGAGAGGACAATATTGGGATCGAATCGAACTCGGAGTTTTCCGGGAAGACTGGTTCCCAATTTGGGAAAAGTATCAGCAAACCGGCAAGGTCCGGTGATTATGAGGGCTCGCGAAAGCGAGCCCTTTCTTTATGAGGATTTATGTTAAAATTTAAATCTTATGGAAACTATTAGGGAGAAACATACAAATGTTTCAGTTGGACAAATAATTGAAAAATTTTGGCAGAGCACTGGAAGGTATAAGCCTTGGTTTCTCGTTGCTTTTATCTTCTTTCTACTTGCTCAAGTTGCCACTGTTATAGTACCTATATTTTATAAAAGTTTTTTTGATATTCTCGGAAGTCATCCAGACAAAACAGAAGCAGTGAAGAGTTTGATGAGAATAATAGAAATTGTTCTCATTCTGCGACTTACCAACTGGCTTTCCTGGAGAATTGCAATAAATATTTATCAAAATATGCAAGCTAGGGTTATGGCTCTTATCAAACAAACTTCTTTTGATTATCTAACGAGCCACTCTTATAGTTTTTTTGCAAATACATTTGGCGGTAGTCTAGTCCAAAGATTGAATCGTTTCAGTAGAGCGTTTGAAGCGATAACCGACAACATAACTTTTAGTTTACTTCCATTGTTTGTAACAATCATTGGTTCAATGATTGCAGTCTATAGGTTTGCACCACTACTCTCTGGGGTATTGGCAATCTGGATAGTAGCATTTGGAGTTTTTAGCGTGTCGTTTTCTCGTTGGAAGATGAAATATGATTTAATTTCCTCTGAGGCTGATTCGGTAACTACTGGTTATCTTGCAGATGTCATTACTAATAATTCGTCAGTCTCTTTCTTCACTGGGCATGAATATGAATCGATCGGATTCAGAGAAGTAACAGATGATCAGACCAAGAAGACATTATATTCATGGAAACTTGGTGATATAACTGATGCAGTTCAAATGTTCTTACTCATCCTAGTAGAGTTTTTTATCTTTTATTACGCAATTAAATTTTGGTCACAAGGTCTCATAACAGTTGGTACCTTTGTCTTGGTCCAGACGTATATTATTTCATTGTCGGGTCAGCTCTGGGGTTTGGGTAAAATTGTTAGAAATTTATACCAAAACATAGCCGAATCTAAGGAAATGGTTGAAATCCTAGATACGCCGCATGAAATTAGGGATTTACCAGGAGCCAAACCTATTAAAATAGAAAGTGGCCAAATAGAATTCGATAATGTCACTTTTGGTTTTTCTAAAGACAGCAAGATAATAAATGATTTTAATCTTAAAATTAAGGGTGGAGAAAAAGTGGCGATTGTCGGTCCAAGTGGTTCAGGCAAGACTACTCTCGTCAGGCTAATTATGCGAGTTTATGATGTAGGCAAAGGTGCGGTAAAGATTGATGGCCAAAATATTAAAGATATTACTCAAAGTAGTTTGCGTGAAAGTATTAGTTTTGTGCCACAGGATCCGGTGTTATTTCACAGGACGTTAATGGATAATATCCGATACGGTAGGCGACACGCCACCGACCAAGATGTTATTGCAGCTGCAAAATTAGCCCATTGTGATGAATTTATCGATAAACTCCCCTTAGGTTACCAGACATATGTGGGGGAAAGAGGAATAAAGTTATCAGGAGGTGAGCGTCAAAGAGTGGCAATTGCAAGAGCAATATTAAAACACGCACCCATACTAATATTTGATGAAGCTACATCTAGTTTGGATTCGTATTCTGAGCATTTGATTCAGGATGCATTGGAGAATCTTATGAAAAATTGTACTACCATAGTTATAGCGCACAGATTATCAACTATAAAAAAGATGGACAGAATTATTTCAATGAGGGAAGGTCAGATCGTCGAGGAAGGTACACACGATGAGCTTACAAGTAAGGAATCTGGTCTCTATAAGAAACTTTGGGATCTACAAAGTGGTGGGTTTTTGTAAAAATAGCTAATTTGATAGTATAGATCTATGAAGAAATCACTACTTTCGGGAGTTCAGCCTTCGGGACGACTACATATTGGAAACTATTTTGGAGCACTAAAGCAGTTCGTTGACATGCAGAACGATTACAATGCTATCTATATGATTGTGGATTACCATGCCCTCAATTCCGTTCAAGATAAAAAAACAATGTCGGATAATATTTTGGGTGTGGCGATGGATTATCTAGCGATCGGTCTTGATCCCCAGAAATCAATAATTTTTAAACAATCTGATGTTTCCGAGCACACCGAACTTTGTTGGATCTTTGACACTATCACCAGTATGTCCTTTTTGGAAAGAGCTCATGCTTACAAGGACGCCGTGGCCAACAATCGGGAGGCAACCGTCGGACTTTTTAATTACCCAATGTTAATGGCGGCAGATATTTTACTTTACGATATTGATGTAGTACCAGTTGGGCAGGACCAAAAACAACATATTGAGTACACGAGGGACACTGCTCAGAAGTTCAATAACGTTTTCAAAAAGGAAGTTTTCAAATTACCCGATGCAAAGATAATGCCAGAAGTAGCAGTTGTGCCAGGAACAGATGGCAGAAAAATGTCCAAGAGCTATGGCAACACCATTCCGCTTTTTGCGACAGATGATGAAATAGAAAAAGCTGTGATGTCTATTGTCACGGACTCGAGTGGTGATAGACCCGAGAATGTTTACGCAATACATAGACTTTTGAAATCAGAAGAGGAACTCTCATCCTTGTACGAAGAAAATAATGGCAAGTATAAAGTTCTAAAAGAATCACTTATTGAAGATTTGAAAAAATTTATCGGACCAATGAGGGAAAAAAGAGAACAATTGGCTGCAGATCCAGATTTTGTACTAGATGTCTTACGTGAGGGTGGCAAGCGAGCGAAAGTTAAAGCTGAAAAGAAAATGGAGGATGTGAGAGATGCAGTTGGGGTTAAGTTGTACTAAGTGTTGGGTTCCTGTATTATAGAGATACCTAAGATCCGGATGACACCGGTGAGGTAAGGGAAGAAAGCCCTAAAGCCTGATGGCTCGGGTAAATAGAACCCTCGGACTGCGACGTCGCAGATAAAAGAGACCCTAAAACATGATAATGTTCGGGTAAACAGGGTGGCACCGCGCTTAGTCGTTGCGAAGCAATTAGACACAAAGTCGCCCCTGCGAATTTATTAAATTAATGAATTCGGAGGGGCGTTTTTGTTTAAAAAACTCTTCGAAAAAATAAATATGATCAAGCGAATTTATAATAAAGAAATTGGCAGTCACGTTGGAGAAGAGATCTCTGTGGTTGGTTTTGTGCAAACACTTCGGGTCCAAAGTAAGATAATATTTATCGTATCACGAGATGTATCGGGTGTGATTCAAAATGTAATTGAGGCATCAAGTCCGGCTTTTGAAGTTGCAAGAAATTTGTCGCTTGAATCAGTTGTTAGAATTACCGGAACAGTCAAGGAATCGAAGCAGGCTCCCGGTGGTGCGGAAGTGAATGTTTCCAGTATCGAGGTTTTATCAGTTGCAGCACCAGAATTACCGATTCCGGTTGTGATAAAGGGCGGAGATGAAGAAACCGAAGCGCCCACCAGATTCGATTTTCGTTGGATTGACCTACGTAAACCAGAAAAGACGAAAATATTTGAAGTTTGGACAGAGCTGGAAAAAGGCTTCAGGAAATACTGGAATGAAAATAATTTTATTCAGCTTTATTCACCTAATTTTTTACAGACTCAGTCAGAGTCTGGCGCTGAAGTTTTTACAGTGAATTACTTTGATCGCAAGGCTTATCTTCCCCAATCACCCCAATTCTACAAACAAATGGGTATGGCATCAGGTTTCGAGAGAGTTTTTATGGTTGGGCCGGTCTTCAGAGCTGAGCCATCATTTACGACTCGTCATTTAACGGAGTTTACCGGCTGGGACTTTGAAATCTCGTACATTGAAAGTCATAATGATGTTATGGATGAGGAAGAGGGAATGATAGTCGAGGGGTTTAAGGCGGTTCTAGAGAAATTTCCAGATATAGGCATAACTGTGCCAGAGAGACCCTTCCCGAGAATTACGATGGTTGAGACAAAAAAAATTCTTGCTGAAAAAGGTATACCTAGTGGGGAAAATTATGATCTTTCACCAGAGGAAGAAAGAGCAATTAGTGAATATGTGAAAGAAAAGTATAATCACGAGTTTGTTTTTATTACCGAGTATCACAAATCCAAAAGTGCGTTTTATCACATGAGGCTTAAGGAGGGAAGTGACCACTCACGACGTGCTGATCTACTGTATCGTGGGCTTGAAGTCACCACCTTGGCCCAGCGCGAACATAGGCCGGATATTTTAGTTAAGCAATTAGAAGAGAAGGGAATGTCCCGTGAAGCCCACAAGGATTTTATCAATTTCTTCAGTTATGGATGTCCTCCACACGGTGGTGCAGGTATCGGACCAGGAAGGTTTATTATGAAAATCTTGGATTTACCAAACGTGAGAGAAGCTACATACCTACCTCGTGATGTTAAGAGATTGAATCCGTAAAATATTTCGCAATGTATTTTTAAAAGCAATCTATCTAGGCCTGCTGGCCTAGCGAACTTCTCGTCGCTCAAGAAAATAATGCGCAAATGAGACTTAGCTTCTCGGCAAACTCGCTCCTGCCTGCGCAGGCAGGTCGCTCAAACAGTGCCTTCAGCTTTCTCATTTGCTGTTATTTTCTAAGCTCCTGCGAAAGGCTTTTAAAAATACATTACTCATTGCGATTGGCGCAAAACGAAAGACCGCATGTGGAGGCTATCACATGCGGTCTCAATTATTTCTTGTACCAGTCTGGCCAAGCATTCTCCGGTGGAACCCCTTTTCTGAAGTTTACCTTTGCCTGGTCAAACGCCAGCTTGGTCTTGTGGTCCAGCCGTGTTCCCAATGGGATGCCCAGGATCTCCCGTAAGGCCACGTCAATGTGGTGCCAACCCTTTTTCCAAATGTTTTTGCTCTCCAGAAAAAGGGGGTTTTGGACCTGGACCAAGTCACCCAGGAAAGGGTAAGCCTCGTACTTGTCGCTCGGCAAATGCTTCTGAGGGGCCTTCTTGTCGTTCTTGAGTCGTCTCACCCAAAGAAGGCTTCTGCCGTAGAAGAAAACGTTCTTGGTACTCAGAAGCATTGCTCTCATCTGGTATTCGGTCAGCCTCATTGGTACCTCCTTTCGTTATTTAATCATAAAAATTTGTTCAAGTCAATTATCAAGAATTCTTTCAAATTAAGGCTTTTTTGATAAAATTAAGGAAATGGAAAGCTCTTATAATGTAAAAACACACGTCTTTGAGGGACCGTTAGAGACCCTCCTATCCCTCATCGAGAAAAGAAAACTTTTTATAAATGACATTTCTCTTGCCCAGGTAGCCGATGACTACATTGCTTATGTGAAGTCACTCTCAGATTTTCCTATTGCCGACTCTGCTCATTTTGTACTTATTGCTTCTACACTTGTACTAATAAAGTCCAAATCTCTTTTACCATCGCTAACTCTTACTGAGGAGGAACAACATAGTATCGAGGATTTAGAGGCAAGGCTTAAAGAATATCAGAAATATAAGGAGTTAAGTAAACATTTACGCGAAAGATTTGGTATTCAGGTTGAGTATTTGCGACAGCCTAGCAAAGACCAAATTGTCGTCTTTACCCCAGATAAAAATATTTCAGTTGCAAGAATAGAAGAAACAATTAGGTCAGTTTTACTAAATATTCCTAAAAAAGAACTATTACCAAAAACAGTTGTCCAAAAAGTTATTTCGCTTGAGGAGATGATTGATGACCTCACCACGCGTATTACCTCTAGTATGAAAATGAGCTTCAAGGACTTTTCTGGTATGGGCAAGAGTGAAAAAGTGAACGTGATTGTGAGTTTCCTCGCTATGCTCGAGCTAGTAAAACAGGGTATTATACAAGTTAAGCAAGATGAACATTTTCACGATATAGAAATGGAGACGCAGAGTGTCGGTGTACCAACTTATAATTAGAATGAAATTTTATTTTTCATCATATTTCTCTGAGAGCACGGATAAATTTTTGCTAAAATTTTCCTCGTGCTCGCGCCGTCGCGCTCCCAAGGCTCTCTTCGAAATACGATTCAACAAAAATTTCAATTAGATGACACAAGATCTTTCTCGAAAAATTGAGGCGGCACTTTTTTATCTTGGAGAGCCAGTTTCTATTAATTTTTTATCAAAGACTTTGGAAGTTTCGAAGAAAGAGCTTGAAAAAGCTTTAGATGAATTAAAGACTAACTTAGCGGAGAGGGGATTAAGGTTGGTAACACATGAGGATGAGGTCAGCTTGGTTACAGCCCCAGAACTTTCGAGTTTGGTTGAAAAAATTATAAAAGATGAGAGGGAAAGGGATTTGGGACGAGCAGGAATTGAGACTCTATCCATAATTGCCTACAAAGGGCCAGTTAGTAAGAAAGAGATTGAATATATAAGAGGAGTGAATTCACAATATGCCTTGCGAAATCTACTTTTGCGAGGGCTTGTGGAAAGAAAGACAAGTAAAGATGACGAGCGTGTGGTAGTCTATAATATTACTGGTGATACATTAAGATTTCTGGGGTTGAGTAAGGTTTCTGATTTACCAGAGTATGGTGATATGAAGAAACAACTAATAGCCCCGACGCCCGAAGAGGTCGGGGGGCCGACTGAAAACGTCGGCCAAGAAACAGAAAATCATGGAGAGTGAAGAAAACATGCCTGCGCATGCAGGAATCGGCACTGGTTTACTGGCCTTTAATGCTTTTTTGGTTTTGGGAGTAGTGGGGATGGCCTTTCTTATTTATGGTGTCCTACATGAACCGAAAAGAAACGAGGTAGCGCAAACGCGCGAAACAGTTTCGCATGTATTTGATGATGTAAATGTTATAGCCAAGGCGGCATATGTATTTGACCTAAGTACCAACGAGGTACTTTATAAAAAAAATGAACAAGCTCAATTGCCCCTAGCTTCCATCACCAAACTAATGATGGCCTTAACTGCAATGGACTTGGCTAAAAAAGATTCTAGAATCACGATAAAAAAAGAATTTATGCAAGAGGATGGGGATAATGGACTTTTGGTTGATGAGTCATGGAAATTAAAAGACCTTCTAGACTTTTCCTTGGTCGTCTCGTCCAATGATGGGGCCAGATCTGTAGCTTCCGTTATTGGAGCCTTGGATCTCAAGTCCAATGATTACAATTTAGGTAGAAAGGAGTTTGTGACTAGAATGAATATTTTGGCAAAAAAAATTGGTTTAAAGCAAACATATTTTGTAAACGAGGACGGGTTAGATGAGGGTAGTGTTAGTGGCGGGTATGGTTCTGCTCAAGATGTGGCGAAACTCCTTGGTTATATTTTGAAGAATAATCCTGATTTAGTGGAAGCAACAAAATATCCGACTCTCACAATCAATTCTGGTAATAAATCTCACACTGTTAAAAATACCAACTCAGATGTAGTGGAGATCCCTGGTTTACTTGCCTCAAAGACAGGATACACCTCGATGGCTGGAGGAAATCTAGCTGTAGCTTTTGACTCGTCCATCGGCCGGCCGATAGTTGTGGTTGTTTTGGGCTCGACTCAGGAAGGCAGGTTCAGTGATGTGAGTGCGCTTGTAAATGCAAGTCTGAATTATATTAGGGAATAAGATGAAATCGAAAGACATCATAAAGAAAATCTTAGATCGTGCGGATATTAGGATAAATGGTGATAGAGATTACGATATACAGGTATTTGATGAAAGACTTTGGGATCGAGTACTAACAAAAGGGAGTTTGGGCCTGGGAGAAGCATATATGGATAAGTGGTGGGAGTGTGAAAGATTGGACGAATTTATTTATAGAATACTAAGGTTTAGCGACAAAGATGCTGTAGATAAAAACTTGTCGACGTTATTTCATTTACTAAAAGGCAGGATTTTTAATTTACAAAACAAAAGAAGATCAAGAGAGGTTATAGACGAGCACTACGACCTAGGTAATGATTTGTATATGTCTTTCCTTGACCCATATAATCAGTATACCTGTGGATATTTTAAAAATACGGACGATCTGAACAAGGCCCAAGAACAAAAGCTCGACTTGATCTGCCGGAAACTGAAACTAAAGAAGACAGATAGGGTTCTGGATATTGGTTGTGGCTGGGGAGGATTTGCAAAATATGCCTCTCAACATTATGGTTGTCATGTCACAGGAATAAGTATTTCTGACGAACAAATAAAATATGCAAAAGAATTTACAAAAGGATTACCAGTAGAGATTATCAAAATGGACTATCGAGATATTTCAGGTCACTATGACAAAATTCTTATTTGTGGCATGATCGAACACGTTGGATACAAAAATTATAATAAAATATTTCAAATTGTTAGAAAAAATATTAAAGAAGATGGATTATTCCTGCTGCACACAATTGGAAATTACATCTCAGTAAAGATCGGCGAGCCTTGGCTAGATAAGTATATATTTCCAAATGGAATGGTTCCGGGTCCGAGGCAGATTGCGATTGGCACAGAGGGTAAATTTGTTATGGAGGATTGGCATAACTTTGGTCAGTATTATGATCAAACTACAATGGCCTGGTGGAAAAATTTCGATAAAGCCTGGCCCAAACTAAAAGATAAATACGGTGATAGATTTTATAGGATGTTCAGGTATTACTTACTATCATGTGCTGGGGCATGGAGAGCTAGAGATGTTCAACTATGGCAAATTGTTTTTTCTCCAAGAGGGGTTATTGGAGGATACGAATCCGAAAGGTAGTTTGCTTGAAAACAGTTTTTAACTCGAATGAATAAGGTAGTTATATATTTTGCAGGTGGCACAATGAGAGGAGTGTTCGGGGCCGGTGTAGCTGCTGCTTTTGAAAAAAATAACATCTATGAAAGAGTCGAAGCTATTTACTGCGCATCTGCCGGCGTGATGACAGCGGCATATTTTATTGCGAGGCAGACTGAATTTGGTGCCTCTATTTATTGGGAAAACTTAAATAATAGCTTTATTTCGAAAAAGGATTTTGCTATCGGGGTGTGGCAGCGTTTTCAAAGTAAATTTATTAGACATGTTCCTGACCATAGGCTGCATGATGCAGTGAATATCGACTATCTTATAGATGTCGTAAGGAATAAAAAAATACTTAAAGTTGAAAAAATTCTTTCTCAGAATATACCAATCAATGTAAAACTTTTTAACCTTGATTCACACAGTATTGAATATATTGATGCGCGCCGTCCAGATATCTTTGAGGTTCTAAGGGCGGGATTAAATGTTTTTCCTTATGTTCATGAAGTTTCAGTCATTGATAACAAAAAACTTATTGATGCAGCGATAATCGACATTATCGGAGCAGAATTTTTGAGAAAAAAGCATCCGAATCAAAAAATAATTGTTGTAATGAACGGACAAGTAGACAGAAAGTTACGATACAGAATAAAAAATATCATTGAAGGAAAATTTATGAAATGGATGTTTGATGACAATAAATTGTATGAATTGTATGCTCATGCTGAAGATAAACTACAACAGGACCTTCAAATAATTAAATCAGACCCAAATTTTGTGCTAGTAAAACCAGGTGAGGAAATACCAGTCTTATCACGGACGACAGACAAAGAACGGCTATTATACACATACAATCTTGGTCTCAAGGCTAGTCAGGAGGCTCTTAAGAAGATTTGGTTCGATACCACGATCTAAGTGATAAATTAGCCATATTTTTGGACATATTTTGGCTATTTAGCTATACTCAAGCAATGTGTGGTATAGCGGGCATAATTGACCCAAAACTGGCCAAAAAGGACAAGATTATAGGCAATATGGTCAAGGTAATAACTTACCGGGGGCCAGATGATGATGGCTATTTTGTCGACAAACACGTGGGTCTAGGCATGAGGAGACTCGCGATTATTGACCTCAAAACTGGTAGGCAGCCTATAACTTCTCACGACGAAAAACTCCTCATTTTTTTTAATGGCGAAATCTATAATTATCAAGATTTACGACTTGAGCTGGTAAAAAAGGGCTACGAGTTTAAGACTAACTCTGACACAGAAACTATTTTGCATTTATATGAGGAGTATGGAGAAAAAATGTTGCCAAAACTACGCGGTATGTTTACTTTTTGTATCTACGATACAGAGAAAAAAGAGATTTTTCTAGCTAGAGATTTTTTCGGCATAAAACCACTTTATTACCTTACAGAGGGGGAGAGAATAACGGCTTTTTCATCCGAAATAAAAAGTTTTCTAACTATTCCAGGGTTTAAGTCAGAGATAAATGATTCAGCGATTTATAATTATCTCTCATTTCAATACAATCCACTCACCGAGACTTTCTGGAAAGGTGTTTATAAATTACCACCCGCACATTTTATAAAAATTGATCTGGTTACCAATAAAACAGAAATAAAAAAATATTGGGAGTTCAAATTTGATCCAGAAAATAATTTAGATAGAGAAAAAACAACAGAAGAAATATACAGCAGAGTAGAAGACTCCGTGGCACATCACATGATCGCGGACGTTCCGGTCGGGGCTTTCCTTTCGGGCGGAGTCGATTCCAGTGTTATCACGACATTAATGCAGAAGGTTCGCGGCGATAAGAAGGTGAAGACATTTACTGTCGGTTTCGATTCCTTAACTGAAGGCAGAGAGTCAAAAGAGACATCTGATTTTCTAGAGACAGATCACAAAGAAATAACAGTTACTAAAGACGAGTATTTTGCAGCTCTGGAAGATGCCGTCTACCACTTCGACGAACCAGTTGCAGATCCCTCAGCAATCGGAATTTATTTTCTAGCGCGTGAGGCCAAAAAGCACGTAAAAGTTGTCCTTTCGGGCGAAGGTTCTGATGAGTTATTTGGTGGATACAATATTTATCTTGCCCCATATTCGAGCGGCAAGCTTGCTTGGCTACCAAAGTTCTTAACCAAACTTGTTTTATCCTTGCCTTTTGAATTTACTGGGAAAAACTACCTAAAAAGAGTTCACCTGAAATTGGAAGACTGGTATTTTGGCCAGAAATATTTTAATCAATCTATATTTGATAGATCAGAAATTGAAAAAATGTGGAAGGGGCAAGGACAGAAATTTATGTCGTTAAAATCATTGTATAAGCCAACAGAAGAATTATCTGATTCCACAAAGATGCAATATGCAGATATAAATACCTGGTTGGTCGGCGATATTTTGGCCAAAGCAGATAAGATGACCATGGCTCATTCTCTAGAACTTCGAGTGCCTTTTTTAGACAAAGAAGTGGCTAAAATAGCAGCAATTTTGCCGGATAAGTTCAAATGGGAGAGGGAAGTGACAAAATACATATTTCGAGAGGCATTTAGGAATATTATTCCCGAATCAACCAGGAATCGAAAAAAACTTGGATTTCCGACACCAATAAGATCATGGCTTAATCAAGATAGTACACAGGTGTATAACACGATCTTAGAGAATACATACATAAAAGAAAATTTAAATGTTAACTATATTCAGAAATTAATCGACAACCATGTCTCAAAAAAAGAGGATAATTCCAGGAAAATATATACGCTCCTCATGCTTGCTTTGTGGTACAATGTTTTTATAGAAAAATGAGATGAAATTTCTTTCTCACCGAGTCATATTTAGAGACGTTTGCCTTTCCAGCGAAAGGCTCACTCTAGTCCTCGGTCGCAATATGTCAATGAGCCAAAGCATTGCCTTGGACTTTGACAAAACCATGCTAGAGGCCTGCGGATGCTCTAAAAATGACTCGGTTCAACGAAATTACTTATGAACTTCGATGTGATAAAAGTGATTGTTCCGTCTGTTTTGACATTTCTATTTGGTATTGCAATTACTCCTTTTTTCTCTGATCTTTTTTATAAATATAAAATGTGGAAGAAGACTCCGCGCACTGAAGCCGGGGACATAACCAATACCCACTTTGAAAATATTCACAACACCGCTTCAGAGATTTCTACCCCTCGCATCGGCGGCGTAATAATTTGGGTCTCAGTTTTAATCACTGTTTTTGTCATTTACATACTTTCCCTTATTCTTCCTAATGAGCTTACTCTCAAACTCAATTTTTTTAGCCGAAGCCAGACGTTTGTACCCTTAGGGACATTGATTTTAGCCAGCGTAATAGGCCTTTTAGATGACTTCATTCAGATCTTTGGGAAGGGTGGCTATGCTAGGGATCCTCTAGTATACAGAAAAATAAAAGTGCTCTGTGTCCTCATCATCGGCCTTGCTATTGGTTACTGGTTTTACGATAAACTCCAAGCTACATCAATTCATATTCCGTTCGACGGTGAACTTGATCTTGGCTTCTGGTTCATACCTTTTTTTATCTTGGTGATGTTAGGAGTTTTTTCTTCAAGTGTGATTGATGGAATGGATGGACTATCTGGCGGTGTTTTGGGTGTGATCTTTAGTGCGTATGCGGTTATTGCTTTTGTCCACAATCAATTTGATATTGCCGCTCTTTGTGCCGTTATCGTTGGAGGGATATTGGCATTTTTATGGTTCAATATCCCTCCCGCGAGATTTTATATGGGTGAAACAGGAATCATGGGATTAACCATCACACTATCTGTAATAGCTTTTTTAACCAATTCTGTTTTAGTTTTGCCGATAATTGCTATACCACTCGTGGCTACTTCACTGTCCGTTATCCTTCAGACAACTAGTTACAAATATTTCGGTGGGCGCAGAGTCTTTAGAGTTGCGCCACTGCATCATCATTTTGAAGCTTTAGGCTGGCCGAGAGAAAAAGTTGTGATGCGGTATTGGATAATTAGCGTGATGTTTGCTGTAACAGGGGTAATTTTTGCATTAGTCAGTTAATCTAATGAAGAAAACCAGAATTGATTTACCATTTTTAATTTCGGTTTGCATTCTGACTGTCGCAGGTTATCTTATCTTTGCCTCTGCTTCCTTGGGGCTTTTATCCAAGCAAGCTGTTAAGTATTCCAATGTAGCATTTAACCAGACTTTTTTTGGACTTTTTTTGGGATCTATTTTTTGCATATTTACATCTCATTTGGATTATAAAATATATAGAAAGTATGCATTTCTTATTTTGGGCGGTTCAATATTTGTGACACTGTTGGTCTTTGCACCGAAAATCGGAGTTGCTCATGGTGGCGCGCATCGTTGGATCAATATACTAGGGATATCTTTTCAGCCCTCGGAACTACTTAAGGTTTCATATGTGATTTTTTTCTCAGCCTGGATTGCAAAAATGAAAGATAGAGCTGGGACATTTCGTTATGGGTTTTTACCCTTTCTTATATTAACCGCAGTAGTTGGCGCAATACTCTTGAAGCAACCTGATACAGATACTTTTTTGATCACTGTTTTTTCTGGTCTAGCTATTTTTATAACAGGGGGAGGGAAGTGGCGGTACATTTTTATTTCAGTGATTGTGGCAGTTTTAGGAATTTGGATACTTGCCATGGCAAGGCCGTATATTATGAGTAGAATTGACACCTTCGTTCATCCAGACCAAAACGCTCTCGGTAGTGGATATCAAATCCAGCAATCCCTAATTGCTATCGGTAGTGGAGGAATGTTTGGACGGGGATTTGGTCAAAGTATTCAGAAATTTAATGTTTTGCCGGAGCCGATAGGGGATTCCATTTTTGCGGTTGAAGGTGAGGAATTTGGATTTGTAGGTACAGTTGCACTTATTCTTCTCTTTATTTTTTTTAGCTTTCGCGGGCTTAAAATTGCCGATAAGGTACCAGATAATTTTGGTAGACTCCTGACTTTAGGAATTGTTATAATGATTGTGTCGCAGGCTTTTGTAAATATTGGAGCCATGGTGGGGGTTTTGCCATTATCCGGCATAACCTTGCCATTTGTAAGCCAGGGCGGCACGGCTTTGTTTATGACCCTAGGTGAGGTGGGTATAGTCATGAATATTTCCAAAAGCAGGAAAAATAAATAATGAGAATACTATTTACTGGTGGCGGAACAGGAGGACACTTTTATCCTATCATCGCTATTGCAGAAGAGATAAACGAAATAAGCAAGAACAACCGTCTGCTGCAGCCGGAGCTTTTTTATATGTCTACCAGCATGTACGATGAGAATTTGTTATTCGAAAATAATATTTCCTTCGAGAAAATAAGCGCTGGCAAAATTAGACTCCAAAGAAGCGCATCAAATATTGTTTTAAACTTAATGGGCGTACTCTCGACTTTTTTAGGAGTGATGACTGCCATCTGGAGACTTTTTGTCATTTACCCTGATGTGGTTTTTGGTAAAGGAGCTTACGTTAGCTTCCCAGCTCTTTTTGCTGCACGGCTACTTAGAATCCCAGTTGTAATTCACGAGTCAGATACCATACCCGGAAAAGTAAACAAGTGGGCCGGAAAGTTTGCTAAAAGAATTGCTATTTCCTATCCGGAAAGCATTGAATACTTTGATAAGCATAAAACCGCTTACACCGGTTGTCCAATTAGAAAGGAAGTTCAAGAGGCACTGAGCACAGGTTCACACGAGTATTTTGAATTCAGACCAGAGATAAAGACAATCTTTGTAATAGGCGGCTCGCAAGGTTCTAGGTTTATTAATGAAGTTATACTAAACACTTTGCCAGAATTAATAAAGAAATACCAAGTCGTACATCAGGTTGGGGAGAGCAATATCGATGTGGTTGAAAAAACTAGAAATGTTGTTATCCCCGACACCGACCCAAATAAAAATCGTTACAAACCCTACCCTTACTTAAATATCGTGAATTTAAGACGGGCCGCGGGAGTTTCTGACCTCATAATATCCAGGGGCGGGTCAACAATTTTTGAGATCGCACTTTGGGGCAGACCTTCAATAATTGTGCCGATTCCAGAAGAGACATCACATGATCAGAGAAGCAATGCCTATGAATACGCCAGAACAGGTGCAGCGATTGTAATTGAAGAGAGAAATCTCGCTCCGGGTGTTCTTCTTTCTGAAATAGACAGGATTCTTTCGAATGAAAGTGAGAAAGAAAGAATGAAACAGGCAGCACTCGCTTTTGGTAAGAAAGATGCTGCGAAGTTAATTGCAGAGGAAATTATTGCTATTGCTCTGGAGCATGAAAAATAAATTGGATGAATAAAATAGTCACAAGATTTGCACCATCGCCCACAGGCCAGTTTCATTTAGGAGGAGTTAGAACAGCCCTTTATAATTATCTCTTTGCCAGGCAAAATGCAGGAACTTACATACTGCGAAGTGAGGATACGGATAAAGCTAGATCAAAGAAAGAGTATGAAGATTCGTTTCTGGAGCTCTTTAAGTGGCTCTCATTAGAGCATGATGCTTTTTATCGACAATCAGAGCGTGGTGAAATGTACAAAAAATATATTGAAAAATTAATTGCGGATGGTTTTGCCTACATTTCACACGAAGAACCAGCAGAAGAGGGGCAGAGATCTGAAGTGATTCGTTTTAAGAACCCAAATAAAACTATTACTTTTAGTGACATCATCTTGGGCGACATAGCGGTTGACACAACTGACCTCAAGGATTTTGTTATTGCGCGATCTATTGAGGAGCCACTCTACCATCTTACTGTCGTGGTGGATGATCATGAAATGGGCGTAACTCACATTATTCGCGGCCAGGAACATATTTCAAATACTCCAAGACAGATTCTTATTCAAGAGGCTATAGGAGCAAAACGACCTTTATATGCTCATTTACCGCTTATTTTGGGCAAGGATAAAAGCAAGCTCTCAAAACGAGATCCTCAGGTCATTCCGGCTATAGAATATAGAGATTTGGGTTATTTACCTGAATCTATACTAAATTTCATGGCTTTAATAGGTTGGAATCCGGGCGGCGAAGATGAGATTTTTTCACTTCCAGATCTAGTTTCTAGGTTCGATCTCACAAAAGTCCAAAAGGGTGGGGGAGTATTCAATCCGGAAAAACTGAATTGGCTAAATAAAGAGCACATGAAGCTTTTGCCTAAAAGTAAGGTAAGGGAAGAGATTTCGGAGCGTCTAAGTAAAAGCAAATTCTCTGATAGTCCAAGACTGCAGGATGAAAATTTTATGCAAAAAATCTCTGAAATTATTTTTGATCGAATTTCAAGTTGGGGCGAGATTGACGAAATAATCGGGGCAGGGGAGTTTGATTATCTTTTTGAGGAACCTAATTATGAACCAGGACTTCTCTTCCCAAAAGATGAAAAAGACAAAACTGAATTAAATAAGCATCTAAGTTGGATTTTGGATAAATTAGCCCACTCAGAGTTTAATTCTGCAGACGATATTAAAAATATCGTGTTCGACTATGCCACTGCAAATGGTAGAGGTAAGGTTTTGTGGCCCCTTCGAGTTGCCCTTTCTGGCAGAGAAAAAAGTATTGACCCTTTTACTCTTATTTATCTTTTGGGCAAAGATGATAGTCTGAAGAGAATAAATAATGCAATTGCAAAATTATCATAATGGAATTAAAAGATTTAGTTTTGTAGTATTGTCAGTCCTAATAGTTGGCAATACTGCTTTTGCGCAAGAAGCCACCACTAGCGATACTTTAAAGGCCAAAATCGAGGAGAGAAACAACCAGATAAAACAGCTAGAGCAAGAAATAAATCAATATAACGGCGAAATCCTCAATACTCAAGGGCAGGCAAGGACCCTCCAAAACACAATTAAAACTCTTGATTTAACTCGAAAGAAGATTAGTACTGACATAAATTTAACTCAGGCCAAAATAACCAAGGCGTCTTTGAGTATCGATGATATTGATGAGAGGATTAGTGACAATAAAGCTGCGATAACTGCAGCGATCAGAAATACCAGCTTTCAAGAAGACCAGGGGCTGGTGATGACCATTCTCTCTAAAAAAAATATTGGTGAGGTTTGGGGTGATATTGATAATATAAAGCAAGTCCGTGATCTCATTCGAGTTAGAACAGGGGAACTTTCTATCCTAGAAGATAATCTTAAAATTCAGAAAAAAGAATTACAGGGGCTAAAGCAGGACCTCACAGGTAAAAAGCTGGTGGTTGAAGTCAATAAAAAAGAAAAATCTGACCTTTTAACTGAAACAAAGAATAAAGAGCAGACTTTTAAGGATCTAGTTAAGACGAAAGAACAGCTGAAGGCACAATTTGAGGCAGAAGTTTATGATTATGAGTCACAGTTAAATTATCTTATCGACCCAAAGAGTTTTCCGGGCCCTCAACATGGTATATTATCCTGGCCGCTGGACACAGTTTTTGTTACCCAGAAATTTGGTAAAACAGTCGGTGCCGAGAGACTTTATACTTCAGGAACACATAATGGAGTGGATTTTCGAGCTACAGTTGGTACTCCAGTCAAAAACGTATTAGACGGTACTGTCTCTGGGACAGGCAATACTGATGCTTATCCGGGTTGCTACTCTTTTGGTAAATGGGTTTTGGTTCGTCATGATAATGGTTTATCTACTATATATGGTCACTTATCTGTTATAAGTGTGAGCCAAGGCCAAAGATTAAGCACTGGAGAGATAGTTGGCTACAGTGGTAACACCGGATATTCGACTGGCCCTCATCTTCACATCACAGTTTATGCCACACAAGGTGTTCGAGTAGAGAAATATGTAAATAGTCGCGGCTGTAAAGAGGCAATAATTCCACTTGCAGACCTAAGGGCTTATCTTGATCCTCTGGCATATTTTCCAAGTTTGTAAGATAATTTAAATATGAAAAGAAATGAAGGCTTTATCCTAAAGATAGTCCTGATTATTGTTGCCCTAGTTTTGCTTAAATATTTCCTCCACTTTGATGTCATTGAATACCTAAAGACTCCTCAAGCTCAAAAAGTCATCGGTCCTATCTGGACAGCAATAAAAGCTTTTTATAATTGGTTAGATACTTTGGTTCGAGGCTGGGTCACCTAATTTACCTATCAAGGTTTATGGGGCAGGGGGACTTCCCTATTGGGGAATAGTTTTTTTGAGATAGATTTGACCTTGAGTTGGGAGTAGATTGTGCGATATTTTTATGTTGCACAATCTACGATATCTTTTGCTACGTAGCACCCACGCATTAGTTATGGGCGAGTAGTTGTTTTACAAATTTCATATAAATGAGTTAATAAGCTTCCTTATCCTAGGTGCTATGGGCAAAAGATATATTGTGCGACACAGCCCTAAGCTATCCCCTAAGCATCTAGAGTATATAGGTCAGGCTTTATTTAAAAATAAATATGCATTAAAATTATATGACCCGAAGTAAGGAGACTGGCCAACCATACTTCCTCCCTAACAAGAGTTTACGGGATGGCCAACCGCAGGTTTCAGATAATTGGTGTGCGCACCCAATGATTCTGATGCAATCCCTGCGGTTTTGATTATTTAGTTCCATTTATACAAGACTCCAAATCTCTTCACTAAGTCTTTTTGCTTCGATTTTTGGGTCAGCAGCAAATATTATTCCTCTTGATGAGTTAATAATTAGCCCAAGACCGTCTCTATCTTTACCTGAACTCATCACGTCTTTTACTGAACCACCTTGAGCCCCGACTCCAGGCACTAAAAAAGTCAGATTTGGACAAATTTCTCTGATTTTTTTCATTTCGTTAGGATAGGTAGCCCCGACTACAAGCATACAATTTCCATTTTTATTCCACTTGTCATTGACTTCTGTTGCTACTTTTTGCCACAGAGGCACGCCGTCAGAAATTAAATCCTGAAAATCTTTAGATCCTGGGTTTGATGTTCGGCATAGAACGACTGAAACCTTGTCACTTCTGTCTAAGAAGGGCTGAATTGCTTCTTGACCTAGGTAAGGGTGTAAAGTAACTGCATCAAAGCCCAGCCAATCAAAAATAGACTTAACATACCCATTATTCGTGTTACCAATATCGCCTCTTTTGGCGTCCAGAATTGTAAAGATCTCTGGGTGGTTGCTAGAGAGATATTCCATTGTCATCTTTAACTCGGAAATACCGCCATCACCTCTTGCTTCGTAAAAAGCAGAATTTGGCTTATAAGCAGCGGCATAGTCGTTTGTTTCTTCAATTATCCATTTGTTGAACTCGAATTGAGGGTGTTTTAGCTTTTTGAACTTCTCAGGGATCTTGTCGTAGTCAGAGTCAAGCCCCACACATAATAGTGAGTTAATTTTCAACGCCCGTTTATTGTACTTATCGTTTGTATTCATTTTTCCTTCCTTTTGGTCCATAGCCACGGATTTGTATACCACTCCCTGACACTTGCTGCTTCTATTTCCGTGCATTTCCCCATTTTTATTGCTGTTTTTAAAAGTACTGAAAATGGAGTTAGTGCATGTAGTTTTATTCGCTGCTTTTTGAAAGCCCTAATGGATTCTGGGAAACCATAGCTTACAATTACCAGGCAATCAATGACTTTTGCACCTGATTCTCGCAATGCCCTAACCCCAGAAAGACTACTGCCACCCATTGTTACCAGATCTTCAATCAATAAGACTTTTTTCGTCCTAACATCTCCACCTTCTACTAGTTTCTTTGTTCCATGATCCTTCTGTTGTTTTCTAACAAAAACAGACGGCTTGTTTAATAAATAACCTAAAGCCGCACTATGAGGTATTCCCGCAGATTCAATTCCAGCAATAAAATCAAATTCAATTTCCTTTGATTTTATTGTATCTTTCATTGCATTTAAAATTACTTTCCATTTATCTGGATATGAAGGTAGCTTTCTATTATCAACATAAACTGGTGAGAGAATACCAGACTTGAACCTAATTGGCTCGCCTTTGACGAATCCTACAGCATTTATCTCAAGTAGTGCCTTGGCTACTTTTTCTTCGGTTTTCATATTCCCTCTTTTATTTCTTGCGCTAATAAAGGATTCCACATTGCACCTGTGGCAGACATAACTGAATCAGCACCAGCCTCTTTATAAGCTAGATAGTCCTGCAGGTCTAAAACACCACCAACCCCCTCAATCGAAAATGAGTATTTATTTTTATCCTTGATCTCTTTTAGTCTTTTAACAAAATCTAAACCAGCCCACTTTATGCCCGTACCACAGACACCCGAGCGTAGACGCGCCGGTGAACCAGGTAGGGCCTGATTACCCTTCTTATCTCTTATTTCCCCCTGCAAGGTGTTTATGCCGGAAATATTTACGTTATACTTATGTGCAATCTCAGCGAGATTTTCCATGTCCGCGTCGTTCTGGTAGTATCCAACTTTTAAAACCAGGGGTGTATTACCAATTACACCCTTTATCCCCTTAACCACTTTTTCAGTTACATCTAAGTTATAACAAACTAGACCTTCATTCCCTATATTTGGACAGGAAAGATTAGTTTCCAAAACTTTCGCTCCAGTCTCATAAGCTAGTTTAGCGGCTAAAACATAATCAGCAATAAATTCATCCTGAGTCTGGTTTGGCCTCACTGTCCCCATAAAACTTAAGACCAAGACTTGTCCTTCTCCAGCATAAGAAATCGCTTTTCTCGCATCTTCCTGCCAGGTTGCAGCTTCCTTGGACGGGACACCAAAAGAATTGGTGATTGATAGTGGATCAGAATAATTTTTATCAGCAATGAGAGGACTTCTTAACTTTTCTAGTGTTAGATCACCATCAGGGTGAATAGCTAGAACGTTAGGAAAGGGGTGGCATGGAAATGTCCCACCCCGAACAGTTTTATAGACACAAATATCAAATCCCTTTTCAAAAGCTGCTTTGCAAAACTTACTATTGAGTAGTGGTCCCGCTGGAATTCCAAACGGTAAATACACTTTTTGTCCTAGAAATTCATTTGTCGGGTCTTCCTTCGGGGTGTATCTGTTATTGTCTGCAAATGCTCCGTATGGGCCGGCATCATAGTTTTCTTCGTATGTTTTTTCGGGATCGTAAAATGGAGTTTTTATCATAATGAGGCTACTATCTTACCGTTATCTACAACTCTCTTACCTCTTATTACTACAGTCATAATTTTAGCAGGAAGTTTTATTCCGTGGAAAGGCGACCATCCGCACTTACTCTGGTAACCATCATCCCCCACCACCCATTCCTTTTCTGTATCAAGTTCAATGTATGTATCTTTCTGTTCTGGAATACTAAAAATTTCTTTCGGTTTTTCGTATAAAAATTTCAAAATATCTTCAGCACTTATTTTTTTATCAGCTACTGCCTTGTACATAAGGCCCAGAGCAGTCTCCAGGCCGGGCACACCAAATGCAGGTGGATCCTTCTCCTTTTCTTCCTTTGTGTGAGGCGCGTGATCTGTCTCTACAATATCAATTGTTCTGTCTCGCAGACCCTGCCAAAGAGCATCCTGATCTTCCTGTGTCCCTAAAGGAGGTTTCATACAGGCATATCCTTTCATCGTTTCCCTATCCTTACCTGTCATATACAAATGATGAGGGCAAACACCCGCAGTAATCATTTGGCCTTTTGCCTTGGCGGCTCTTACCATTTCTACCTCGCTTTTTTGAGAAATGTGGCAAACATGTAATCTCCTTTTGTACTTTTCAGCCATGGAGATCGCCATTTTTAGCTGTTCTCCTTCAGCATGCACCAGGATTGGTTTGTGATGATTCCAAGCTAAAAAAACTTTATTTAAAAGTATTGGATCTTCAATAAGCATTTCTCCTGTAGTATGATTGCAATAAAGTTTCAACCCAAAAACCAAAGGGTTATCCCAAACTTCCGAGAAAGTCTCAGTATTCTCTCCGTTTGTGCCGTAGTGAAATCCTATATCACAAATAGCCTTTTCCTTTGCAAGTAAGATTTTCTCCTGCAATCTCTCAGGTGAAATAGTAGGCTTTGGATTATTTGGCATATCAATGATGAAGGTGAATCCTCCTATAACCGCAGCACGGGATCCAGTATAAAAGTCCTCTTTGTGAGTTGCCCCCGGGTCTCTCAAATGGACATGAGCATCAATTAATCCAGGTAGTTTGATTTTTGCCATTAATTCATAATAGCAAATTGACTTAAGTTTAAAAAAGGGTTAGTTTAATTTTGGAGGCTTTATGGATCCTGATGCCCCAATTGTTCGGGAAATGAAAGTCGTGATTCCGAAAGAGTTAGCCGATAGGCTTCGGCCTCTCGCGCAACACCGCAATCAAAGTGTCGAGGACTACGTTCTCTCTATTGCGACCGAAAAGGCCGACGAGGATGACCGTCGCAGGCGAAATGACACCTAACCAAGTGGCCCGGATATCGGGCCACTTCTATTTAAACAACAAAACCCCTTTCGGGGTCTTGTTGCAAGTCTTATTTGTTTATAGCTAGATCCTTGTTCTCACCTGTGGCAACATATTTGCCCCAGCAAGCTCTTGAAGAATTCCAGGGATCAGTTCCCTGTCTCTCGTACAAATCCCTTGCGTAGGCTGTGTTTCCTTCCAAAGTGTAGATGTTAAGGTTCTCTCTCTTCGCAGTATTAAGGTGGTAAAGTTCGTTAATTTGCATTACTCCCACATCGGCATTGTTGACTACACCTCGATGGATTTCTCCATCCGAGTCCAACTGTCTGAAATGAGATTCACATTTAGCGATCTCAATCATAATTGGAACATCTTTGAAGTATTGTCGAACAAACTGTTCGGTCGACATAATGTTGTCGATCTCATCTGCGGTAATTTTCTTAACGACAGATGATTCAGTAATACTTGCCTCTGTGCTTGGAAGAGTAGCTGGAACTTTTGGACCTGTAATCCCCGTCATGGTCGATACAACCATCAACAGACTAATTGCAGTGAAATAAATACAAGATTTTTAATTTATAATTCTGAAGGCTTACCAGAAACGGAAAAACTCAGATCTACTGAGTCCCCTATATCATATCATCTTAAGCCAGTATTGTCAATGGTTAAACCATAAAAATCACTTTTGTAAAGACCTAAAAAATGGCCCAGTAAAGCCAAAATAAGTAATTTATTAATAAACCAGATTAACCCAATTTTGACAAGATTTTAACCTAAAGGAAGCCTAGAATTATGAGTGGGGCTAGTGACCAGTAGAAAATCCGGTCGGTCCCCGCAAAAAGAGCATCAATTTGGGGACCAAAATTATGGAGTGTATCGTAGCTTGCTACAGCATATGAAAATAGAACGATTAAGATAAGAAATGCTAATGAAAATCCGGCGACTCGCAGGATTCCAACACTGCTCGAATATTCGGAGTCGGCCACATAACGATCAATGATGATACAAATTGGTACAAATAAAATTAAGAAAATTATAAGCTTGTTCAGGATCTCAAATTGGGGATCACTGAAGATCACTAGCTTTTGAGTAAATGGAAAAAAATTATACAGAATTGTAGCAGGATAGAAGGACAGAATTACAGAAACAGCAGTCTTTTTACCAAAAAACATGATAAAACCGACAAAAAATATTAACGCAACGAGAAAAAATATTATGTCACTAGATAAATAACCAATGATCGCTGTTGTGCTTGCCATTTATCGATTATTATAAGACAAACTGAAGATCAAGTGAAGATCTAGAGACTAAATCCCCTCACTTTTTAAACTGTCGATAATCTTTTTGGCTTCTTTTGATAGTTTCTTGGGAATAAGTATGTTTAGCCTAATTAGCAAATCACCCCGATGACTTTTCTCTAGGGGGACTCCCTTGCCTTTAACCCTTAGTGTCTCCCCAATTGACACTCCTTCCGGAATTTTCACACTAATTTTCCCATCTAAAGTCTCGATAGTTCTCTCTGCTCCCAGGAGGGCCTCTGTAAGCTTTACTCCAAGTTCCATTACCAGATTACTGCCTTCCTTTCGCATAAATGGGTGCTTCTTTACATAAACTCTTACATATAGATCACCTGGCTGACCACCTGGAACTGCTTCACCCACTCCTGAAAGTCTCATCATCTCGCCATTTTCTATGCCTGGCGGTATTTTAATTTTTATGGCGGATTCTTTTTTTAATACTCCCCTGCCGTGACAAGTATGGCACTTAACTTTCGGAATTTTGCCTGAGCCCATACAAGTCTCACAGGTAGTTGTAGTTTCAAATTGCCCAAAAAAAGTCTTCTTAACTTCTCGCAATGTTCCCTTGCCATTACAAGTAGTACAGGTAACAGTCTCAGTTCCTGGCTCAGCTCCAGAGCCAGCACATGTGTCACATTTGGAGACTTTATTAAGAAGCACCTCTCTTTCTGTGCCAAAAATCGACTCCTCAAACGAAAGTTCTATGTCAATTGAAATATCTCGCCCACGCTTTGCCTCTTTTCTCCTGCCTCCACTAAAAACATCCGAAAAAATATCACCAAAATCAAATTCAAAACCTTGGCCATTACCTTGGGTAAATTGAGAAAAATCAAATCCTCCAAAACCATTCCCGAAGCCGGAGTTACCAGCCCCACCGCCAAAGGTTCGACCATAGGAGTCGTATTCTGCACGTTTTTTATCATCAGAGAGTACTGAATATGCCTCGTTTATTTCCTTAAATTTCTCTGCATCACCTGATTTTTTGTCTGGATGATATTTATGAGCCAAATTTCTGAAAGCTTTTTTTATTTCATCCTTGGGAGCCTTTTTGTCTACGCCCAGTATTTGATAGTAGTCCTTGCCTGACATAAATTTATTATAAGACTTTTTGAGTCAGTGTGTACTTGACTAAAATACTTTTTATGTTAGACTTTGGATAGGAGGATTTTCATGGGTGAGAGCATCTCAGAGTGGGGCGACCGAATGCAGGCAGTCTGGGCAGGCTTACCGGGTTTCGAGAGACGAGCAATTCTCTTTCGGGCGGCAGTGAGAAACCATCACTGGTTACCCGAAGAAATCTCAGAAATGGCCATGCCATGGTCACTCGTCGATCTCACGGTGAAGCTGGGTGAGCGATTCAGCGGCGTCGTATACGAAGCGCTTGCTGGGAAGTAACCGAGAGCAGCCGGGTGGGCAACCACTCGGCTGAATTGTTTTTGTATGATAAAGTTCACCTGGAGGGACGAGATGTCCAAGCAAAATGACTGGGAAGCTGCGACTCGGAGTGCAAGAACTCTTACGAAGTCGCTCTCGGAATGCGCTAATGAGGCAGTGGTAGCTCTTATCTTGGGAACTCTTGTTGTCAGAATTCGCAAAATCTGCGGGAGAAAACTCGTCGACAAGATGATCAGAGAAAAACAAAGGACGGCAGAGGCAGTAGCTACAGGCCTCTGCTTCATCTGTGAGAAGAATCGAGTTGCCCGCAAGGGTGACATTTGTAAGAGCTGCAATAAGAAGTTCTAACTACCGGCAGGAGACCCTCGCCGGTTTCCTGTTTCTGAGGTATTGTTTGGATGGAGGCTTTATGAAATTTGAACGCTGCTTGGAGTGTGGAGGTATTTCCACGACGACGATCCTTGTTTCGAAGGGGCCGCTTCTGCGGTCGCAGGGAGCATCGTGCAGTGAGCATGTAGATGCGGTAGCACAGCGTCTGGAGCGTAGTCTCAATTCGCCTGCTCCCGTGCCGAAACGGCCAAGTTTCTTGTCACGTCTCTTCGGAGCATTCGGACTGGAGGCGCTGGATGGGTCATTCTGACTCAAGACTAGAGCTACGTTGGCCAGTGCAAGTGCTGGGTCATGATGACACAGTTGTTCGGGAAGTTGGACGATTTCGCAACCCGCGCGAGGCATTCGATTTCCTACAGAGAGTACCTGGCCTTGTCCAGATTGTGGGAGTGAGAGGTAACGACTCCCCAATCAGTGCAAGATTTAGGTATACCCCTACCGGAGTCGAAGCACGCATTGGGCGACAATGTCATATCCGAACATTACGTGCTACCACTGCTGCACTGCAAAGAGCCCTCGAAAAATGAACATCGAGGGCTCTAAACTTTTATTTGTTATCCTCTGGTTTTTTTTCTTCAAAGTCGGCATCCCGCACATTTCCATCTTGTTTACTTTCTTCCTTTGGTGGAGTTTGGTTTTGTTGAGCAGTCCTATTTATAATTTCTCCTATCTTTTGTAATTCAGCTGAAAGCGCCTGGGTCGCAGATTTAATGGAATCCATACCATCTCCATCCTTCGCCTTTTTGAGGTCAACAATTTTACTTTCGATTGATGCTTTTAGATCAGCCGGAACCTTATCCCCTGCCTCCGTGAGTGATTTTTCTGAAGTGTAGATTAGTTGTTCTGCAATGTTTTTAGCTTCAACCAAATCTTTTTTCTTAGCATCATCCTGCGCATGGGCCTCTGCATCTTTTTGCATTTTCTCAATGTCTTCTTTGGAAAGAGATGAGCGAGCCTCGATTCTTATAGATTGCTCTTTATTCGTCGCCTTGTCTTTTGCTTTTACAGCCAGAATCCCGTTAGCATCCACATCAAATGTTACTTCTACCTGAGGCATGCCTCGTGGAGATGGTGGGATACCATCCAAGATGAACCTGCCCAGAGATTTGTTATCACCGGCCATCGCTCTTTCCCCTTGAACAATATGAATCTCAACCGATGTTTGGTTATCTGCTGCGGTTGAGAAAACCTGAGATCGTGAAGCTGGGATCGTAGTGTTTTTATCAATTAATTTTGTGGCAACCCCGCCCATAGTTTCAATTCCAAGAGAAAGTGGAATTACATCCAAAAGCAAGACGTCTTTGACGTCACCGGAGAGGATTCCACCTTGAATTGCGGCGCCTAAGGCCACCACTTCATCCGGGTTAATTGATTTGTTTGGTTCTTTGCCAAAATACTCCTTAACTTTTTCTTGGATTTTTGGCATCCGGGTCTGTCCACCAACCAAGATCACCTCATTAATTTGAGAAGTAGAGAAGCCGGATGATTCCAGTGCTCTTTTGGTTATAGACATCGCTCGATCAATCAAATCCCCCGCTAATTCCTCAAGTTTAGCGCGGCTTATCTTTATAAGAAGGTGACGTGGGCCAGAACTATCTGACGTAATAAACGGAATGTTTACCTCAGTTTCCATAGCCGTAGAAAGTTCAATTTTGGCCTTTTCAGCCGCTTCATCCAGTCTCTGGAGAGCCAATGTATCACTACGAAGATCTATTCCAGATTCCTTTTTAAATTCATCAGCCAAGTAATTTATGATTTTCTGGTCGATATCCTTTCCTCCCAAGTGGCTATCTCCATCAGTCGATTTAACTTCAATAACGGAATCTCCAACCTCTAGAATTGAGATGTCGAATGTCCCACCACCAAAGTCGAAGACAGCTATCTTCTCTTCTTTCTTGCCTTTATCAAAACCATAAGCCAAAGCAGCGGCTGTTGGTTCATTTATGATTCGAAGAACATTCAATCCCGCAATTTGACCTGCGTCCTTTGTCGCCTGTCTTTGGGAGTCGTTAAAATATGCGGGAACTGTGATAATTGCATCTGTTACTTTGCCCCCCAGCTTTGCCTCTGCGTCAGTTTTTAGTTTAGAGAGAATCATTGCAGATACCTCCTCCGGAGAATAATCTTTGTCTGCAATTTTAATTGAGACACCGCCCTTTGCTGATTTACTTACCTCAAAAGGGACAATAGCCTTGTCTTTCTGCACAGGCTCGTCATCAAAGTTATGACCAATGAATCTTTTAATCCCGAAGACAGTATTTTTTGCATTTGTTACTGCTTGTCTTTTGGCGAGAAGACCGACAAGTCTTTCGCCTGTTTTAGAGACAGCAACAATTGAGGGTGTAGTTCTCGCACCCTCTGAATTTTCTAATATCTTCGGCTGTCCGGCTTCCATAACCGCGACTGCCGAGAATGTTGTACCTAAGTCTATTCCTATTGTTTTTGACATGATTTTATAATTGACAATTAGATTTTAAATGGTAGCTTAACAGAAGGAGGTCTTATGCAGGTGACGTGGGATGGTGACGCTCTTGTATTCGTTGCAACCGAGGAGGAGGATCAGGCTACTCTGAGAACTCTTGCGGCCCAATCTGAATTGAGGTTCATGGTCTCAAGGGTTGAAAAGGATCGATATGTACGTGACACCCTTGAGTGGACTGTTGAAGAGATCCAGATGAGTCCGCTCCAGCCTCCATCACCAAGAAGTAGACGAAAGTAAGCACGCCGAGAACGCCACCAGTTCTCGGCGTTTCTCGTTTACAGAGTAGGTGCTCTGGGTTTAGAACCAGTAAAATCGTAAACTTTTATTTTTGCAAAAGCTGGTTGAGGATTAATTTTTAATAGGATCAAAACATTCTCGGAAACTTTTTTATATAAACTAAATAGGAATTGTGTCACCTTACCTACAATTTGTTCCAGGATTGTAAGATCAACAAGTCTTGCTTTGAGTCTCCCCTCTCTCTCATATACAAAAAACTTAGCTCGGACTAATTTTCCTTTTTTATATGTGAATACTTTTTCAATTGTTTCGCCTCTTTGTTGTGATAGTTGCATTATTTTTCGTAGTGTCCGACCCTAACTTTTGGGGGACGTATTTCCTTGCCATTTAATTCATAACCGAGTGATATGACATCCAGTATTTTACCCTCATCTCTGTCACTGTCAACTTTTTCCGTGCCAACAGCTTCGTCTCTTTTTGGATCGTATATTTCACCGATCGGGTTAATGACTTTGAGACCATGCTGAGACAGGATGCTATTTAGATGTGAGTGAATGTATTCTACTCCCCTGCGCCAATTCTGATCTACTTTTTCCCAAGCTTCCTTATTTTTAAACGCTGACTCAAAAGCATCCAGAACAGGTAGAAGTTCAGAAATAATATCTGCCTTTGCAAATTTTAGAAACTCCTGTCTTGCTTCGTCATCTTTTTTACGAGCATTGATAAAATCAGCTTTATCCCTCTGCCAAGAATCCAATAGCTTCCCATTCTTCTCTTCCAGTTCTTTTATTTTTGCTTTTAACTTTGCAATCTTTTGATTGTGGTCTGCACCGGTAACTTCAGTGTTTTCTTCAAAAACAACATCATCACCTGGATCAGTATCCAATTCTTCTTCATTTTTTAAATCTTTATTGTCTTTATCTTTATTCATTTTGACACATTATAACAAAAGTGGTTTGGGCCAGTTATTGACAGATCGTATATATTATTATATTTTATCCCGGGAGGTTGTGTGATGATCGCTAACGAAGTAGTACGCGAAGTGACGCAAAGAGTCTTTTTCTCGTTGCTGGGCGTCGGCTGTGCGGGGTTGGTAGTCGCCACGGCCATCATCCTGTCCAAGATTGAAAGGGCTCGCGACAGTGTCCTGAAGGCCATATTCGAGTCTGACCCCACTCACTCCAGGCTCACAGATGCGGATCGCTGGATGAAATGGCGGAAGTTCCGGGAGGAAGTCCTTAAGACCTGACCGGAGGCAGAAGATGCCTCCGGTCTTCTGCGTTATTGATTATCGTTTACTCCAATTAGGTGCGCGAGAGTCCATCCAGGCTCTCGCTTCTGGGAAACCCACGGTTTTCCCAATCCTTCCTCCACAGGAAAACACCCAGTTTTCCTGACACCTTTCTGCTCCGAAGTGGAGCAATTACCTCTTGCTCCACTTCGGAGCCTTCCTAGCTTTCTTCAGACCGAATTTGCGTCTTTCTTTGGCTCGTGGATCTCGTTTTAAATGTCCTGCCTTCTTTAGAGTTTTTCGAAGAGTTGCATTGTGTTCTACCAGAGATCTAGCAATACCGTGTCTAAGCGCCTCAGATTGAGAGTGAATACCACCACCGGAAACTTTTACGGAAACACTAAACTTGCCCTCTACTTCTGAAAAGGGTTGCTTTACGATATTTTGCATTTCTGCACCCTGAAAATAAGTTTCCAAATCCTTACCATTTATTACAAATGTAGTCTTTGAAGCAGGAGTCATTCTTACTCGTGCAACCGATGTTTTTCTTCGTCCTATTCCTTCTATGTATTTTTCTGTCATATATTATTCTGAAATTATTAGGTTCTTGATCATTTGGTGACGGAGCTTGTTTTTTGGGAGCATACCCCAAACAGCCTCTTTGAAAGCTTCTTTTGTACCTTTTTTCTCAATTACCTGAGCGAGCGTAGGTTTCCGTAGACCCCCAGGATATCCAGAGTATATCGCATAAGTTTTTTGCGCCTTCTTTTTTTCAGAAATTGATGCTTTGGCAGCGTTTTTTATCTCAACTGTTATTTGTGGAGTCTTGTTTCTAGCAAACTCTTTTAAGTTTTTACCCATAAGCAAAACCGCAGCTTCAGTAGCTACTCGTCCAACTTTTTTATTTTGTGCATCAATTGTGTATTTCATATTAAACGAGTTCAATTACAGCCATTGGGCTTCCGTCAGAAATTCTTTCTTGAAACTTGGTAATTCGTGTATACCCTCCTGCTCTCTTTACATAATTTGGAGAAATATCTTTGATGATTTTATCTGCGGCAATACTGCCCACTTTAGAGATTAAGTCCCTTCTAGCTGAAACTGATTCTGATTTACCGAGAGTGATAAGCTTCTCCACAAAAGGTCTTAGTTCTTTAGCTTTCGCTTCAGTTGTCATAATTTTACCCTTTGTAACAAATGCCAACGCTAAAGACTTCATAAGTCCAGATCTTACTTTTCTAATTCTGCCAAACTTTCTGTGAGCTTTAGCGTGTCGCATGATTATTTAAGTGTGATACCGAAGGTAGAGAGGACTTCTTTTATCTCTGAAAGTCCTTTAGCTCCCAAACCTTCAATCTCTAGAATATCTTTCTCTTTCTTTCGAGCGAGGCCGCCGACAGTTCTAATATTTGCATTAGAGAGAGCATTCAGAGTCCTAGCGGAAAGATTAAGGGTCTCAATTCTGGTCTTAAGGGAGTCATCGTCCACCTCTGCTTTAGCCGCCATTCCCTCTTCCTTACCAGCAGGCATTAAGATTTCCTCTTCTTTAAAGCCAACGATAGCTTTTAGCTGATTTATCATTGTCTCTATTGATTTCTCCAAAGCTTCCTTGGGTGTAATTGTGCCGTCTGTTTCGATGAACATTTTTAGGCGGTTGAAATCAGTCCTATCGCCGACTCGCATGTTTTCAACCTCATAACTTACTCTTCGGATGGGAGTGAAAATTGCATCCAAAGTAATTTGTCCAATATCAACTCGGTTTTTTTCTATGACTTCTTTGGATACGAAGCCGAGACCTTTTTCGACTGTGATCTCCATATCAAGCTCAGCATTTTTGTCAGTAAGTGTTGCAATGTCTTGATCTGGATTAAGAATTTTTACGCCAGCGGATGTTTTAATATCGCTAGCCTTAACATCCTTTACGCCTTTTACCTTTAAAGTCAGAGTTTGAGGTTCATCACCTACAACCGAGAGTCTGATTTTCTTTAGGTTAAGTAGAATTGTAATAGCGTCTTCTTTAACTCCAGAAATTACAGAAAACTCATGTTGAATCCCAGAAATTTTAACACCAGTTACAGCCGCTCCAGGTAAAGAGGACAAGATTATGCGCCTTAGGGAATTACCTAAGGTGTGGCCGTAACCAGGATATAGACCGTCAATCTCGTAAGAGCCTGAAAAGTCCATTTCTGATACAATTTTTGGTTTTGATGGCAATACAATTGTATAGTCAGACATAGTAAATTGTTGTATTATTTATATAAAATAAGCTTGTAAATATTACACTAAAAAGCTAAAAGCTGCAAGGTTTTGAACCGTTTAAGCAACCAGTAGTCAGTACCAAAGAGTTTGGTACTAGCCACTGAACACTTTAACGACTGTAGAACTCAACTACTGTGTTAAGGTCGAACATATTTTCAGTCTTGTTATAAGTTGGAACACCTATAACTTCTGCTCCCCTCTTACTTGTGTCTAACTTGAGCCAAGACGGTAGAGAGGTAGTTGTATTTCTTTCATCCAGATCCTTAAACAGACCCTTGTTAAGAGATCTCCCTGTAATGCTTATTTTATCCCCAGTTCTTAAATGCATACTCGGGATAGTGACCCTCTTGCCATTTACTGATATGTGCCCGTGTGAGACTGCTTGCCTTGCGCCAGCCCGGGTAGGAGAAAAACCAAGTCGATAAACAATGTTGTCTAATCTTAATTCAAGTAAATTATAGATTAACTCAACAGGATTGAGAGATTTTTTAGCTAGTGCAGTTTTTACGTAACCGGAAAATTGGCTCTCAGATAGGCCGTAAACGAACCTGGCTTTTTGCTTTTCATTCATCTGAATACCGAATTCAGACTTTGGCTTCATGCTTTTCTTACTCTTTTTTTCTAAATTAAGTGCATACTTTTGAGTTTGAGTTTTCTCAAATACTGGAGCACCTAACCTTCTTGCAATTTTAAATTTTGGTCCTATTTTCATATTTTTATACGCGTCTTGGTTTTTTTGGCTTTGGCCCATTATGCGGGACTGGAGTCACATCTCTAATTGAGCTAATACTTATTCCCTTTGAAATAAAGCCTCTAATACTCGATTCCCTGCCTGAACCAACCCCCCTTACAACCACCGAAACCTCTTTCATACCCATAGCAGTTGCCTTCGCGCCAACTATCTCGCCAACTTTCGCAGCTGCAAAAGGTGTACCTTTTTTTGCACCCTTAAAACCAATTGAGCCTGAAGATGATGTCCCTAGAACGTTTCCTCTTGTATCGGTTAGTACAACTTTAGTGTTGTTATAGGTAGACTGAACATACAATGTTCCTACGTCTACTTTCTTTTTTGAAACACTTGCAGAAACTACCTTTGTTTCTCCACCAGTGCCTCCTTCTGTAACTATACGTTTCTTTCCCATAAAATATTATTTCTATTGTTATTTCTTCTCAGCTATCTTTCGGCCTGTACCCATAGTCTTTCTCGCCCCCCGTCTGGTTCTGGCGTTTGTTTTTGTCCTCTGACCCCTAGAAGGAAGTCCTCTCTGGTGCCGACTGCCACGGTAAGCCTTAATATCCTTTAACCTTTTTATATTGCCGGCTACTTCTCGCTTCAAATCTCCCTCAATTTTGTAAGTCTCAACTACTTTTCTAATCGCATTTTCTTGCTCGACTGAGATTTCCTTTGGCCTTAGTCCATATGGAATTTTGGCTTTATCTAATATATCCTGAGCACGAGGTCTACCAATACCATAAAGAGTGGTTAAACCAATTTCAATTCTTTTCTCCTCAGGTAATGTGATTCCAAGTATTCTCATTTCATTTATTATTATCCCTGTCTTTGTTTGTGTCTCGCGTTAGCACGACAGACAACATAAACATAGCCCTTTCGACGGACTATCTGACACTCCGAACATATTTTTTTTACTGATGATTTTACTTTCATAAACAAAAAAAGCCCAAAACTACAAAAAATTAAACCCTCTTGACTATGCGTCCCTTACCGCCGTACGGATCGATTTCAACAATTACTTTGTCGCCTACTAGGACTCGAATCCTATGAAGCCTCATTTTCCCAGAAAGATACGTGAGCATTTCTTCTCCAGTATCATTCCGTTTTACTCGAAAGAAAGTGTTTGGCAATGCTTCAGTCACTTGGGCTTCTACGACTTCAGCTTTGTTTTGGCTTGGCATTAATTTTATCCAAATTCAATCTTTTGAAATAATTTCCGTGACGTCGTGATTCTAGCAGAAATAGCCTTATTTCGTCAAGGTATTTACGAGGGTAACTTTACTTGAATCCTTTGGTATTGTCTGGTTCCAAAATGGTCGGGTTTCGATCCACGCTTCCTTGATACTACCGTAGGTTCCAATGATAGATCTGGCATCTTTTTTCGATAGACCCAGAAGGTCAGATTTTAGCTTGTTTTCATCAAAAACCCAGACAAAATCAGCGTTACCTTTTAGAGTGAAATTGAGAGTAGAGTCTGTGCTTGGATTAAACGGTAACTCAACAAATTCTAGAGAACTGAGATTTGTTATTTTCACAATATTATCCAAGACATCTGGCATTATCTTCCCAGAAATAACTCTAGTTAAGGCGCCCTTATCAATAATTATTCCGGTAGCAGTTCCCCTTTTTCGGATAGTTGCCTTGGAAGAGCTCGCCTCAGTTGTAACTTGAGTAGCTGGTTCAAATTTGTAAGTTAGTGATTGGCTGTATAAAACAAAATTATCAGGGATCTGTGAAGAAATATCCTTAGCCAGTGAAGCCTTTAGCGTATTTTCAAGGGTAGCCTCGGCGCCTACCATTGCCTCTTTACCTACTACCTTTTGCATGCCTACAAAACCACCTGTCATCTCTGTCTTTGACCTGGCATAGATATCTTTAAAACGAGGGTCCCCTTTAAACCCCGGAACTGTGAAATCTTTAAGGCCGATATTATACGCAGTGCCAGCTTTATCTGCCTGGACGACTGCTTCTATACTACCGGCAACAGTTTTTCCATTCTGAGTAATTTTCCCCGGAATGGTTACTCCAGTTATGATTCTGAAAACTAAGCCTTCCGGTGTCTCAAATCTAGTGGTAGCTACTAATTTCTGTGGAGCAGTGCTGTAATTATTGTAGATTATTATTTTACCCTGGGCTTTGTTCGAGACCTGTTGTTCACTTTGAGCATCCACAGTCGAGTCTAGATCTTTTGAAGTAGAGACTAGTTGAAATCCCAAGATGTTGCCGGTTGCATCTTTTTTGGCAGTGAAACTTTCATTTACCACAACCATTTCCTCTTTAGGCGTAACTTTTATTTGAGCACTTTTGAAAAAAGCAGAAAGACCAAAAAGTACCACAACGACAAGTATTGCGATCGATCCATAGACCCAATAATTTCTAGGTTTCTTTGAACCCTCGTATTGGTAATCATAATTTTGGGCTGGTGGCTTATATACGGGTGGCGGTGGAGCCTGGACTGGAACAACTGGTGCAGGTTTTTTGAGAAGTGGTTCGCGCGGTACAGTGTAGTCGAGGACTTCTGGGGTTTCTTTTTCAGGAAGCCGACTTCTTTCGGGAGCTTTTATACTCCGGATTGATTTTCTAGGAGGTATTACATCTTGAACTACATTTTTTTTCATCTTTGAGCTTCAATATAAATATGTATTATTGTATTACATATTTTTTTTATTGCAAAATCACACTCATTCATTAAATATTTTTTTATAGAAGATTGACTCAATCTCCAGAAATTCATCTTCCTCTACAAATGCACTGACATCACACAGCCCTTGGAGTTCTTCGTGGCCAATTTTTGTTACATTTACCTGCTTTCTAAAAGCTCCTGTCGAGTCTGTCTTTGAGAGCTTAATAAAATCAGAATAAATATCTGAGACATCACTATCTGAGGTAATATAGATAAGTCCTGGCAAAGTCATGGCGGGCGACAACTCTCCCAGAGCGCTTTCAAAATAAATTGACCACTCCTTTTCTACATTAGATAGAACTTTGAGAGTAGCATCATTTGATACGTCATCCATATCCTTGTTGTTAAATTGGTGAAGCATTGAAAGAGCAATATCATAAGTTGCCCCAGTAGATTTGGCCAACTGTCTTATAATAAAGTTTTTTCCAGAAGGAAATGAAACGCTTTTTTCGATAACATTATTATTCACCAAAGTCAGATCGGTCACATCCGCGCTTATATCCATTAAAATAAAACTGGAGTTGCCAGGATACATATCACGCAGTATTGAAAATGAGATTAGGGGAAAAGTATGTAGTAGTATGTCATGCCTCGAGACATTGACATGTTTCAGAATTGAATCCAGAACGGAATCTGCTACGTTTTTTTCTATCGCAGATAAACACAAAAAAGCATCGAAACTTTTTGTCTTCTGACCTATATTATTCTCAATGATATAACCATTTATTTTAGTGTGCACAATGCTTTTCTCGATGACCTTAAATTCCCCTCCTGATGTCGATCCTTTTTTCAAATCGTCAGTAAATACCCTCTCCTCTTTTCCCACAATATCGTCTAAGAATTCTTGAGATATCAAAAAGGGTCTATCTTGTGTTAGTTGTAGATGTTTAGTCTTTAAGACAAACCAAGGAGAGGAGAAACTGACTAGGACACCAGAGATTTTTTTCTCTCCTGCTTTCTTTATTCCTTCTCTAAGCACATCTGTAAGTACCTCACCAACTAACAAAGGCAGATCTTCCACCAGTCTTCCCGGATCCGGCGTCTCTAAAATACTGAGTGGCAAACGAACAGTGTAAGCAATATTTGGCTTTGTGTTTTTACTTAAAGCAAGAAGTGCGCCGCCTACTGTTCCATTTCCAATATCAATTATTAATAGAGTCTCTTCGTTACTAAAAATAGCCATAGATAAGGCTTATTCTAACACAGCTTTTATACGCCTTACACCAGAGGAAACCGCTTCTTCCTTCTGGATTTTAAAATGTCCCAATACAAATGTATTTTTAACATGGGGTCCCCCACAAAATTCTTTGGAATAGGCCCCCTCTAATGAATCGCCTATATAATAAATACTAACCTCATCACCGTATTTTTCTTGGAAAAAGTGTAAAGCCCCAGTTTTTTCTGCCTCCGCCCTGCTTAGGACAACATTGTTCACAGCTAATCCCTCTTTTATCTTTGAGTTCACAATATCTTCAACTTTCTTTTTTTCATCATCTGTCATTTTTCGAGGATAGGAGAAATCAAATCGTAGTCTATCCGGAGTAATATTGCTACCTTTCTGCTCAACCTCCTTACCTAAAACATCTCTCAGCGCCTGGTGAAGTAAGTGTGTGGCAGTGTGGTATTTTGTTTCCATCTCTCCTGTGCTGGCTAGGCCGCCTTTGAATTTTTGCTCCGCACCGGCACGTGAAAGTTCTTGGTGGTTTTTAAATTCATCCCAGAACTTCTGTTCATCAATAGTTCGCCCTTTTTCCTTGGCTAACTCTTTTGTTAACTCGAGCGGAAACCCATAACTAGTAAAAAGCACAAACGGGTCAGTACCCTTTTCAAATTCCTTAAGTCCATCGTTTAATGTTTTTTTAAATCTTTCTTCTTCTCTTTGTATCTCGTTAATATTTTCAAGTGCATATACTCCACTATAAATTTTTTGAATTTTTTCGATTTCAGTTGCCAAGGTATCTTTTGCTAACCTGACAGCTCTTCTAATCAGTCTCCTTAGGATGTATCCGCTGCCAACATTTGAAGGGACTACACCATCATTTATCATAAAAAGAGCTGCTTTAACATGATCAGCGATCACTCTCTCCTCCTTTGTCCTCTCTCCATTAAATAAATCTGTCTCAAATACATTCTTTTTATTCTGAACCTGAACCAAAAGCCTCTCGAGGCCCATACCTGTATCTATACCTTTAGTTTTAAGTGGTTCATATATCCCACCTTTGGTTTTATAATATTCGTTAAAAACAATATTCCAGATCTCCACACTATTTATATATATCTCCGTAGTTGGCCCACAAGGCCCTTCCTCCCCTGTTGGCCCCCAGAAGTTGTCTTCTTTTTTATGTTCTCGAATATCCAAATTCGGATCTATGGACTGCCAAATCCCTCTTGACTCCTCATCGGCTGGAATACCACTCTCATCATCTCTAAATATAGATACATAATCTATTTTTAATCCAAGTTCTTTGGTTATAAATTCGTGTGCGTACTCTATTGCCTCTTTTTTCCAATACCCACCGAAGGAAAAGTTACCTAACATTTCAAAAAAAGTCAGATGTGTATCGTCCCCCACCTCATCAATATCTGAGGTACGAACACATTTTTGAACCGATACTGTGTTTTTTGATCCAAAGTCGACGACGGGATCTTTCTCCCCGGTATAATATTTCTTGAACTGTTGCATCCCGGCAGTAGTAAAAAGTACCGATGAGTCATTCTGCGGCACAAGCGAAGATGACGGCACTATTGTATGATCTTTCTGCTCAAAAAAATTTAAAAACTTTTCTCTAATCTCGCGTGAAGTCATATATATTTTTTCAAAACTTGAAAATCAGCCAGAATAGTTTCCTTGTTGCCTCCGGTATAAAGCGCTACAGCTGGGTGATAAAGGGGCACTATTGTAATGGAGCCATACTCAGCTTTCGCCACAAATTCTTTACCATGTAGTTCACTAATCTGTCCAACTTGAGATGAGAGGCCAAAGTGATTCATGATGTATGACATCGAAAATCTTCCAAGGGTTGCAATAACTCTCGGCTGGATTATGGCAATTTGCTCGTCAAGAAAGGGGGCGTAGAGTTTTATTTCCTCTGGTGAAGGATCACGATTTTCTGGTGGCCTATCCTTAACCACATTAGTTATATAGACGTCACTTCTGTTTAGTTTTATTGAATCTAGCATCTCATCTAATACTTTTCCGGATTTTCCACAAAATGGCCTTGCAGTCTCTGCTTCATTTTTCCCTGGAGCCTCACCTATAAACATTATATGAGCCATGTGACTGCCCTCGCCCACCACAGGGAAAAATTTATTTTTCATTCGGTATTCGTAAAGAGGTGAATCCTTGAAATGCCAAAGCCTATCCCGAATATCTTTCATTTTTTCAAATTTTTCCTCTAGGGTAAGTGACATATTATAAGTTAAAGTCCCTCAATCTCATCTAGAACTTTTTTCTGATCATCTTTGGAGACACCAACTGCTTCCAGTAAATCTGGATTATCGACTAAAGTCTGGCACAAGACAATCCCTTGCTCAAGAAGTGCTCTTTTTTCGTGTCCACTTAAATGAACCAAACAAGTTAGGGGATGAAGTCTTTGCTCCAGTATTATGTCATGGAGATTACCCTTGGGTGGGTAATTCCAACCAACCATAACCAAACCGCCCTGACACATACCATATTCAATAGCTGTAGTTGTAAATTTAGTATTAGTGACTAGCCAGGCCTCATTCAAGCTCCTCTCCTTGCCATAATTAAAAGTCACTTTTGCGAGATCATCGAAACGAGCTTTCACGTACAAGACCACTTTTAAGTCGGACTTCACCCCCAGCTCATTATGAAACTTTGCTTCAACCATGATTAATTTTTCATCATTCCAAGCAACAACATCAATTTCGTGCTCCACGCAAAAACCTTTGACGATTTGACCCGATTTCGCCTCAAAACCTCTTTTTCGAAAGATCTCCGCGACATAATCCTCAAAGGGAAACCCGGAAGGTCCAAGATCAAGAATAGCTCTCTTCAAGGAATACTTTAGGGCGGCAGGGTGCTCGTATTTATGTAGAAGCTCAAAGGCGTGCTTGTAGATGTCGTGGGTTGTAATGTCTTGTTTTAGGTGAGCACTGATATGCTTTAAAATTTCACCAATTGCAACGCTATTTGCACCAGCGTGCTTCAAAGAATACTCGAGTTTATTTACATCAAATGGCTCACGATTACCGTTAGCCTTGGTAACAAAAATAGTCTTCGGATCCATAAAATTTATTATCTCACAGCTTCTATTATTCCTCCACCAAGGCAAATATCTGCGTCATATAATACAGCTGACTGACCTACCGAAATTGCACTCTGCCTAGCCATAAAAATAATAGCCCAGCCTTCATGCGTTTTTTTAATTGAGCATTCTTGCTTATCCTGTCTATATCTTATCCTAACGGAAATAATTTCAGGCAAAGTATGTACCCCAGAGATTATGTTTAGTTCTTTTATCAAAATGGACTTTGCCGAAAACACACTTTCCACCTCTTTTTCCTTATTTGCCACAGTAATTGTATTCTCGTTCAAATTCTTAGCAATTACGAAGTACCTAGGATCTTCCGGTGTTTTTTTAGATATAGTAAAACCATGCCTTTCCCCTATAGCAAAAAGGAGTGCACCAGCGTGCTTGCCAACGACTTCACCTTTCACATTTAGAACATTGCCCTCTTTTGTCTTAATATAATGTTTTAAGAAATCTTTCATATCGACTTTCCCTATAAAGCAAAGGCCTTGGCTGTCCTTCTTCTCCGCAGTAGGTAAACGGAATTTCCTAGCAAGATCTCTCACCTCACTTTTTTTCATCCCCCCTACAGGGAAAAAGGTGTGACTCAATTCTGCCTGAGTCAACGTGTACAGAAAATAACTTTGATCCTTTTCTTGGTCGACGGATTCCTGAAGCTCGAATACACCACCCACTTTTCTTATTTGAGCATAATGTCCCGTAGCAATAAAATCCGCTCCCATCTCTTTTGCTCTTTTGAGAAATGCTCCAAATTTTATATATTTATTACAAAATACATCTGGATTCGGAACTCGTCCCAAACTGTATTCTCTAACCATATAATCCACCACTTCTTCTTTGTATTCTTTTTCTAAATCAATGGTCAAAAATGGCACACCTAAGGTTGCACAAACTCGCATAGCACTTCTCCTTTCTTCTTTCCAATTACAAGGAAGCCAAGCTGGATTCCAGACCTTTAGAAAAACACCTGTAACGTCGTAACCTGCTTTTTGAAGTAGGGCTAAAGAAACAGAGCTATCAACTCCTCCCGAGACACCCACAAAGACCTTTTTCACCTGCGACATGGCGCCAGTTTATCATACTTGTTGACAAATAAGCATTTTTGATTAATTTTATTTTAGGAGGTGACTGTGAGATTTAGCGAGATAAAGCAGTGGCAAATAATAGTCACTGCCTCGATCGGGCCATTTCCCGGCTACACCAAATGGAAGAAGACTTCCGTAAATCATGCAGAGTGGGCAGGGTTTGACAGCCTGCCACCTGGGGTGAGTAAGGAAGAAATGCTCTCTAGTCGCGGCAAAGTTCTCGAGCTTGGCTTCGAAGAAGAAGTCAGTCTCGCCGGAATGGCACGTTATAACTTCAGATAACGTGCCATTTTCATTTTAGATAAAGTTCTCGATTTTTCTTGTGCTGCTCGAACGTGGTGGCATAATGAATTACCCCATCTTTGCCAGAAAGATAGTATAAATACTTGTTCTTCAGTGGATTAATTGCTGCAAATATCGCATCCGTACCAGGATTTCCAATCGGCGTTGGAGGTAAGCCACGATAGAGATAAGTATTATATGGTGAGTTAATTTTTAAGTCTTCAGCAGTTAAGTCATAGGTGTTTTTTCCATTTATATACAAAAAAGTAGAATCGACTTGAAGAGCTAGCCCGAGCGATATTCTCCTCCACAAAATGTCCGAAATCATTTGTCTATCTTTCGTTGTGGGAGCCTCATCTTCGAGAATTGAGGCCATGGTAATTATGTCACTTAATTTGCGTGTCGTTGTTCCAATCCCTGGCACTTTTACAATTTTTTCCTGAAATGTTTTTTTCATTCTAGAAATAATGTCCTCAGATCTAACAGCTGATGAAACAAAATAAGTATCTGGGAATAAATAGCCTTCTTCTGGTTTAGCCAATTTTATAAAGTATGTTTTGTCAAAACTAATTAAAGTCTTTTTGAGATGATCCGCAATCTGAAATGTATTCCAGCCTTCAGGAATGGTAATTTTGACCGTAGGCAAATTAAACTGCCCGTGAACTAGCCTGTACGCAATATCTGCAGTACCCTCTTTTTTATCCAGCAAATAATCTCCAGCAATGACCCTTCTTTCTCCACCTTGTAGAATGACGTGTATCCTAAAAACAAAAGGTGATTTTATGACAGATTTGTAATGTAAATATGTCGCGATCTCTTGAAGTGATTCACCTGGAATTATTGTTATAACTTCACCTTGAGGAAAATTTATAGGAGCCGCGTGAAAATAAATCCATACTCCAAGCAAAATAAATAAACTGAAGCCAAGTACTGTGTACTTTTTTTTCTCATCCCAACGTGGCTGTTTCAACACTTCCTCATTCATAATTTAAACAGGAAGATTAGGGGGAGCTTCGACTTTCCTTGATTCAATACGTGAGAAAGTAGGAGTAGTTGATACCTGTCCAGGAAAATGAAAAATAGTTGCTAATTCTTCGCTATTTAAAATAAAAGGCGGACTCTTATGAGGTTTATAAAAATACATTCTTCTCTTATAGGCATCTAACATCCATCTTCTTTCAGCATCACGTTTTTTTTCACTCCTTTTTTTCCAAGCCAATAGAAAATGCGAGAATCTTTCGTCTGAACCCCTAGCAGGCTTAAAGCCATTTGAGGAAGAATTAAAATGGGTAATTCCTCCAATTATTCCACCAAGATTGGTAATCTGGAAAATATCTTTTGGTGCAGTGTAAATCATCCTTATACCCACATCAAAACCTGGTTTAGAGGTACTACGATCAAGGGCCGCCATAGTCTCCTTTTCCAGCTCAGTTAACTGTCTACCTGTGCCAGGGACAAATTTTCCATCGGGACCAACTTCACCTTTGGCGCCCTTGATAATGCCTTTTATCTCTTCCTCGGCAGCTTTTTTCCATTTTAGGTCAACCAACTTCCCAGAACCTTCCGGATCTTTATCTTCAGCCTTATGAGCACGCAAAATAATCTGAATCCATACCTGATTGCCCCGCGATAAGCTCCCCAGAAATTCAATAAGCGGAGTCATTGGGTCGATTTTATATTCTTCCTTAGGATCTCTGTCCAACCCATAATCAATATAGGTTTTAATCGGATAGGCATCTTTGTTGTTTAAGTCAAACTCTGTGGCATAAAGTGTATTTATCTCTGGGTTATAGTCATAAGTTGTTACGTAATCAGGTACTTCAAATATTTCTATGCCAGGGTACTGGGAATAGAGATTAGCTTCAATTTGAGCCCGATGGCCAGTTTTTGTCCAAATAAAGAAATGCACGACTCCATCAATGGAGACTATCTCGAGCGAAAACCAGGACCTGACTTGCCCTTTCCACCATTTTTCATACCAGTTCTTCTCGCCAACCGTCTGGTATAAACCATTCATAAAAAACTCTGCCGCCTGGGGGGATTTGTAAACTTCCCGCGGTACTTTTATTTCTAGTAAAACAAATGTTTGCTTCCCAAAATATAGAGCTCTAACCCACTGAAGCCACAGTTCCCAGATAAGAACAGCGAGCGCAAGCGGAACTAAAACATAGGAAGCGTAGTATAGATACTTGAGAGTAAGAATTAACTTCGGATTTGCAAAAAAGCCGAAAAATAATTGAAACATATGAAAATTATAACAAGAATCCCACTCCCAAGTCGAGCTAAGATATTTCCAGAACACCCGCACGAACTTTTCGCTGGAAAAGCAAACGGCTCTAGTAAGTGCTCTGGCGAGTAAGCTTTACGCAACTGCGTATTTGCCGTCTTTTAGTTTCTTGAAATACTTTGGATTTTGGAGATTGACCATTATCGTATTTTCCTTAACATATCTTTCCTTCAAGACTTTTTTAACAATTTCATCTTTGGTCATTGGCCCATTCTTTTCCAAAATAGATTTGATAACATCTTTTACAACCCCACTCATATAGCCCCACTCCGAAAGAGCGTACAGACCCCTTCCTACTAAGACAAACCTTGGATCTTTTATGAGTTCATTATGGGTAGTTGCAACATGTGCCTTTTTGTTAAATAACTCCGTAATAAGTTTTGCTACTTCTCTAAAATGAATCGGTGAACCGTGTCTACGAATAACTAGGTAAGCATAATCCCTCATGCCCTTGGCATTTATGTTAGAAGAATTTGTCTTCCCCCATTCCCCAAGTGGGTTTTTGTCTATGAGCTTTGAGAGAGAAAGCCACCTTTTTGCAATCTCCTCGTTCTTGTACTTATCAGAAATATCCTTCAAGTGACCCAAAAACTTCTCGATCATATCTGATTCCAGTAAAATCTCATCATCCGAGAGTGACGAATAAAGACTCCTGATTGCTCCATGGATTTTCTTCGACAATTCTTTATCGACTGTCCATCGGTGTTTAAATTCTAGATCTTCTTTCTCCTTTGAAAAGTCCTCGCCTACAACTAAAAGAAAATGGACTTGATTCTGGGTAGCCTTGTCTTTTGAAATATGTCGAAGCAAAACATCTTCAGAAACAGTGTGACCTAATTCAGATACAACAGCTTTTAACTCTTCAAATACCGCCTTTTCTTTTTGGTATTCTTTTGATTTTCTAATATTTATAACGGAATAGTTTTCGATCTGTCTTACTCTCTCTCGAGTAATCTTATACTTCTTACCAATGGCCTCTAGAGTCATTCTCTTGGTATCACTTCCAAGACCAAATCGAGAGGTTATAACGTCTTGAGACCTGTCATTTAAGACAGAGAGTAGACGCTTTATTACCTGCTTTGGTTTAAACGTAATTGTGGTTTTTTCGGCCATATTTTGGTGTTTTCTAATAAATTAGATAAGACTTTTATTCAAATGTCATCTATTTCTATCACCCAGGTTAAATTAAGTCAACCCCCCACCCAGATTATAAGTCAAGCCTTGAGTTTATTGCAGATTTTAGTGAAATTTAATTATCCAGTGGTAAATATCCTGGGCTGGGTGGGGGGTCAAGCACCTTGACACACAGAACTAATTAGTTATTATAAAACAAAATTAACAAGGCGATTCTTAACAAATATAGTCTTTTTTATTTCCTTATTTTGCAGCCATTTTTCAATATCCGGTAGTGCCTTAGCGAGTGAAGCCACTACCTCCTCGGTCTCATCTATTTTTACTTTAAGCTCAGCTCTGACTCTGCTGTTAACCTGAACCGCAATAGTAACCTCTTGGGATTTTAATTTTGATTTGTCGGCTTGCGGCCAAGATTCATTGACCAATAGTGACTTATTACCAACTCTTTGCCATAGCTCCGAGGTAGAGTGCGGCGCAAATGGGCAGAGTAGTTTTAAGAACATTTCAAAATCCTTAACACTTACTTTTTCAGTTTTTTCCATTTCATTTAGAAGTATCATCATAGATGAGACGGCTGTATTAAAAGACATTGTTTCTATATCGGAAGTTACTTTCTCTATGGTCCGATGAAGTAGTGAGTCAAATTTCTCTGAGGATTTTTTGCTATTGGCCTGTAAAATTCTATCTGAAATTCTCCAAACTCTTTCTAAAAATCTCCTGACTCCTAAGATATTTTCATCCCCCCACATTGCCGCTTGGCCAAATGGACCAATGAACATTTCATAGAGCCTAAGCGAATCCGCTCCATAAGTTTTTACAATGTCATCCGGATTTATCACGTTCCCAAATCTCTTTGACATTTTTCTGCCATCCGAAGCGTGTATTAGTCCAACATTTTGAAGTCTCTGGAACGGCTCTTTGGTAGAAACGACACCAATATCATAGAGAAACTTATGCCAAAATCTCGCATAAATTAGGTGCCTGGTTGCATGCTCTGCCCCACCCACATAAAGATCGACCGTGTTCCAGTATTTTTCCTTTTTCTTATCAACTAGAGCCTTGTTGTTGTTCGGATCCATATATCTTAAGTAATACCAAGAAGAACCGGCCCACTGCGGCATGGTATTAGATTCCCGTCTCAACATTTTTTTGCCGACCTTATAGTTTATCCAACCTGGAATACTAGCTAGGGGCGATTCCGCTGTACCGGTTGGTTCGTATGATTTAACCTGAGGTAATTTGACTGGCAAATCTCTCTCCGGCACAGGAATGACTTTGTGTTTTAGAACTTCTATCTTGGCATTTTTAACCCCCAGTTCGTCGTCGAATAAGACAGGTATAGGTTCCCCCCAATATCTTTGCCTAGAAAACACCCAGTCACGAAGCTTGTATTTCGTTACCCACTTGCCCTTTACAGACTTTGTAATATCTCTTTTGACTTTATCCGAGTCGAGACTTGAAAATTTTCCAGAATTAATGAGCACACCGTTACCAGTAAATGTTTTTCCTTCTTTTAGTAATAAATCGAGCGCATATTGATGAGTTTGGGCACTCAAACTTTTTCGAAGCTCGCTTGTTGTTTGCCAAGTTATTTCGTGAGTATCATTTTCTTCGTTTGATATCTCCTCTTTCTTTGGATCTTTCAATTTGAAAACGAGAATGTGCGCATCTACAAGTTTATTTGTCTTCTTTGGGACATGATAAAAAAGCCCATGAACCTTACCCAGTTCATTCACATATTCCAAATTTAAATAACCGGTCTCTTCTTTTATCTCTCTAATTGCCGTCTCTTTGGGATTTTCTTTCTCTATTGTTCCAGTTAAAAGCGTAGTCCATGCAACCTTTTTCCACTTAAGTGCAACGTATTTGTCATCCTTCCAGTGCTTTACAAAAGTTATTACTCCCGGCCTCCTTAGTATCGGCTCCTCTTTTCTGTAGGCCCCAGGCTCATAGTCTTGGATAAAAAGTGGTTCAATTACTTGCTTGACTTGTAAATTATACTTCTCTGCAAATTCTCCATCTCGTTCATCATGCGCAGGGACAGCCATAATTGCACCTGTACCATAGGTAGCTAGAACATAATCCGCGATCCAAATTGGAATTTTTTCTTTATTTGCCGGATTGATTGCAAATATTCCTTTTGCTTCCACTCCGGTTTTTTCCTTACCCTCTGCAGTTCTTTCAATTTCTGGTTTATTTTTTACACTTTCCAAATAATTTTGAATTTCTTTTTTATTTTCAATTTGATCCCATAATTCCTTTATGATCTTATGCTCTGGTGCAAGAACAACATAAGTTGCACCAAAGATCGTATCGGGCCTAGTGGTGAAAATTTTTATACTTTGGGGATTTTTAGAAACCTCAAAATCTATCTCCGCTCCCTCCGAGCGCCCGATCCAATTTCTCTGGCTTTCCTTTATAGATTCCGGCCAGTCCAATAAACTAAGGTCTTCCAGCATTCGATCTGCATACTTAGTAATAGCTAAAACCCATTGGCGAATAGGTCTTTTCTCAACCGTTGCGCCACATCTTTCACACTTGCCATTTTCGACGTCTTCGTTAGCTAAAATAGTTTTATCCACCGGACACCAGTTCACAGGTTCGTTCGATTCATATGCTAGGCCGTGCTCCAGGAGTTTCAAAAATATCCACTGCGTCCATTTGTAAAACTTTGGGTCAGTTGTATTTACTTCGCGCGACCAGTCATAATCCAGACCAATAATCTCAAGTTGTTTTTTATATCGTGCGACATTTTTTGCCACGGCAACTGCCGGGTTGGTCTTTGTTTGGATCGCATAGTTCTCCGCTGGCAGTCCAAACGCATCAAAGCCCATCGGGTGAAGCACATTAAACCCCTGCATCCTTTTCATACGCGAAATTATGTCGGTAGCAATATAACCCTTGGGGTGACCAACATGAAGTCCCTCACCCGAGGGGTAAGGAAACATATCAAGAATGTAGTATTTTTTCTTTTTTGAACCGGGCTCTTCAGTTTTAAAAGCCTTACTTTTGGCCCAAATAGATTGCCATTTTTTCTCAATAGCTGAGTGATTATACTCGCTTTTCATGAGTAAATACTACTTAAAATATGAGTTTTTGCAAAATTATAACGGAAGAGGTTTTAAAATTCCATTCTGGTTTACAACTTCATCGAAGCAATAGTGGCCAGCTGGATGAGTCCAAGACGTATAACCAACTGGTCTCATATAAATATTGGGTGAATTATTTTGTTTTGAATCTTCATTAAACTCGGCACATATTTTATACGAAGTATTCCCAGTTTTTTGGTACTCATATGGCTTTCCGCTCTGTGGATCATTTTGAATATAGTAATAGTTAAGTGCAGACAAATCCTGAATTGAATTCGGCAGAGTATTTTTTTGCGAATAATAACTTTGCACACTACTGTTTAGATTCATTAGATCATTTATTTTTTGCTCATCGTACTTATATAGTCTCTGTGTCCTGGGAGAACCTAGAACATAAAATCCCCATACAATGGAAGCTAGGATAACTACAGCTGCAACAATTACCCAGATTTTTCTGGAACTAGAGTTTAATTTAGATCTTATTTCAGAGATGTAGTAGAAAAAGATTAACCCAGTCACAACCAAAACAACAAGAACCTTGAGAAGAAACGCCGCTGTTAGATCTTGACCATCAATAAAATAGTAAAGAACTGTAACTAGATCCACAGCCATAGCAACCCCGGCGACAAAGAGAGTGATATACGTAAGCCATCGTTTTACTCCCAGATTTCTTTTCTCTGGCTCTCCCACATAACCCTTCTCAAGTAACCACATAAGTAAAACAAAAACTGGAAAGAAAATTATGAGGGTTGCAACTGGCCAAGAGATGGTACTGCTTGAGACATAGTAATACCCATTATTTGTAGTTTGCGGATATGCGCGATTTATAACAGTGAAGAGAAGATTGATTAAACTTATCGCCACTGTATAGAGAGCTACGATAGCACCCAGATTTAAAAAGAAATCCTTTGCTGTTGTTTTGGTTGGATTCATTATTTAAGTATAAATATTAATGCTTAATTATAACACAAATAGATTCTGCCTTAATTTGACAACCATAATTTAAATGATATTGTTTGCCCTGGAGAAAAAGGAGCTCCTCGCATGCTGGAAAAAAGACCAAGACGACCGCTTCACGAAGTGCTGCCCGATCTGATTCGGTTGGCCTCGAGTGATGACCTGCTGTGCTATGGAGGTCTCATCGTACTTACGGAAATCCCGAAAAACCATGACCAGATCGCTGCCGCCTGGAAGAAGCGCTGCGCTGACATGGGCTGGGGCGAGAACGCAGCACAGCACGTCATGGACGATCTTGCCGCTCAGAAGCGCGCCGCCGAAGACAAGGCCGCCGCCAAGGTTGTGAGCATGGTCCACACACCCGCGGCTGGGGCTCCCGCCGAGGGCGAGCCTTCGCTCAGCAGCTGAAACACCAGGCGTACGATTAACCTCGTACGCCTGAAATTATTTATAAACTATATTTTGAATTCAATTACGTCACCGTCTTTGACTATATATTCCTTCCCTTCAGTCCTAACCAATCCCTTTTCTCTAGCAGCTACAAATGAACCTGCCACAATCAAATCATCGTAAGCAACTACTTCCGCACGGATAAATTTATCTTTAAAATCTGTATGGATCGCAGTGCCAGCCATTGGCGCATTCCAACCCTTGGTTATTGTCCAAGCACGAGTCTCATCTTCACCGGTTGTGAAATAAGTAATTAAATTGAGTGTCTCGTAAGCTTTTTTTATCAAATCATCTAGACCCTTTTCAAAAACAGGATCAATCACTACATAGTTCCCGGGGACTTTCGATTTTATATCTAAATTATTCTGAGCAGCTTCAGAAACATTTAGTGCATACATTATTGGTTTTGCGGTAAGCAAGTTTAGTTGTTTAACTACCACTTTCTCTTTTTCATCCAGTTCCAGTGTATTTGCCAACTTGCCTTCTTTTAGGACAGCGAGAACTCTGCCGAGAATTTCATTTTCAAGTATCGCCTCTTTTCTGCGAGCGTCCGAAGGATTAGCTTTGTTTGCCTTAACCTCTTTTTGCAAATTGGAGATTCTTTTGGAAACAGTTTCTTCGTCCGCAAAAACAAGTTCTAGATTTATAACTTCAATATCTGAAAGCGGTTCCACTTTGCCATGCACATGAATGATGTCTTTATCTTCAAAGACTCTGACAACTTCTAGAATTGCATCAACTTCTCGAATATTAGTTAGAAATTTATTGCCAAGGCCCTCGCCTTGGGATGCTCCTTTAACAAGGCCAGCGATATCTACGAATTCAACCACAGCTGGAATTGTTTTTTGAGACTTTGAAAGCTGTGTCAACTTTTCAAGTCTAGGGTCAGGCACAGGCACAATACCGACAGATGGGTCAATCGTACAAAATGGATAATTTTCTGCCGGAACAGATTTCTTTGTAAGCGTATTAAAAAGCGTGGACTTCCCCACGTTTGGCAATCCAACAATTCCAATCGAAAGTGACATGGCTAAATAATGGCTTATTTCAATGATTAAATCAACTAAATTTGACAGTTGCCCTTAGTCATGATAAAATTTACTTGGAGGTGAAATGATGATTTACGCCATGCGACCGCGCGGAAACGAGCAAGTCTGCACGAGGATTGAGTTCCGAGGGTTCGAGATCAGCATCGCGATGGATGCGTTCCACGCGGGATCTCCTGCCCTGATGCGACGAACGCTTGCGGTTTATTACAACGACCGCGACGTCACCGCGAACTTCTACCCGTCGGAAGGTGTGAGGATGACCCTCGACGGAGTGGTCGACTGCACCGGCGACGACCTCTTCGACATCATGAAGCAAATCGTCGAAGCGACGCCGAACTTCAAGTCCCCACACCCCAAGAAGAATACCGACTGCGATGTCTGCCACGGTCCCTGCATCGGCGCCGACGCATAGACCAACACAGATCCCTGCCCCCAAGGCCGTCACAACCTGACGGCCTCTTCTTATTTATAAAATTTTAATGGCTCGTCGTTTGCACGATGAGCCATTAGTTTTTCCACCACAGTCGGAGCATGAGCACCATGACACCGAATGTGAGAACGAAGGAGCGACCAGCATACGTTGCGGCCAGCCAATTTCGTTGCCGAAGCGGAATACTCCAGGCAATCCCAGTTACCACACCCATCAGTCCCCAGAGTACAAATGACTCTGAGTTCTGAGTTGCTGTCCAGAGATGATAAAGAGTGGGTACGTAACCGAGACCCATCACAACATTAATCGCGATGTTTGTCCGAAATGCTTTCTTGCTCGTGTAATAGTAGACTAGTGTCCCTAAAACGGAGAGCAAACAAAACTTTTGGACAAAGTTTTGGGCAAATGGACTACGAGCCCAAAGCAGTGCAAGCGACACCAAAGACGTCTGAACTACACTACCAATGTTCGACATGTTAGCTAGAAAATCTGGCTTACGCCCTTCTTTCTCCTCATGTCGAATATAGGTAAATAGACTGGCTGACGAACCAATAAAAAAGGTCAGCCACGTTGCCAGAACCGGTGCACTTAGCCCCACAACAATCTGGTAGACATACCAGGAAGTTGTGAGACAGAGCGCAGCACTGTAGACGAAAGCGAAGCGTTGTTTACTCATCACAACCTCCTCTATTTTTCAGATTACACTAAATCGTTTAAAGATCAATATTTACTTAACGAAAATGCGCGCACCGTTCGAAAACAGTGCGCGCTTGAACATTACTTGGAGTTCATCATCTTGAGATAGCTGAGGATGTTCTGCACAGCTATCGTCCCCTCCGCCGAGGCCGAGGCGAGACGTTTGATGGAACTGTGCCTCACATCCCCCGCCGCGAAAACACCGGGAATTGAGGTCTCAAGAAAGAGCGGAGAGCGACTCGCAAGATTCCACCAGCCTGTGGGAATATCGTTCCCAGTGCAGACAAACCCCTTCTCGTCGCGGGAAAGTATCCCGGCCATCCACTCGGTGTTGGTCACCTCTCCGATACAGATGAAGAGGTGCTGGCAGATGATCTGGCTCTCGCCTTCCGGCTTCAAGACCAGAATTTTCTCGAGCTTGCCATTGCCGACTGCCTCTCGAATCTGACAGTTGTAGTGGATCCGGATCTTGGACTTCTTGATCCGGTCGATGAGATAGGCGGACATGCTGGCAGAGAGATCCGACTTCTTGATCAGCATGTGAACATCACACCCCGGCTGCTTGGAGAGGTGAAGTACTGCTTGTCCGGCGGAATTCGCTCCGCCGATGACCACAGCTGCACCCTCAAACGGGTGAGTAAGCGGTGGTGAGCCGTATTTCACTCCCTTGCCCAGAAGATGGGCAATCCCAGGAACGTCGTCCAGACGACGATGAGTCGCGCCGAGCGCCAGGATGACCGTCTTGGACGGAATGACAGTGCCGTCATCCGCAGTAACGAGTACCCTGCCGTCCGACTGCTTGAGGCTCACGATATTGCACGGCCCCAAGAACTCCGTCCCGAACTTCAGCGCCTGGGCGATCCCGCGAGAAGCGAGCTCGGCACCTGTGAGACCTTCGGGAAACCCGAAGTAGTTCTCGATCGCTGAGCTCTCGCTCGCCTGACCTCCACAGCCATCCTTCTCTCTTTCGATGAGAAGGGTCTTCAAACCCTCCGACTCTGCAGTAATGGCCGCGCCAAGTCCGGCCGGACCACGACCCACAATCACAACGTCATAGTTGTCCATGACAACCTCCGCGAATGAGATTACAATAGATTTATTGTAAAGTCAATATCAAATAAATTTTAACTTTATGAAACAAAAAATGCTAGTATTTTTGTATGTCTGAAGAAAATTTACCAAAGACTATATCTGGTGCTACGCCAGAAATTCCATTTCAGATGTATGAAGTTTCTGGTCAAGACACGATTAGCCAACATGCTTTCGAGAGATATATAAAAGACAGAGACCAGGATGAGAGTATTTCAAAAAGTGCGGAAACACGAGAAGAAAAAAATTTACTTAAAAAAATAGACGCAGTCAATTATGCAAATAATTTTGGCCTTATTTCAGAGAACTTAGATAATCCGGACCCTATTATGCAAGAAAGGGCAGCTGAGCTTATAGCTTTTATTCCCTCGGATAAACGACTTGAGCTTATAATGCGTTTCCTTGAAAAAGGTCCGAATGTACAGGTTGCGGCACTTGAAGGTCTTCAACATTTAAGCCCAGAAGTGTGGGAAAATATTTTACCAGTGATCAAGGATAGAATTGATCTTGGACTAAATAGTAATGAGGAAGAAAAAGTGATAATGGCAATAAAAATGATTCACTATATATACAGTAGCGATGATACATCAAAATTTATAATGCGGGTTCTGACAGATAAAATTGAGTACTGGGAATTATTAAGAAGTTCACTTTTTGATGCAAACGAGGAAGTAAAAAATTTTATCGACGAACTAGTGTTGAAAAAACTGAATTCAAAAGACAATTCAGATAAAAAAATGGTAGTGGGTTTACTTCAGTTTGGACATGCCGAGAAAATACTTGAAACTATAATGAAAGTCACATTAGATGATGATGAATTTGCTTTTAAAATGTCCACTATAATATTTTCAGCTCCAGAAAAGGATCAGCTTAAATTTATTAGGACCATATTAGATAGGGACATTCGCTATCACGAACTGGCCGCGGAACTCATTAGTTACATGCTTGTAAATGCTCCGGTGGAAGAGGATGAACCTGAATTTAATGCAGTTTTAGATGAGACTATGAAAAAAGCCAAGGAAGATCTACTAGATGAGAACGTAGAAGTTCGACGAACTGGGGCTAGGATAGCAGTCTTACTTGATCCCAGTAATGACAATGAATTGACGAGCTTGGCAATTGAGAGAGGAGTCAGCGATGAGCTAGTTAAAGCACCTATTTATGCTAACACTGGGGTTAATAAACAGAAATTCTTTCGGGCTGATTTTTTCAAAACTGGATCAGAGACAACTTTATTAGGGGGAGAACTAAAAGATAAAACTATTGTAAGACATATTGAACCAGGGGCATTCCTCACCTGGCAGAAGTTATTTGAGAATTATAAATTGTGGCAGGACAATGGTTTCGATTATGTCCCGATCGAGCCGATTCACTCATATAGACTTGATAATAATGGTCTGGTAGATGTTTTTTGTGGAGTGCTTGATCTTAATCTAGAAGACTGGATGGAAAGAAGCAAGGCACATAATAAAGAATTGACAGAGCAGATGGAAAGAATAACAGGGGTATTAGAAAAGTCTGGCATAGAGCATGGCCACCCCCATGAGAAGAATTTTTGTTTGCGCTTTTGGCGAGATTCAAGCGGACAAGTAGATTTTAATAGAATCCCCAGACTTTATTTGATTGATTTTGATATGGCTGCATCACTACCTTAAATCAAACATCCACCACTCTTCACTTTGATGAGGAATCATGTGAGAATGAACTATTCTATAGTCATACTCTTTAACCATACTATGAAATTTTTCAATCGAACCACCGATGTTGACCCAACATGCGTAAATAGTTCCTTCTTTATTTAAATAATTTTTGGCAACTTGCAAAAAACGACGAAAAGTATTGAACCCGGGATCATAGATTGCTTTTTCGCGCAGCTCATTTACAGGAGCATCAATAGAGGGTAAATAAGCAACGATTGAATCAAACTTTTCGAAAATATTTTGAAATAGATCCGATTCAATTACTTTAGATTTTGTGACACTATATTTTTTAAAATTTTCGTTTGTGTTCCCACATGCCCAAGGGTTAATGTCGACTGCCACCACTTCTCTTTCACCAGCCTGGTGAGCAATAATGCCTTGAATTCCTGTTCCCGACCCCATGTCCAAAACTTTCTTATCTCTGTACATTAAAATATTTTTTGGAGAGACACCTTCTATTTTTGAAATCTGCCTAGGCACAAACACATTTGGAAAAACAACGAGTCTAAATCCACGATAAATTATTTCTTGCTCTTTATCGTAGAAGTGCTTGTGCACTTGTGCACCTTTGGCTGATCGTGTTCTTACCTGCGTCATCCAACTAATATTACCTATGACTGAAAAAAGTCAAACATTATTCACGTATCTAACAATTGACATACTTATAAAAATAGGTTAGTATCTTCAACAGATTGGAGGCAAGATGAATCTGAACGGCAGAAGTTACAAGGCCGGGAAGGTGACTTTCAAGGTCCTCGAGGGTGAGGACTACCCGGCAAAGAAGGTGAGCGATCGATACGCCAAGATCCTCAACATCAAGGCGGGGTGTCTGGTTGGGGTGAAGTTCCATTCGACAGTAATTACGAACATCACCTACGACAAGGGTGTTGTACGCCTCAATAAGATCGAGGTGGACGGCAAGGTGATCGACAAGGCGGGCAAGATTTCCGAAGCTCTCGGCGTCGATGCACCCCTCATCCCCTACGACCTCTCGGAGCTCTAGTGAGCTCCACTGCCCGAGGCTGACCGGTATACCCGGCCAGCCTTTTTTATTTAATGATCACGCCACCTTGATTTCTTTTCATACGCCTAAATAGTTTGTAGCTTTTCTTGGGCCTGTACCTTACAAAGAGATTATCGATTACCTCATCATCTGGTATTGCCTCAATGCTGCCATGTTCCTTCTTCATCCCCTCCCCCTTGGCAATAATCTCTTGCTCCTCAACATATGTCTTTTGATCTTCCTCGTTAAAATCGATATGAAACTGCTTACCGCCTAGTGAAAAATCAGTAATTAGTCTTCTAGAATCTTTTAACCCTGCACCTTTTTTCGATTTCTTCGCTCGTCTTTTAATTTTCTCGCCTTTCTCGTTTACCTCGATAAGCTTAAAACTATTAGGCTCTCCTTTGGACATGTGGCCAACAAAGTCCTCGACAGAAAAATTATCATCAATATTTTCAACTTTCTCCAAAGTAATGAATTTAGACTGATAGGATTTCCCGACAACAATCTTCCCGGTATAGTCCTCGACCACCTTAAAACCAAGCACTCTTATGTTTTGCTTAAAACCTTCCCAATCGCTAAAGTCATCTGTGTGAACAAGATCAATAATAGCTCTCCCCCCAACTTTCAAAACTCTGGACATCTCCTTCAGAACTTCCACCCGATCAATCCTACCTTTTGTCGGTTTGAAGTCAAAATAATGCAATGCGAATGTTAGATTTAGATAATCAAATGAATTATTTTCGAACGGCAAACGAGTTAGCTGCCCTATGACCCTTTTCATACCTTCTTCTTTTTTAAAATGAGCTGGGTTAATATCTGTGGCTGTAATTCTCCCAGCCAGTTCATCCCCACTATGCCTCTTTAACATCTCCGGTCCCGATGCTAGATCTAATATGCTTAAGCTATCAACGGGTTCGCCATTGTCTTCTATAAACTTTTTCAGAACAGTAGTAGCTATTCTGTTGGCATTCGACTGATAGTTACGTCTGCCTAATTCTTGGTAGGCATCCGCATACTCTTCTCCTCTGGTCATCTCTTTACCTTGGATATCGAGATAACGCATGAATTCTTTTTCTCCAATCTCCCAAACTTCGCCGAATATTTGCATCAATTTTTCCCACTTGTTGAAATAATACCTTGCGAGTTCCGGATTAATTTCCTTATTCTCATCTTGATCTTCTGTCTTTTCAATTATTTCTCTCTCAAGTTCTGTCAAAGGAACTCCGCGGAGCAATTTTTCCACAGCTCTCTTTTTCATGGCGATAAATTGGTGAATCCCTTCTTCAATAGTACCCTTACCAATAAAAGTTTTGCTCTCGAGCTCATGCTTCAATCCGGGACGATAAACACGAGCTAGCTGTTGAGCTTTGATGTATTCAGTCCATGGCTCGTTATAAAAATAAACCATCTCCCCACCTGAAAAATCAACTCCTTCGCTAGCTGTTTGACCTGAGACAACAACCAACATTTTTTCATCTGAACTATTCAACCTATCTTGAATTTCTTGTCTTGTCTTCTTTGAAGTATTCTTTTCACCCTCGATAATTTCAACATTTACATTCGGTGGTAAATTTATTTTTTCAATAATTGAACCGGGCCCTCGAATTATATTTTCAACATAATCATTAACGAACATAACAATTTTGTCGACCTTTTGAAAATCATCCTGTAATTCCTTCTCTACTCTCTTAGCTTTTGAGCAAATCACCCCTGGGGTCGGATCTACTATTTCGGGGTTCATTAGAAACTGGCGTAGTTTTTGGATTTTTTGTGTCGCGGTAAGCTCATCCTCTTCTTCCAAAATCGCCCCATACACATCTCTCTCTAATTCAGTTAAATCTACATAAATTGGTTCATGTTCTATATGCTGGGGCATCTCAACACTCTCTCTCAAACTTTTCATCTGCATTCTAGGAACAAGCAGACTTCTCAGATCTATGAGATCACCGTTTATAATACTCCTGACCATCTCAGAGTTTTTCATTTCATTAAATTTCTCCGGATAAAGTAATCTTAGTATTAGAGCAACATCCTCGATCTTGTTTGGTACTGGAGTACCAGATAAAATAGCTAAGTATTTATCGTCCCCTTCAATTTTCTTAGCTAAAGAAAGCAGGAGCTGCGACCTTACCCCCTCATTTACATTTTTAAACTTGTGAACCTCGTCTACAATTAGCATACCTGGGTCAAGCTTCATGAGCTCAGTGGTATACTCCTCTGTCATTCTTTCGTGGGAGATAACTATATAATCATAAGTTGATGTATCCCGCTGTAGATCTTCTATACTTTCTACAACTAAAACGCTTGGATTCTCTCCAGGTTTAAAATAGGTGTGCAGATAACCTTTCTTTTTTTTATTATCCACCCAAGTTGAAACTACATTGCTAGGTACAACAACTAGAGCCTGTTTAATACCGAGTGATTCTTTGGTTAAGATCGCAGACGCACTTTTGCCGAGACCCATTTCATCCGCGATTAGTATTTTCTTTTTATCTGAAAGCTCTCTTATATTTATACGCTGGTTTAGATCTGGAAAATCTCTCCCCTCTTTCAGTCCTAGAACTATTTTCTCTGGTTTTTCTATAGACAATAGTCCTGAGTAATACTTTTCAAGTTCAGTGATAACAAAATCGATATCTGTACTTCCTAGATTCGCTGACTTTTGTCTTACCCCCCCGATATATTCCTCAATGATTTCCTTGTCTTGCCTGTCTTTATTTTTTCTCTTTTCGAGGTGGTAATATTCCAGACAAGCTTCTTTCATTATCTCAAGAAGCCCTTCGCGTAACTTCGGATCTTTGACAAACTCAACTGCAATTGGTAAATCATCCACTCTGAAGCCATGCCTTACAACCAAAAAATCTCCGATGTAGTCCGCCATAAGACTTTTAACATATTCCTCTTTGACTGGAAGACCTCGAAACTCTGGCCTAAATTTGTATAGAATATCTAGGACTTTGGATGGACCAAAGAGCCCGATAAGACTTCTAAACTGCTGGGCAGTTAAGCTATCGCCTTTTTCTACATCTTTTAACAGATCCTCTAAATCGGTTTCTAATTTTTTATTCTTATCTTCTTTATTTAGTTCATCTTTCCTTAGGCTTACTTGTTCTCTAATAAAATCAGCTAGGGGTTTATGTATAAAAAGAGTTACTGTATTATTCTTTTCCTTATTGTAATAGAGTTTTGCTTGTCCTGGAAAGTTTGCATCAGCTTCTGCAGCTATCCTTTTAATTACTTTCTTTTTTATGGATAGTTCATCAGCTAAATTGTCAATCGAAATAGAACCCTCGGGAGGAGCCTGCATTTCCTTTATATCAATTTTAATTTTATCGATGAGTTCAGGTGAGAAATAAGTATGCACACCGTTTAAATCCCGGTGTTTCTTTTCTAAACTTTCGTCCTTTTCAGTATATTTTTTGGCAGCCTTTGTTATGGTCGAATAAGATACAGCAAGTTCTTCAGCTAAATCAGGCACGGTTCTCCAACCTTCCGGTGGTGGGGGATATTGCCTAAAGTTCTCTAATATTTTTTCAACTAATTGATTGGAATAAAGCTCATCGCCCTGACCAATATCCTGCGATGTTCTCTCCAGAAACCAATCTGGGTGTGAATGTTTATATGTCCTAGCAAATGAACGGATTGAGTTATCCGAGATTGTGATCCCTTCACTTGCTAATTCCTCTTTTATCTCTACAGCAGTTTTCCATTTCTGAAACTCCCGCACTTTTTCTTTTATTATCTCCTCTAAATCTGGATGAATATATTCATGAGTAGTTTTTCCTTTTATGTCTTTACGAGTTAAGATCCAGTCAGGATTGGATTTTCTGTATGGTTCGATTATCTTATTTATCCAGTTGTCACTAATACCAAGTCTATTGGCAATTTGATTTTTGGTATGCCATTTTTCCTCTATTTCTTTTATTTTTTCTTTTTTTTCAATTTCACCCTTGAACCTATCATGGAGTACTTCTGCTAACTCAGGTGAGACGTATTCACTTTTTTTCCCATCCCTGGGTGTAAATTTTCTAAAATATTCTTCATGTTCAGATCTATACTCTTCGGCAAGTCTTGCTACTTTGGTAGGGCTAATTCCCCATTTTTTAGCTAATTCGATCACGGTGTACCAATTTTCTGGAGGTGGTAAACCTTCCATATAATCCAGAACTGAAACATTTTGTGGAGTTGGAAATCCTTCTGTCATAAAATTGATTTTAGCACATTTTTAGCATGTATTTGTTCGAAATGATTTACTGTCGAATTAATGTTGACAAAATCTGTAAAATATGCTAGTGTTGCCCCAGCACTGCATTCCTGCAGTCAACTCGGGCATAAGACGCCTTAGGCGCACTGCTCCCGGGTATCGTTCGTTAACATCACCCAACTAGGAGTGATCGTATGGGCAAGAGTTCGTTCGTCAACATGACGCATGCGGCTCTGGACGAGACACCCGCGAAGGAAATCATTCTTCGTGGCGTCGTCTCGCCGGCATCGCTTGGCTCACTGATGGTCGATGACTATCAGCGAGAAGCGGCACCGCTTTCGTCGCTCAAGGGCATGCTCAAGGCGTTTGAGCAGGGCAGAACCCTGCCGGACATCGAGCTGGGCATGCGCGGTCAGCGTTTCGAGGAGAGCAAGACCGAGTCAGGTCTTTTTGTCCTCATGGACCCCGTCTACATCGTCGATGGGTTCCAGCGCGTCACCGCCGGGATGCACCTTCAGGCTACCAAGCCCGAAGTGCCGATCCGCCTCGGTGCCACGATTCATTTCGGCACCACCAAGGAGTGGGAGTCCGAGCGCTTCCACATCTTGAACACGCTTCGGATGAAGGTCTCGGCCAACGTCCTCCTGCGCAACAAGCGGGAGACGAGCGAAGCCATCGCCATGCTCTACAGCCTGTCGACGACGGACAGGGGCTTCGCCCTCCACGATCGCATCAGCTGGAGACAGCGGATGACACGTGGGGAGCTCATCTCGGCGCTTTCCCTGGCAAAGGTCACGGGGTTGCTCCATTCTCACAAGGCGCCGAGTCGCCGTGTGCAGATGGACGAGCTCGTGCCGGCCCTGGACAGGGCTATCGAGATCTTCGGTTCCCACATCATGCGTGCCAACGTCGCGACGTTCTTCTCGCTCATCGACGAGTGCTGGGGCATCAAGCAAGTCCAGTATCGCGAGGGAGCGATCTACATGCGCGGCGCATTCCTGCACGTCCTGGCCCGGATTCTCTCCGATCACCACGACTTCTGGCGCGAGACCGATGAAAAGCGGCTCCTCGTTGAGGCACCGCTCCGTCGCAAACTCGCCCAGTTCCCGATCCACGACCCGGGCGTCGTGAATCTGGCAAGCTCCGGTGGCAAGTCGAAGGACATTCTCTACGACCTCATCCGCAACCACATCAACAGTGGCAAGCGGTCGAAGAGACTGACCTGTCGTTACGGCGAACGGAGCGTCCCGGGTCTCGACGACGAGACGGATGATCAACCGGAATCGTCTAGCGTCGAGGAGCCGGCGACCATCGTCTGCTCGTAGAGTGAAGGTGATGAGGGCGTTCACATCGCGTGAACGCCCTTTTCTTTTGCATAAAATAATTGACAAAGTTTTAGGAAAGGAATTTACTTAAGAAAGAAGGAGGTGCGATGGACATCGACACCTTGATCATGATCGCTGCAAGTTACATGGAAGACGATGAGTGGGATGAATTCGTCAATCTCGTTCAAGATCCTCAGCTGCTAGTCGCTGCTGCTCGTGTACTGCTTCTCGTGGACAACCTATGGGCTAAAGGGAAAATATCTGCACCTGTCGCCCAGGCATATTACACCTCAACCGGACTCAGTGCAGTCTCAAAGGAAAAGCTTCGAACTAAATTTCTCCAGAATGAATACCTGGGAGAAAGATCAGGGAGAGGCGGAGCTGAAGAGACTCTCGTAGCTGCTGAACCGAAACTGGTGTGCTGAAGGGCGGACGGTCCGAAGACCGTTCGCCTTTGATGTTTATAAATCAATATGCTCTCTTTCCGTAACTTCTAAACTTCGCTTTCCATCGTGCACGTCTTTCTGGAGAAATTTTTTTCATTGGTCCACATTTCTTTATCTTTGGAGAAAAACCAGCAAACCAAAGTATACCGTCTCGAATTTCATTTACATTATCGCCAAATAAAAACCTGGCAACCCAAGGTGGTGAATCCGATGTGACGAAGACGGTAGCGGTTCGTCCTTTTAATAACCTTTTCCACAACATACCGCTCGGCATAAACTTGTAAGCCATGCCAGGCAACCAGGCACGATCGAATAGGCCTTTGAGGAGTGCTGGCATAGTTGACCACCAAGAAGGGTAAACAATAACCAAGTGATCACACCATTTCACATCTTCTTGGAATTTTAACAAATCTGGCTCAAGCTCCTGGATAACTTTGTAACCATGATGGAGAATTGGATCGAATTTCATATCACCCAGATTAGTTCGCCTGACTTCATGACCAGATTCGCGTGCACCTGCAGCATACGAGTCAGCAAACTCGCAGCACATACTAATAGTGTCAGGGTGACCTAGGAGAACAAATACTTTTTTCATTTACTTTATTTTATCTAATTCTGGAAAACTGGTCTATGGAAAACTTTTTTGAGGTGCTATATTTTAAATATGTTTAAATGGAGATACCTGGTCGGACTGCTCCTCTTCGGTGCGGCTTCACTTACTGGACTGGTCTATTACTATCATATCGACCCACAACTACTCACTACACTATCTTTTTACGAAAACCTAGCGAACCCTTATGTGAGAATCGTTCGAGTACAGGAGGGCCTGCGCAAGGAACAAATCGCGGATTTGATGGCAGAGAAGTTGGGTTGGGATGATGAGCAAAAACTGGAGTTTATAAACGCCCATCTGGCCTTAAATAGTACAAATCTAGAAGGTCACTACTTCCCAAAAACATATATGATACCGAAGGACGCCGATCCAATTGGTGTCACTGCGACAATGCTTCACGAATTTAGCACAGAGACCTCCAAGATTTCCAAGCCTAAAAAAAGCGACGTGGTAAATCAAGATACAGTTTTAAAAATTGCCTCGATAATTCAACGAGAAGCTGCTGGCAAAAGTGATATGAAGCTTATCTCCGGCATAATTTGGAATCGCCTTTTTAGTGGAATGAAACTCCAAATTGATGCAACACTTCAGTACGCCAAAGGCACAGAAGAAAACGGCTGGTGGGATGAAGTGAATTCAGATGACAAAAATATAAACTCATCCTATAACACATACCTTCACGCTGGGCTTCCTCCATCCCCCATCGCAAACCCAGGCTTGGCTGCTATCGATGCGGCATACAACCCTCAAAAGACCAGCTGCCTATTTTACCTTCACGACAAATACAAGAGAATTCATTGTTCAGCTACCTACAACGGCCACCTGAAAAATATTGCGAGGTATTACTAACTCAAAGAAACATTTGAACATCTAAGCATTTAAGCACCTGAGCACAAAATACTCAGGGGTCTCCAGAGTATTTTGTTATATGTTCCTTGCTTAAACGTTTGTATGCTTCTGTGCTCTACAGTGGAGTTGTCGTTGTGGAGATCTTTGCTCCAGCCCGTAGTGTGTTTAGAAGTGCGTTGATGAGAGCTTGCTGTTTGTTAGCAATAAGTTGTTGCCTGATTTGTTCTGCAACAGCGTTTAGGGCCGGAGGGTTTTTCTGACCGTTAATTGCTTGCTGGTAATAACTTTTTATCTCCTGGACTGTAGCAGTAGCAGAGTTCATGTCGATTTTTGAGATTAGATATGATCGAACTGCAAGTTGCTTTGCTATATTTGCCCTTAGTTGAGCATCTGTTAGATTAGCGGCTGCAAGTTGACTTGCAAGCTTATCTGTTCCCCCAGCTTGCGAAACTAGTGTCTGGTATTGAGCATCAATTTGTTGCTGTGTTGCTGCAATTTTTGCCTTAGCAATTTCTTGGGAAACTAGTGCATCGTTTACCATGTCGTTAAGAACTTGAACTTTTACCTGAGCAATGATAGTTGAACTAGCAACATCAACCCCTTGAGATTTGAGGTTATTTAAAGCCGTTGTAACCTGAGCATCAAAAGCGTCTTTTGTAATTGGAGCATCATTTACATAAGCTACGGCTACTGGGGCCTTACTTAGAGATGCCTTCTTACCACCATAGACAGCGATACCTGCAATACCTGCAATCACGACCACAATCACCACTATCGAAACTATTTTTTCTTTACTCATTTATTTTTGATTAATTAATACTGTAAAATCTATCTTAACATGCAAGCTTATCGTTGCAAGCCTAGTCATTATGCTCTAGTGCTTTTTTCCTTTCTTCGTACTCCTCCTTTGAAATTTCACCCTTAGCATAGCGCTCCCGTAACGTATCCATAGCGGGATCATAGAACATATGTCTGCCCCGCTTCATCCAACGATCGTGCCTGCTGCCACGTAAAAGCCAGAGAATAATCGCGATAACTAAAATCCAACTAATAATGGAGAAGAGAAAATGAAATGGACTGTAATAGTAATACATCATGATAATTTTATTAAGCTAATAATAAGACGAAGGAATTATAGTTCCGCAGTATGAAAATAGCAAGAATGGTGTGGTCAGGGATATTTTGCTCGTCGCCACTCGCAAAATTCCACGACCCTGCCTCGCCTGTTTTGTTTGCTAACAAAACATAGCTCCGGCTTCCACAAATCACAAAAGTCCCGAGCAGTCGGGACGTTTTGTGTGTTTTGTGGACCCTACCAGATTCGAACTGGTGACCTCCTCATTGCAAATGAGGCGCTCTACCAACTAAGCTAAGGGCCCAATGCGAACAAGATTAACAAATTTTGCAAATCTTCACAAGAAAAATATAATAAGAATCTACATATTTGGGCCCATAGTTAAGTGGTATAACACATCCATGGCATGGATGTAGCGGGGGTCCGATTCCCCCTGGGTCCACTAAAAAATAAATCGCACTCACAGCCGGGGCCATGAGTGCGATGTAAAACGTGAACAGTATTCGTTTCAAGCGAGTGGGATGAGCCCACGTTCGCGGAGCGTCTTAACCAGGTACAGGCCATCCTCCAGACTGCCGACTGGTCTCTGCGGTTCGCCGTCGTGCTCCGTGAGCATGGCGTAGAGAGACCGATCGGGCACCGGTCCCCACAGACCGTGCTCCGGATGGTAGTTCCACCAGTTGCGACCGCAACTGCAGGTGAAACACTTTTTCGGGAACTGTCCTCCCCCGGTCATGGACTCCCACGGAAACGGTGCTGAGGCGTTAGCCCTCAAGAGTTCCTGACAGACACACGGCCCGGTATACGCGAGCTTAGGACCGTCGTATCTCTTGACCGGTCTCGATTCTACGACCCCGTGTTCGTCCTTCGCAGAGGACATGTAGAGACCGATTTGGGTCTTCACGAAAGCTTCGATCGCGTCATCGAAGACCTTCGCGAGCGTGAACATCGGGCGTCCAGCCTTGTCCTGCCACGAGAAGTGCCCTCGCGGGTCGTGTTGGACATCCCAGATGATGTCATCGGATTCGCGACGCCCCTCAGCGACCCATCTGTGGCTTGAAGCGCAGTTCTCGGCGTAATCCATTGTGTAGATCTGGCCAGAGACCTTGGTAGTGCCCTCAGCTTCTGCGAAGGTCTCGATGCACAAACGCTGGGCCGTATAGACAGGTGAACCGAGGGGCTCTTCTCTGCCCATCCACTGATAAAGCATGATGTCTCCCTTTCTGGAAACTGATTTCCGACCACAGACTACCAGTTATATTGCCTTATGTCAAAAGACAGATTTCTCACATAGTTTGCTAATATATATTTATTATGGACATTATTTCTCATGGACTATACGGAGGGGCAGCGTTTGGCAGAAAAAATAAAAGAGATTACATCATCAGTTTTTTGTTTGGTATGGGACCAGACCTCATGTCCTTTGGCGTTTATTTTGTTCTAGCGATTCTCGGCTTACAACCTTGGCCAGGTAAATTTGAGCCGCCCAACTACCCTGCTATTCCAGAGTATGTTCACAAGCTATACAACGCAAGCCACAGTCTAGTTATATACGCAATATTTTTTGGAATAATTTGGTTTCTAGGCTACAAATCTTTTGCCAAACTGACTCTAGCTTGGCCACTTCATATTTTGGTTGATATCCCAACTCACTCTACAAATTTCTTCCCAACCCCCTTTCTTTGGCCAATTTCAAATCTGCATGTAAACGGAATCCCTTGGAGCGAGCCCGCTATTTTTATCCCAGATATTATAGTTATAGCTATAATTTATATTTATTGGTATTTGAAAAATAAACGCAAACTACAAAAACAATAAATTTCTATCTTTATCATCCGCATCAGTTCCCTTCACCTTATGATCCAGGGACTTGTGAGTCGAAGCGAGGTAAACCACATTTTTGCCAAATTTTTCCTCGAGAGAATCGATCTGTTCGTGCACGGCATCAAATTTATTTATTTTTTCCACCTGGCCAAACAGATCAAGTTGCTGGGCTTCGATTGGCACCAGCTCGCGCAGAACAACTCCAGTGGTTCGATATAAAATCCCAGTTTTGTGCATTCTGGAAAAATACTTCCTAGCTAGAGTTGTTATTGCTTCGGGATTATTTGATCTTATTTCAAGTGGCAACTCAGTGACGTGGTATTTAAACTCTTGGGTCTTGAGGAAAAATAAAACTTTCTTAGGTACAAGTTTGTAATACCTAGCCTTATCACAAGCCAGTTCGATATTTTTGGAAAGTTGGGAGAGAAGAAAAATTTTATCGTCAGTCGCTGGCCAAAAAGTCCTAGTTTTTTGAATCGAGGAATAATCTTCCTTGCGACTAGAGTCAATTTTCATAATCGGAGTACCGCGAAGTTCCTGCCAAATAACTTCATACGGTTTCGACATATTCTCTCTTATCCACCCAATATCTTTATTTATAAAATCTAGTGCAGTCAAAACTTGTTTTGTACCTAAAAATTCTGAAGTCCTTCTACCAATCCCCCAAATTTTTCCTATAGGAGTTTTGACTAGAAAATCCGGAATCTTTTCTTTGGTTATTTGGGTTAAACCATCCGGCTTTTGCCATTTTGATGCAACCTTGGCTAAAGACTTGGTCGAAGCAACACCGAGCGAGATAGATAAATCCAATTCCTTATTTATTTCTTTTTTTATTTGTTTTGCTATTTCAAAATAAGTCATCTTAAAAGGAACATCCCAACCCGTGAGATCTGCGAAACATTCGTCGATAGAATACTCCTCGACTTCGTCCGCATATCTACGAACAACATTGAACATCTCACGTGAAAATTTTGCATAAGAAGCATAGTCCCCTGGCAAAACAATTACTTGAGGAAAATATTTTTTGATTTTATAAATTGGAAAGCCCCGAGATAATCCGAGCGCCTTTGCCTCATACGAGAGAGCTGAGGCAATCCCGCGTTCTTCGCCCGTAACCACAGGTAAACCTCTTAATCTTGGGTTTTTAGCCACCTCACAGGCGACAAAAAAAGCATCTCCATCCATATGTAAAATGGTTTTTTCTTTCACCTCTATATTATAGGTGAACTCTAGTTCACCATGCAACTGGACTAGTCACGCAGAACTTGACCTATTTTGTCTAAAACTACTTTAGATGCAGCTTGGAAATCCTCAGCTTTAGGATTCTGTTTGTTTATTAAATCCTTAGCTTTTATTTGGGGAAGTATAGTTAAAACTACTTTTCTACGTCTCAGTAAAAAATCTTTCCAGGTCATACCAAAAAAAGTATCGATGGCAATGGGCAGGACAGAAACTCCAGTTATATAAACCATGTATCCTATGCCACCGCGTGGAGGATTTAGACTGCCGTCAACCGATCTTTTGCCTTCTGGAAAAATAAAAACAGTTCTGCCTTTAACTAGAAGTTTTAGATGATCCTCTAAAGAAATCCCATAATTCTTATAACCAGTGTGAATTGAATAAGCGCCGAGCATATTAAAAAATCTGCCACCGTATATATAACCTCGCCAACCAAAAGTCTTGTACCTCTCCGCTGGATTGGAGACATAAAACAGAGGAAATAGTTTGGAAAAAAATGGTAAAGCCAAGCCAAATGCAGTCGGATCTATCTCACTTGTGTGATTGGAGGCGATGATGATGGGCGACGATAGCCCTTCTAAATTTTCTTGCCCTTTTATTTCAAGTCTTACAAAGAACTTATATATGGGCCAGAAAATTATATACCCCAGTTTCTGTAAGAGAAACGGAGTGTAATAGTAGTAGTGTTTTTTCATCCCGTACGAATTATGTGACAGCCGATAAGATTTTATCTCTACAAATTTTACCACAAAAGGCTCTGCCATCCTCTTCCGAACAATCCACACAGCACAAAAAATGTTTGTTACACTCCGGATTTTTGCAATTTACATATCTCTCAGAGAGAATGCCGCATTTATCGCATCTTCCTACCACCTTGTGCTTTTCGCTTGGGTCAAAGTCCATGGTAATCCTGCCATCAAAAACATAGAGTGTGCCTTCAAATTCCTGAGCTGGAAATTTTTCCATGTATGTCACAATTCCTCCATCCAGCTGATAGACATCTTTAAACCCTTCTCGGACTAAAAGACCCGAAGATTTTTCACACCTAACCCCACCCGTGCAGACGGTCAGAATAGTTTCATTTTCAAATTCTCGCAAATCTTTTAGTGCACTCGGTACATCCCGAAAATTTTCAAGATTTGGTATTATGGAATCCTTGAATCTACCGACTTTATACTCATAATCATTTCTCATATCCACAATGTGGAATTTCTTACCGGATTCATACCATTGTTTGAGTTCCTCTGGTTTTAGATGTTTTCCGGTAACTTCATTTGGATTTATATCTTTTTCTAAGTGGAGCGAAACTATTTCTGGACGAACTTTTACAGAAAGCTTTGGAAAAGCATCGCCTGTGCCCACACTCTTTTTTATATGTGTGCCCGCAAACCTTTCATCAGAGAGAAATTGGTCTAAATATTTTTGTATATTTTCATTTGTACCCTCTAAAGTTGCATTGATTCCCTCCTGCGCCACAATCACTCGCCCTTTTAAATTTAGTTTTGTGCATAAATCAAATTGCTCATCCCGAAGTACTTTGGGAAAAGCGATATTTACATATTTATAAAATAGGATGATTGTGTATGGTTCCATCGTCAAAGACTACCAAAAAACCGGAGAACATCCAAATTTGGATGAAATCCGACGTGAGAATTTGAAAAGGCGAGGAGCCTTATCGAGTATAAGGTGACAAGCATTTTCAAATTGGGAACGAGGAGTTCGTCAAATTTGGATGTTCTATTGTGTAGCTACTACTTTTATTGTATCTCCTTCAGAAAGTCCAGATAAAACTTCCACCATTCCATCTTGACCCTTCAGACCAACAGTCACAGGAACTTCAGTAAAATTCTTACCGCTACCTTTTTCGACAAATGTGCCACTATCTCTAGTTACGATTGAGTACTGAGGAGCAATCAGAACATCATTTTTGGTGCCTGTAATAATATCTAGCTTCGAGGTAAGCCCGCTTTTCATCTGGGGATATTTTTCACTAAATGCTACTGTCACTTTATAATTAACTACCCCATCGACAATGGTCTCGCCTGGTTCTATGTAAGTAACGACTCCCTTGAAAACTTCTCCTGGAAAAGCATCGAACTTTAATTCCACTGGATTGCCCAGAGCAACTTTGCCTATGTTTATCTCAGAAACATTCGATTCAATCTCTAAATCATTGTCTGATATGACAGATATAACTGGCTTCCCCGCAGTAACAGTTTCTCCAACTTTTGCATCCTGAATTGTGACTAGACCATTTTGAGGTGAAAATATTATTGTCTTTGAAATATCCGCTTGAACTTTTTTAACCTGAGCTTGCATTTGAAGCACCACTGCTTCTTGTGCTGAAATTGCCTCCGGAGTACTGCCACTTTGCTTTAAGGATAAATTCTTTTGAGCCAAGGTCAAAGCAGAGAGTGCAGAGTTATATGTTTCTTTTGCAGAAATCAAAGCACTTCTTGCAGATGATAAGTTTGATTTATAGCCATCTAGTGTCGTTTGGGAGAGTGAAGAGCTTGTGGTTTGGGTGTTAACTGCTTTAGCTACATTTTCAATCAAAGTCTGGATCTTTGATATTTTAGTATTGTTAATATTACTTCCTGTAAGAGTTATAAGTATACTCTCCACTTCCAGGCGGCCGGATTGTATATCGTTTCTAAGCTGGGCATCCGAAAGTTGTAAATTGAAAACAGGCGAGGAGGAATGTGGGTTACTGAAAAGTCCATCTATGTCATTATTTACAATATCAGTTGCTTTATCTACCAAACTTTTACCCGCATCATCAAAAGTAACCTGAGCATTTTCGACTTCTGTTTGAGCAATAGAAATTTCTTCTGGCCTGGTACCCTTTTTCAATTCATCCAGTCTAGCTTGTTCGCTCTGAAGATTAGCTTGGGCTTTTAGCAAATCAGCTTGTAGACTGCCCTGGGACAAAACAGCCAGAGTCTCACCCGCAAAAACTCTCGAGCCAATTTTTACATAACTGCCTGTAACTGTGCCAGAGACTTCAAAAGCCAAATCAACCGCATTTACTGGTTTTGTTTTACCATTAACAATGACTTTCTGGACCACATCACCTCTTTTAACCACAAAAAGTTCTGCTTTTTTACCGCCCACAAAGAATACCCGATAACCTAAAAGCAAAACTGCAGCAGCGATTATACTCGAAATAATATAGTGTGCTTTTACGAAATGTTGAACTTTTTTTACGTGTTTCATTTTATTTTTTATTGATTATATCAGAAATAATTTTTCCATCCGACAGCAGAACTACCCGATCAGTGAGATCAGCATATTCCGGCTCATGAGTAACCATAACAATCGTCTGACCTTGCTTGTGAAGTTCCAGAAATGCATCCAGGACGCTTCTGGATGTCTCTGTATCAAGATTTGCAGTAGGCTCATCCGCAAAAATAATAGTTGGGTCATGTGCAATTGCCCGAGCTATTGCCACTCTTTGCTGTTCTCCACCTGAGAGTTGATTAGGCTTATTATAAAGTCTGTCTCCCAAGCCAACTTTATTAAGTGCAGTGATAGCCTTCTCCTCTGCTTCCTTTGCTTCCTCCCCTAGCATAAGAAGTGGTAAGAGAACATTTTCAAGCGAGTTCAACTCTGGGATTAGAGCATAATCCTGAAAAATGTAGCCTAACTTTTTTAATCTAAATTGAGTTCGGCTATCCGCATGAATCGAGGAAACATCGGTGCCAGCAATTTCGATAAAACCACTATTGGGATGATCCAAAAGTCCCATTTGATAAAGAAGAGTTGATTTACCTGAACCAGACTTTCCAGTTATGGAAAGAAATTGGCCCTTCGGCACAGTCAGGTCAAGATCTTTCAAGACGAACAACTCGCCTTGTCCGCTCTTGTATGATTTCACTAAATTTTTTACTTTAATAATTTCCATATATTTACCTGCCCAAGATGGCATCGAGAGTATTTTGTTTTACAACCAGTCTCGCTGGAATATAGCCTGCAATGATAGTGGCTACAATGAGAAGAACGGCTCTCAAAGACGTGTTGTAGTACTCAGCCACAATAATTCCATCACTAAATGGAAAATTAATCGGGTGAGCATTTACAAACGGCACCAGAAATCCATACAAGACAATCGCTCCACAAGAAACTCCCATCACGGCGTAAAATATTGATTGCAAAATGTATGAAATTTCTATAGCTCTAGAATCAATGCCAATGCCTTTTAGAATTCCAATAAATTTTCTGCGCGTAATTGCATTAATGTAGATAACAATAAAAATAGTAATCATTGCCACTGCCAAACCAATTGAACCAATGACATTTCCAAGTAGTGCAAACGTGTCCTTGATATCTTTCAAAAATTTAGGCAATGCCTCACCCGAAACTTGAACTCTGGCAGTATCTCCTACCCCACTTGAAAGCAAGGCATTCTTTACTAAATATGGATCTACCCCAGGTTTCGTTTTTATCGCAATTTCATCTACGTTATAGTCAGTTCGGCCAATAAGCGTGCGCATAGTCGAGTCAAGCATGAAAATCCTAATATCCAGTTCATCCACCTTACTTTTTATCACACCTTTTATTGTTACCTCACGGGTATTACCCCCAATGGTAAGCCTGACCTGTGAGCCGACTTCCACCTTGTCTAGATTACTAAAAGCTGGAGACTCAAAGGCCAGGTACTTCTTTAAGAGATTTGCCCCAACCAAGATCGAATCTGTGTCGTCCTTATTTAAATATTGCCCTTCAATTATTTTGGATGAAAGATGAGTTGTGGCATCCTCCTTTTCTGGGTCAATACCTGCTACAAGTGCACCAGCTTCATTAGACTTTTCTGTAAAATCAATTCTCTCTTTGTATGTTCCCTCGATTTTTCCAGCTTCCACATACCGCGCAGAGTAATTCTCCGTCCAAGGCATGCCTTTAACAATTTCAATTATAGAAGGACTATTTTCGATATAATCTTTCTTCGGTAAATTAGAAATTAAGACATCACCAGAATAATGCTCCCGAAATGTGCTGGTTGAGCCCTCCAGTAATCCCACTAATACACCTCGAATTACCACCAAGTTAAGAAAAGTCAGCATCATGACAAAAACAATAAGGGTAGTGGTACCTATGCTCGATCCTCGTATTTGTCTCCACGCAAGGAAAAAACCAAGCTTGATAGAAGTAAGGAGATTCTTAAAACGCATTAGCCTACATTAACTCAAAATTAGCGTTTGGTCAAACTAGTAAAGTCCCTTGCAGTTGCCCCCAGGTACAAATCCAGCAGCCTTTGCCACAATGATCGAAGCAAAATGAATCTGGTTTTCTGGCTTTATTCTTTTAACTGTTCCGCACCAGGGATAATAGTATTTCTTGCCACTGCGTGAGCCTATAACCGGACCGTCCTTCGGAATCGGAGCTTCCACCTTTGGAATAACTTTTTCTGTCGAACTTGCCACACCCAAGACATCACTCGAGGAAGTTGCGATCACATTATTATATTCAATTTTAATGGGTGGACGGTGTTCTTCTGTGTACGAGAGCCTGCCGATTGCAAAGAAAATCGAAGCAACAACCAAGATTAAAATAAGAGTATAGTATGGCTTTACTTTTTCAAGTATTTCATTTATACTCATAGCGCTTTAATTATATACCATGGCTCATAAGAAATCCGCAGGAACATCAAAAAACGGCCGGGATTCAAACCCAAAATACCTTGGGGTTAAATTAACCGATGGTGATATTGCAGAGGCCGGTTCGGTTTTAATCCGCCAGAGAGGTACGGATGTTTTGCCAGGACGCGGAGTTTCTATGGGCAGAGACCACACTATTTACGCCCTTGTTTCTGGGAAGGTTAGATTTAGTACAAAAAGAAAAACTCATTTTGATAATAGATCTGTCGTAAAGAAGACAATAAGTGTAGTTGCCTAAGGGACTCGAACAAATTTCGGGAATAAAAATGGTGCCGATTGCACCATTTTTATTTTATTTTTCTATATTGACAAATTACGGTTTAGTGCTATAATACACATAGATACGGGGTAAGTCCCCACAATCAAGGAGACAGGTGTTGAAAAGACACAAACGTGCATGGCGTGATCGAATCGGGCAGAAGTTCGTCGATCGACTGCCGGAAACGGTGGTCAAGGTCGGAAGTGACGAGTTCACTCGCCGTGACCTAGTGATCGACGTTGAATCAGCCAACTTCCAGGCGGCTGCCGCTCTGGACGAGGCGATTCAGCACTTCCATCCGAAGGGCGTCGTGGAAGTCTCGAAGAGAGTCGATCAGCACATGCTTCGCGCCCGTGGCTACATCGGAGATACCGCCATCTTCGTTTGGTGCGGAATTCTCGAAGCCAAAGGCGTGAACGTGGATCGCTGGCTCGACCAGGACTTCACCGAACGCAACAAGGAACGCAGGCGTAGACGCCTCAAGCGTCGCAATCGCAAGCGCTGACCGCCGAACATGAAGCCGCCGAACAGGCACTTCAGGTTCGGCGGTTTTCATATATAAAATTTAGTTTACAAGCCTTTTGTACCATGCTAGTTTGATTTACGGAGGGCTCATGCCTAAAATCGATATTCTGTTCGTCGTGGCTCTGGCACTTTACTCAATCGCGATCTGGTCAGCCAACCAGACCCGGATTGGCCTTTCACCTTTGAAGGTCATCGTCTTCGGACTCGCACTTGTCGCTGACTACACCGGCACTGTTGTCGTCTGCATGACGGCAAAAAACTGGTCTTGGAACGCTCATGCCATCCTGGGCTTCACTGCGCTAGGAATCATGGTCGTTCACTTCCTCATTGCTTTCTGGGCTGTCCTAGGAAACGAGGATGCCAAGTGGAAGTTCGAGAAGTATTCCATCCCAGCCTGGTTCCTGTGGCTAATCACATTCCTGAGTGGCATCTTTGTCCAGAGGTGACTTATGGGACATTCCAGGCCAAGAGTCATCTGCGCAGTCTGTAACCTCTGGGTCTCAACAAGAAACAACAAAAGCCCAGAACCATCGCGGCATCTTTGCCCACACAGGCGAAGCTGTTCCGGTAAAGAGGTCAACTGTCCAGAATGCAGGAGGGCAATAGAAAAGAGAACCCGCCAATCCGAAGCAAAACCCGGGTGACAGGCGGGTTTTGTGTTTAGATAGATTCAACCACGACCTTAAATTCTGCTTTTTTACCTTCGACTTCAAGACGAACAACATGTTCCCCTACTTCTTTAAGCGGTTTTGCAAGTTCTATCCATTCTGGATCAATATTTAAGTGAATCGACTTAAGTATTTCCTCCGCCAGTATTTCTTTTGTAACCCCAGCAAATAAATGGCCTTTGTCATTTGCCTTTTCTTTTATGCGTAGAACAAGTTCTTTTATTTTGTCTAAATTTTTAGATAAAAGTTCCATTTGAACTCTCTTGCTATCGGTATCTTTGGCTTTCATTACCTCTATCCTTTGGACTGCTGCAGGAGTTGCTAACTGCGCAAGTTTTCTGGGAATAAGCATATTTAAAGCAAAGCCATCTGCTACATTTTTTATTTCGTATTTTCGTCCCACATTTGGAACATCTTTAATAAGAATGACTTTCATGAAAACTAATATAACAAATATAATATAAATAGCTAATTTGGTGACAGAAAATAGCGCAAAACACGGGCCTGGCTTTCCTGTTATAATCTACCTCATGAATAATACGGAAAAGCTGATAGAGATGTTTAAGGAATTTCCTGGAATAGGCCCGAGACAAGCAAAAAGATTTGTATACTTTCTCCTAAATAGAAGTTCTGGCTACTCTGAGAGTTTGGCTAGATTAATAATGGAGGTCAGATCAACGGTCCATAATTGTGATACCTGTTTTAGATTTTTCTCCCTAAACTCCAACGGAGTCGGGCGATCTGCTAAGGCAGATGTAGCCAACTCAAAAAATAAGACCTGCCCAATATGCCTAGACCAGAGTCGCGAAGACAGTTTACTTATGCTTGTTTCAAATGATGTCGATCTAGAAAATATAGAAAAAACAAAAGTCTACAATGGATATTATTTCGTCTTGGGGGGAAACATTCCAATCCTCGAAAAAAATCCTGAGAAAAGAATAAGACAAAGTGAGCTTTTAGATATTGTTGAGAAAAGAGTGAAAAATGGACTAAAGGAGATCGTAATCGCCCTCAATTATAATCCTGAAGGTGAAAACACTTTGAGTTATCTGGTGGAGATCTTAAAGCCACTTATCACTAAAAACAAAATTAAAATTTCCACACTTGGGCGAGGACTCTCAACGGGCACAGAACTGGAATACTCTGACACAGACACCATAAAAAACGCTTTCAAAAATAGACAGTAGTGCTAGTATAGAGCTGGAGGGACTGTGACCAAAACAAAAAAAGCGGCACAAACCGACGGCGAGATATATGTGAAGGCGATCAAGCCGATTCTTATCGGCAAGAGGAAAACCTGATGAAGCGATTCCCTGATTGGCCAGAAGACCCGGTTGGAGTGATCTCGGCCAAGTATGGCTGGGACCGCTCAACAACCTTGCAGAAGATCCGACGGACCAAGCAGATCCTGGGCCTCACATCCGTTTTCGACGCAGCCGATTTCTTGCTGGCGACTTACATACCCAAGCAGGAAATCAGCATCAGCACCGAGTAAGTGGATCCATTTGAAAAGGCGCCCCTTCTGGGGCGCCGAATTCGTTGTTTATTTATTGTCTTGAGTTTCGTAAAATAAAATTGGAGAGAACATGAGGTACAAAATACCTGACAGTGTGAGTCGAGTTGCTCGTCGCCATAGCTGGGGCAGAGCAACGGCAAGGCGGCGAATCGTTGCCTTTGCAAAGGACCATGGCTTTACGATTCTCGAAGCTATCGAATGTCTAATGGTCATCCAGCCCAGAAAGTTGGGCGAGAACCTAATTCTTCAGTTCTGAAAAGGCACTCCGCGCGGAGTGCCAATTCATTTATTTTATTTCGCCAATCTTTACTTTAAAAAATGGTTGTCTGTGTCCCCTTCTTTTAAAATATCTGCTCTTTGGTCTGTATTTGATAACTTCAACTTTTTTATTTCTGCCAACTTCTTCTAGTGTTCCTGTAACTGTAGCTTTCAAATAAGGAGCGCCAATTGTTGTCTCTTTACCATCATCAATAAGCATGACTTTATCAAAAGTTACTTTATCGCCCACCTTGAAATCACCTTTGATTTTCTCAATTTTTAGGGAGTCTCCGGGAGAGACTTTGTATTGTTTTCCGCCTGTGCTAATAATTGCAAATGTCATATTTAGTCCTATAAAACTACCAAATATGGCTTAAAATTGCAAGTATTTGGCTATTCCAAGTCTGGCTTGTCCAAAAGAGAGGGCTCAAATTCAATTGATTCCCCTGTTATACGAACTACATCTTTGTCTATTTTTTTGAATTCTTTGTTTGAGTTGTTGTAGTGGTTCACAACAGTTCCGAGAGAAACACCGAGTTTGCTCTGGTATTCCTCGTAGCTTTTTAGGTGGTTCATCAGATTTACAATATTTTTTTGAATCTCCTTTGTCTTTTCTTCTATTTGCATTGCCTTAAGGCCTTGCAAAACTGTCTGCAGATAAGCCAAGAAAGATGTTGGGGAAACAATGATGACTTTATACTTACCTGCGGCTCTTTGAATCAGATTTTCTGTATCATCTGTAACTGCACCGATTTTGTTTATGAGCAAATCATAATAAATCGCCTCGTGGGGAATAAACATAAAAGCAAACTCCATTGTCCCCTCTGCTGGTCGAATGTATTTTGCTGTTTCTTGGATACGAAGTTTTAAATCATTTAGGAAAATCTTTTGCAGTCTTTCTTTTTCCGTAGAATCATTTGTTTCTGAAATACGGTTATAGTTCTCTAGCGAAAACTTTGAATCAATGGGGATGACTTTATCTTTAACAAAAACTGCTGCATCCACAATCTCACCATTTTTGAAAGCGTATTGCATCTGGTAACCACCAGGCGGTAAGACATTTTTCAGCAGTGTTTCCAGATAATACTCACCCAAAACACCTCTTTGTTTTGGATTCTTTAGGATGTCTTGAAGATTCTGAAGTTGATCTGCAAAAGAAACAACTTGGCGGTTAGTCTCGTCTAACTTGGTGAGGCCCTTGGTTACTTCGCGAATTAGGTTTGCGGATTCGCCTAATTGCGACCTGACTGATTCATTCATTTGCTTTGTACTCTCGCCTATTTTTGAATCCACTACCCGGTTTAACTCGTTTATTTGCTCTAGAATGAGTTTGAGACCAGTTTCATCTCCCCCTTTTGGACGAAAAAAATAAACTAGGACTGCACCAACTGCAAAAGCCAGCAAAATTAGAATTATCGAAATACCATCCATAAGGCCATTCTACCAAAAAAGATATTGTTGTGATAATCTAGTCTAATGTCATTACATACCCAAATAAAAGAAGAAATCAAGGAAGCGATGAAAGCCAAGGACTCTGTTCGACTGGGGGTAGTCAAAGGCCTGGTTGCTGCATTTACGAACGAACTTGTTAGCTTAAAGAGAATGCCAACTGAGGAGCTCCCAGACGAAGAAGCCTTAAATGTTATAAGGCGTGCAGTTAAGCAGAGAAAGGACTCGATTGAGCAGTTTGCTAAAGGTGGGCGTGAAGATCTAGTTTCAAACGAAAAATCAGAACTTGTAATTTTAGAGAGATACCTGCCTCAAATGATGTCGAAAGACGAAATCATGAAAGTCGCTCAGGCCAAAATGGCTGAGACGGGTGTAACTGACAAATCCAAAGCAGGACAATTTATGGGTACACTTATGAAAGACCTCAAGGGTAAAGCGGATGGAGATGATGTAAAACGAGTTGTTGATGAGTTGCTAAAATAACTATTTTGAAAGAATTTCTAAAGCTTTTTCCATCTGGGTATCCGTACCTTTCTTAAACAAATCCTCATCCAGTTTTACAACTACATCCGGAGTTAGACCTTGGTGCGAAATAGAAATCCCGTTTGGAGTAAGCCATCTTGCTACAGTTACCTTGAGCGAAGTCTTGTCAGTAATATCAACTAATTCCTGAACCGAACCTTTGCCAAAGGACTGCACTCCAACAAGTTTTGCCACGCCGTGATCATGCAGGGCACCAGAGAGAATCTCCGATGCACTAGCTGAACCGCCATCAATTAGGACCACTAGTTTTAGTTTGTCGCTGAAAATATTGTAACCTTTGCTCCTGAAAATCTGATTCTCGGCTTTGTTTCTAAAGTCTTCCTGAACAATCACCTGCCCGGTTGGTAAAAACCAAGATGCCATATCTTGGGCTGCTTCGAGGTAACCCCCGGGGTTGCCTCTCAAGTCTATGATCAATTTATACTTCCCGGACTGAACAAAATCACGCAAGGCATTTCGGAAAAGATTTGGTGAAATAGCCGAGAAACTATAAAGGTGGATTACAAAAACATCTCCTTTCGTTTCTGTATCAACTGTCGGCATATTTATAACATCTCGTGTAATGCTAAGCTCAAATGGTTCCTTCACCCCTGCTCTCGCGAATGTAATTTTAACTGTTGTACCTTTTTTACCCCGGATAAGTTTTATGGCCTCCTCTGTGTTAAGAGAGCTAGTAACTGTATCATCAATTTTAAGAACTTGATCTCCAGCTTTTACCCCCGCCCTGTAAGCCGGCGTATCTTTTATTGGAGCAATAACTGTTAAGACTCCATCCTTCATCCCAACTTCCATACCAATCCCTTCGATAGTACCGCTTATTTCCTCGTTGAAACTTTTAGATTCTGCAGGTGGAAAAAAGATAGTATATGGATCACCTAATGACGAGACCATCCCCGATATCGCGCCGTAAACTCTGGTCTGATCATCTACTTTTTCCGGCGTAGTGCTGCTGGATGGCAGATATTTTTCATTAATTATATTCCAAGCTTTCCAGAAAGGCGCAAAATCAACCTGGCTAGAGGAGGTATCGTCCTTGTTTATTATTGTGCTAATTTTGGACTCAGCTGGTAAATTGTTTTTGCCAGTATAAAAACCAGAAACAAACGCCCCCACTACAAGTAGGAGGGTTACAATTACATACGAGCGATATTTCGGAAAATCCGTCATTAATTTTATCCGCACACTAAATTTGGCTTAGTTGCAGGTGTTTTGTAAAGATTGAATAAATTGTGTTTTTGTCAAGAATCACAGACATACAACGCATAGGTAATTGGCAACAAAAACACGAAGCTAAAATTAGTGTGCGGATTAATTATCTCACCCTATTAAAGTTTTTTCAACAACAAAATCTCGTCGAGTCATGTTTCGAGGAGAGCCTTGAGAGCGCACTTTCGCAATCACGAGGTGAGAAGCGGAGCTTCGCAAGACCTTGAGCACGTAGTAGCGAAAGGTGTACAGCTTCTGTAAGAAGATTTTTAGCAAGAAAATATCCGTGCTCTCTGAGAAACATGATGAGAAAGAGATTCCGATTGTGGTCTAATATTTCATACGATATAATTTAAAGATGGTAAACGAGTACAAATACGAGAATGAGAAGTGGATTGATATTGACCACGGTACACCTGAAGAAATCCACAGAATTATGGACCAGTATGGTATTCACCCCTTTGTTGCCAAAGAACTTACCTCTGCCACCCCCAAGCCCAGAATAGAAGTTCATGATAAATATATCTATTGTATCCTCCATTTCCCAGCTTGGAAGCACACTCACGCCAAAGAAAATAAAAACCAAGAAGTCGATTTCATAATCGGCCGCGATACTCTAATAACCGCTAGATATGACACTATCGACGCCCTCCACAAACTCTCCAAGGACTTGGAGGTAAACGAAATCTTGGGTGGGACATACACCAAGAGAGCCAAGAGTCATATTATTTTCGTCAGCATGCTAAGGACTTTGTATGAATCACTTTTTCAAGAACTAGAATATGTGGAAGATTTGACAGATGATATCACTAGCAGGATTTTTAAGGGTGAGGAAAAAAAGATGGTGGTTACAATTTCTCATGTCACCAGAACTCTTCTTAATTTCAAAAAAACAACAGACTTACATCACGAAATCCTGGAGGAACTTAACAATCGTGGCAAGGAAATGTTCGGTGCTGAATTTTCAAGGGAGATTGAAAATATAATTCTGGAATATCTCAAAATAAATACGAACATAAGGTCAAACCTCGACATGTTACGAGAACTTCGGGATACCAATAACTCACTTTTGACATCGAAGCAAAATGAAACAGTCAAACAATTGACTGTTGTTGGCGCAACACTTCTCCCCCTCAACCTTCTCTCCTGGATATTCGCTATGAGAGTCGGAGGCCTGCCTCTAGTTGATAATCCTGCAGGATTCTCTATTGTTATTGGGATGATGCTTGTTTCTGCACTGGTTACCTTAGTCTTTGCGCGCCATCAAAAATGGATATGAGACAAGTAAAATTGCATCATCTGCGTTGTTGTAGTTCAATTTTGCTCGTTCACCTTATTACGTATAAGGCTCACTCGCAAAATCTCCTACGCCTAGCATCTAAAGCAATTTAATTTATCTCATAAAAAATGGATATACACCTAAACAACACCTTAACTGGAGAAAAAGAGGTCTTTAAGCCGCTAAAAAATGGCTCTGTTTCAATGTATACTTGCGGGCCGACAGTTTACAACTATGCCCATGTCGGCAATCTACGCAGTTATATTTTTGCAGATATCCTAAGACGAACTCTGGAATACAGTGGTTACAAAGTAAAACAAGTTGTAAACATTACTGATATTGGTCATCTAGCGAGTGATGCGGACGATGGCGAAGATAAAATGACAAAGGCCCTGAAGCGTGAAGGTAAACCGCTTACATTGAAAGCGATGCGTGAAGTTGCAGATTTTTATTTTGGAGAATTTAAAAAAGATTTAGAAAGTTTAAATATAGAACTCCCAGAAACTTTCCCTTTTGCCAGCGAGCATATTTCTGAAGATATAGATATCGTGCAGGAACTTATAAAAAAAGATTTTACTTACAACATATCGGATGGCATTTATTTCGATACCAGCAAATTTCCTGATTACGGCAAACTTGGCAATACTAGAGCTGGTTTCGGGGGTGAGGAATCCCGTACTGGTTTAAATCCTGAGAAGAAAAATCAAAGAGATTTTGCTATTTGGAAATTTAACAGTGAACTTGGCTACGATGCGCCTTTTGGCAAAGGTTTTCCTGGTTGGCATATCGAGTGTTCTGCCATGTCCCGAAAATATCTTGGCCAACCTTTTGATATTCACACTGGTGGGATCGATCACATTCCTACTCACCACACAAACGAGATTGCTCAATCCGAAGCAGCATATGGCGTGCCCCTTGCCAACTATTGGCTTCATAATGCGCATTACAATATTGGTGAAGGTAAGATGGCCAAGTCTGGTGAGAATTTTATACGACTTGAATCATTGCGAGAAAAAGGTGTTGACCCTTTGGCTCTAAGATACTTATATTTAACTGCCAGATATTCTTCACCAATACAATTTAGCTGGGAAGCACTGGAGGGTGCACAGTCCGCCTGGAAGAAGTTAAGAACTTTTGTTGGCGGAGAAGTTGGGAATGTAAAAATTAATAATGATTATAAAAATAAATTTTTGGAGTTAATTAACGATGATCTTGATACACCAAAAGCACTAGCTTTGGTTTGGGATATTTTGAAAGACGAGAAATTGAGCGAGGATGAAAAAAAAGCTTTAGTTCTGGATTTCGATAAAGTTCTGGGCTTAAAACTAGATGAGAAAAACAAATTTGAAATACCTGAAAAAGTTAAGAAACTTTTACTGGAACGTGACAAGGCAAGAGAGAATAAGGATTTTGAGAAAAGCGACAAACTGAGAGTTGAAATTGAATCGCTTGGTTTTGAAGTAAAAGATACTACAGAAGGTACTGTGCTCGAGCCCAAATAGGCTTGATTTTTGAGAAAAAGTATGTTTATATAGTATCAGAGGTGAGTCAAAATGCTAAGAGAGGGCCATTTAATCGCTGTCTGCAAGAGCAACCATGGCGGCTTGTACAAGGTGCCATGCGAAGGAGCAATCATCGACCCGTTCGGACTTCGCGGCGATTTTCATTGCCGTGAAAGGTATTCCAGATTCCCTGGGATCTGGAAGGAGAACACCGATCGCCACATTCTCATCCTGGGGTGGGAAGCGATCGCGGCAGTGAACGAAGAGCTTGGCCTTGATCCGCCACTCGTATTCGGCACTCTGGCCGAGAATTTCACTTCTTACGGCTTGGGTGACCTCTCAGACGTGCTGCCGGGCAGCAAGGTCATCATCCGTGGTCGTATTGAGTTGCGGGTGACCAAACAGAACAAGCCGTGTGGAAATACGGCTGTCCTTCATCCACTCTTCAATCGCACCATTTACAACAACGAGAAGAAGCGACGAGGAATCCTCTGCGCAGTTGTAAGGGGCGTGGGAGAGCACGTCGCACCAGGCGATGAGATCACCATCATTTCCCCGTAAAAGACGGGTACGCCGGCCATCGCGGTCGGCGTTTTACTTTCCCCACATTCCTAACAGCTTGTTCTATATTTGCAGAGTTGTTGCTATTTAGTCTGGTGGTAAAATATAAGTAATACCCCGTATGCCCCAAACAATAATAACTCAAACCATCCAAAATCGACTCAGGATTCCTCCCCAAAACCTGGAGGCTGAAATGGCTCTTCTTGGTTCCGTCATGCTTCGTCCTGACGCGCTCTATGATATTTCCGAAATTGTAACTGCAGATTCTTTTTATTCCGAAAAACACAGGATTATTTTTGAAACGATGATGGAACTCCTATCTAAGCGCTCCCCGATCGACCTTTTATCTATTTCATCCAAACTCTCCGAAAAGGGCTGGCTAGACCAAATCGGCGGGAACACATATTTAACCGAGATCGTAAATTCAGTTCCGTCCTCTAGTAACGCTCAGTACTACGCTCTCATTGTTCAGAAGAAATACATGATGAGAAGGCTAATCGAAGCAGCTGATCATATTTCCCAAATTGGTTATGACGAAGTAAAAGAGCTAGAAGAAATGCTCGACAGTGCTGAAAAAAAACTTTTTGAAGTTACCAATTTTAATACCTCCCACAAATTTATTCCGATTAAAGATGAGTTAGCCGAGGCCTGGGAGAGACTAGATAGACTGCATACCCACGGCAATGCTTTGCGAGGAATTCCGACTGGTTTTCAGGATTTAGATAATAGAATTTCCGGACTTCAGAAATCTGATCTCATTATTTTGGCCGGCAGACCAAGTACGGGCAAGACTTCCCTAGCGCTAGACATTGCCCGTCAATCTGCTGTAAATCACAACAGCCATGTTGGAATTTTTTCTTTAGAGATGAGCTCGCAGCAACTGGTAGATAGAATGCTGGCTGCCCAATCCAATGTAGATGCCTGGAAAATGAGGACAGGGACTCTCTCTAGGCAAAACGATTTTGAAGCCATCCGCGAATCGCTCGATAAACTAAATAAAGCTCCGATTTATATTGATGACCAGCCTGGAAACAATATTTTGAAAATGAGATCAATCGCTAGAAGGCTAAAAAGCGAGAAGGGGCTCGATCTTATTGTCGTAGACTACTTACAACTCATGGTGCCGACAAACACAAAAAGCGATAACGTTGTCCAGCAAGTAACCGAAATTTCTCACTCCTTAAAAAATCTAGCTCGGGAACTAGATGTTCCTGTTCTCGCTCTCTCTCAGCTTTCTCGTGCAGTCGAGCAGCGTGGGGGCAGGCCTCGTCTTTCGGACCTGAGGGATTCGGGAACAATTGAGCAGGACGCAGATCTTGTTATTTTCATCCATCGGGAAGATAGATACAAAGAACAAGAAGAGAAAACGAATATTGTCGAATTACTCATTGAGAAACACAGAAACGGCGAGACAGGTAAAGTGGAACTATTTTTCAACGATAAAAAGGCCACCTTCCAGTCCATGGATAAATCAAAATACGGCGGCGCTGAAAAGGAGTTCAGTGATTTCTAAACTAATCAAAACGCCACCTATTCCTAGGTGGCGTTGGCCGGTGTCAAAATCCACCGACCAACTTGCGCTTAGCGGCTTCTAGCGAGGCCCGCTAATTAGTTTTCTTATTGCTTCTCTGAACTCGGGACACTGAGGCTTGTCGCCGCAACCCTTGAGAATCCCATCGAGTCTCTCAAAGTCGTGCATCATCGGGAATCCATTGGCCACCATTGGCCTAACGGCTTCTAGACTTGCACGTGAATAGGCCCTCACCTCCTCGTCCAAATGATCTCCCTTCTTCATGATCGAATCCATCTCTGGACCGAGTTCTAGGTGCACTGTCTCGTGGTAGAAAGCAACCACGAAAGCAGCGAAGAACTTCTCTGCACTTACCTGGTGCGCACCAGGAAAAAGATTGGCGGCATGCACAATAATCCTGGGAACTGACCCGCGATAGCCCGAAGACATCATCGCAGTCTTGTTGTACAGATCATCCTTTATGTTGATCTCCAGTGAAAGTGCCTTACCTTGTGACATCCCCACGATCCCAGATATACGGTTCTTGACCATCGCGGGTAAACGGTCTGACCAAGGATTGCTCGTGAGAATGAGACCAAGTTCTTCTTGCACTTTTGTGTAAACGAACTGAGCTTCCTGGTCTGAAACGACCTCATTCTTGCTACTCACCGTCTTGCTCGAACGAACATACAGAAGAGCCGGCAGTCCCACCATGAGCATGGCTGACAGGATCACCAGATAGTAACCCTGGCGACACCTCTTTCCAGCGGCGCTCTGCCTCGCCTTTTTACTTTTTGATGCCATTGGCACCTCCTATTTAAACTGTAGCACAAATACCCTGATATGTAAATACCTATTCTAAGGCCAGCAATAGCACGTGGTGAACGAAATCTTTTGTAGATAGGCCGACAAAATCCATTGATTTTAGGGCGAGAGATTTTTCAGTGAGTTTAGGTAGAGAGTTAACTTCCAGAAAGTAAATTCCCCTTTTTGGAGAAACAATGAAATCCGACTGAGAATACTGGCCGAGCCCCAGAATCTCGTGAATTCTTCTAGCTAGATTTTCAACTTCTAGGGCTTCTTCTTTTTTCAATTGCTTGGTTGGAGGAAATGCATAAATATCTTGTCCCCGAAATTTATTCAAAACAAGACAGGAGACAGAATGCCCAGGGATAAATTCCTCCACAATTGCATTACCATGATCTGACATAACTGTCTGGAGTGCCCCAACGAGATCAGGCAAAGTCTCGACAATTGCAAAACCGAAAGCTGAGCCGCCCCTTGAAGGTTTAACCACGAGCGGATGTGTAATCGAATTCCATATTTCTCTTGCCCTTCTTTTAAACGAACCGCTCGTACGAACCAAAAAACCAATGGGCGTTTTTATGCCTCCAGAAATTGCATGTTCCTTGGAAAGCCACTTATTCATAGCCACCATTGAGGCATACTTTGGAGAACCTGTATACCTAACCCCATGAGTATCTAGAATAGTTTGAACTCCCCCATCTTCCCCATAGGTACCATGTAAAGCATTGAAAACAACATCCACATTTCTTAAAATCCTTTCCGGCGGACGCTCTAGACCCTGCATGTGCCATCTGCCGTCGCTAGAAATAAAAATATCAATAGGTCTGTGAGTTTCAGATAAAATATTTAAAACATTTTGGCCGCTCTTCAAAGAGAGATCATACTCAGGAGAAGGTCCTCCGCGCAAAACTCCGATACGTAATGAACGAGGTAAAACTTCCATCCTATTAGTATAACAAAAAAATTTTACAGATAAAAAGAAAAGAGGCCCTGCAGTGACGCGGAGCCCCCAACGTCCCCCAGAGGTGACGGTCAAGCTGCATGTCGAGTGGACACGCGATTTTGTGTTGTGGTGTCCTCGGCTTGCGCCCAGAACTCCTCGAGTTCATTTTCGGGTGTGACCCCGAACCTGAGACCCAAGACCTCAACCCATCCTCGCTGCGCCCATCGGCCGCTGCTTGAACCGTTCACTCCTGTGGAACATTGACAACTATATACCCATGAAAAAATAAAGTCAACATTTTTTTACAACAGAAAACAAATTATTAATGTTTGTCAAAATATCTAAAATTTGTCGAACCATGTTTCGAAGAGAGCCTTGCGAGCGCGACTGGCGCGAGCACGAGGAATTTTTCAGCAGAAAAATATCCGTGCTCTCTGAGAAATATGGTGAGAAAAAATTTTAGATATTCAGGTCTATAGTTCTTTCTCACACTTTTCTTTTTGGAAACACTCATCTTTTCCAGCGAAAAGACTCGTTCGGTCCTCGGCCTCTACTTGTCAAGAAAGGTGCCTTGACAAGACCATGCTAGAGGCCTGCGGATGTTCCAAAAAGGAAAAGTGTTCAACGAAACCCTAGACCAACCTCTCTCTTAACTTTTTATGATACGAAATCCCAAACCTATGTGCTTCACTGTTAGAGAGAATTATTTCTCGCTCGCGATCTAACCATTTTTTATCCCCCAAAATTTGCTTCGGTCTATGATATTCATCTTTTACCACGGAAACGACTGGAACTTGTACATTGTTTTTAGCTAAGACTCTCTCCATCGCTCGCTTCTGGATAAGTCCCCCGTCTACGACGATAAGATCCGGCATTCTCCATTCGATGTGCCCCAGACGCCTAGATAAAATCTCGGATAAAGCTTTGGTATCGTTTATACCCGGGTCTTCTTTTATTCTGAACTTACGGTATTCTGATAATTTTTTCTCCCCGTCCTCGACTACAGTCATTACCCCTACAACATTTGTTCCAGCCATGTGAGCAATATCATACGACTCTATTCGAAAACCAGCTAAAGAGAGGAGTGAATCCTCCTTTATAAGAGAGATATCCTGGATATGTTTTAATGAGAATAAAGTACGTTTAGTAATGTTAGCTTTTTCGAATTCTTTTTTCTTTGCAAAACCTCTCATTTGTTTCTCAAGGTTTTTCACCAAGCGTTTTTTGTTGCCTTCAAAAAATAAAACTATATTTTCAATTTGTCTTGCATAATCCTCCTGTGAAATTTCTCCAGTGCACACCCCAGGGCAAAGTCCAATCTGGCGATTAAAACATGGCTTAGGGGGTTGTTTTTTCTGCTCTGGGGCTGGGGTGCACTTCTCATCCCTGTATGGAAACATTTTACGAATTATCTTTAGCCCCTCCCGAAGCTGACCCCCGTTCGGAAACGGCCCGAATGATTTTAGTATTTTCAGCCCAGAGATATTTTTTGTCTTAAGTAATTCGCGTCCACGAATAATTATCAGCTTCGGATAATCTTCTTTGGTTATAATCACAAAATTAAAACTCCTATTATCTTTCTCCTTTACATTGGCCTCTGGCTGAATTTTTTTTATAAGGTTTGCCTCCAAGATCAATGCCTCCAAGACTGAATCTGTTTTTATGTGTTCGATCGTATCAAATTGCAAAAGCATCTTAGATATGAGCGGGCCGCGAGTTGCTTCGATATCACCATTAAAATAACTTTTTACTCTATCCCGCAAAGATGTTGCTTTCCCGATATATAGTATTTTTTGTCCACGCTTAAAAATATACACTCCTGGGGAATCGGGTAAACTGGTTATTTTCTTTTTTTTGTTTATACTTGACATTTATACTTTAGTATGCTACTATCAAAGTGGGAGGTTTTCATGACCGAAAAAGAGTCGAAAGAAGTTTCAGCCCTCGTCTTCATCCTGCTGCTGTGCTCCTTCGTTGGCCTTGCGGTTCACTACCAGACCTACGGAATTGCAGCTGGAATCGCCGTCTTCACCATCATTGGCGGAATCGGCGAGGTCGGGGCGTCCATCGAAAGGAAGCTGGACGAGCTCAAGCAGCCCAAGTAGTTCCACGTAGGCGTCGGGTAACCCCCGGCACCTTGTCTATTTTACACCTTATTTTCTATAAGCTCTGTACTGTTTCAGTGCTTTTTTCAAATAATGCCCCGTATGACTTTTTTCATTATTGGCGACTTGTTCCGGTGTTCCTTTGGCAATAAGCTGACCCCCGTCGTCTCCCCCTTCGGGACCAATATCTAAAATATAGTCAGTCGATTTTATTACATCCATATTGTGTTCGATAACCAAAACTGTATTGCCTTTGTTCACCAATTTCTGCAAAATTTCAATTAACTTTTTTACATCCTCGTAGTGAAGCCCGATGGTTGGCTCATCTAGTAGGTAAATGGTTTTCTGTAAGTGCGGCCTGTACAACTCTGATGAGATTTTTACTCTCTGGGCCTCACCACCAGAGAGGGTGGTAGCTGATTGACCCAGCTCAAGATATCCCAGACCTACCTCATCTAGAGTTCTTAATCTGTCTGCGATCGCAGGAATATCTTCAAAAAATTTAAGAGCCTCTTCTACTGTCATTTTCAAGACATCATGAATATTTTTCTTCTTGTAGTGAACTTCCAGAGTCTCTCTCATAAATCTTTTACCTTTACAGACATCACAGGGCACATAAACAGTCGGCAAAAAATGCATTTCAACCTCAATCATGCCATTACCTTGGCAGACTTCACAGCGTCCGCCTTTCACGTTAAATGAAAACCTATTGGCCTTCCACCCACGTGCACGAGCCTCTACAGTTTCTGCAAACAAATCACGAATAAACGTCCAGGCACCAGTGTATGTCGCAGGATTAGATCTTGGGGTTCGACCGATGGGAGACTGATCGATCAGAATTGCTCGACCTAAATACTCTGTGCCATTGAAGGAAGAGCAATTGAAAATCTGGTTTGATCTGTACTTTCTTTCAAATCTGGCCTGTAGGTTTCTATGCAAAATTTCGTAAACAAATGACGACTTACCTGAACCAGAGACCCCTGTTACCGCTATAAATTTACCTAAGGGAATATCGACGTTTAGATTTTTGATGTTAAATATTTTTCCGCCCCGAATCTGAATCGCTCCCCTTTGTTCCTCTCTTCTTTTTTCTGGAACTTCTACTACTTCATCTCCCCTTAAATAATCTAGTGTAAGAGAACCGGAATTATTTTTCTTGGCAGTAAGTAAATCGTCGAGATAGCCGCTTACCACCACATCTCCCCCATGCACACCAGCTCCTGGGCCAATATCTACAATATAGTCCGAGGCAAAAATAGTATCTTCATCGTGTTCCACAACTATTATTGTGTTCCCAAGGTCACGTAAGTTCAGCAAGGTCTTAACCAAACGATCGTTATCGCGAGAATGTAACCCAATGGTCGGCTCATCCAAGACATATAGCGCGCCAACCAAGCCAGAGCCAAGTTGAGAGGCAAGTCGTATTCTTTGAGCCTCCCCACCAGAAAGAGTGTGCGCTCTACGGTTTAGCGAAAGATACTCAATACCAACATTTATCATAAAGAGAAGTCTGGATTCGATCTCTTTTATCACTACTTTTGAGATACTTTTTTCCCTTTCTGTAAGTTTCGCTTTTGTTATAAAATCATATGCATCTTTTATGGACATAGCGGTAAACTCAACAACATTTTTTTTGCCAATTAAGACATGCAGAGCCTCTGGACGTAGTCTTGCACCTTTACAGACGGGACAAGGCTCATTGCCAAAAAAATGCCGTGTACCTAGACCATTACACTCGGGACAAGCACCATAGGGCGAGTTAAACGAAAAAAGTCTTGGTTCAATTTCTGGGAAAGAGTAGCCATCTCGCGGGCAAGAGAGTTTAGATGACATGAAAAATTCCTCCCTAAACCCAGGCTCTGCCTGGGTCGGGCGATCATCCCTTAGGGATGATTTAGCCCTAAATCCTTGGTCGGATCGGGCGACCGAGCTAGCACTCGGTTTAGCCTTATTCATATCCTCGAATACTATTTTTACGAGTCCCTCAGATTCATGTAGAGCTTTTTCTAAATCTTCCGAGAGTCTCTCTTCTGCACTTTTCGGATCAGATTTGAAATCTAAAATGGAGATCGAATCAACCAGGACATCTATTTCATGTCTTTTTGTCTTGGACAGTTCGACTCTCTCTCGCAGGGATCTTTTAACACCATCAACTAAGACATATGAATAACCCCTACCCAATAGATCATAAAGAAGTTGGTAATACTCCCCTTTTCTACCCCGGACAACTGGAGAATATATTTCAACATTTAAAGGTAAGGGAATTTTTCCTGCCTTTGGACTAGTCTTTTTCTTTTCGTTTATTTTATCTAAAACGAAATTTTTTATTTCTTCATTGGAAAGTTTCTCTAACTCCAGACCACAAATAAGGCAGTGCGGATGGCCTATTCGCGAGTATAAAATACGTAAGTAATCATAAATCTCTGTGATGGTGGCTACAGTCGAACGCGGGTTATTGGAGCGGGACTTTTGATCAATAGAAATTGCAGGAGATAACCCCGCTATCTCATCTACTTCTGGTTTTTGCATCTGACGTAGGAACTGCCGAGCATAGGAAGAGAGTGATTCTACGTATCTTCTCTGACCTTCAGCAAAAATAGTATCGAAAGCCAAAGACGACTTGCCTGACCCTGAAAGACCAGTGAAGACGATCATTTTGTTACGCGGCATCTCAACCGTAATGTTCTTAAGGTTGTGGGTACGCGCACCTTTAACTATAATTTTTTCTTCTTTTTTATCACCTTTCATATAATAAAATTTGCCCTGCGTTTGAGATACAGGGTTGTAGGGAACACGAGTAATGCTAGCACATTTATGTAAAAACGAAAACCGGCGAGCCTTCGGGCACGCCGGTCGAAACTAGATCCAGGATTCCCCTTGTCGCCTCTTTTTCAGAGCCGCAAGTGCCGATTTTGCAACTTTGACAAGATACATCACGAGATCTTCAATGAGCTGGGTCACCACAAAGGCGAACCCGATCACCCCGAGAAGTGCTGTAACTGCCAAAAGTGCGAAAAGGACTACAGCGACAAGGAAGACAACTAGGATCGCAGCCAGCACACTCACCGTCACGATGAGCATGATAATGGAATCAGCGAGTGATCCTTGGTCCATCAGGCCCTCCTCTTGCGACGATGGTGTTCGATCGCCGAAACCCCAGCACTTCCGGCAAATGTGACTAGTGCCAAGAGCTCACCGATCGCAACGGCCGCCGGCGTCCCCGTCTTCACCAACTGCCATCTGGCCGAGACTGGCGGCCGAACCACAGCCGAGTTACGGTTTGCGTAGCCCACGAGAAGCGTGACTGCCATGATAAGAGCAAACCTTAATGCCAATAGGCACCTCCAATTCAAAAAATAATACTTTTTTAGCAGTTCGTCAAGCTACTGCAGTAGATCTCTATTTCTTGGATTTCTTACCTTTTTTTCTTTTTTGGGCAGTGTAAGTCTTTGTAATTCCATAATTTCATCTCGTAAAATTGCTGCTGTTTCGAAATCAAGGATTTTTACTGCACCATCCATTTGCTTCTCCTTTTGTTTAATCAGCTTTTCCGGATCTTTTTCCATCATTTTCTTATCGATTCTCAAAAGCTCATCGACTGTCTTGGTATGTTCTGACTTTATTTGATCCGTAATGTCTTGAATCTTTTTTATAATCGTCTTTGGGGTAATGCCATGCTTTTTATTGAATTCTACTTGCAAGTTTCTCCTGCGATTAGTCTCATCAATTGCATACTTCATGGAACCAGTAACGTTATCAGCATAAAGAATAACTCTGCCATTTACATTTCTCGCCGCTCTACCAATTATTTGGATAAGTGATGTTTCGCTCCTGAGAAATCCTTCCTTATCCGCATCCAAAATCCCAATAAGTGTTACCTCTGGCAAATCCAAGCCTTCTCTAAGTAGATTTACCCCAACCAAAATATCGAACTCCCCCTTTCGAAGTCTAGTTAAAATCTCAATTCTCTCTATTGTTTTTATATCACTGTGCAAATACTCCGCTCGGATTCCTTTCTCTTTTAGATACTCACTCAAATCTTCCGCCATTTTTTTGGTAAGAGTTGTGGCAATTGCTCTCCCTCCTGCCTTGATCGCTTTATCTGCCTCGGAAATAAAATCTGCAATTTGGCCCCTATACCCAGACTTTGTCTGGGTCGGGCGAATATTTGCTTCTGCAAATGTTTTAGCCTGATCATCTGAAGTAATTGGTCTAACTTCTATCATTGGATCAACCAATCCCGTTGGCCTTATGACCTGCTCCACAATCCCCGACGTTTCAGTCGGGGCTCCGACCTCCGATCTCAGCTGATCGGAGCGTCGGAGTTGCTTCACCGACTCTTGGCTCTTTTTAATTTCATAATCGCTGGGCGTTGCAGAAGTGTAAATAACCTGGCCAACTCGTTCTTCGAACTCTTCGAACTTAAGTGGCCTGTTGTCTTTGGCACTTGGAAGTCTAAAGCCGTAGTCAATCAATGACTGTTTTCTGGATGCATCCCCTGCATACATTGCCCCAAGCTGAGGCACCGTGACATGCGACTCATCAATTATTGTCAAAAATTCAGCTTTGCCTGCTTTGTCATGAGGAAAATAGGAAAGAAGCGTATCTGGCGGCTCACCTGGTGCTTTACCCGAGAAGTGCCTGGAATAATTTTCAATGCCGTTGCAATAACCCATCTCTCGAATTAAAGCTAGGTCATTTGTCGTTCGTCTCTTTAGTCTCTCTACCTCAAGTAACTTGCCTTCTTTTTCGAGTTCCTTAAGTCTAACTTTCAATTCTTCTTTTATGGATTTAAAAGCTCTCTCAATTTGCTCTTCGCTTGAAATAAAGTGCTTGGCCGGAAAAAGAAAGAACAAATCGAGTTCTTTAATGATTTCGCGAGTTATAGCGTTTATAAGTAGGATTTGTTTTATTTTGTCTCGCTCTATCTCTATTCTATAAATAACTTTTTCCGATACAGGCATAATCTCAATCATGTTACCGATTGCTCGAAACAAGCCAGGAGTTAAATCTGCCGTGGTTCTTTCAAAGTGAATATTTATTAGCCGCCTTATAAATTCAGCTCTCGAAATAGCTTGGTCTACAGCTATCTTCATGTTCACCTTTTCATATTCAACTGGAGAGCCGAGACCATAGATACACGAAACGGAAGCCACAATAATCACATCTTTCCTTGTAAGTAGTGCCTGAGTGGAGGCATGGCGGAGTCTTTCAATTTCCTCATTTATCATCGCTTCCTTCTCTATATATGTATCAGAGACAGGCATGTAGGCCTCGGGCTGATAGTAGTCGTAGTAAGAGACAAAGTAGTGCACGGCATTTTTTGGAAAAAATTCTCTATACTCTTGCGCCAGTTGAGCCGCTAGAGTTTTGTTGTGAGCAATAACAAGGGTTGGCTTTTGAACCTCTGCAATCACATTCGCGGCAGTAAAAGTTTTACCTGAACCGGTCACGCCCAAAAGAGTTTGGTGCTGAAAGCCCTTTTTTATACCAGAGACAAGCGCCTCAATTGCTTTGGGCTGATCTCCGGCCGGTTTTAGTTCTTTGTTGAGTTCGAATTTCATATTGTTTAGAACTTCCAGATTCGGCCAATTTCTTTGTCAAAGTTCAAAAAATAATTCTCGTCTTATACTCGATAAGCCTCCAATTATTTTTCTCCTTCTTCGCGAACTTGTCTCAAATCTGAAAGTTCTAGGTGACGTTGAGTATACAATATTTAAATAAAATGACGAAGGCGGCCACAATGGCCGCCTTGATTCAAACTCCGAGAGCTTTCCTTTCCGCATCGGTCAGCTTCGCGATTGCATTCTTCCGAACCTCGAGCCTTGCAGCCTCGTCATCAGCAAGACTAACTGAGGAAGGATTGATCAGGAAGGCTTCAGCACCATTCGTCAGGACCCACACCAATCGCATCTGATGGAAATCTTTGTCTCTGAGGGTACCGCGCCACCCCTCGGCGACATCCGGGTCGGCTAGGTAGGCAACTGGACGTGGATTGAGACCATCCTGATCAGTTCTGTAGACCTCCGAGACCTGACCAACTGTGAACTGCTTCAGAACACCCCTCAGTTCATTGATATCCATGTATCACCTCGCAATAGTCCTAGCCGAATATAGCCAAGACATCTAATGAAAGATTACTCATTATTCGATTACTGGCAAGGGTGCATAATACTTCCCCAAAAAATCCTTTTTGTAGGCCATGAAATCGCCGCTTAAAATTGCCTCTCTCATTTTTGTCACCATATCATTTATAAAATATAAGTTATGAATCGAAGCCAGTGTCGCGCCCAGGATTTCATTACCCCTAAAAAGATGCGCCACATAAGCTCGGCTAAAATTCTTGCATGTGTAGCAACTACAATCATCAAGCGAACTAGAATCTTCTCTATATTTTTGATTAAGCAAACTTATCCTGCCTTCTTTTGTATAAATACTTCCATTGCGGGCGATTCGGGTAGGTGAGACACAATCAAACAAGTCACAACCTTTTTCGACCGCCATAAATAAATCAACTGGTTCCCCAATTCCCAAAAGATGCCTAGGTTTTTCCTTTGGCAAAATACTATTGCACCACTCCACTGCTTTTTCCATATCTTCTTTTTCAAACGAACCGCCAATACCAAATCCATCAAAATCAAGCGAGCCAATATACTCCGCGCTCTCTTTTCTTAATTTTTCGTCTCTACCCCCCTGAACTATTCCAAATAAAGCTTGGTACTCTGCATTTGGTTTTGACTTGTGATACTCCAAAGATTTTTTTGCCCATCTATGAGTTCTGTCCAGAGCTTCTTTTTGATAATGAAGTGACTCATGCGGAGAAATACACTCATCAAAAGCAAAAATAATATCTGCGCCTAGATTATGTTGAACATCAATTGATTTTTCAGGAGTAAAATAATGCGCATCGCCCTTGGAATGATCCCGGAACATGACTCCGTCTGGATCGATCGTAGCTGGCGCCTTATGACTTTCTGAGCCTTCGGCGTTTTCATTTTCAACATTAAGCAATAATTCAACATTGCGTTTCAAAATTTTACTTATACCCTTGCCGTAAGCGGCCCCCAGAGAAAAGACTTGGAAACCGCCCGAATCAGTCATAAGTGGTCCCGACCAATTCATCATCTTGTGGAGACCTCCAAGTTTTTTCACAGCGTCGTCCCCTGGATCTAAATATAAATGGTAAGTATTTCCAATGATTGTTTGAATGCCGATATTCTTTACTTGCTCTGGCGTGAGAGCTTTTACAGTCCCCTTTGTTCCCACAGCCACAAAAGCAGGAGTTTCAATATTTCCGTGGGGAGTATGGATCACCCCAGTACGCCCAAGAGAATCATTGAGTTCCTTCTCAATTTCAAAAGAAAATTTTTTCACATATTCAGCCTATCACTTGTACATAAATATCGAAAGCCGGGAGTGTTACCTCCCGGCTTGATTCGCTATCTGCGATTCAGATGTGGACGCCTGCAGCCAGCAACTCCTGTCGCTGAGCAAACACAGGAAACGCCCCAGGCCAAGCGTGATTGAGTAACTGCCCGCGGTTGCCGTAGGCAACCTGGCCTCGACGCTTGCTTTTCCAGCCAACCTCCCAGAAAGTTTCCTCGTCGGCATTTGTGATCCACACTTCGCCGGGTTGAATTTCAGGGTGATTGTTCTGGCTGAACTTCACTGAACCTGCTTTCCTCCAACGGCGCCAGAAGCGCTCGTCGTGCTTTTTGCACTGATTCATGCCTATCCTCCAACCCAATAGTAATATATAAATATAAATACGTCAAGGGCAGAACTTCTCAACTCAGTATTAGTAAACAGTACTATTATTTCTCTACCTTAAGTAGCTCCACTTCAAAAACAAGAGTCGAACCACCAGGAATAGGACCATAATCATTTGCCCCATAACCGAGTTCAGGAGGAACAACTATTGTTCGCTTCCCCCCTACTCTCATACCCAGAAGACCTTGGTCCCACCCTTTAATTACTTGATTAGTTCCCAAGACAAACTGAAATGGCTCATTTCTTGCAACAGAACTGTCAAATACTTTGCCATCTGTAAATCTTCCCACATAATTTACTGTAATCCTGCTACCGGCGACTGCAGGCTCACCTCCTCCCACTACATTATCTTGAATCTGAAGTTGTGGTGTAGTCACTTGTAATACATTAGTTTTATTTGTAAATAATGAAATCAATCCCTGGCCAAAAACAAAAAAGAATCCGATAACAAAGATAGCGACAATAACTGCCACCCATTCTTTTTGATTTAAGTGTGTCATACATAAATTATATTACATCACAAAAACCTGTAAACGGAAAAATCTACTTTGACACTCACGCACGCATGTGTTATTTTCCATGCAGAATGGAGGCGGAACATGTTTGATAAGGCCTCGAGAATGCCGAAGACCTTCCTGCCCAATGTCATCACCATAACCGGCGCATCGGGCACTGGTAAGGGAACCTTGGTCGAGAGACTCCTCGAAGAGAAGATATTCGAGCGCTACAGACCAGTAAGCGGTGGGAGCATCATGCGCGATTTCGCAAGAAGCCGCGGGATGGATATCGAGCCATTCGTTGCCTACTGTCGGGAACATCCGGAGGAGGGCTGGGACAGGAAATGCGACGAGGCGCTTGCGAGGGAGGGTGAAATCGACTATGTGGTCATCGAGGCAAGACTTGGACACGTCTTCGCCCCGAGAGGATTCCACGTACTTCTCAAGTGTCCTTTGGAAGTCCGCGCGCAATGGATGAGGAAAAACGAGAAGCGTAAGGAATATTTCGGAAAACCACTGGACCAGATTCAGGCGATGATGCAGCAGCGAGACGTAGATGACCAGACTCGCTACCAAAGAATCTACCCTGGATCGCTGTGGCCGGAGGAGGACTTCGACCTCGTAATTGAGACAAACAAACAGAGTCTCTATGACGAGGTAAGACTCATCCGGATCCGGCACAGTTTCTGGCGGGCTACACAAAACATCAATTGGTAATAGCAGGGCTGCTGACGAAAGTTGGCAGCCCTGAAATTTTACTTGAACTTGCTTACGAATTTTTATCCAAGTAAAATACAAGCCATGAACAAAAAAATAATTTTAAACGTCCCGGAGAAACATCTGCCTATTGAACCCCTCACCAAAAAGGAACTGCACGACACGGCGGTGGAGAGAGTACACCTCATATCCCGAGAATTCACAGATGGCTTTAATTTCCTGAGCAAATACCCAAAATCTGTGACGATCTTCGGTGGAACGCGCTTTAAGGAAACTGACCCGGAATACGAGAAGGCGAATTCCCTAGCAAAAAAAATCTCAAGTGAACTGAAATACACCATTTTCACAGGTGGCGGGCCTGGAATCATGGAGGCGGCAAATCGGGGGGCAAAAGACGCTGGAGGTGGATCAATTGGAGTAACAATTGAGCTAGAGCGCCACCAAGTTAGAAACCAATACTTAACTGATCATATTAGCTTTCATTACTTCTTTTCTAGAAAAGTCTGCTTGGCATTTTCTGCTGAAGCTTACATATTCTTCCCGGGTGGTTTTGGAACACTAGATGAGTTTTTCGAGATTATTACCCTGGTTCAGACAAAAAAGATCGAGAGGGTGCCAATTGTATTGGTAGGCAGCGAATACTGGAATGCTCTTGAAACCTTCATGAGAAAGGAACTGCTCAACAGAAGTACAGTGGATGAGGATGACTTGAACCTTTTTACTATTACTGATGACGAAGACCAGATTGTAGAAATAATAAAAAACGCTCCGATCCATGTTGGTGTTAGATTTACGCATAAAAACCTGGAGAAATCAGGAATTGTAGTGGAGAATTAGGGTTCTTGTTTTCGAGCCTCCGCAGGCCGCAAACACGGTTTTGTCAAGGCACCTTTCTTGACAAATTGTGGCCGAGGTGAGAAGCGGAGCTTCGCAAGACCTTGAGCACGAAGTAGCGAAAGGTGTACAGCTTCAGTAAGAAGAGCCGAGAGCTTCGCTGGAAGCTTGAGGGTAGCAAGAAAACAAGAACCCCAATTACGACTTGGATGTTTTTTGTATATCTTTCTTTATCTCTTTGAATTCGTTTTCAATTTGGGAGAGCCTTTCTCTGGATTGTTTTATTAAATATCCTCCTTCCTTTACATATTCTAGTGCTTTTTCAATATCTAAGTCTGACTGATTATCGAACCAGGACACAATCTGATTTATTTTTTTCAAATTTTCGCTTAAGTTATTTTTTTTCATATCACTTGTGATTTTAATTCTCCATCCGAAAGGATAACGTCAATTTTATCATTTTTCCTCACACCCCTTACACTTTTCAGAACCTTACCTCTGTGTCGAACTATGCTGTAGCCTTGAGACAATCTCTTTTTGGGATTATACAGATCGATACTCTTCTCTGATTGTTGAATAAAATCATTTATACCCCTAAATACATCCAGAAACCCTCTCTCTATTTCTCTTGCACTTAAATCGATCGACTCCCCCACTCTATCTATTTCTAACTCAATCGAGGAAAGAATTTTCTCCTCTGCAAGTCTAAGTTCAGATAAGACTTCGTTCCAACCCGAATTTAGAAGATTTGCCACTGCGGTAGGAGTAGAGACATTTTTATCCGAAACCAAAGAAACTAGCGACACATCCTTATCATGACCAATACCTGTTAAGACTGGAACTGGAAAATTTAAGATAGCCCTCACAAGAACCTCGTTATTGAAAGCTTGAAATGATTCCAGTGAACCGCCACCCCTCATAATGACTAGGACATCAATGTCTTTGTGCTTCAAAGTCTCGAGGGCAAGCAAAAGATCTTTGGTGGCTTCAGCCCCTTCCACCCTTGAGTCAACAAACAATATTTCAAAACCAAATTTACCAATATTCGATAAAAAATCGTTTATTACAGCCCCAGATTTGGAGGTAATAACTCCAATCCGGTGTGGAAATCTCGGAATATTTCTCTTACGATTCTCCAGAAATAAACCCTCTGCTTCAAGTCTTTTCTTCAGCTTTTCATAGGAAATTTTGAGCGCACCTTCGCCCACCAATTCAACTGAATCAACTTTAAATGTTAATCTTCCTGTTGGCTTATAAACCTCTGGATAGGCGGATATGACAACCTCCAAACCATCTCGAAGTTCCACCCCAGAAACTCGGTAATCATTTTTCCACATTATACAGGTAATGACCCCATCGGCCTTTGTGTCTTTTAATGAAAAGAATAGATAATTTTTGCCATCATATAATTTCAATTCGGATACTTCCCCAATTATTCTCGCACCTTCTACTTTCAAGCGGTTATTTAGAGAATTTAGATACTCAGCAACCGACAGTACATTTTTAGACATTTTTATTTCTACTATGTCGTAAATACTCGATGAGTAGTGGTAACTGCGAAACAAAAACAATAAGAAGTATCATGGGAGTTAAGTACCTATCTGCTCCAGGAATAGATCGGCCAAGATAATAGCCAATTGAGGTTACCCCAACTGTCCAAATAAATCCCCCTAAAATTGAATCCCGGATAAATTTACCATAAGTCATGTCAGCTGTACCGGCCAAGGTTGGAGCAAAGGATCTGACTATCGGCACAAATCTACTAATAATTATTGTCTTATCCCCGTACTTTTTGAAAAAATCTTCGGTATAGTCAAGATGTTTTTTCTTAAACCAGTATCTATCATTTGTTTTCAATATGAAAGTCCTGATCCTCTCGCCCATTCTGTAACTAAACATAAAACCAAAAACCGCTCCTAGAAAAAAAGTGAGGATGAGAAGAGGCAAGCTAAAGTATCCCTGGGAAGCCAGCAGCCCAGCTGCAAAAAGTAAACTATCGCCGGGCAAGAAAAAAGTGAATGGGAATGATTCAAAAAAGATAATAAGAAACAGGACTATGTAGCCCAAATAACCAAGATTTCTTATAAAATCGGTAAGATATTCCATCCGAATAATCTCAGCTAAATAATGCATCGAGCTATTTTACCATAAAATGAAGATTGTCTCGTTTTTAACAGTTTGTGCACAGCTTGTTAACAGTTAAAAGGAAAATGTTGATTGACTTTCAAAAACAGTTAATAAAAAATTAATACCGGTAGCTAGCTCTTGGAGATTCCTTAACAATTTTTTAGAAAATCCCACTTGTGCTCAGTGTTGAGCACTGAGCTAGGGATAAAAATTCAAACAATGCGGAACTCCTTGGCACTAAGAGTTACCAGCAAAAACAAAACCTCTCGTGAACTCACGGAGGTTTTGTTTTTGTACTTAAGCTGTCACCTACCAGATGAAGTAGCTCCACCACGGTCGAGAGACTTGGACCGTCGCACCCGTCTGTGCATTAATCATGTATGTAACATCTGCATTAACAGGAACAATAAATAATAGATAGCCTCTTTTTATTCCCTTGATTCTATACAGATCAACCGTTGTCTCATCAGTTGTGGTAGCTTTAAATTCTGTAACAACACTAACTTCCACATTCTTATCCGGTAAAGTCACTTTCTGAATTAGACCCTTTGGCATAGGTAAAATAGATGAGTTAGTAGAACTGCTCATTTCGCAACTATTGCCGTTACAAACTTTACAGTTCTCTGAGCCTAGCGGACAAACTGTTACTGTGCCAGAAATTTTAATGACACCATTTAAAGCTGCGCTACCCCCCGAACTCGAGTTATACCCGTAGCTGTTTTTTACAACCGTAAAAACAACCGTGTCACTTGTAATAGCAGTTACTTTTATATCTACACCGTAAACATTAGTAGTCTGACCCTCTGAGACCTCAATAATTCTAACTGGTGCATTCATCATAGGACATGGGGTGATGGATGTATTTGATGTTCCTCCGTTTTGTGTGCTTGTAGTTTTCAGACCACATCCACTATTAATGCTTACATTTAAAACTGCCGTAGAATCCTTAATATTGTCTAAGGTTACTGTCATATTTGTACCATCTATCTTTATACTATTGTGCAATTTCAAGGTGTACTCGGCTTGAGCTGGCGCAGGAGCGGGCTCCGGCTCGGGTGGAGTTACTTTAATTGTAATCATTGAATCGGTAATCGAGACCACATGAATTTTGTATCCAGCAATTTCTATATCCTGATTCACTAAAAACTTATAATTTTGAATTTTGCTTGGCATGGCTGAAAGTAACGGACAAGGTTTTGTGCCTGAACAATCCGGACCAGAAACAACTGACACGTTCGCTACTCCCGATGAGATACTATTTAAAGTCACAGAAACAGAGATTATGGAATTACTGGTTAGTTTTACCGTTTCTCCAACCGCCATTGAATACTCCCCGTTTGCAGTAATGGTTGATGCCGAAGCTAAACTAGCACTCAATAATATGGCTAAGAATAAGACTTTTTTCATATTTTTAATTAATAGCTAAATTATGAAGACGGTTAAAACTCTGGGCTCTTACACCTGGATTATACAACATGTCAAGGTCTGGGTGTGAGTTTGTCATTAATTTCTGCTCTTGTTATAGGACCTAGATTGCCATAACCATTGGTTGAAGGTGAACCTGAGCAAATTGAAAGTTTGTCACATTGGAACTTTTGGAGAGCGACTCTAGTTAAATTGCCGAAATAAGTTGTTTCATTGCCAGCAGAGCCTGGGCCAGATTGTGAGATAGGGTAATTTAGATAGTTTAAGGCTTGTTGGAGATATTCAACTTGAATGTCATCTGATCCTGGAGAAAGATTCGTGGTTAGCTGGGATACCAAGTTGTTATTTGTTGACACAATGACTTGTGGATCAGACTCCACAATGGATTGACCTAAAACGGCAGCCGCAGTTGTGCTGGAGGGCTTAACTATGATTGTTAGTATATCTTCGCCGGGCGATGTCGCGTTAAGATTATTCATTACCACTGCTTGTGTATAAGTGCCAGGTGTAGTTGGAACACCGGAAATAATACTCTGCCCATCAAAAGATAGACCAGGCACATTAAATGAACCAGATTGTAAATTGGGGGCAAAAATAGAAAATCTAACCTCGCCAGGTCTTGCTAGTCTCTTTTGAATGGAGGCTTTTAAGGAATACTGGAATTGCTGGCCAATTATGCCAGTTGCAGTTCCGGGGCTAGATAACCTTGGCACACTTGGGTCATTGGAATTAACCCGAAGGAATACATGGGGGCCAAAACTAGGGCCACTTTTATTGAATGCAAATGGCTGGAAAGACCAGTCTCCGCCTAGTCCAGATGCAACCCTTTCAGGGGTGGCAACAATAGTACCAGAGACGATACCTGTTATTTTGTTTACAGATAAACCACTAAAAGCACCATTCTCAATATTATCCACCAGAACATCATATGATGTGGGATCTTTCGTCCCGATTATTTGATAACTAAAAGGCAAACCTATAGTACCCACAGCAATTAACGGACTTGTTATGACAGGTACAAATGGAGAGGAAGTACCAATTATCAAATCAAAACTGCTTAAACCTACCACATTACCTAATGAATCCTTGACATTTACAATAATTGGAAAAATTCCAGCAACGGTTGGAGTGCCAGAAATTCTGGCTGAGCGGCCACAGGGCGCGGCAAAACATTGGATATTAGTGAGTATAAGCCCAAAAGGTAAACCCCTGGAAACACCCCAAGTGTAAGACTCGGTAAAACTACCACCTGAAATTGACATGTTTATATCATAGAACTGCCCGACCTTACCATTTGGTAGAGTTGAGTTATCAATTGAGACAGACGAATTAGATATGGTAATATTTTCAACCGCCACAGCATTTGTATTACCAACAGCGTCATGAGCGGTTGCGGTGATCCTGTGAACTCCATTTGAGAATTGTCTTGAATCAAAAGTTATTGAGTATGGGGGAGATGTAAGGGTCGGACCTATTTGGACACCCTTTGAACCATCCAAACGAAACACTACATCCTTTACACCTACATTATCTGTAACATTGGCCGTAACTGCGACACTCGATCCGATAATGGTTGTGCTGGCAATAGGTGCTGTTATTAAAATTTGAGGTGGGATGGTATCAGTGAGGGGCTGCATTAATACTATCTCTGACAGAAATGTCCACCACCAGTTGTAGACTCTTAATACAGGCTGTGTACAATTGGCTGGCAAAGGAGAGAGAACAATTTGATAAAGACCATCCTGAGTAGCGGCAGGTACATTCCAAATCATAGTCTGGTTATTACATGTAACTGACGCTTTAGTCATCATTTTTATTCCAGAGCCATTTGAAACCAAGGTGTGTAAAACTAAACTAGTTACCGGCTGTAAACTTGCTGGAGTAATGGTTGCATCAAAAATGCCAGGGGCTTGGCCGACAATACCAACCCAATTTGGATCTCTAAAATCCATACTGGCAAATTTTCCATCATTTAGTTCCCCACCAGAATCTGGATAACTGGGATGAATACCGGGAGAACCTATTGAATACGAAAATGGTGCACGAGGTACAGCTTCATAGCCATGCACATATTCTATATTCATAAAATCTGGCAACACAGCATTAGCAATACTTCCAGCAAATGTACCCACTTCATCGGTTAAGAGCAAATAACCAGGAGTTTGGGCAATACCAGGACCGTTGTAAGAAAAGGTATTGGAGCCATCGACATAATAATCATACTGAGTTGGCTGCCAATTTATGCCAATCTCATGGTAGTTTCCGTCGTTGACTACAACATTACTTGTCTTATTTGCTACTTGTTTAGTAACAAACCGATCAAAGATGGTACCTTGGCCAATTGTATTGTTTGCAAAATTCTCAACCATATCAACTTCAGCCGTATCTGCTAACATCCAAAATCCACCCCAATGACCGATTGGGGTATTAAATTTTATCTTTGAACTAAAATATCCAAACTTTGCATTAAATTTTCCATTTGTATCTATAGCTCCACTTCTATAGGCCGGGATTGAACTATCTAGGTCTGTTTTCAGGCTAAGCTGCCCGGAATTATTTAACGAGGCATTATCTTGCCACCACCATCCTGGGGGAGTAGTCTCGTTTCTTCTTAAATAATTTCCCAGTTTATTCCATTTTGATTCATCTAAGACACTTCCATCAAAATCATCATTAAAATTTAATTGCCAGACTTTATTTATGGGCGAATCAGGTAATTTTTCTTGAGGAATAACCTGGGCTAGATTTACTGCAAATATTACGCCTGGAAATAAAACGAGGACAATTGCAATTAGAAATTTTGTTTTCATACTTTGGGTTTATTATTTTCTATTTTTTCTCCTCTAAATCTAGGCAAACTGAATTCAAACAATACCTCTTCTTGGTTTTAGTTGGACCATCATCAAAAACATGCCCAAGGTGTGAACCACAATTACTGCAGATAATTTCGGTCCTATGCATACCCATTGATTGATCTTCCTTGAGTTCCACTGCTCCAGGCAAAGCCTTGTCGAAGGACGGCCAGCCTGTACCGGAATCAAATTTAGCATCCGAGGAAAAAAGCTGTTGTCCGCAAACCTTACATTTATACATCCCTTCCCGTTTATCGTGCAGCAAGTCCCCCGAGAATGGAGCTTCAGTTCCCTGTTCGCGTAAAACATGATACTCCTCTGGGCTTAACTTCTTTTTTAACTCTTCCTCGCTTACTTTCATTTTGCTCATATTATTTTTTTATCCGCACACTAATTCTCGTTTTGCGCTAGTGTACTTCTTAACCTACTTTTTAATTGGTTCCTGGCTTGTCCTCTTAATTTTAACATCTTTTCCCTCCTACGCGCATCATGCTCTGCCTTATATGCTTCGTAATAAATCAAATTATATGGTCCTTTGAGTCTGGTAGACTCGACCTTACCCTTATTATGTTCTATCATCCTTCTCTTTAAATTATTGGTAGAACCAATATAGAATTCACTCGACTTAGGATTATTTAGAACATAGACATAGAACATAATAAAACGAGATTTAGTGTGCGGATGAATTATCTTTTAATAAATCCGCGTATTCCTTCTGCACCTTCTCCAATTTCGGGCTTATCACCAACTGACAATAGGCTGCATCAGGATTTTTAGCATAATAATCTTGATGATAATTTTCAGCCACATAAAAAACATCTAATGGCAGGACCTCCGTAACGACTGGTTTACCTTCCTTAGTAGAACTATTGAGTTCTTTTATAAAATCTTCTGAAATCTTTTTTTGCTCGGGAGTGGTATAGAAAATTGCTGACTTGTATTGAGTTCCGACATCATTACCTTGCCGATTTAAAGTTGTCGGATCATGGGAAGCAAAAAAAATAGTAAGGAGTGTTTTATATTGAACCTTAGTTGGATCAAATTCAACTTTTACTGATTCTGTATGACCAGTTGTACCAGTGCTAACTTGTTCGTAAGTAGGATTTTTGGTTGTACCCCCCGTATACCCCGGCAAAACACTAGAAACACCCTTTAGCATCTTAAAAACAGCCTCGGTACACCAAAAACAACCACCCCCAAAAACTGCTGTCTCTTTCATGAAATTATTATAACACTAAAACGAACCATGTCGTGAAGAAAGCCTTGGGAGCGCACTTTCGCGAACACGAGGTGAGAAGCGAAGCTTCGCAAGACCTTGAGCACGTAGTAGCGAAAGGTGTACAGCTTCTGTAAGAAGACTTTCAGCAGAAATTTATCCGTGCTTTCTTCACGACATGGTGAGTACACTCTTATGCAATCAAAAGCGGTGCAAACAGAATTGACTGATATATATACAAAAGACCCAAGATAATGACTAGTAGCCCTATGCCAAGGAAAATCATTCTAGGATGTTGTAGCTTGATCTCAATAAATATCATTAAGATAAGACCTAAGACAATTATGAATGAGAGAATGAAGTAAATAAAGCTTAGTGACTCATCTGGATTAGTTAAAATCTTTTGCCAGGCACTTGAATATTTTGAAGTTGGAGTGTTGGTCGAGTTAGCTGATTTTTTACCGACAGCGATGAACAATTCATTGGTGGATGTCGATTCAGCCAAAACAACTTGAGTGGTTGTAGCCGGTTTTGAAACTGTAGTTTTCGGAGGCTTTACCGTGGTAGTCGGTTTAACTACTGGTAGCACAACCTCTTGTTCTGCAGGTGTACCGAACAATTCCACAACAAAAACAGTGTGTCTCCCTTGATAGACTCCTTCCGCAGTAGCAATACCAATTTCGGTGAAATTTTCATTCATTATGTTTGCTCTGTGCCCTGGAGAATTCATCCAGGCCTGATTTACTTGAGAGGAGTCATCAAAGTTAACTGCCAGGTTTTCACCGGCATAACTGAAATCATAACCAACCTGTCTAAACCAATACCAAGGGTTTCGCCCCTCTGGAGAAGTGTGCGCAAAATAACTTTTTTCAGCCATGTCATTGGCTTTAAGCTGAGCTGCTCTCTCCAAGGTAGAATTTATTGCGAGCTGTCTGTAATTACTTGTGGCTCTGTCTTCGTTTGCATAATCGACAAGAACCTTAGGCAAAACTAGGGCAGTTAAGTTTGTTCTGACTAGAATTACCCTATTAGACAGAACCGCAACAAAAGCGACAATAACCAGTGAAAGAAGTCCTAAGACTCCTGCTTCTCGGAATAGGTGGGGTTTAAAGTCGTTTTCCTTGTGAGGGATGAAGTATTTCTTAAACCACTTTTTCATTGTGTAATATTATATAACAAAAACGGGAATATTACAAGCATAACTAAAAACCCTGGAAACTCCAGGGTTTTTAGTTTATTTACTGTGCGTTAGGGTTCTTTGACCAAGGTACAAGTGGTGGAAGTTTTAAGGCTAGATCTGGACACTCTAGATTGTTGATTTGTCGTAGTGTCGAAAGATAAATAATTCCAGTTGGCTTACTCTCACCCCAAGGCCTTAGAATTTCATCTGAATATTTTGCTTGGAATGCGAGAGCCACGTTATAAGTTTGTGACCCGTAAAAACCAGTTATTGGTAAGGCTGATTTCATCCATTTATTTAGGAAAGTCTGAAGTTTCTTAACTTGAGTAATGTTGTTTTTACTTGAACCAAGTCTTACGTGCTTATCCATATAAAGTCCACACGATTCTCCCAAGACCTGACCTAAAACCTGACCTCCACCATTGTTTGGTACAAAAGTAGAGATTGGACCATTGCCACCGCCTCCTCCGCCATATCCACCTTGTGAGTAAACTGGAGGCGCTGGAGGATTGTCGTTATTTGTAATTGTACATGTCTTGTTATCACCTGCAGCTAAAGTTACGCTCCCATTTGAGTCACAGTCACCGCTAAACGAGCCGGTGTAGCTAGGATCTGAAACCTCTGCCACAGCATGGACTCCTACTGTCGAAGTTGTTGCAACGCTAGATGAGGCTAGGACGCCATCGATATAGAGTGGGAAGTCCGAAACAACCTTAGTTCCACCATTATCATTTACCACAACTTTTGTGACTGTAAGTTTTGGTAAGAAAGCGGAACAATCTGGATCGTTAAGATCAACTAACCCGTCACCGTCATTATCTTGACCATCTGTACAAAGCTGCAATGTAGTTTCATTACCTTCGCTTTGAGCATTTGGGGTATAAGAGTCAGGATTATTTGCATCTTTATCGCTGTGACAACCTGGGTCATGGGAGTCGATTAGCTGGTCTTGATCGTTGTCTAAATTATCAGAGCAAGCTGGAATGTCATTGTTTGTAATTACACAAGTTGCAGAGTCCCCTAGACCAAGCGAGATCTCGGAGCAACTACCATAAGTAGTGCTGTAACCAGGAGCTGAAACTTCACTTACGGAGTAACCTCCTGGACCAACGATTAGAACGTCCTCGCCATCTGCTTCAAAAACATAAGGATTTTCAGTATCACCATTTACTATAAATGAGAACGAAGTAGTTGCTTGAGATTTACCACTATCATTTATAAGTACTTTTTGGACAATGAGCTTGGTTTGTTTGTCATTATTTGTAATCGTACAATTTTTTGTTTCCCCAGCAGCAATTGTTCCTGAGCAATCATCTGAGAGCACTGATGTATATCCAGAATTGGCTACTTCCGTAATTGAATACTCGCCCGGGTTAACTGTAACTTGATTTGAGCCATCTGATTCAAATGAGATAGCATCTCCACCGTTTACCTTGAATGAGAAGTCAGATGTTGTAGCTGTACCATAATCGTCATTGATCACAATTTTATTAATAACCAACTTTGGTATGAATTGCGAACAATCTGGATCGTTAAGATCAACTAACCCGTCACCGTCATTATCTTGACCATCTGTACAAAGCTGCAATGTAGTTTCATTTCCTTCAGATGCACCGTTTGGTGTGTAGGAGTCAGGATTACTTGCATCCTTATCACTGTGACAACCTGGATCCTGAGCATCGATCAACTGGTCACCGTCATCATCTGCACCATTGGAACAGACTGGAAGTGGGTTATCGTTGTTTGTAATTGTACAAGAAACATTCTCGCCTAGACCAATGGTTAACATGTTGCCAACAAGTATTCCGCCACCATTACATGACCAAGCAGAAGCTGTGTAACCAGATGGACCTGATTCGGAAAGAGTATAGATCCCGGCGGAGAAACCTGGAGTGTTTGAAACTGATGGTCCAGGACCAGAAAATCCTGTTGGGCCGGCAGCTGTTAGTGTCCAAGCGGAAGCAGGAGTAGTACCGTTGTTGTCGTTATCATCGATTACAATCTTGTTTAAAGTAAGGGAAGGCTCATTGTCATTGTTGGTAATCGTACAATTCTTTACATCACCCAAGTTAAGTGTAACTGAACCGTTAGCTGCACAATCACCTGAGATTGCGCCGGTATAACCAGCACTACCTTGTTCGCTTACAGTAGTGGTAGTCGCATTAAACATATTCTGAACTCCAGATAGAACTGACTGTAAACCAACGAGCAAAGTAAAGGTAGAAGTTGTAGCAGTACCTCCGTTGTTATTTACAACAACTTTTGTGACAGTAAGCTTTGCAGCTACGTCATCATTTGTAATAGTACAAATTTTTGCACCACCATTTACAACTGTTACATTTCCATTTGAGTCACAATCACCCGAGTAAGTTCCGGCATAGCCTGAGACAGAATCTTCACTAACATTGTAAGAACCGCCAGCAAGAGTATAAGTTTTACCAGTAGTTGATCCAACAGCTGGAGAACCTGTGACATCAACATTGTTTTGTTTTACATGAAGATTGAAATCTGAAGCAACTTTTGTTCCACCATTGTTGTTTGTCACAAGTTTAACAACCTTAAGTGTGCCATTCGTTGGGGCCACATCATCATTAGTTATAGTACAGGTTACTGAGCCATTTAATGGCACTGCTATATTTGTACAATTACTATAAGAAGTGTTGTAGCCAGCTGCTGCAACTTCTGTAATGGTGTAATTACCAACTGCTACAACTAGGTGATTTTCACCGTGAGTGGAATCAACCTGAATAAATGGTGTGGATGTACCATTATTTACTTTAAATGAGAATTTGTTTGGTGTACTTGTGCCACTGTTATCATTCACCACTACCTTCTTAACAATAAGATTGCCTTGTGGTGGTACAACAACAATAGTTGTGTCAGTCGAATCTCCAGAACCTTCAGAACCAGTACACGTTTGGTGACAAATATTTACAATTATTTTGAAACTAGATGTTGTAGCATTGGTATAAGAGTGTGTTAACGGTCCCCAATTCCAATTAAATCCTCCGCCAGAAAATGTTCCGGCTGGCACAGTAACATCCGTATTAGCAGAACCATCGCCCCAGTTAACAACTAGATGCTGCGCACTTTGCTGACCCACATAGTTCGTAGAACTTGCGTTCCCACTAATTGAGAGAGGGTTAGCAGAAACTACTGGTTGATTTATCTTTACGTGATAATCCGGAGAAGCTGCGGTAGCTACAGCTGGAATTAAAGTAGCTACAGCTGGAACTAACGAATATGGCAATACCATCGCCAATGTCACAAGTGATGTAATTATTTTTTTCATTAAAATATTGTTTGTTATTAAATAAACCCTTAATATTAGCCACAAAATACCAATAACTAACCTTGGACCAAAACTACCACAGAAGACAAGATAAGGCAAGCCCCTCGCACTATACACAGAAAACTACTTTTTTGGAAAAAAACCATAAAGCTGCGAGGTGTTTTTTTAAAAAAGTGGATAAGACGTGGACAAACTGTAGATTAGACATAACCAGGAAAGAAATCGACTTTAATATTTGAACTCTTCACCCCCATTTTTTTAAGTGTTGCCTCAAAAGCATCTACCATTACATGCGGACCAGAAATATAAAATTTTCTCTCCATAAAATCTGGAGTTTCTTTTTTTATACTTTCCTCTGAAATAGTCCCGACTCGAAAGTTTGCTAACATCACTTTTCCAGATGGATCACCAAAAAAATAAACTGCCTTTAGGCCAACTTTTTTTTCGGCATTGTCAAAAACATCTTTATAAACTATGTCATTTGCTGTCTTATTTGAAAAAAACAATACTGCATCCCGGGTTTGGTTTCGATCTAGAAGATCTTGAACTATAGATCTAAATGGTGTAATCCCTATTCCCCCTGCAATAAAAGCAAGTTTTTGATCCTTGTCCTGTGGTAAAACAAACTCGCCCGATAGCTGAGAGGCCATTATTCTATCTCCTGGTGATAGGCCCGCTAATTTATTCTTAAAACTGGAACCGTTGGGATAGAATTTAACACCAAGCCTCAAGTTCTCCTCCATCGGGGAGGAAGCAATAGTAAAATATCTTCTATTTCCTCTCATATCGGCTTTATCGTGTCCCAAAGTCCATTCCAAATATTGCCCAGCTTTAAAATTAATCTTTTTTCCTTTCCAAACAAACTCGTACACATCGGAAGATAATTTGTTTTTTTGAACAAGTGTTAGAACTAATCGATCTTTTGGACTAACGATATATGCAAAAATATTCCCAATGATTAGCGCAAATTCTGGCGTGGAATACAATGGCCCAAAGTGAAACTGCACCCCATATAAGATACCGACAATTGCCCCATAAATAACTTGAAGCCTTCTAGTTGGTGGAGTAGTGGAAGGCTCGGTGAGCATTATTACCCCAAGGAAAATCAGTGGACCATGAGAGAAGATTTGATCTAATGTATCAACACCCAATTTCAAAGAAAAGCCGAAATAGAGAGCGGAAAGAAAGCCAAAAATGGCAAAAGAGAAAAACATTGAGAATCTCTTCACTTTTCTTAAAACCAAAATACCTAGGATGGCTACCGGTATGATAAGAGCATCGCCTCCTACCCACCAGGCAGACATGCCACTACCCAAAAGACCAGCAATAAATATTGCTATAGCGGTGGGGTTAAATATATGTTTCTTTTTTATAGCTAATATGTACTTTGAAGCCATTGCCCCGACTCCGACTAAAACTGTGACCCATAAATCATTCAGAGTAGATATGGGAAAAAGAATAAAAAACAAAATAAAAGCCGTGATTAAGTAAGACTCTGAGTTAGCATCTACTTTAAATAATTTGGCTAACAACAAATTGGCGAGATAGCATGAAACAGATAATGCGAGAGCTGAATATATTAAACTTAAGGGACTGAAGGCGACAAAACCAAAAAAACTCATCCCTACAGAGTAAACAATCAAAACTAGTAGTCCGTACAAGACAAGCTTGTATATGGTAATTTTATTTAAAAAATCATCAACATATTTCATAAATATATTTTAGCATTTCCCTAAATAAACATCTCTGCGTTAAAACCGAGGGATCTCTTTATGGAATAGTCTGAAAAGACAATCAGATATTCGAATTTATGGTTATTTATTTTTTCTGGAGGGACAAAAAATAAGGCAGTCGTAACCAAATCAGCTAAAATTGTGCTCTCTGCTATTGCCCAAACAGCTAATACATCATTAGCGGATGAAAGTGTCTCGGGATTTATTATATGATGAAAATTTCCCCACTTTCTTCTATTCCCTGCTGAACCACAAATTGATTTGTTTAGAATTGGGATAACCCCAATTACTGAACCAGCATCATCTGGGTGTTCTAGTCCGACCTTAAGAACCTCCCCGTCCTCACCTCTCTGTCTAATATCTCCCCCCGCATCCACACAGTACGACTTCATTCCTTCTGTTTCTAGAAGCTCAGATACGATATCAACCAGGTATCCCTTACCTCCTGCCCCAAAGTCCAGAAGTACAGGTTCTTTTATAGTAAGCTTTGGTTCTTGCCAAGACATTGTGTCTTCCCACTTTTTTGGCTTGGTTAGGATTTTTTCTTCTAGCGAATACCTCGAGTCATAACCAGCATCAACCAGAACTTGCCCAATTAGAGGTGTAACTAGACTATCAGTTGCGTCATAAAATTCTTTATAAAGCGAAACCATCTTGTGAGCATCAGAAGGTAATACAAATTCCCCTGATTCCTTGGACATTTTGGTTACAAGCGAGTCATCTCTAAACCTGGAGTAGTCTTTATCAAAAATATCTATCCGTTTTATTATTTTTTTTAAAAGCAAGTCTTCACTTTCTTCTGAAAGAGGATCTTTAATATCAATCACCCAGGAAGTCCCGATGGCTGGAAATCCGAACTTTGTCATTTTTTTATTTAGATGAATAATTACTTTTTAAAACATTGCGCAGGAAATTAGAAAATAACGACGATATGTACCAGTCTGGAGACACTGTCTGAGCGAAGCGGGTTTGCGAAAGGACCAGCATAGAGGAGATTATTTTCTTGATTTCCGAGCATAGCAAAAGTTCACCAGAACTTTATGCGTGTTTTAAAAAGTAATTACTCATAATTCTAGACCTTTGCTTGTACTTCTACTTTAGCCAAAGCGTCCATAAAACCTTTCGGCGCAAGAGACGAACCGGAAACCTTGTCGAGTTGTACATCATCAATCTTTTTGCCGATAACAAGTGGTTTATAACCAGAAATGAATAAACCTTGGTAGTGAATGGAGTTTGGCCTAAATGCCTTCGAGACAACATCTGCACTAACTATCACATCATCTTCCAGAGTAATCGTCACTCCTAACTGTTCAGCTCCACCTGGAGAGTAATAGTCGCCTACCACAGAATAAGTTCCATCTTTGTATTTATTTTTTTGATCCGAAACTGTGCCGTCTTCCATCTGAACGTCATTGTTAGTGGTTGTAGTAGTTGCTACAGCGTCATTCGAATCCGATAAAGTATCAGTTGTGTTTTTCTGTTTGAGATATCTGTACCCTCCATACCCGATTAAAGCCAAAATAATAACCACTGCAATCCAAATTAAAGCCTTGCTTCCTTTTTTTTGTTCATCCATTGTTTTAATTGTTAACTATTATTTTTCCAGCCTTTTTTCATTCCCCTCTTTGGCGCAAATTCTTGGCTAACCTCGCTTGGCACAATATTGTTTTGCTGCAAAATTTGCTTCATAGTTTTGCCGGATCTTAATTCTTGTTTTATTTCATCTTTATTTAACCCTAAAGTTCCGGCAATGCCATTGGAATTCCAGTGGTGCATCATTTGCATACCGGTTGGCGCACTTCTCTCACTATAATGAGAATCGAGGGTTTCTGCTAAAGCAACATTACTTGAGCCCATAAGGATAATTCCAGTGGCAATAGCAGAACTTGCTCCAGAAATTATCGCTTTTTTTAATTTTCTATATTTTTTCTTCATTTCAAATTTATATACTTAATTTTATTTTAACAATATATTTATTTTTTGAAGTATTGATCCCATCACTTACATATGTCAGAATATTAATAACAGGTTCATTAATTAATACGTTTAAAACGCCCAAATCGTTGCACCTATAATGGCAAGATCGATCATCAACGACAGGTTCTGGAGATATATCACAAATATTTGGTGCTTGATATGCTATGCGGCTATCATTTACGATTTTATTTACGATCATGCTTTAGGGGACGTACTGCCTTCCGTCCTAGTTATCTATGTGGCGCTTCTTACTATCTATGCTGGGGTAAAGGAATTTGAGAGATGGTTTGAAAGACATGATGGTCGCCATCCTGGGGAGTGGTTTGTAATCGGCTGGACAGTCATAGTTATGGGTCTATTTTTAGCCAAGGTGTTTACTCACAAGAATTACCCTATTCCAGGCGAAGTCCTATCTACATACATAGCGGTCCTAAGTATTATGGCTATTACCCAAAAATCTAAGAGGTTAAAATCCGAGAGAAAAAGACGTTGATTGACTTTTCTATATTTTGTACCATTATATTAGAGGGAGGCTTCCATGAAGACGACTGCGACGCGAGATGTCGGCGGCTTCACATTTGAAGCCGAGCTAATTGACTCACCCGCGGCATCGTGTACCTTACCCCAGGACCTAAAGTGCCTTCTTTCAGTTGCAAGAGCTGGCAAGGTGCTTTACCTGGGTCAAGAAGTCATGCCCTCAGGCCATCCTAGTCTGCCCATACCGAGAACACTTCGAGGCTGGATTGCGGGAATTCACTTCCCCAACCCAGAGGATCGCAAGAATCGCATCCTCGATGTGTACTGGTTGGGCACGAGCAGGATCATGCAACTCAAGATGGAGATGGTCGAGGGATGCTCGTACGAGAACGAAAGAGGGGTCGCATGAGGCGACCCCTTTAAATTTCTCCATATTTTCAATATATATCAAAACAACCTCTCCTTTTTAGGGAGAGGTTGTTTTGATTAAGAAATTAAGATAGGTGCTTAGATACCAGTTTTGTCATTTCAAACATACTGACTGTTCCCTTTCCACCGAATACTTTCTTTAAAGCCTCGTCAGCATTGATATTTCTCCTATTCTTTGCATCCTGAAGACCCTCTTTTTTTATATATACCCAGAGCTTCTTTACCACTTCTGACCTAGGCATAGGTCCCTTACCGACGACGGCTGCTAGCTCTGAGCTAACATTCATCGGTTTCATAAATGCAGAATTGCTTTTTGCCATGTTTTATTGCTATTTACTAATAAATTTGTGACAGGTACATTATACACCCCCTATAGTATAAGGGTAGGTCTAGACTCTGGATAAGAAATGATGCCTATTTTAGACCATTAATACTCAATATTTATGGGAAAAGATACCGATGCCTCGTTCTGGGGCAGACCCGACGGGTTATCTTTCTTCAAAATAAGGGTTGCAGGACCAATATATGAATCAGGCACCTTCACGTTAGCAATAAAAGGCACGAAATTAGTCGTCATCCACTCGCCCTGCGCCTGAGCAGGTCCAGAGAACAGAACTTTACCGTCCTTATCCAAGACCTGAACCGGAAAACTGGCCTCAAAATACCAATTTCCTCTGGCTTTACCTCTGACGGAAAATTCTTTACCTGTAACAGCGCCTGGAAATGGCAAGTCGATAACTATTAAATCAGCTGAGGCATTCTTGTAGGTCATGGCTGGTGATTCCACACTTTTGGGTGACGAGAAATGCCAAAGAGCCATAGCAATAGCGATGATGACTACTAGAGCTAACAAATACTTGGCTTTCATGGATTATCTTCTTCTTGCGGCTTGAGCTTTTTTAATATTGCGTCTCTCTGCTCTCCTCATTGCAGGAGTGGGTTTGCTGGCCTCAGGAACATTTCTGCGAGGTAATGCCTTGAAGACATCACCTTTTATGTGGGTTATGTGTCCGCGAATATTTTTTAAAACTGTCCTAGCTTTTTGACCTATAATCATAAGGTGTCCACTTTTTACATGAGCGTCTTTCTTTTCTACTAGCCAGGTAACCGTATCCCAGCTGCCGCTTGACCTCTTACCTGCCAACCTTTCCAAACCACCTTTTTTACCTACGTCTTGAACTCGAAATGTCACAAACTCGCTCTTTGGTCTAACTTCAATTCGGTAAAATCTGCCTTTGCCAGTAGTTCCAGGTTTTGCCCTGTCTCTTCCTTGTGGTTGAGCTAGACTATGCTGCCTTTTTGTCATACCCCTCCACTTCGCTTGAGCTATTTTAATATTTCTCTTTGCTGCACTTTTTTGTTTTCTTGTTTGTTTTTTTGTAGCCATAAAATGAATTGAGCTAATCTAATAATAGTATTTTCGACTTTATAATTATACTCCTATCCTTTTTGCTGCCTCAAGCCCACTCGCTAGTGCACCCTCAACAGTAGCGGCATCGTGACCTTGATACAGAGCTTCTCCAGCAAAGAAGAGTTTACCTGACTCTGGTTTAAGCAACTCTTCTTGTGCTTCTTCCGTTAATGGAGTTGTGTAAGAGTACGCTCCTAGTGAAAATTTATCCGTAGGCCAATTGAAAACTTCACCTAGGACTAACCGCGATTTAATTTGCTTTAGTGGTACCTTAAATATTCTTGAAAGCGAACTTAAAGATTCCTCAAGTATTGCTTCATTTGGAATATCTAAATAATTCTCTGTCTTTGGACCGCCCAACCAGCCACACAATACAGCAATATCTTCCGGGAACTGTGTCCACCAAACACTAAATCTTTCGTTTGAAATCATAAAGTCCATTTCATTAAAATCATTCCCCAAGGCACTCACCCACCATCTCGATTTAAATTTGAGTAGTATCTTTATTGCTCCACCATAACCAATTTCGCTAGCGGCCTTAATTTTATTCTTGATTTGGGGATTAAATTTTATTTTGTTAATTAGCGGTAGCGGAACTGTGACCAAAACTTTATTAGATTTATATGAACATCCATCATTACAACTTACTAAAACTTTATCTGCATCAAAATCAACTTCCGAAACCTCTCTATTTAATTCAATTTTTAAATCTTTACTTAGATACTCTAGCATCACACCATACCCCTCCTGTATTCTGTATTGGGTCCATTCATCTGTCCCAAGCCATTCATCTCTAAGGGCAAACGTACTTATTTTATTAGGGTCTCCCACATCGTAGCCCTCAACCATTCTTACAATTGAGTTTCTAAGTTCCTCATATTTTGATTCAGAAAAATTTTTATTTAGAAACTCACTGATTGAAATATCCTCTTTTAACTCTTTTAATCTTGGCACGAGCAGCTCTTGGTTTGGTACAAACTGATCATTTACCGTGAGTTGTCCGTCTTTTATATTCCACATATCACCCTCAAGTGAAGTGAGTGTCATACCTGCTTCCTTAGCAATTGATTTTGTTATTGGTGCTGCTCCATGAACAAACTCTGCACCACCTTGTGCAGGAAATCCCCATTTTTTTTGATCCAGTGGGTAAATTCTTCCACCTATTCTGTCCCTGGCCTCAAGCACTAGAACTTTTTTGGAAGCCTTACTCAATTCTCGCGCTGCCATAAGACCAGTAGCCCCAGCCCCGACAATGATCACATCTGTATCCATACTGAAAATTATACTAGCGACGCTTGTTCACGCCAAAGTGCAGCGTAAAGACCATGATTGTCCAAAAGTCTCTCGCTGTTTCCCTCTTCCGCAAGTTTTCCTCGTTCTAGAACAAATATTTTATCCGCATGAGAAATAGTCGAGAGCCTGTGAGCAATCATGACAGTCATCAATTCCGGCCGAGTTTTGGTAATCTCTTTTATGGTTTTAGAAATCTCCTTTTCAGTTATGGAGTCAAGACTAGATGTGGCCTCATCAAAAATAATTAGATCAGGATTTCGCAGAAGCGCCCTAGCGATTGAAAGCCTTTGCTTTTCTCCCCCGGAAAGTTTCAGCCCACCTTCACCTATCACCGAATCAAGACCCTTACCGCCACTCTCTAATATTGGCAGGGCTTGAGCCTGGCGTAGTGCTTCCGTACATTCCTTATCCGTTGCATCCGGATTTACAAAAAGTAAATTTTCCCTTATCGTCCCAGCGAAAAGTTGAGTATCCTGGGAAACATAACCCACTCTTTGGCGTAAATTATCTTTATCAATAGTTTCTGTATCTGTATCGTTAATTAAAATCTTGCCCTTAGTTGGTTTGTATAATCCCAAAAGTAATTTAACTACTGTCGTTTTGCCAGATCCAGACGGGCCAACAAAAGCCGCTGTCTCGCCCTTGTTTATTTTCAAATCTAGTGAACTTACTGCTTCATTGCTTTCTTTGTAAGCAAAACTAACGGCAGATAGTTTGATTGACTCAAGTTTGCCGACGACCACAGGATTTCTTGGTTTCTCCTCGGAAGGAGTGTTAAGAATAGCTTCAAGTTTTTCCATGGAAGCTTTGGTTTCTTGATATGCATTTGAGAGAAAACCGAACTGGTTTAGTGGCTCAAAGACGAAGAACTGGTAAATATACAACGTAAAAAACTGTCCGAAGGTTATTACCCTATCAAAGATAAGGAACATGAGTAAAAAAAGTAAGGCTGAGCGAATAGCATTTACTAATGTGCCTTGCACAAAACTTAATGCCCTAATCAATTTTATTTTTTTAAGTTCTAAACCTAGAATTTGTTCATTTACATTGTTTAGTCTTTTTGTCTCCTGATCCTCCAGACCAAGACTCTTTACAAGCTCAACGTTCCGGAGTGTCTCTGTGGTTGATCCGGCTAGTGCAGCTGTTTCTGTAACGATTTGGAGCTGTGCCTTTTTAATTTTGCGGGAGAGATAAAACTGAATCGTGCCCATAAGAGGAATGAGAAGAAAATAAACTACACCAATGAGCCAGTGGACAATAAAAGCATAGCCGAGAACAAAAACCATTGAAATGGAAGTTAGAAAAACAATCTGAACAAAACTGGTAATCAGATTTTGAGCGTCAGTTCTAGCTTTTTGAAGTTTTAAAAGAATTTCTCCAGATCTCTGATCTTCAAAAGCGGAATATGGAAGCGAAAATGAATGAGCAACGCTGTGGGAGTATAGCCGAGCTCCAACGCGCTGAGTGATGATACTCACATAATAATCCTGGAAATTCTTGGCTACACGGGAAATAAAGGCAACCAGCATGGAAAGAAGCAGGAGACCTAGAACTCCTTTAATAAACTGATCGTGATTTAGAGATAGTGCTTTAGAAGCAAAATTATCGACAATAAGTCTAAAGATTTGGGGATCAAGTAGAGAAAAAACTTGGTTTATCGTAGCCAAACAGAGGGCCCCGATTAAGATTTTTTTTTGCTTAATTATGTACGACCAAAGTAACCGCATAGAAAAGCTATTCTATCATAGGAGTATGAATTTAATCTAATTTTGAGAAAAATTTTATTAAATTAGCTATATGATCTTCAAGCGTGATGCCTAGTGCCTCAACTCCACGCATAATAATCCCGCGATCAATTTTTGCCGCAAAAGCCTTTTCCTTAAACCTTTTCACAATCGAACTAACCTTTATGTCACCATATTTCACAGGATTAATTTTCTGGTAGGCATAAAATATACCGCTTATTTCATCACAGGCGAGGATTGTTGCATCTAACTTCGACTGTGGCAAGCGAGAATAGCCATGATAACCGTAGGCATGAGTTTCCACTGCATCACTTAACTCCCTTGAGTAGCCCCATTCCTTAAACCATTTCAGCTCTTCCGCCGGATGTAAATCAGGGTGCTCTCCAAAATCAAGATCGTGAAGCAATCCGGTTAAATACCAAAGATCTTTATTCTCACCATAAATTTCTGCGTAGCCTTCCATGGCAATTGCCACCATTTTGGAATGGTATCGCTGATACTCATCTTTAACATGTCCTTCTAGAAGCCTTTGCGCTTCTTCGCGTGTAGGTAACATATTATTCTAAACTTTTTATATCTTTTAATATTTCTGGAAAATCAGATTGATTGAAATGGCCTCTTCCATCAAGAATAGTTGATTTGGCATTTGGTAGCTGCTTTTGATATTTTGCTAATTCCGAAAACTCTACAACCGGATCGTCCTTACTATGGTAGAGAAAAATTTTACCACCCTGAGATTTTAAAAGATCCAAAGAAGCCGGAAGAACAAAATCAACAATTTTTCTTCCCCCATCAGTATCATATGGAGCCGAAACTAGGAAGGTAGCCTTAATTTGCTTTGGAAGCTTTTCCTCAGAGAGGTATTTTGCCAAAAAAAGTCCGCCCAGAGAGTGACCAATTAGAATTGTATTTTCATAGATGACATTAAGCATCTTGCTAAAAAGTATTTCCCATTCTAGATATTTTGCGTTTCTACTACTCGGCATCCATGGAGTCAAAACATCATATTCCGAGTCCAGATTTGCTTGCAAATTTGTTTTCCAATCGTCTTTACGAAGACGATCCAGATCTATCTTTGCATTCTTAAGAGACTCGATATACTCATCGTAGGTCACCCAAACATCACCACCGTGTATGACTAGAATCTGCTGTTTCATTTAAATTCGAATAATTTTTTATGAAAATTTTTTATTTTGTCTTTCTCGATTTCGATTCCTTCTTTTTTGTAAAGTCTCATTCTCTCTTTTCTGTTTTTTTCACTAACCCAGATTCCCCCATTAGCATAAACTATTCTATGCCAAGGAATTTTATGATTGCCAGCCATCCAGGCCTTACCTAAAATCCCCGTCACTGATTGAGAAGCCATGGGGCCTCTTGCTCCAGCAGCTTTTGCTATCCTACCATATGTAGTCACCTTGCCCTTTGGCACGGAAAGAGCTAGTTTCAATACACGCTGACTAAAAGTCTGCATAAATCATTACTTGAACACAGATGTACAATGAGCGCATCTTTTTGCTTCCTTTGGGATCTCACTTAAGCACTCTGGACACTTTTTTGTACCTGGCTCAGGTGAAATTTCACCTCTTTTCACCCGAGCAGTTAAGGAATTCACAGGCAGGACTACAAAAAAGTAGACAGCTATAGCCACAAGAAGAAATGACAAAAGTTCATTAACAAAATCACCTATCATAAACTTGCTCCCGTTTATGGTGAAATAAATTGATGAAAAGTCAGGCAACTTACCGACCGCCCCTATAACAGGAGTAATAATATCTTTAACTAAGGCTGAAACAACGGTCCCGAAAGCAGCTCCTATAACCACACCCACAGCCAAGTCAACTACGTTGCCTCGTAGAATAAACGTTTTAAAATCCTTTAGCATTCTCAAATCTTACCACACTCGATAAATTTCTCGAGAACCACTCTCATACATATCTGTATAGCCTTTCATTTTTTCCATCGCTGCTTTCATTTCCTTGGTTGGTTTCATATATGCCTCCCAACTTTTCTCATACGCTGCAAGGTCCTTATACTTACTAACCATTATTACTCTATTATACTGGCCAGTCATGTCTGTCAGAATGTTAACCAAATTCTTGTCCTTGGCCATAACTTCTTTAAATAATTTTGCCATCTTTGAAGCATTTCCTGGCTTACACACAAACGTATCGTGAACAATGATCATATAAAATAATATTAATGATAATAACAGGTATCTTAAAGCAGCCTTTCTTTAGCGTCTAGGAGTAGTACTGGCAAAAAACATGCCTGCTGGCCTAATTTGAATACTACTTGCAGTAAGACTGCCGTCGCTATTAGTTTGACCCATAGCAGTAATATTCTCTCCGATAGATAAATCATTTATCGAACCGGTAACCGTCTTCATCACCTCAGTACTTGATGCAATTAAAACAATTTTCGTACTACCATCTGGAGACTTGATCGTAATACCAGTGGCATCTTTTGAAATAATCTCCCCACCATTAAACCCACCCATACCACGAAGCCCCCTGCCCCCGCCAGCTCCAAACTGCACAAATTGACCACTCCTAACTGGGCCCTTATTTTTGGCATAAGTTATCCCGCCATAAAAACCGGCAGCAATGAGAACCAAACCGATTATTCCAATCACAATTTTATTATTCATAATATTCATACGATATACATGTATATCTTGGTGCACTATTCATAACGCAGTGCATCAATCGGATTTAAAGACGAGGCTTTCCGAGCTGGATACCATCCAAATATTATTCCAATAGCTGCAGAGACTCCGAATGCAAGAAGAATTGAGCTAAGTGAAACCGATGTCTGTAGTACACCCAAGGCTGTAACAATATACGAACCTAGCGCGCCAATTGCAATCCCAATCATTCCACTTATTAACGTTAAAACTATTGCCTCCGTTAAAAATTGTCTGCTGATATCACTTTTGGTCGCCCCGATCGCTTTTCGTAAACCAATTTCTCGAGTTCTTTCAGTTACTGTTGTAAGCATCATATTCATAATCCCAATACCCCCAACCACCAAGGATATCCCGGCTATGGCCGTGAGGAGAAGCGTGAATGTTCCAGTAACCGAGGAAACAGCAGATAATAGATCGTTCTGATTTAACACAGTAAAATCTGCTTGGGACGAGTCGGATATATGATGACGAGTTAAAAGAAGATTGGTGATGTCGTCTTGCACTTCTGTCATCACAGATGAATCCTGGGCTTGGACACTTACGTTTGAAACATACCTACCGCCTGCTAAATATCTCCCAGCTGTAGAGAGTGGCACAAAAATCATATCGTCTTGATTGGTAAAGCCTGTACCGCCTTTTGAAACTGTCACGCCAATAACTTTGAACTCTAGTTTATTAATTCTAATTGTTTGTCCAACGGCCTGCGCCCCTTCCCCAAATAAATCATCTCTTGCTGTAGGCCCGAGGACTGCAACTTTGGCCGCAGAGGAATCATTTGAGTCAGAAATAAAACTGCCTTCGTCGATTTGAAGATTTCGAACTGTCAGATAAGCTCCAGTAACTCCTACCACGGACGTATTTGTATTTGTGCCTTTGGCTGTAACCTGATATCGCCCCGAAAGTTCTGGAGAAACCGCGGAAATATTCGAAATGCTTTTTGAGATAGCATCTGAGTCCTCCAGAGTCAGAGTTCTTGCGGCTCCTCGGCCGGTAGAGACACCGAAGCCACCCGGGCCTCTTTGTGCGCCGGGTAAAACTTGAATTAAATTTGAGCCGAGAGATTGAATATTCGACTGAATAGAACTTTGCGCACCTTGGCCAATCGAAATAAGTGCGATAACAGAGGAGATGCCAATTACGATTCCAAGTACGGTTAAACCAGACCTGACTTTATTTGCAGATAATGCCGTGTACGTTTCATGTAATAAATCATTTATGTTCATGGCGAATTCTTTTTTGATTATGAGATTTGTTATCCGAAACAATTTGTCCATCCCGAACCTGAATAATCCTAGAAGCATGCTCCGCGACCGAATGCTCATGCGTTATTAAAATTACCGTCCTACCTTCTTGTTCGTTTAACTTCTGAAATGTGCCCAAGACAATTTCTCCTGTCTTTGTGTCCAAATTGCCAGTTGGTTCATCCGCCAAAATAAGGGTTGGATTATTTACCAAAGCTCTAGCAATAGCTACTATCTGTATCTGCCCACCAGAGAGTTCATTTGACCTATGTAAAAAATGACTTTCTTCGAGTCCGGAAGAAAACAGAGCATCTCTCGCTTTACTTTCTCTCTCTTCACCCACCACTCCAGCATATATAAGCGGCAACATAACATTGCGGAGAACAGTGGTTCGCGGCAAAAGATTAAAGGCTTGAAAAACAAATCCAATTTTATCCTTCCGAATTTTCGCAAGCTCATCGTCCTCCAAAGTGGATACGTCTTTTCCATCCAGAAAATAAGATCCGCTGGTAGGAGTATCTAGACAACCTAAAATATGCATGAGAGTTGATTTACCTGAACCAGAAGGCCCCATGATGGCCACGAACTCTCCATCTTTAATATTAAAAGTTACACCCTTTAGGGCTTCAAATGCTGCTTCACCTGTACCATAAATCTTTTTGACATCTTTTATTTCAATCATTTTATCTGGAGATAAATACAGCGTTGCCACCAGCTGCTCTAGTTCCCCCGCTTGTCGTTCTGTTTCCCCCTCCAAACAATGACGGAGCCGTTTGAGTTGTGGTTTTTGTAGTTCCGGAAATTGTTCTTGTCACTATTTGCTCCCCAGGATCAAGTCCAGATGTGATTTCTGTATTAGTATCATCAGAGATACCAACTTCAACCGAAACTTGCCCTGGCGAAGTAGCTGATACGACACCTGTTGATCCGCCAGTATCAGTTAAAGGTGGAGTGAAAACTTGAACAAAGCTTTGACCATTTAGAGTTTTAACTGCACTCGACGGAACAGATAGAACATCAGCGTGAACATCAGTGATGATTGAAGCATTTGCCGTCATGCCTGACCTAATCCTCTCGTCCTGACTATCGAATCCGATTTTAATAGCATAAGAGACAACACCTTGGCTTACAGTTCCAACTGTATCTACTTCTGCCACCTTACCTGTAAGGGTCAGTCCATCAATAGCGTCGAATGTGAGCGTCGTCTTGTCGCCTTCTTTTATTTTTGCAGCATCAACTTCGTTTAAAGATAACTCTGCAATTTTTTGATTGGTAATGAGCGTAGCAATCGCGGCAGAATTTCCCGCTGAATCATATTTTTTTATAGAAACCTGGCCGATAACTCCATCAAATGGAGCTCGGATAAAGTAATTTGCCAAAGTATTATTCGCATCCTGTAGAGCATTCTCCGCCTTGGTAACATTGAGCTGCGCACTTCTAAGGTCTAGGGAGTCCGCACCTGCAGTTATTTCATTTAAGGATTCTTGTTTCTCTGTTATGGCTTGCTTGTCTTGGGTAAGACTATTTGTGTCAGAGAGAAGACTTGATAAGTGGGATGCAAGTTTACTGGAGTATGTATTTAGATTTGTAATCTGGGTATCAGCAAGAGTAATGTGGGTGAGACCATGAGCTTTGTAGGTATCGATATAAAGCTGAATAAAACCATTGGCACTTTTTACAGCTTTTGCCACAGTAGTACTAGTATCATAGGTTTCTTTCAGAACTTTCTCAATTGAATCTTTGTCTGTAGAGATACTGAGCGCTTGATAGTCGTTAAACATCGCATCGTAAGAAGCTTGTGCCGCTAAATAATCACTATATGCTGCATCTCGAAACGACTTTGCTCTTATATCATAAGGATCGACTGCATTTTTGTAATAATCAATATTCCACTGGGAGCTAGCCGCATCACTACCGGTCAAGATATTTTTTAAATTCAAGATAATATCAGGCAAATCCACAAACGAACTAGCTATGTCAGCCTGGCTATTACTATAGAGTGTCGCAAGATTGCTTTGGGCATTAGTTAAGGCATTTTGGGCCTGCGTCAGTGTAAGCTGGGAGGCCGGTTTTTGTAATTTCTCTAGTGCAATCTGGGCGCTCTCTAAATTTGCCTGTGCATCTCGTACTGACTTTTGCGCATCCCGTGCATCAAGCTCAGCAATTAGAGTACCGGCCGAAACTTTTTGTCCCGCAATTACTCCAACATATACCACATCACCTGAAACTTTTGACTTAATTGCTAATTCATTTGAAGATGAAACCTGACCAGAAGCCGAAACGGAGGAAACGATTGTCGCCTTTTCAGCAGTACCTAAGACGTAGTGGGTTTGGGTGGAAGTGGTGTGCAGTTTTGAGTAAGTAGAGTAGCCGGCCGAAAGAACTAAAACTGCAATGACAAACGAGGAGACCTTGTGGATCTTCGCCCAAGCTACCCATTTTTTTAAATGCGGATTTGAAAGTATTTTATTCATATTAGAAGTTTTTTATAGAAGTGGTTGACTGCGGTGGAGGCAAGAGCCTTATTAGTCTTGCCTCGATCTGAGAATCATTATCAGGTGAACCGAAAACAATTACAAAATCATCTGGCTTGAGGTCACTTGGTTGTATGGTTTTATCGAAACTTCTGATTTGAGTACTAGTTGAGATAAACACAGTCTTTTCCATATTATCTCTCTCAGAAACTACAAAGGTCGGCAGATTTATACTTACAATTTTCCCGGCCGCACCATTTCCTTCCATGAATTTGTCGTGAAGTGAGATTTGAAATACTCTATCACCCATGCCGCCTGGCCCGGCAAAAACTCGATAGTAATGATCACCAAAACCATATGAGAATGCAGCTTTTCTGTAACCGAAAAACATGCCGGCTTGAAAAATAAGCATGGCTAAAAGAGCAATAGAAAGTCCGATTAGGACACCTTTGAACATATTGGATTTAATAAAATCTTTTATATTTTTCATGTTAATTTGCTGGGACCATTCTTATGCTCGACTTCAAAACAAAAGCCCGCAAGGAATAAAGTAAAACTAGAATAGCTGCGAGCGAGAGTGTAATCTCGGTGATAGGAACTGAACTTACGAGCGACATAAAAAATTCTCCTGAGTGAGACAACACTACATCCCTATCACTTATCGCGAGAGAAAGATAATCGTAAAACCCTGTCTGGGAAAAATCGCTGATTAAATACTTCAAGAGGAGAACAATTGATGAAGCTGAAATGACAATTGTAGTTGTAAGAAATAGCAAATAATTTCGAGATCTTATTTTCTCTTCTTTCTGAATACTAAGTATTACTTTTTCTCGAAGACGAGAAGGAGGATTCATATTCCCTTTCATACAAAAACAATACGAAAAATAAGTCTATTTTGGTGCAGTAAGGCCCTAAACAAGGGAATAGAAGTCTATAGAGATAGAGCTAACCTCCTGAGGGAAGCAATAGCTCGTCGATATTGACTTTTTATAGTATTCGCAGGTCGTCCAAGTATTTTTCCAATCTCTTCAAATGTTAGATCCCTTGACTCTCGTAACATCAGAACTTCCCGATATTTTGGATCAATCTGGGATAAAAGTTTTTGAACATAGTCGATATCTTCCGCCCTTTGTATGAGATCAAGCGCGTTTGGTTCTGTATCAATAAGATTGTGAGTTAGGATATTTTTCGCATCAGCGTCTTCGAATGCAGAGAGGTTAATCTCTTTCTTTTTTCTCAAGTGGTCAATAGCGGTATTTCTAGCAATTCTAAACAGCCAACTTTTAAAATTGTTCCCTCTTTTATACTTTCCGATATTTTTCCAGACTTTTATAAATGATTCCTGGGTAGCATCCTCGGCAATCTGCAAATCTCCGGTTAGTCTGTACAAAAAATTATAAACATCATCCAGATAGCGACTAACTAAAGTGCTGAGTGCGTTTTCATCACCTTCGATATATGAAGAAATCAGATCTTCGTCTTTAAACATGGAGACTATTATAGCATACTCGCAAAAAAGAAAGAGTCCGCGCAAAGTTGCGCATGTTGCGCGGACTCTTCGCGGACTTAGGTGAAGGCGAGATAGAGTGTGACACCGGAGAAAATCATGGCGGTGATTTGCACCCACCAAGAATTTTCCTGCATCAGCCTCTCGACCGCTGTTCCTGCTGCATCCTTGTGATGGATGCGCAGGTGGACCGTGAGACTCGCGATTTCCCAGAGCCCAACTGTTGTGGCCAGCCAACCGCCTGCCCCCAGATACCCCGTGAGATACCACGGGATGGCAAATGCCAGGAGAACAGGACAGAGAGACCAGGCCTTGAAGTGGCCGGGAATCCAGGGATCCGGAGTTCTGACTGCCCACTCCTTCAGGGCCTCCTTCATCGGATCACTCATAGGCACAACTGTCACCCCATTGCGATCGGCCAAATCGACCAGCTTCCACATTCTATCGGTCATCTCCCGACCGAAAAACCAGAGCTCGTCGACAAAGCGGCGCTCGAAGTACCTCTCCAGGTGATCCGAACTCACATCCTCAAGAAAGATCGGGGTTACGATCTCCCTGGAAGCCTGGAGGGCTTCCAGTTCACCCATCATCCTTCTCTCGCTTAGGGAATTGCCGCCGGATTCGGCGACCATCACAATCTTCGTGGCCATATTGGCCCTCCTTCTGTCCCTATTTCTACTCTTTTATATCTCCCCTGTCAAAGACAGTCTTGCACTAGGCGTTTTCCAAATCCGCAATAATAATTTTCTTCATCTGGAGCATTGCTTGAAGTGATCTCTTGGCTTTTTCCTTATCCGGATTGTTAAGCCATGGTTCCATGTCAGGCACAATCTGCCAGGAGAAACCATACTTATCCTGAAGCCAACCACATTGTCCAGCTTCCGGATCTGCAGAAAGATTGTTCCAGAAATGGTCAATCTCAGCTTGATCTTTGCAGTCGACAAGAAGTGATACTGCATTGTTTGGTTTAAAAATTGGCCCTCCATCGAGACACATATAAATTTGGCCTTCTAATTCAAAAACTCCCGTTAAAACTTTACCGCCCATATCTGGCATAGGACCAACTTGCATGTCTGAGGGATATCTTTTGATATTTATAATTTTTGACTCTACTTTTTTGTTTGGATTATTGTTAAAGACCGATACATAAAAGTTCATTGCTTCTTCTGCACTCTTGTCGAACCATAAAAACGGTGTAATTTTTTGTTTCATAGTTTAATTATAATTATTAATAACTATATTTACAATTGACGACTGATAAACAAAGTAATTACAGAGACCAATCCCGTCGCAAATCCTCCCCACAACATATCGACTATTGTCGCTACATTTGACCACTCCTTGATTGTGGCAGAATTAACTAGATCATATGTACCGTACGCAACTAGTCCAAGCACTAGTCCAGAAACAAAAACGTGCATTAAGTTTTTTGAAAGATTCGGCTCGAGGATAATATAAACTATCCCAAAGACATACAAGAAATAAAAAACTACTATGGGTAAATAATTTATTTTATCCACAAACAAGAAACTCAATTGTTTTCGGTAAAACCCGCTAGCAATCACACCAACCCAAAGAGAGTCCAAAATCACATAGGATACTAAAGAAATAATGTAAAGTTTTAAAAAAGTCATTTTTTGTTAGGGCTTACACGCAAAATACGCACCTATGTATGTGCACGAACCCCAAACACTTGCACCAACCACACAAGAGGCCCCAGATGACTTACCCTGACATGCATCTATTGCCTCTTGGGGTGGAGCGGGTGGACTTCCACTCCCGGACGGAGACTGGCCACTACCAGATTGCACACTCCCACTACTTTGGCCTTGCTCACCCCCTCCGCCTGGTTTAAATGTTGAGACTCCTTTAAAACAACTAACCGAGTAAGGGAAATCCTGGGTTAGAACATAGTGGTATGTATAAGTACTTTTACCATCGAGTGAAATCGTACTTTTGATTCCATGACACTCGTCCAGATCATTTGTGGTTAGATATTTTCCAGAAGGTAAAAGTGGTCCGGTGATTGGAAAACCATCCAGAGCGAAACCAACCACTTGGGATACTTTTTCTGTTTTAAGTTCATTTTCAAACCCGTGATGATGATACTCTCCTGTTTTCTCGGGATGCCCGGCGTATGAATCTTGAACTTCGTGAGCAACAGCATCCCTGTTTTCCGCATCAAAACCATCAAACAGCATGACACCATCGTTCATTACACCCACTTCACCGTATATACATTGCGGATTACTTTGGATCATGGGACTAACAGGAAAAGTGAAAGATAAATTCTGAGCGGAAATAGAATTTGGATTTCTGTCGTATTGATACGCTGGATCTGTCGACTGAATCGGGAAAACTCCAGTTGTGTGATTTATTGGTAGATCATTAAAAGTGATTAGCCTGTTACTCCCAGATATTTTCATGCTGTAACTCGCTTGTGGCCAAGAGACAGAACCAGAGACAGAGACTTTCTCTCCTGGTGTCCAACTCGAACCATGTATCCAAGACGGATTGCCTTGCGCCCCGCCACCGCTGCCAACATGGCAAAGATAAATGTATCCCTTCTTTGGAGCAGCTGTGACATATTTACCATCACCCAGCGGAACAGTACTCACCCAATCAGAACCAGCGGGTATTGTCTCGACGGAGTTGTTTGTTGGACTCGTGTTCGAGGTTGTTGTTTTTGCCGAAACCGATGATGAAACTGGTGTGGATTTATTGCTTTGCTTTTCTACAGTATTTACATCAGTTGTTGTTAAATCAACACTCGGCAAAACGGAATGGCTTTGTTTTAGATAAAAATTTATTCCAAAAAAAACTCCAATTACCGCCAAAAAAGCACCTACCCAATAAAAATACTTCATATCTTGTTACTGCTCATTCGATCGTAGACAAAGCTCACTACACCTAGACCAAGAACTAGTAATTTACTTGTTAATGAGCCTGTACCTGAAATAAATCCGACTAATGACAACACAACTAAAACGATACCAACAATTTGAAAAGTTTTCATAATTAATAATTATAAACCAAAATCACCACAAATGTTAAACCGCCAAGCAACGAAATGCTTGGCGGTTTGTCGAGAGAGACCTATTTCTTCCTCGCCGTGACCGGTTTCTTTCTCTCCTCGAGAAGCTCGTAGACGATGTGCTCGTCAGAGTCCTTCGGTGGAGACTCGAAAAATTCGTCAGGCAATTCATCGTAAGTATCGTCTCTCATTGCCTGTCCTCGACTCCGACCCATTTCATCGGACCGGCGCCTGAGCTCCTTGGTGTCGAGCTTGCCGAGTTCAATCTTGCGAGCCCGATACCGCGTTTCCCTCTCGGCCCCACTTGTGGCGAACCTGCTCAAGCCGTCGAGATACCTCGAGATCTCGCCCTTGTGAGCAATGATCTTCTTTAGCTCCTCATCTGTCAGTTCGCGATCCTCGAGAAGGAGAGCAACAAAGCCACGCGCCCTCTTCCTTTCTTCTTCGTAGGACATGACCTACCTCCGAGGGTACCCTAACAGAGTTTAAAAACTGAAGCAAATGTTAAATTATTTCATACTATTATGAATACCCACCAGCCAGATCGTCCTTGCCAACAATTAAATGCAAATGAAAGTGATCTGGGAAGGACTTGCCCATTGCTTCTATTATCCAGTGATATCCTTGAGTTGATATATATGACTCTTTTATTTTCTCTAATTCTTCTCTTTCTTCCGGATTTAGTTCCCTTTCTTTGACGTGTCTCTTACTAACTAAAATATGATGCGTTTTGGCGACGAGATCATAAGGGAAACGATTGTCGATAATTCTCCAACCATTAAAATCTTTTATGGATTGTTCCTCACACATGGGACAAAACTTCGTAAGGTCGAGGGTTTTAAAATAGTCTTTGTATTTAATATCACTTTCCGGAGTTCTGAGTGTTTTGATCATCTGACTATTATACTAGAACTGTTCTTTCTTCTCATTATGAAGTCGCCGTCGACTACTTTGCCTGTAAACTCAAATCCATAGGACTTGTAAAGTTTCTGAGCACCAATATTTTTCTCCCAGACATCCAGATATACATTCTGTGCTTTTTTTATTTGGTCGTAACCAAAGGCTTTGTCGAGCAGTTTTTTGCCAATTCCCATTTTCTGGTAATTTTGCAATACGTACAATCTCCGTATCTCTTGATCTCCTTCCTGAAAATCGTCGGTAGGATAAGATGAGTCAATCGGACCAAACTCGCAATAACCAATCAGGATATCATTATCTTCCGCAACTATTGCAGTATTATCTTTCAAAGAATCTGTAAAATATTTCTCTGAACGCCCCTCCTCCAAAGCAGCCTGTAAATCCTCAGGATTTTTAAAAGTATGTCCAAATGCATCCGTATAAGTCTTGGCTGCTAAAATAGCCAGATTCGGTATATCTTTTTCTGTAGCTTCCCTTGTTATCATTTTATCTATTGTACCAAACGAAATGCCGGGTAGCGCTTTCACGCTACCCGGTTCTTAAAGTACTGTTCGTTGGCCGACTTGATCTGCCACGCGTCGGCGACAAACACCAGCGAGACTGCCTGTTGCAATGCAAGCCAGAAGTAGCCTTGCATGAACATGAGGATCCCAGCCGAAGCGTTCATGAGAAAGAACCAACCATACCCGTCGAGGTGATCTTTGGCGAGGCGGTAGGTCCCGACCAGGAAACCTACCGTGACACCGAGCTCGACCCACTGACTCACGTGAATCATGAAGCCAAGCTTCCAGACACTGACAGCGACCCCGACGATTGCGGCCACAACCGCAAATCGATCGAGAATCTTCACTGACAGATCCCTGAACCAGCTCGGCTTCTTGTCCAGGCGCCGAAGCGCGAGAACAAGTCCGAGTACCATAGCCGGTGCGCCACCCGCTTCAACCAGAGTGACCATCAAATCGTTTTCACGGTAGAGGATCACCAGCCAAGCCGGCAGACCAACGATGTAGACCGCCCACGCCGCGATGTTCCAGAGACGCCATTCACGACCCTTCTCGGGTGACCTTTCCTTGCGGCTAAGGAAGATCTTGTTGAGAAGGTAGAAAACACCTCCCCAAGTCTGCAGTAATCCTGTGGTCAATCGCCACCTCCATCTACCCGGACAATATCATTTTTTATGGAAAAGTCAAATATAATTGGAAAAATCACTCAAAAAGTGTAGTATTTAATTTGTTTTATTGCCGACTCGTCTAACGGTAGGACGTCTCCCTTTGGAGGAGAAAATTGGGGTTCGATTCCCTGGTCGGCAGCTATGGACTTCGCATACATTGGATATTTATTATTTGTGGTTCCTGGATTTTTTCTTGTCTGGACATACAGACATTTTACAAATGCAGAAAAGATAGGGGAATTTGAATATGCAGCATGGAGTTTTTTCTTTGGAGTATTCCTTTTTATTGCGGATATTTACATATTATCAATCAACAACAAGTCACTACCCCCAATCCCCATAAACAACATTGCTGATCTCTTGGGAAGTATAATAGGCATATCTCTTGGAATTGTTCTTGGTTCATCATTTTTAATTGGTTACATCGGGGCGTTTATATCAAGAATGGGACTTTTTAGATGGGTAGATAAGAAATTGTTCAAATTTCTAGATTGGCTAGAAGAAATAGCCCATAACTTTTTATAATTTAAACTGTTATATACTATAGTCATGCAAAGATTATTAAATGTATTTTTTCACTGGATACCACTCGGAGCTACAATAGCCATCCTAGGTATTTGTATTTATGCAGTTGCACAGCAGAATTATAGGCAAGGTTTAAATGATCCCCAGATTCAGATGGTCGAAGATGCCCAGACAGCAATTAATTCAGGGCTATCCCCTGTAGAAGTTGTCGGACGTGCTCCTCTATTTGATGCAGAAAAATCTCTAGCACCATTTATCGTAGTTTATGATTCAAACTACACCCCACTCGAATCTTCAGCATCAGTCGGAAATACTCCTCCAAAACCACCTTCTGGTGTTTTCGAATACGCCAAAGCTCATGGCGAAGACAGAGTAACCTGGCAACCAAATCCAGATACACGAATAGCTCTAGTCGTAAGACCGACAAAAAATGGCTTCGTTGCTTCTGGTAGAAATATGCGAGAAGTTGAGGGAAGAATTCGAGATATTGGCAATAAAATTTATCTGGGAATAATTGTCCTTCTTATTTTTACTTTCTGTCTCGATCTTATTGGAGACATTTACAGGAGACGCCAGATGGCTAAATAATTACTTGAGATCCAGATAGGAATTTATATAGTGCACAGCAAATCCCCCAAAACTACTGTAACCTTCAAATGCTGAAGCTAGATTTGTTTTTTGTTTATCTAAATAACTTTTATTCGTGCTGTAAAAAGTTACATAGGATGGCTGAACGTTTCCGGTCTCTTGGGCAATCACGACTTTTGTTTTAGCTAAGAGCGCATCTTTTATTTCTCCTTTTGAAATGTCTATCGAGCCATCGTCGCCTCGACTAAAATTCCGGTATGACATAACAACTAGTTTACTGCCCGAACGTCTGTCCAGTACACGGAGTAAGTGATCAAATGTAAAACCGTTCTCCCCTCTATATGAATACTCGGGCGTCTCGTTGCTATCGCTATCATAAAAATCCGGCACAACCACAGAGAGTAGTAGGTCCGTATTGTTTAATTTCGCAACAGTTTGGTCAACCAGATTTACAAAATTATAGAGAGTAACTTGTTTATTCTCTTCGTACTGTGGTAGCAAATACGACTCAACATCATACTGAAACCCCCGAAACTTTTCCGGGTGACTTTTATTAAACGCGATCACATAATCCAAAACAGCCAGCGGTTTATAAAGATTGCCGAACTCGGCCCAGTTTTGCCAGCCAGCCTCGGCATCTACAGAAATGCCGTCTTTGTGAGCGTCAGCAATAAATTTTTCAACTGCATTATCAAAAGCTAATTTAGATTTGTCTCTTTTTTCTCCGTTAGGCATGAGAAAAATGTCCAAATAGGAATCTATGGAAAGATAAATTGTCTTAATTCCATTTTGTTTAGCACCAGAAATAACAAACTCTTTATAGGCAGGGGTAATATCCATAACTGGTGTCCAAAGCCAAGTGCCCACCTCCTCTCCTCCATTTATATTGCCAGTATTGTTGGAAACCGAACTTATCACACTCGCCAAAAGCAGATTTTTGTCAAAAACCACAGTGTCTTTATATTTCGTATTTGCCTCAGAAATGCTTTTTGGATAATGGATATCAGAGTACTGTCTTGGATAGTAAATTTTTTTCGCTGTTGTTTTAGGCAAGAGAGCAATCGCCGGTTTTGGCTTTGTAGATTTGAGCGAAACAATAAAAAATCCCCCCATGATAATCACAAAAGCTCCTGCCCAAATCAATCGTTCGAAACTTAATACAGATTTTTTGCTTTTTTTCATTTTGCAATACTGACAAGAGCCAACTCAAGTGGCAGGGACTGAATATAGGCTCCGGTGGTTCTCTCGAGAGCGGTGAGAAGCTCGATTAAAACAGTCGAAGAGAATACTGTGTCCGTCTTTGATATATTACTCACAAACTCAAATTCTTTTTCTGATAAATCTTCCTTAACCATACTCGTCTCTCCAAATCTAACCAAAAGTACAGCCCTGGCTGTATGTAAAATAAGCCTTAGAAAAACTGACATGTCGATATTTTGATTGGCCGCTTTCCTTACAGCACCGAGTCCCAGATCTAAATCCTTCGTTGATATAGAAGTTATGATGTCATGGACAAGTTCAATAGCGGGAGCGCCTGTAACTAAACGAACTTCCTCTTCGGAAATTTTTTTATCTTTGGAATAATGAAGAATCTTTTGAACAATTCCCACCGTATCACGAAAAGATCCGTCCCCAAGTAATGCTACAAGCTCAGCTGATGGTTCGTCCATACTGTAGCCTTCTTTCTTAGCAACGGATATAGCCATTTTTTTAAGAAGATCTTGGCTTGGCTTTTTGAAAGTATAGACTTCGCAGCGAGACAAGACAGTTTCGGGGATTTTGTGAATTTCTGTTGTGGCAAGAATGAAAATTACATGGGAAGGTGGCTCCTCCAACGTTTTGAGAAGAGCGTTTGAAGCCGATTTCGAAAGCATGTGAACTTCGTCCAAAATATAGACTTTGTACTTGGATTCAAAAGGCAGAGTGAAAACAGACTCGTTTAGACTACGAATGTCTTCCACAGAAGTATTGGATGCCGCGTCTATTTCGTAAATATCGTTTTTACTCGTACCTACTCCTGCAGCAAAAATTCTAGCTACGGATGTCTTCCCGGTTCCCCGGGTTCCGTAAAAAAGATAAGCGTGTGATATATTGCCGGACTTGGATTCTGCTTCGAGAACTTTAACAACATGATCTTGCCCAATTACATCAGAGAATTTAGTCGGCCTGTATTTTCTGTAGAGAGTTTGATTTTCCATTGTCGAACTAAGTATAACAATTTTTTTGAAACGAAAAATACCGTCAGAAAGACGGCATCGGTCGGGCCACGTGAGATATCGAATTCAAGACATCTCACGTGGCAGGTCGCTTGTTACCGGACTTCTCCCTTCTGCGCCACGCGCCGATGGAGATGCGGTGAGGCTAAGGACGGATCTGGGCCAAGACAGAAGCCCGCCTGGGCACATTCTGCCCCCAAATCTCCCACCTGACCGGAGCAAGGGCACGATTGCGGATTTTTGCCACCATTTTACTGGACTCGCCAGTACTACTGGTGTCTTATGGGGAGATGTATCCCAATCCCTCGCGCTCTCTCTTTCTATACAATCATCCTTTACGAAAAAAATGTCAAGACAATAAAGTTGTGGATAAAAAGAAAAGCCCCGGCGCGGTTTTCTGCGCCGGGACCCGTTGTTCTTCTTGACTCCATGGTCTAAGCCCACTATTTTAATCAGGTTAGCGGGAACCTGCCGGGGCGACACGCCCTCGGTGAAATGTTCGCATTTTTCCAAGCCCGGAGCTCCACATTAGCCAGTAGATATCTCGCGGTGGATGAGCCAGCCTCTTCCTCTCTGCCGGTTTTATCCTAGTTATTCCGGCTCAGTGGGTGTGGCGTGCAATTGCCCAGCATCTGGGGATCACACAACCATGACCAGTCCAGGAGCAATGGTAGCACAGTAGAAAATTAAGTCAATCTTTTATTTTGATGCCTCAATATAGTCATTTATTACTGCCTCGACTTCACCTCCGTTATTTGCTTCCATTAATTTCATGCGAAGCTCTTTTGAACCGTCGAAGCCAGCTACATATGCCTTAAAATGTTTTTTCATAATTGAAAAACTTTTCTGAGACAATAATTCCTCAAATAATTTTGTATGTTCGATTAATACTCTAAGCCTTTCCTCTATTGAAATCTGATCTCGAGAAATATTTTTATCAAACAGCCATGGGTTACCAAAAATCGCCCTCCCCAACATAACTCCATCACAACCCGTCTCATCACACTTCCTCCTACCGTCGTCAATGTCTACGACATCACCATTTCCAAAAATCAAAGTATCTTTTTTTAGTTCGTCTCTAATCTCTACTGCCCCCTTAACATACTCCCAGTTTGCTGGAACGTTTGACATCTCCTTCCGCGTCCTGGCATGAATAGTTATCACAGCCGGATTTACTTCCAGAAGTGCCGGTAGCCAGGTTTCTAATTCATTTTTATTGTAACCAACTCTCGTTTTCACACTAACTGGTAAATTTTTTCCATCTTTTTTAGCACCTTTCATTGCTGCCATAATTATTTCCTGGGCAAGTTTTGGATTTTTAATAAGTGCTGCTCCCCCACCTTGCTTCTCCACACTTTTATCAGGACAGCCCATATTTATATCGATACCGTCGAAACCAAGATCACAAGCAAGTTCAGTTGCTTTTTGCATCATGTCTGGTTTACTTGTAAAAAACTGTGCCACAATTGGCCTTTCGGCATCGGTAAATGCCAGGTCTTTTATCAAATGCTCATAACCTCCCATAAAAAGTCCGTCGGCTGAGACAAACTCAGTCCACATTACATCCGGTTTGCCATACTTTGCGATGATACGTCGAAAAGCTGGATCCGTAACATCAGCCATTGGAGCTAGAACCATTAGAGGTTTTCTTAGATTTTGCCAAAACATCGTTTGACTATATTATATACATTCGTTATAAACAAATCGGAGGCAAGATAAAATCATGTCAAGAAAACCAATGCTCGCCGTGATGGCGTCCGGAACAAAAACAGGCGGTGGCTCGGGTTTTGAGAATCTGGTCAAGGCTTCACGGGACGGCAGACTAGACGCTGCTATCTTCGTCATTTCTAATCACGAAAATGGCGGAGTACGCGAAAGAGCCAACAAGCTCGGTGTTCCCTTCACCTACTTCCCTGGGCCATGGACCGCGGAGAACTACCGCAAGATAACTGAAGGAGCTGATTTCGTAGCTCTTTCTGGTTGGCTCAAGATGGTTTATGGGCTTGATCCCAAGACAACATTCAACATCCACCCGGGACCACTTCCGAAATTTGGTGGTGACGGAATGTACAGTCACCATGTCCACGAGGCGGTGGTCAGCGCATATCGCAGAGGAGAGATCGCCGAATCAGCTGTGACAATGCACTTTGTGATCGAAGGTTACGACAAGGGACCGATCTTCTTCGCCGAGAAGGTAGAGATGAGGCCAGACGATACACCAGAGTCACTTCAGGTCCGTGTCAACATGGCGGAGCATAAATTTCAACCCTTGGTGACTCAAGCTGTGTTACGAGGCGAGGTCAGTTGGGATGGCAAGGATCCTTCCACGCTTGTATCGCCGTATCATTTCTGAACAGATCCCCGCTTGAAAGAGCGGGGATAATCCATTATTTCATTTTATAAAAAAGTTTATTGCCAAAACGGAGATCAATATAATCTACTGAATCTAAACTATCAGTGAGAGGCTTGGTTTTAAGTAAGGCAGAAAGATTTTGGTAAGTCTCCTCGAGAGGATTTTTTGTATCAAAATAAATTTTTAGACCTTTCTGTAAAATTATGGAAAATTGACTATCACTATCGGCTACTAGATAAAGAGGATGAAGATTGAGTGCTTTTATTGAATCGATAAATCCAGAAATTGCGGCAAACTCAGTACTGGATGAAATATATTCTTTACCTAGAGGATCGCCTGAGACCAACCCGTAGTATTTAAAATAAGCATCACCTGAAAAAAGAGGGGCTTCCGCAAATACAGTACTGTTTTGGTCTAGAAAATAACATTTCTCTGAATCTTGATAAGTCAGATCGCCGACTATGGCAGGTGGTTTGTCACACCAAATAGCATAAGGACTTCTTTCCTTTATAGAAATCTGTAAGGTATGAAAGTCCTTAAGCTGCATGTCTAATGTATCTATTCGTTTGAACTGATCCTTCAGGTAACTTTCTAGCTTTTTTCTAGGTAACCAGAGTACATTGTTTTTTGGAAATAAATATAAATACGAACCGCTTAAAAAAGAAAGACTTTTGTCACTTACCTCCTCTTCGGTCACCAATACTCCTCCGCTTAGTTCAACCTTTGAGAGACAAAACCCTGGTCGATGCGCTGCATATGAAGCCGCAGCTATTAAAAGAACCAGTACTATAATTAGAATCAAATACCTTAGCCTTCTTTGATTTCTCTTTTTTTTCAGATACGCCTCGCGTAAAGGCAGAGAACTGGTAGTTATCATTTTGAAATAACTTTTTTACCGTTCATATAAGGCTGTAGCACTTCCGGAATTTTTATCGATCCATCGGCCTGCTGATAATTTTCAACAATCATAATAAGTGGACGACCTGAGAGGGCGGTATTGTTTAAGGAGTGAACAAATTTTAACTTACCATCTGTATCGCGGTAACGAATATTTAGTCTTCTGGTCTGAAAATCGTGAAAGTAAGAAGCTGATCCTGTTTCTCGGTAGGTGTTTTCCGAAGGCAGCCAGGCTTCAATGTCATATTTTTTCACCTGTCCTAGTCCTAAGTCCCCAGCGCAATTTATGACTACATGGTAAGGGAGACCAAGAGCCTCGGTAAATTCTTCTGCGTTCTTTTGTATTTCTTCGTGAAATTTTACCGACTCTTCGTGAGATGCTTCACATAAAACAACCTGTTCAAATTTATAAAATTCGTGAACCCTAAGAATTCCTCTGGTATCTTTACCGTGGGCGCCGGCTTCTCGTCTGTACGCTTCGGAAAAAGAGAAAAACTTCATTGGCAAATCTTTTTTTTCTAAAATCTCATCCATGAAGTACCCCATGGTTGCTACTTCCGCCGTTCCAGATAGGTATTCTCCATCTTGAGTTCTATACAAATCTTCCTCACCCTGAGGCAAATATCCTGTACCTAATAAAAGTTCCCGCTTAAGAAGTGTGGGTACGATCATTGGCACAAAACCACCTTTTTTTTCAAAAAAATCCTGAGCGAATCGCCAGAGCGCAAACTGAAGCCTGGCTCCATCACCTTTTAGAAAATACCCTCTGAATCCTGAGACCTTTACCCCTCGTTCTAAATCGAGCATGTCGAGGTTGGTCATGAGCTCAATATGATCCTTGGGTTTAAAATCAAACCCGGGAATCTCTCCCCACTTCTTTACCTCCTTGTTATCTTTATCATCAACCCCTTCTGGCACCGAGACATCCGGAATATTCGGCACAGAAATCATGAGTCTTTGCCAATCGTGCATTATCTCCTTCAGTTTTTCCTCTTCTTTTTGTAATTCGTCTTTGACCACCTTCATCTCTGCAATCATTTGAGATTTTTTGTCTTTCTCAGGAGTCTTGACTATCTTGTCGTTAAAATCGTTCTGTTCGGCTCTTTTTTTCTCAATAACTGCTATGAGTTCCCTTCTTTTATCATCCACTAGGATAAGATCATCAACATTAAAATCAAGGTGCTTCTTCTGGGCAGCCATTTTAATTAGATCCTTGTTTTCCCGAATGAATTTAATATCCAGCATAATATTAGTGTAACAAAATAGACACAAAATGGAACGGCGGGCCCCGTAGGACCCGCCAAATTACTCTTACGTTGTGACTGCCATGTCGCGAGAGGCCGGCCGCAGGCACTTTTCCGCTTCATACGCAAGGACGAAGTAGCTGAGATCGCCCAGCCTCACCTTCACCATCTCGCGATGTTTCCTGATGCCTTCCACCTGCATCCGCTGGATCTCCCCGTCGGTTACGACCGAGGTCTTGGCTGGGAGAGACCCCAGCTTTCGAAGTCCGCTCCCCGTGATTTCGCTGAAGTAGTTCAGTCTCCGGCTGATCTGCATTTGTTGCATATGCCCTCCAGATATTACCTTACATCCTGGCTTGGAGACTGTCAAAACAAGTTTTATTATTGTTAGAATAATAGTATGCAAATTCGTGACCTTCCTAAAAAAGACTGGCCGAAGCTACTCCTGCAAATAAACGACCCACCTAAGTCTCTGCGAATCATTGGTGAGTTACCAAAGACAGAAAAGTATCTGGCTGTAGTCGGTTCTAGAAAGTACAGTGAATACGGCAAGGCTGTTTGTGACAAGTTGATTGAGGGGCTGCGTGGTTACTCTATTACTATAGTCTCCGGCCTGGCTCTTGGCATGGATGCGATCGCTCATCGTGCAGCACTACGAGTGGGGTTACCAACAGTCGGAGTACCTGGCTCAGGTCTTTCCGAGAAAGTTTTATATCCCTCCACCAATCGAAATTTAGCAAAAGAGATACTAGAAAAAAGCGGGGCGTTAATTTCCGAATTCCCTGATGATTTTAAGGCTACTCCATACAGTTTCCCTCAAAGAAACAGAATCATGGCTGGAATGTCTCATGCCTCACTTATAGTAGAAGCTGCTCTCCAGTCTGGAACATTGATTACGTCTAAATTTGCAACTGAATATAACCGAGATGTTTTTACCGTGCCTAATTCTATTTTTTCCAAAACCGGCGAAGGTCCTCATATGTTGCTACGTCTTGGTGCTACACCAATCACCCAACCCGAAGACATTGTTACAGCTCTGGGATTGGAGTTAAAAGATATAAAAACAAAGAAAGATTACAAAGATTGTTCAAGTGATGAATTAGAAGTTATAAATTTACTGGAAGAACCGATGGAAAGAAACGAAATCATAAGGCGACTCGGTAAACCAATCTACGCAACCCAAACTATTTTGGCCACGATGGAAATAAAAGGACTTATTGAGGAAGTAATGGGTGAGATTCATTTAAAGTGAAGATCGTGCTATCGTGTAAAAGGAGGGCAGATTCATGACCGTGATGGAAAGAACGCCGGCATTCGAAATCTCCGAGGCAGGGACGTTAATTGCGACGGAACACTAAGTCGATGCGGGAACCCGAGTCCCCATCGGCAGCAAAAGACGCGCTCGCTACCACGGGCACAGTGTCTCGGTCATTCAGATCGAGCACGCGAACGAGCAGTTGTATCTCATCGACGACCCGGCGTTTCTGGAACACGTCCAGGAAGAAGCCGACGGCAGAATCGCATCGTAAGTACACCAAAGGGCTTGGCACCGTGCCGAGCCCTTTTGATTTAACAAATTGGACAAAAGAATTTATTTGCTGTACTAATTAAGGAATGTCAAAACTTTTGATCGTCGAATCTCCAGCAAAAGCAAAAACAATTTCAAAATATCTGGATGGCAAGTACGAAGTTGTAGCGAGTGTCGGACATATTCGGGATTTACCAAAATCAAATAAAAAAGCCATCGATATCGAAGGTGGTTTTATTCCTCACTACGAAATTACTAAAGGCAAAGAAAAAGTAGTAAACCAGATAAAGGAAAAAGCCGATGAAGCAGACGAAGTCCTGCTTGCAACTGACCCTGATCGCGAAGGAGAAGCTATTGCTTGGCATGTGGCACAGGCGACTGGCCTTAAAAAACCCAGAAGGGTTGTTTTTTACGAGATTACAAAGGATGCAGTGAAGGATGCAATTGAACACCCTCGCGATATTGATATGGACTTGAAGCGAGCTCAGGAAGCTAGGCGCGTGCTAGACAGACTGGTGGGTTATGACCTCTCTGGCCTCATCTGGAAGAAAGTTCGTTATGGTCTCTCTGCAGGAAGAGTTCAGTCCCCAGCTTTACGTATAATAATGGAACGCGAGAGAGAAATAAGAGCTTTCAAATCACACCCGTACTGGATTATTTCAGCAGAAGTGGAAGGAGAAAAGAAAATCCCTTTTACTATTGTCTGCGAAGAGGAGCCAACAGATAAACTGCAAGTTGAAAAAATAATGTCGGCTGCAGAGTCAGGTAATTGGCAGGTAAAAGATATTAAAGAAACAGATGTCAAAAAATCTCCTCGGCCACCTTTTATTACCTCAACTCTTCAACAAGCTGCATCATCCAGACTAGGATTCTCACCATCGAGGACTATGGGTATTGCTCAGAAACTTTACGAAGCTGGCTTCATCACCTACATGAGAACTGACTCTGTAAATTTGAGTTCTGTGGCAGTAAACCATATAAAAGAAGTAGTGGAGAAAAAATTCGGCAAAGAATTTGTAGAGGTGCGAGCTTATGCAGCAAAAAGTAAAAACGCGCAGGAGGCCCATGAAGCAATAAGACCGACAAACTTTGACCTAGAGAATGCAGGGCATAATGATGAACAGAAAAAACTTTATAATCTAATCTGGCGCAGATCCGTCAGCTCCCAAATGAAGGACGCACTAACCCTACGCACCAAAATTACAGCAAACATTACAGACGGAAAGGATACTATTCCAGATTTCTCAATAACTGGCTCACAAATAAAATTTCCGGGTTGGTTACTCGGCGACCCGGCTTCCCGAGGTGATGATGTAGAGTTACCAAAGGTCTTAGTTAAAGAAAAACTCGATTTGAAGAAAATATGGACAGATGAAAAGCAAACAGAACCCCCAGGCAGATATTCTGAAGCAGGTCTAATTAAGGAGCTTGAAAAAAGAGACATCGGTCGTCCATCTACATACGCAAGTATCATAAAGACTCTGGAAGACCGGGGTTACGTAGAAAAAGTAAACAAATCTCTCGTACCAACAGACACTGGTGATGTGGTCTCGAGTTTTCTAGAAGAACACTTCTCTAACTACATTTCTGATAGTTTCACCGCTGAAATGGAAGATGAACTTGACCTAATTGCGGATGGCAAGGCGGATTATGTAAAAATACTTAGCACTTTCTATAAACCATTCCTGAAAGATGTTAAAAGCAAAGACAAATTAGACAAAGTAACAAATCTAGGGGATGCACCACCAGAATTTAAATGTCCGGTATGTGGTAGTCCGATGATCATAAAGCTTTCGCGGGGTGGAAAATTTCTTTCTTGCTCTAGATACCCAGATTGCGAGGGTTCCCTAACTATAGATGGCAAGGAGATTAAAAAAGAAGAACCGATTGGCACTGATCCTGAATCTGGATTACCTATCTATATAATGATCGGCAGATTCGGACCATACGTTCAACTTGGTGAAAAGGTCAAAGGCAAAGGATCTAAAAAAGCACCGAAGCCAAAGATGGCGAGTATTCCAAAAGAAAAAGATCCTTCTACAGTTACTCTTGAAGATGCTTTGAAATATTTGTCTCTACCACGTATATTGGGAGTTCATCCTGATACCGGCGAAACTATTACAGCAAACGTGGGACGTTTTGGACCATACATTGTTCACCAAAAAGATTTTAGATCTCTAAAACAGGACGATGTTTATAAAATTGAACTGCCACGGGCCCTAGAAATACTGAAAGAAGAGAAAAAAAAGCGTGGTTGGGCAAAGAAGAAAGAAACTAAATAACAAAAGGGTCCTGAAGGATGGTTCAGAACCCTACTGGCGGCCAACTTTCAAAAGTTCGACACCGCAGATCGGACAGAACGGCCAGGAAAACTCAACCGCGACGAGATGTTCGTCAATTTCCTTTTCGGTTTCCCCTTCCGCCAGGTTGTGCCAGGTCGGACACCACCTCTTGCGTGCTTGCTCCAGAGTCGCATACCCTTCTGCATTTAGAGCCAGGATACTGAATCCCCCATTGCTCTTACCGCAATGCATACAGAAGGGACACCAATTCTCGAGCAAGTGTTCACAATGAGGACAGGTCGGAGACCTCATAGCCCTCATTGCTCCCTCGAGCTGTTTTTTGGTCAGTCTCAAATAAACCTCCGGTCTCAGATTAGCATGAAAAAATAATAGCAGAAAGTCCCGGCAGACCTTCTGCTCGGGACCTAATGAGTGGTATCGAGAACGACCTTGATTGGAGGCTGTGTGACGACGCCATCCTTGATGTACTTCACACATTCCTGCGGAAGTTGCCCTCCTTGAAGGCACGGGTTGAGAAACTTCCTCAACTCATCAGGGTAGACGAGCCCATCAGGCTTGCCGAGTGCCTGATAGGTGACATCAGAGTAGTGCTTGGGTGTGAGTCCCATCGCAACCTGAAAAACGAGGAGAAACGCAATGCCAATCACGAAACCAACAACCGCCGAAGCCATTCTGTTCACACGACCTCCTCACGGCCACTAATCCTTGGCCAAGTCTTAAATTAGACTACATTAAAAAACAGTCTTGTCAAGAATTAATTGAAGATAGTTTCAATATATAATTAGCATTTTATGAACGACATCTCCCAGATAATAAGTCTCATGCAAAACCCTTCTGCCAAAGATATAGCTTTGGTTGAAAAAGCCTATGACTTTGCAAACCGAATTCACGAGGGACACAAGAGAAATAACGGTGACCCGTACTTTACTCACCTATTTGAAACAGCTAAGAACATCGCTTCCCTTGGCATGGGAGCAAGCACAATTGCAGCTGGCTTTTTACATGACTCAATAGAAGATATGAAGGTTACCCCAGAGGAGATCGGAAAAGAATTTGGTAAAGAAATATTATTTTTGGCCGAGGGTGTGACAAAACTTGGAAAAATAAGGTATCGGGGCACAAATCGATATAACGAAAGCTTACGAAAACTATTTGTTGCAATGTCTCAGGATATTCGGGTTTTAATAATTAAACTCTGTGATCGTCTTCACAACATGCAGACACTGGAATACGTGCCCAAAGAAAAGCAACTTCGTATTGCAAAAGAAACACTTGAGATTTATGCCCCTATCGCTTATCGATTGGGAATCAAAAAACTCCAACGGGATTTGGAGGACTTAGCCTTCGCTTATGTTTATCCAAAGGAATACGAAGAGATCAAAAAAATATTAAAGAAAAAGAAAAAGGAGGTCGAAAAACATTTGGATAAGTCACAAAAGTATCTAAAAAGAGCTTTGGCCGAGCATAGCGTAACAAAATTTAGAATGGATTATCGAGTTAAGAGTATGTACTCGCTCTACAAAAAAATCCAGAAATACAAAGGGGATGTGGAAGCAATTTACGATATTTCCGCCCTCCGAATAATGGTCCAAACCATTCCAGAGTGTTATAGAGTTTTAGGCATTGTTCATGGTATCTGGAAACCTCTACCGGAAAGAATAAAGGATTATATTGCTTCGCCTAAACTAAACGGTTATCGCTCAATTCACACCACAGTTTTTACCGGAGATGGAAGTATAATTGAGGTCCAGATCAGGACGGAAGAAATGAACAAAGAAGCAGAGTATGGTATCGCCTCCCATATCTCTTACAAAGAAGGCAAAGATAGTCCAAGTATTCAGTGGATAAATAAAATACTGCCTAAAAAAAGCGAAGCGCCAAGTTGGGTAAAAGAATTAGTGGAGTTTCAGAAAAATGCTGGAGACAATTTTGTGGAAGAAATTAAATCTGATTTTTTTGAAGAAAGAATATTCGTATTTACCCCAATTGGAGACGTTATTGATTTGCCCAAAGGCTCATCGGTGATCGATTTTGCATTCGCCATCCACACAGATATTGGAAGCCATATGTCCGGAGCAAAAATAAATGGCAAAATGGTCGCTATTACTAGCCAACTTAAAAATGGAGATAGAGTTGAGATTGAAACCAAAAAGACTGCAAAACCAAGTCAGAAGTGGTTGGAGTTTTGTAAAACAACCCTGGCAAAGCGGAGAATCAACCACGCCCTCGGTGTCAAATAGAAAAATTTTTAACCGAGTAAATATCTTCCTCGGTATTTTCGGCTTTTTCTTTCTCTTCTGGAGTCCTGTCATCCAAATCTTCTGCGGTCATTGTAGTAGCACGTGAATCATTTACGTAGTTTGGAATATCTTCATTTTTTGGTGGGATAGGATTTTTTTCTATATGTCTATCGAGCATTTCGCTGGGAGATTTTAATTTATTTGATTTTATTAAATCCAAAATAGAGTGAAGATCGTCGTTGGAAAAAAAGTCGATTAAAATCTTGCCCCCATTTTCCCTTTTCTCAATAGAAACTCGAGTACCGAGCGTCTCTGTAAGTTTTTCTTCGAGTTCCTGGGTTTCTGGATCAAGTGTTATACCTTTCTTACGGATTTTATCGTAAGCAATTCTTCTGGAAATTGCTTCTGCCTCTCGCACAGTAAGCCTCTTGAACAAAATCTCCTTAAAGAGGGTCATCTGTTCCTCCGGCCTGTCCCCCAACATCATAAGTGGCCTGGCATGTCCTTCGGAAATCTTTCCTTGAGAGAGTGAATCAAGAATTTCTTTTGGCAACGCGAGAAGACGAACTGAGTTTGAGACATATTCGCGACTTTTGCCAACTTTTTTACTTATCTCCAAATGTTTAAAACCAAATTCATTTATGAGGCGCTCAAATGCCCTAGCTCTATCAACTGGATTTAAATCTTCACGTTGAATGTTTTCAATAATCGCAAGCTCGAGCTTTAGTAAATCATTTCCTTCATCTCCTGTTTTGATAAGAACTGGAACCTGAGAGAGTCCGGCTAATTTTGAAGCACGAAGTCTTCTCTCTCCCGCAATTAATTCATATTCCACACCCATACCCCCGTCAGCTCTCTCTACTTCTTTACGAGTCACAACTAGAGCTTGAAGAACCCCATACTGCCTGATTGAATCAGCCAGAGACTGAAGTTCTTGTTCATTAAACTCCCTTCTCGGTTGGAAAGGGTTGGGTACTATTTTATCTACATCAATCCAGAAAATAGAATCGTTATAGAACTGCGACATACAAGTATTTTAACAAATTTTTGACTCTTTAAAAGAGCTATAGTAGGGTATCTCCGGAGGCTTTATGCCAGAAAACTTGCAGGACCCGACCCCTCCCAAAAAAGAGCGTGGCAACGGAGCGAACGTCATCGCTGTAAATGAGGTCGGAGGTATTCTCCTCGTCAAACACAACTACGGAGGCGAGCAGTGGGGTCTTCCGGGCGGTGAAATTGAGCGAGGTGAGGCCCCGACTCACGCTGCTTGTGAAGAGACAGAGGAGGAATCGGGTCTGGTGATTGATCCTCACGATCTCAAACTCATCGGCTGGTTCATCCAGAGACCTAAGGGGGTCGTCTTCCTCTTCGAGACACGGAAGTACGCCGGGACCGTCATAACAGAACCGAACAACGAAGTCTCAGAGGCTCGCTTTATGAGCCTTAGAGAAATCGTTGACCTTGGCGAGAAAGTCGGTCTGGCCTATCGAAGAATGATTCTGCGGTATATCCGCTGCATCGAGAGGATCGACCCGATCCCCTACGAAGGACGGCTGGCAGATCCGGTCGAGTATCCGAAGGATCTTGTCTCGGGCGAGGGAAAGTTCGCCGACATTGTTCACCGAGTCTGAAAAAGGGGGCCAGAGATGGCCTCCTTTCGCTTGTAAAAAATAAAATAAAAAATTAAGATAAAAATATGAAAGCTGTTATCCTAGCCGCTGGAGTTGGCACAAGACTTCTGCCACTTACAGAAACCATTCCAAAAACATTAATCCGAATCAATGGTGTGCCAATTATCGACAAAGTTTTGGAGTCCCTACCAGATGAAATAGATGAAATAATTATTGTTGTTGATTACCTAAAAGAAAAAATTAAAGATCATACAGGCGATAATTTTAAAGATAAAAAAATAATTTTTACGGAGCAAGGTGAATCCAAAGGTACTTTGGCAGCACTTCAGTCTGCAAAATATTTGTTTTCTGAAAACGAAAGGTTTTTAGTTTTAAACGGAGATGATATTCATGACAAAGAGGAGCTCATGAGTTACCTGCTTTATCCCCGGTCGTTTGGAGTGCAGAAAATGATTATGCCAAATTATTATAGTGTTAAGCTCGGCAAGAAAAATCATATTGAGGGTTTTACTGCTCAATCTGAAGAAGAAAAAAGAAACGGGGCACTTATTGCAACAGGTGCTTATGTTATTGACTCAAATATTTTTAAGCATCCCGGAGTAATGGTTTTTGGCGGTGAATATGGATTACCGCAAACTATACTCGCCCAGAAAGAGGAAACGCCAATTGTTGGCATTGTGACTGAAAAATGGATCCCAATAAATTATGCTTCAGATATTGAGAAGGCAGAGAAGATGTTAGAATAACCTTCGATTCTCGGATGCTCCGTCTGTGCCGGGAGAGAGAATCGAACTCTCAAGGATTGCTCCGCACGATTTTGAGTCGTGTGCGTCTACCAATTCCGCCATCCCGGCAATTTATATAAATTATCACAAATCTTATTTGCATAAAAGTTTAGGGCCGGCTTCGGCCGACCCCAGAGATAACTACTTACGTACAACCAAGCTGACAACAACCCCGAGGGGTTTGCGCTCTTTCCTCCTACGCCTCAACTCGTAATACATTCTCCGTGCTCGATCCGGGTTATGCTCTGGCAGCCCTCTTACTACCGCCGAGAGCACACTAACCTTGGTCCCAGCCCGGATGATTCTTTTGTATTCCGGGTCGAGGAAATAACCCATTTCCTCGATTGTTTCCTGAACCCGCCTTAGAGCAGTCGATGACTTTGCAAATGATTTGTCTTTTGCAATTGGCAACCAACCTGCCTGGGTAAACAACCCAATGACAGCTCGCTCTTGAGAGCGGTTCGTCCCCTTCCAGATTGCATTCAGGATGGAGAGCAAGAAATCCTCGGTGAGTGCGACCATGGTCTGTTCTCGCCGAGCCTCCCAGTTCTTGAGCCGCTTTTCTAAAGCTACACTGTCTCTCTCCTTTTGTTTTCTTGATTGACCCATTGAGCCCTCTCTAAAGCTGAGTTTGCGAGGAGAAACTATCCGTCGTATAGTCTTACACAATCAGATGAAGATAGTCAAAAAAGATAGGCTTCTGGTCATATTGGGTCAAACAGCAACTGGCAAAAGTGACCTTGCTGTAAAAATCGCCAAAAAATATAACGGTGAGATTATTTCTGCTGACTCCAGGCAAGTTTACAAAGGACTCAATATTGGCACTGGAAAACTTACTAGAAAAGAGATGCGAGGTGTTCATCACTGGATGATCGATGTGATTTCCCCCAAGAAAACTTTTTCAGTTACAGATTGGAAGAAAATGGCGGAGGAAAGAATTGAAGTAATATTAAAGAAACACAAATTGCCTATTATCTGTGGTGGCACAGGTTTTTACATTCAGTCGATCGTGGATAATATTGTTTTGCCAGAAGTACCTCCAAACAAAAAATTGAGAGGAGAGTTAGAAAAAAAATCTGCCTTGGAACTTTTTAACATTCTCGAAAAAGTAGACTCAAACAGAGCCAAAAATATTGATAAGCATAATAAAGTAAGACTAATAAGAGCAATTGAGATAGCAAAGGCTATGGGCAAGATCCCAAAATTAAAGAAGAATAGAGTTACTTTTGACGTACTACAAATAGGCCTGAAAAGCGAAAATTTGTCAGAGAATATACACAAAAGACTCATTCGCCGTTTGAAGAAAGGCATGATCACTGAAGCAACAAGGCTTCACAAAAATGGCCTGTCCTTCAAACGCATGCGAGAACTCGGTCTGGAATACAAATACTTAGCTGACTTATTAGAGAAAAAAATAACAAAAAAAGATTTTATGAAAAAACTTGAAGCAGATATCTGGCGTTATTCAAAAAGACAAATGACCTGGTTCAAGAGAGATAAAAGAATAGAGTGGTTTGACCCAAGTGAAATAAAGAGAATTAATAGACTAATTAAAAAATTTCTAGTAGCATAAAACGGTCTGGGGGGTTAGTTAAGTGGCATAACTACGGTCTCCAAAACCGTTGTCGGGAGTTCGATTCTTCCACCCCCCGCTTTCATGCAAAGCTTGCTTTGCGTGGGAGAATCGAAGGCCGGAGCGCGACGGCGCGAGGCGGGGTCGAAAGTAAAGTCAGCAGACTTTGACTTGTGACCGATTCTTCCACCCCCCGCCACAACAAAAATTCGCCTTATGGGCGAATTTTTGTTATTTCTTTACTTCTTTAAATACAACTCTCTTTCGCAATTTCTTGCTGTATTTTTTAAGCTCGATTTTTCGCTCTACTTTTCTTTTATTCTTGGAAGTCCAATAAACTTCGCCTGTTTCCTTATTCTTTATCTGTATTAATCTATCCTGTGACATAGTTTCTTCAAACTATCAGAAAACCCATAAAAAGGCAATCTATTGAGTCGATACACATTATTCAAACTCAACAAGTATCGGGCTGTGGTCTGATACCTCATAAGGTAATACTTTAAAATTAGTGATCTTTATTCCGTCACTCACAAAGACATAGTCCGCCAATCTATGTTTCTTTTTATATAGACTTGTTCTGGTAGACGTAACATTGTTTTCTCTGATTAGGTTCCGCAGACCAAATTCTTCAAATTTTTTGAGACTTTCTGTATCTGGTAATAGATTAAAGTCACCACATAATATGAAAGGGTTATTTAATGTTTTAAGGAATTTAATTATGTTGTCAGATTGTACTAAACGATCTTCAGTATCAGTTTTACCCTTTCCGTTCCAAATACCGTGAAAGTTAATTACAGTTATCGGTCCATTTTTAGCATTTATAGTCGCATACTGGACATTTCTAGCATGATTACCAACATCTCCTGTTGGTATATAGCTTCTATCCTTGTATACAAAAAAATCTCCCTCTTCCCTCAAACCCAAATCATTCTTAATAAACATACCTAAGCCATAATGAGTCCCGTAATGTGGCCTAAAAAAACCCATGTGATTAGTCAGGGTTTTTTGAAGTCTCAAAAACATATCCTCCATCATGTCTTTGAGCACTACTCCCCCAACTATTGCATTTACAAGAGATGCATACATTTGTTTCTGATTCTCCTCATTGACATTCCAAACTTCTTGCAAGCAAAAAATATCTATTTTATTTTTATGCTCTTCAAAAAAATCCAGAAAAATAGAATCAACCCTCCCACCCCAGGTATTTAAAGTAATTAACTTCATAAAAAGGGTGCGCCGGGCAGGATTCGAACCTGCGTAGCCCGAAGGCGACAGATTTACAGTCTGTTGTAATTGACCACTCTACCACCGACGCAATACAAAAAAGATTAACACATTACCTGAACAATTTCCATTTAAGCCACTGCGCCTTCTTGTACAAAACCTTCAGTTACAAATGATCCGTTCTTGCCTTTTTTCACAGAGAAAGTGAACTCATCCCCTTTCATATCGACTGTAATCGATCCACCTTTTGCTAAACCCTTACTTACCATAAGTGAAGCGATCTGGGTCAGGATTTTTGTTTGAATCAATCTTTTTAGGGGTCTTGCGCCGTATTGCGGACTGTAACCTTCTTTTGCCAAATGATCCATGACTGCATTAGTTAGAGTTAATTTAATCTCTTTTTGAAGAAGCCTCTCACGCACAATATCTACTTGAATTCTGACAATCTCTTTTATGGCTTCGTGACTTAGGATATCGAAAACAATTATGTCATCTAGTCGATTCAAAAACTCTGGTCTGAAGTGATCTTTTAAGGCATCCAGAACGCGAGCTTTAGCATCTGCGTAGTTTGCCTTCTCATTACTACCATAAGCAAAACCAATTTTTTCCATTTTATCTATAAACTTTGCGCCAATATTGGAAGTAAGAATTATCACTGTATTTCGGAAGTTAACTACCCTACCCTTTGCATCAGTTAAGCGACCATTGTCTAAAACCTGAAGCAAAATATTAAACACTTCTGGGTGTGCCTTTTCGATTTCATCAAAGAGAACAACAGAGTATGGTCTATGACGAATCATCTCTGTTATAGTTCCACCTTCTTCGTGACCTACATAACCCGGAGGAGCACCGATAATTTTTGAGACAGAGTGTTTTTCCATAAACTCTGACATATCTATTCGGATCAAGGATTTCTCATCATTAAAGAGAAACTCTGCTAAAGCCTTGGTAAGTTCTGTCTTACCTACACCCGTTGGACCAAGAAACAGAAAAGAACCGATTGGTCGGTTAGGGTCAGAAATACCAGCTCGACTTCTTTTTACTGTATCTGAAATCTTCTTAACTGCTTCGTCTTGACCCACAATTCGTTTCTTTAATACGTCATCCATCCTGTTTAATTTGTCAGCTTCTTCTTCCAGCATTCTAGAGACAGGTATACCAGTCCATTTTGAAACAATCATAGCAATATCGTTTTCTGTGATTTCTTCCTTTAAAATCCTGCGAGAACTTTGGAGCTTTTTTAGTTTCTTTGATTTGGTATCCAGATCTCGCTCCAGAGCTGGAATTTTGACATAGCGAATTTCCGCAGCCCGAGATAAATCTGGCCTTGCCTCTGCTGCCTCAGCTTCACGACGCAATTCCTCTAGCTGTTTCTTTATGGCTTTGATATCGGAGACGGTTTCCTTCTCGTTGTTCCATTTTAGTTCAATCTCCCCTGTTTCCTCCTTGAGATCAGCGATTTGTTTATCTATTTCTTTTAGTCTTGCTTTTGATTTTGGATCAGTTTCCTTTTTGAGAGCTTCGTGTTCTATCTGTAATTTCACAATACTTGAATGAGCTTTCTGCAAAACTGGGGGCTTATTTTCCATCGCAATTTTCAAATACGAAGCAGATTCATCAATTAAGTCCACCGCTTTATCAGGCAAAAATCTGTCGGTAATGTATCTAGTAGAAAGATTCACAGCCGCAACTATCGCTTCATCTGTGATTCTAACCCCGTGGTAAAGTTCATATTTTTCCTTGAGACCTCTAAGTATTGTTATGGCATCCTCTACCGAAGGCTCGTTTACATAAACAGGCTGAAAACGTCGGGTTAGAGCGGGATCTTTTTCAATATGCTTTTGGTATTCTTTGAGTGTAGTTGCGCCAATGGCCCGGAGTTCCCCCCTCGCCAAAGCCGGTTTTAGCATATTCGATGCATCGAGGGAGCCTTCTGCAGAACCAGCACCAACTATGGTGTGAATTTCATCCACAAAAAGAATTATTTTGCCATCCGACCTCTCAATCTCTTTTAAAATATTTTTTAGCCTCTCTTCAAACTCACCTCTGTATTTTGTCCCAGCAATAAGTAAGCCAAGGTCTAATGACACAAGCTCTTTATCTTTAAGCGACTCTGGCACTTCTCCCATGGACATACGTAAAGCCAAGCCTTCTACAATAGCGGTCTTGCCTACTCCGGCCTCACCAATCAAAATCGGATTATTTTTTGTCCGACGAGAAAGGATTTGAATAATCCTTGAGATTTCATCGTCTCTGCCAATAACTGGATCTAATTTATTTTGCTGAGCAAGCTTAGTTAAATTTCTGGTAAATTTCGAAAGTGCTTTAAATTTCTTTGGCGCCTCATGTGTCGTCGGCGAAGCTGCCCTTATCTCTTCTATTACTCGTAGTACCGAGTCTTTGTTTATTTTAAATTTATGAAGAAGATCTTTGGCTGGAGATGAAACTTCAGTTAAAGCTAGAAAAAGGTGCTCGGTTGAAACAAATTCATCACTTAGAGCAGTTAACTCCTTGGTTGAAGCTTCGATAGTCTGTGCTAACTCCGGAGTTAGATAAATCTGATACGATGCAGAAAGTGTTTGCCCTGCCTCAACACCTTCAATCGATTCGAGTAGTGAGTCGGTAAGTAAAATAGTATCTACTTCTAGTTTATCCAAAATCGAAGTAACCACGCTCTCCTCCTGAAGGATAAGTGCAGTTAAAAGGTGGAGAGGATTTACATGATTCTGACCTCGTTCAATAGCGAGTTCGTGAGCTTTTCTGATTGCTTCCTTAGCCTTGGTTGTAAAGTGATTAAATGGTGGCATAGCCTTCAATTATATAGACGAAAGAATCTTTATATTTGGCGCAACATCTCTTGGATCTGGGATTTTATTTTCGTCGTGTTGTACAGCAATTATATAGGCCAAAAATCGAAAAGTCAAGAAAAATAGCCTTATTTTTAGTTGTTTTTTGACAATCCTACCAAGTCGAGATTTCTTTTCTTAGAAACGATACTGGAGTAAATGACCTTGCAGAGTCCGAGGAGAGTTTAATGCCGATTATGTCACCAGAGAGATTAAAGACTGGGCTACCGTCAACTAAATCCTTGGTAGAAAGATCCGTATCGATATCTATAAGTGTTTTTGCTGTGCTTGAAGAAGTGTTTGAGTTTTTTGTTTGGAGCGAAACTACACGACCGACAGATACTGCATTCTCAGTCTCGCCTCCTAGGCCAATCACAGTCTGACCAAGTTTTGGCTCAGTGTCCGAAAAGGATGTGGCTGTAAATATGTAACTTTTTGTTTTATCTGAAGAAATTACTTTAAACTCGATAAAATTCGTTTGTTTATCAACCCCCAATGGGTTTAACTGAAACTCTGACCCATCACTGAAAGTCCCGTAATATGTGTTATCTGCCAGGATAGTATTTTTGTCCGCCGCGATAACTCCATCTTTGTTTACCACAAGACCAATCCCATAAAATGTTGCCGCCCCGTCTTTGTCTTTGGCTTTTATCCTGACAATGCTTTTTACATTTTTATCAATTGAAGTTAGGACTTGGTCTTCCTCTTTAACTACCACTGTAGTAATCTCCTTTTGCCCCGGAGTTACTACCCCGGGGGTTGTGACAGTCTCGATAGTTTTTTCTACAACTCGGTTGATATTTCGAGTAACCTCAAGAGGCGCTTCTTGAAGAAGATAATTTGTCATAATTCCCGTAGCAATCGAAGTTACAAAAGATATGAGGAGTGTGAGGAGAATAATTTGATTCTTATTTAGATCTTCCATTGGGATTTATTTTAGCACATTTTGTAAAACACTAACCAATCTATCTATATCGCCCATTTTGCTCTGTCGCCCCAGAGTAAACCTGAGACTTGATTCACTACAATCTTTTTTACCCAGACTAGATATTACGTAAGATGACGAATCCTCCTTTAGAGTCTGACAAGAAGACGAATAGGAGGCGGAAATTCCTAAAACATCGAGAGAAATAACAAGAAATTCGGCATCTTTACCAGGGAAACAGATGTTTACATTGTTTGGAAGCCTATCTTTTTGTGGGCCATTTAAGGTAGAGCCCGGGAACGTCTTCAAAATTTTTTCAATTGCATAATCTCGAATTGAACTAAGTCTAGAAACTTCACTATTTTTTATTTCTTCAGTAATCTCGATTGCTTTAGCCAAGCCTAAAGCAGCGGCTACGTTTTCTGTTCCACTACGCAAATTTTTTTCTTGCCCACCACCAAATATAATCGGCGCGATCTCAACTGTAGATTTAATATACAGCGCTCCCGTTCCTCGTGGACCATAAATCTTTATTCCGTCCAAAGTAAGAAGGTCGACACCTAACTTCAAGACATCCACTGGTAAATATGAAATCGCCTGGCAAGCATCGGTGTGAAAATACGGGAATGAAGAATTATTCTTGTGTTTATATTCCCTTATGACTTTTGCAATTTCTTTTATGTTTTGAATCGAGCCAATTTCGTTATTCGCATACATAATTGAAACCAGGATTGTATTTTCTTTGATAGAATGGCGAACATCGTTCGGGTCAACAATACCCTCAGTGGAAACGGGCAAAATAGTAACCTCACCCCCGCGTCGTTCAATTTCCCTTACACACTCCAAAATCGAGGAGTGCTCAATTGAAGATGTAATCATATGAGGAATAAATCCGTCTCTTCTATTTTTTTCAAAAATTCCAATTAGCGCCAAGTTATTCCCCTCTGTTCCGCCACTTGTAAACACGACTTCCTCACTTCTTGCATTAAGAATGTTAGCAATACTTTTTCTTGCACTCTCCAATTCTTTTTTTGCAAAAAGCGCCTCTTCATATAGTGCAGAGGGATTAGCAAAGGATTTTTCTTCATACTGCCTCATAACCCTGGAGACTCTCTTGTCCAAAGGAGTTATTGAAGCATAGTCTAGAAAAATTCTTTTTTTTCGCCCAAATAACATGCGATTATATTACTCTCTGTCTTCATAAATCACAAATTGCAAAAACATTGCGCAGGAAATTAGAAAACAAAGACGAAAGCGTCAGTCTGGAGACACTGTTTGAGGCGATAGCCGAGTTTGTCGAGAAGACGAGTTTGAGGATATTGTTTTCTTGATTTCCGAGCATAGTAAAATTGCACCAGCAATTTATACGTATTTTTGCAATTTGTGATTTAGTTTCTTTTTTGCAAATCACAACAAAATATGCCATAATTCCTGGATGTTTTTAGACCCACTATTTATAAAATACGCAGTAATTGGTCTTTTTATAATTCTGGTGGGATGGCAAATTCGACTTGAAATAAAGATAAAAAAACTTCTTATTGGCAAGAATTCGAAATCACTTGAGGATTCGATTGTAGCTGCTGGCACAAACCTTGAAAAACTAAACAATTTCCAAAAGGAGGCTGCCTCATACTTTACCAACATTGAAAGAAGACTTCGCAGAAGTATCCAAGCAGTAGAGACAGTTCGTTTTAATCCCTTCAAGGGCACAGGAGACGGAGGAAACCAGAGCTTTTCTACTTCTTTTGTCTCCGAAAATGGCGATGGGGTCGTAATCTCTAGTCTTTATTCCAGGGAGAGAATTGGCATTTTTTCTAAACCAGTCGAAAAGTTCCAGAGTCAATTCGAGTTAACCGAAGAAGAGAAAGAGGTTATAAATAATTCCAAAAGTTCGCTTGGCTAAGCCCAGTGTCATGAACCAGAAAATTAACTTTTATGCAGAAAGAAAACACACATCTTACAGAGAGGGATCCTGTCGTGGCGATAATGGGTCACATCGATCATGGTAAATCCACGCTACTTTCATATATTCGAAAAAGCAATAAACCGCTTGGCGAAGCTGGTGGAATAACTCAGCACGTCTCAGCGTACGAAGTCGAGCACAAGACAAAAGAGGGTAAAACTCATAAAATCACTTTTATTGATACCCCGGGTCATGAAGCCTTTGGGGGGATAAGAAAAAGAGGAGCTGGTGTTGCGGACATTGCTATCTTAGTTGTAGCCGGAGATGATGGCGTTAAACCTCAAACCTTAGATGCCTTGAAAGCAATCAAAGCAAGCGGTACACCTTATATTGTTGCGATAAATAAAATAGATAAGCCAGATGTAAATATTGAGAAAACAAAACAAAGCTTGGCAGAGAATGAAATATATATTGAAGGTTACGGTGGAGACATACCTTCAGTTTCCGTGTCAGCAAAGACTGGTGAAGGTGTCTCTGAGTTACTAGATTTAATTTCGCTTGCCGCAGAGCTGGAGAATCTAAAGGGTGATAAAAATAAACTGGCCGAAGGCATTGTTATTGAAAGTAATCGCGACACCAAAAAAGGAATATCCGCTACCTGTATTATAAAAGATGGTAGTCTAAAAAAAGGTATGTTTGTAACCTCGGGCGAAGCTTCAAGTCCAATTCGGATCATGGAAAATTATCTCGGAAAACCGATAGATAGCGCTTCATTTTCCGCTCCAGTAAAGATAATCGGTTGGGACTCCATCCCAGAAGTCGGTGCTAAGTTTTCAGCACATAACGAAAGAGAAGAAGCTAGATCTGCAGTTGAGGCTGAGAAGTCAAAACCAAAAAATAAAAAGGGTGAAAAATTAGAGGAAATCGCAGAGGGAGAAGTTAAGGGCTTAGTCTATCTAGTAATTAAAGCGGACACATCAAGTAGTCTAGAGGCGATAGTAGGTGAGATCGAGAAAATGCCTAAGGATAAAGTGACGGTAAAAATAATTTCTTCTGGTGTTGGTACAGTCTCGGAAGGTGATATTCGCCTGGCAGATGGTAGCCTAAAATCAACCGTGGTAGGGTTTCAAACCAAAACAGATCCTTTGGCTAAAAACTTGGCCGAGAGAAACTCAATCGAAATTCAAAACTTTGATGTTATTTATAAATTAACTGACTGGCTAAAGGAAAAAGTAGAATTAAACGTACCGAAAGTAAAAACTGTAGAAACTATCGGACGTGCCAAAGTCCTGAAAATATTTAGCAAAGTAAAGGATAGGCAGATAGTAGGAGGAAGAGTTGAAGAAGGTGTAATAGCGCTTGGCTCTATGGTAAAAATCCTGCGAAAAGATGCAGAAATTGTAGAGGGAAAAATAAAAGAGTTACAACAAAACAAAAAAAATGTAAGTGAAGTCAATGTTGGTAGTGAATTCGGAACATTAATTGAAGCTAAAATTGAGATTGCCCCTGGAGATTACATTAAAAGTTTTACTGTTGTTGAAAAATAACTTGTCCCGTATTGAAAATGAATGACTCGAATAATCATAGTACTATTAAACAATGCAAACCTATTGGATTAACAAGTTGTTTAGTTATAATTTTCTAATACTGGGATGAGCACAAAAGACGAGAGGGTGAAAGAGATTTTGAGAGACTTAGGTGCAAGATTTTTGGAATTAAATGCAAACAAAAGTTCCCTACTCACCGTAACGAGAGTTGAATTAACGAAAGACCGAAAACATGCTACTATCTTTTTTACAGTTTTCCCTGACAATTTAGAGAAAACTGCACTTGAGTTCGCCAAGAGAAAAAGGAGTGAATTTAAGGAATTCGTAATTGAGAAATCAAGTCTTGGCCGAGTACCAAACCTGGATTTCCAAATTGACGAAGGAGAAAAAAATCGACAGCGGATAGATAGTCTTCTAAATGAATAAGGCGTAGTAGCCAAGTAGCATGAGCATAGCGAACTAGTAAAAAGCCAAGGGTCTGCATGCAGACAAATCTGAAATAATTTCAGATAATGAAGAACGAAGTAAATAGTGGCGTAGTAGCCAAGATAGCAAGGCAAAGGTCTGCAAAACCTTTATGCGGCGGCGCACATCCGCCCTACGCCTCCAGGCGAGGAAGCAAGCAAATTTATTTGCTTGCTTGCGGATGTGCGAGCCGCAGATATATTTTTTCAGTAGAAAAAATAATCGAGGCGGGGTCGCGAAATTTTGCAAGCGACGGCGAGCAAAATATTTGTGACCGCATCCGTCTTCGCATTTATATTTTGCCCGGATGGCGGAACTGGTATACGCGCACGACTTAAAATCGTGTCTCGCAAGGGATGTGGGTTCGATTCCCACTCCGGGCACAAATTTCCATTTATTTTAATAATTGACAGATACATATAAACCGTGCTATAATTGAAAAAGGAGGCAGACTCATGGAACTTGTTCCGTACCACCTGGCAGCCATCGTGGCTGGTCAGATCGCGCAGCAGGACTTCAGGGTAACCCTCAGCGAGTACATCTCGCGTAAAGGAAGCCCTTGGGTCATCACCGTCGGGGAATCCTACTGGCAACGGCACCTGGTGATCGAAACGGTCATCCATGGTGGCAACGATGCCACGTTGGCGATTCTCGCCAACGAACAGTCAGTCTTGCGTACCCTCGACATCGACACGACGAAGGTCGACCGCAGGGTCTCGCTCAAGGAGCTCCTCGCCGGACGCTACAGTGGCATAAGGCAGGCTCTCGATGCCGTTCATGCGTAGCGATGTTCGAAACGAGTGGGAGAGATGTATTCTCCCACTCGGCACTCTCGATAATTCAGAAGAGTTATCGGGATTTTTTGTATTTAAAAATCAATAGCCGAGAAACGTGAACCGTTTCTCGGCTAGAAGCTCAACCACTTACGGGACCTCCCTACGAACGTGATAAGCCCCCCTGAGAAGAGAAGCTGAGATCACAAATAACGTGAGCGTAGAGAAGCACCAGAAAATGATCTTTGGTAGATCATCAGCTGGTGGGAGTCCAGTCCGCAGTAAGAGCCCTGAAATGAACAGTGCTCCGACTGTAAACGCCGCCGCCATACCTTCGAATCGCAGAATCTCCTTACGCTGATAAGACCTTTGAGGCCTCGACAGCATTCCAATGGCGAGAGCCACCAGCAAGACTGTTGAGATTGTGATCACAACATCAGGAACTTCAAAACCAAACCAGCTTTTGAAAATCCTGATGATGAAGGGCTGCGGAACTCCCCCAATCCAGTTATCCTTGACGAATTCGGGATTGGAGAGACCTCGCAGGTAGGCCGAGAGCAGAGTGAGAGGACAGATGAAGTTGAACGGAATTTGCGCAAGACCGACTGTGATCAGGACAGCTCGATTGTACTTGAAGATCCTCGAGTAGCGAGAAGACAACGCAAAAAATGGACCAACTGCCATACCCACCATGATTACAAGCACGACGAGGTGGAAAAAATCCACCAACATAGCCAGCCTTTCATAGAAGTTCATAACTTCCTCCATTGCGGATAATACGATTTAAATCGCTAATGTCAAATTCAGAAAAAACTTATTAGTGGTGCGCCCACCAGGGATCGAACCTGGGACATTCTCCTTAAGAGGGAGCTACTCTACCAGCTGAGTTATGGGCGCAGTATTTTTATTATACTCACTTTTATTCAGACTTCAATTTCTATATCATACGATATATCGTATGATATAGATTTAAAATTGCAAAAAATGTTTAAATCTATCTCTGCCAACTCTAGGAGGTATTATTTTTTTGATTAATGTTTGGAAACTTTTTTGAAGCTTTATTTCTTTTATAATATTGTCATACTTCCCTATCTCATAGCTATCTGAGATTCTGGCTACGGTCGATGGACTAACTTGTAATATATTTTCAATTGCATAAGAAGTTTCACCCTCATCAATCATAACTATCATAGCCAGTCTTTTAGCAAGCATTATTTTCTCTGTTTTGGTCAATACCTCATCAAAAAATACTTTTGTTTTACCAGACCGAACAAGATTTTGAATATTTTTATACAGTTGCTTGTTTATTTCTATAAATTTATTCCTTTCTAATAATTTTTTTGAAATATGTGGCATTTATATATCATACGATATATCGTATGATAAGAACAACTAGTTATATTGGGATGTTTGTGATATATTTCCTCTATTAATTTGGGCGAGTGGTGAAATGGCAGACACGCATGCCTTAGGAGCATGTCCCGCAAGGGGTGGAGGTTCAAGTCCTCTCTCGCCCACAAGAAACTGGCGTTCAGCCAGTTTTTGTGCGGACTAGAGAGGACTTGAAGACCGATTGAGATATTTTTGGAGTTACGAGCAAAAATATCCAATTGGGATACTGATCGTGTAACGATCAAGTCCGCTTGCTAAAAATAGTTCCTGAACTATTTGACTTTTTTTAAAAAATCGATAGATTGGCCGAAGAGAGGATGACATGGCAAACAGAAAACCACGTCGCCGAGCTTCAGAAAGACTCATTCGGATAACCACAGATCTGGAGAAGGAAGACTACCAAGATCTAATGGATCTAGGACGCAAGCGGCTTGCCTCGAGCCAGGCTGTCCTGGTGCGCAAAGCAATTCGACTCCTTGCGGCACTGGAAAAGGGGGAGATCTTCCTCACAACACGAAATGGAGAAAAAATACCCAAGTCAGTGATCTTCTCCTAATACGAGGTTCTGAACCAGAAACCGGCACAACGCGTGTCGGTTTTCATTTATGTTACAATTTATAAAGCAATGCATTCTCACTACAGAAAATTGACAGTGATGGTTATCCTCTCTTTTGTTGCGATGTATTTTCTCATGTTTGCAATGGTGAATACTTTCGATAATGTTTTCATTGGCATAAACCAGTTCTATATGGCAGGCCTCATGACTTCGGCAATGGTTTTAATTGAACTTGGGATAATGGGTTCAATGTATGGAAACAAAAGAGTAAATACAATTATTTGTATCGTAAGTCTTGTAGCGTTAGTTGGTTTCTGGTCAGCGATAAGAAGTCAGCACGCAATCAGAGATAGAGAATTTTTGAAATCGATGATTCCCCACCACGCGGGCGCTATACTTATGTGTAGTGAGGCAAAGTTAAGTGACCCAGATGTAATAAAACTTTGTCAAAATATTATAAAAGGTCAGCAAAGTGAGATTGATTTTATGAAATTAAAACTTAATCAAACAAAATAAAATGACATACCCAGAATTTGTAGAGGAACTTATAAATCGTTTCGGAGAGCAAGGAGTTTTAATGGCCTTGCGCGCAGAAGTTGGATTCCTACGACGTTTTATGGAAAAGCAAAATTTTCCGGACTTTCAAAAGGATCAAGAAAAAATGATTGAGGATTTCCTAGATCGCCACCCAAAAGGCCATCAAATGAGACATCATTAATTCTGCCTAATTCTAACTTTATTATTAGCCATATTTTTCCCTTTTCCATACTTGACTTTTAGATATTTTGTGATACAATGGCCCTAGGGTTGGGTCGGAATTTTCGACCTTTAACATATATGCAAGTTACTTGAGAGGAGAGAGATATGAATGGTGTGAGACCACAGCGACTTCCGGAGAGCCACGCGAAAGCGGCGCTCATCCTGATGGTCGCACTCGTGGTGAATCTGGCGCTTTTCGGGACAGCGGTCCTCATGATCCTCTTCGGAAGAAGTACGGGATCGTGGTGGGATACGCTTTCACAGGTCAACTTGGAAACGGGAGGGGTCTTGATCCTTCTCATCCAAGTCTTTCACGCTTTAAACAGCGTGAAGAACGTGAACCTCAACCAGCAGGCAATTCTGCTGCTGTTTGGGGCATTCGTGAAGTACGTCGAGCCGGGGCTCATTTATGTGCCCTGGGGTTTCTGCAGGTTGCTTCGAGCGACCACCGAGACGATCGAGAAAGACGTCCCGGCAGACTCACGGTTCATAGACCACAGCGATGTTACCGATCAGACCACCGGTGGAACGGGAGTAATCCGAAAGGGCTACTTCCCTCCCATTCGAGTGACCTTTGCACCAGCAAAGGCTGCGGAAACAATCGAGGTGGGCGGTGAGAGGATCACGATTCCGGCGGACGATCCCTACGGCAAGAGAAATACTGCCGAAGTGGAGTTCTCCTACGGTTTCGAGATCTACGACTACGCGCGAGTGGTAAAGCGGTTCGGCACTGACGATCCAATCGGCAAGGCCAAGAACCAGCTGGACGACGTCGGCATCGGAGTCGTAAACGACGAGTTGTCGCGAATGACAACCGCCAGAGCGATGATGAGTCAATCAGCGGTAGCGAACAAGATCCGGGATACTCAGTCTACCGAATCGGCAGACTGGGGAGTTCAGATCCTCTTCGTTCGCTTGAAGCCGTTTGGGTTCAGTCACAAACTGAACACTGCGGTCAGACAAGCAGCGGAGTCGTTTGCGCTGAAACAGGCAGTCGTCGTCGCCTCAGAAGGCGAACGTGAGAGACTCACCAACGTCGGCACGGGCACAGCAGAAGCAGAACGTCTGCTTTTGGAGGCACGGGCCAAGGGTGAAGCGGCGCTCGCCAAGGTCGCAGAGACACCTGGTGGCAAGTACGCCATGGCGGTCCGAGAAATCGGGCAGGCTGTGACGGCTGCCAGGGCAGTCGTCGTTCCGGGAGATAATCTCCTCGGAGCGGTGGCAAGTGCTGCGGCACTGGTCAAACAAGTCGGTGACGTAACGGAAACCGGCACAACCGGCTCAGCAAGCGGAAGCAACACGCGACCGCCTGCATCGAGACCATGAGGTGTGAGAGATGATCATCGCAGCGGTCGTCGTGGTGCTCGCAGCCATTTACATTTGGCTGCGAGCACAACAAGATCGAGACAGCAGAGGTATTGCGCGGGAGAGGCAGGAAGCCCCTCCCGACCAGGCAGATACGCCCCCGCAACCCGAAAGGGATGCGGATGGCGACTTCCCTTGGTACAAGTGGTGGAAGAGGCCCGGGTGGTGGAAAGAGAACATCTTTACCATTCCACTCGGAATCCTCCTCGGCCACATCATCGTCGCTGTCGCGACTCCAGATTTGTACTTCGAGTACATCTGGAGTTCGTGGCAGTTCTGGGCGCTGCAAGCGGTGATCGTTATCGCCGCCTGGATGATTCCGCAAGGAAATGTCCAGTACCATCCGAAGCTTGGCAAGATCATTGTCGTTACCGCTCTGCTAGCTGTTGTATATGTCTGGGGAAACAAAGCCCTGGATGATGCACAGAAAAGCGCAGCGGCATCGAACAATGCTCAAGCCAGCTCATCGACCCAGAACACCCCGCCACCGAACAACGGAGGCAGGATCGTGATCACCGCCCCGCCGGTCTCGCAAGAGCCGACGGGTCGCATCGCACTACCACCGAGAGCCGTGCTCTCGGCGAACAAGCCGTTCACAATTTTTCAACTCGACGAGAGGGGAAAAGAGGCCTCCTACGACGGAGGTCCGGGCATGGAGGGGGTTCATCTCCCGCCATCTCCCTACGCCAGGTTCCGGTCAAAATCAGAAGAACCGGTCCTGATAACCTTCATCCAGTAACTGTACGCAGTTTGTACATTCATATAGCCCCCCCGCATACGTGCGGGGGGGATTCGTTTATACGAGTTAGAGATTTAGAAACGATCTAGCCGTAGGAACATCACTTGGCGCAATGCCAAAAGTATCGAGGGTGAATTTTATAAGACCGTAGACAGAAAACATTATAACTAGACCCACAATACTCCAGAGTATTGCATTACGAGCCTCGTCCCTATCCGTAGAGTCAGCACCGAGCCTGAGAAATCGAACAACACTGTAGAAAAAATATGCAAAGGCTAGGGCAAAGCCGAGCGTAATTATGGGATTGAGAATAACACTATTTACATTATAGAGAAAAGTCGTGATAGTCACGAGAAACTTTATGAGTTAGGAAGCTTAGGTAGGTTGATGTTTGTATCTGTAAGACCAAACGTATTAACCAAGAAGTTGATTAGACCGTAGACAGCAATCATCACAGCCAAAGCTACGACACCCCAGATCATTATACTTCTTCCCTCTGCAGCAGCCTTTGGATCGCTACCAACATTTCGGATGTATTTAATAAGACCCCAGAAGAAGTAGATAATAGCTAGACCGAAAAGAATCGGCAGTACTCGATCTAATACCTCTGTCTTAAACTGACTAAGTAAAGTACCCAGACCAGTTAGGCTTGCGGCAAAAGCCAAGGCAGGGCCAAAAACTAACACTGAATAAGCAATTTTTTTCATATCTTAATGTAAATAACCTGTAATATCTTAATTATATAGTAAATAGTAAGGAAAACAAGCTAGTTGTGGATAAAAAGAATAGCGTTATGGCCCAAATATACCGCTAAAATCACCGCCTGGTCTTATACCTAGAGCATCACCTATTGCAAACAATATTCCGTATATAGCAACGAATACAAATAGAGCGACAATCCCCCAGATAATCTTATTTTTACCGTCCTCTCTGGTCTTATCGTTACCGGCATCATTTAAGATAAACTGGGCCAAGCCCCAGAAGAAGTAGACTATCGAGAGGCCAAAAAGAATCGGAACTATGCTCGATAGAATTTGCATTATTTCTTGGAGCAACCCCTTTATTCCATTTAATTGGGCAAAAGCTAAATTAGGTAACAAGACTAATAATGTATATTTTATTTTTTTCATATTTTTATGGACCACCTTTTAAATATGGTATGGCTGAGGCGGGACCAAAGCCAAGGTCACTTGCAATAAAACTGGTAATTGTTCTGAAAGTGAGAAGAATGAATAATGCCAAGATACCCCAAAGCATGTAGCTTTTACCCTTTTCTATATTTTCATGACTATCCGAGTGGAGAATAAATTTGGAGAGCCCCCAAAAGAAAACAATGAAGGCAAGCGAAAAAAGAACAGGAACTAGAAGACCAATGGCACTAACAATATATTTTATTGTAGCCCCCAGAGTAGTGGAAAATAAGGAAAAAGCAAAAACTGGAATTGGACACAGAATCAAGAAAACAATTATAGATCTTATTTTTTTCATGCTATGGACAAGGGAAGGAACCCGTTGCTACCACACTACAGACTGTACTCTGGATAACGAGTGAGATGCCAGCTGCCCCAAGAAGAATACCCGCACCAACTAGTGCCCATAGTAGCCTCTGATGTGCTTCTTCTATTTTTTTTGGATTGCCTTGCGCAGTTAGATAAGTAAAACCTGCCCAGATAATCCAAAGTACGACGACGATAGCGGCAACCGGCATTACAATCTTGTTCAAAATAACAGAAAGGAGCTGGGGTAAGGTATTTGCGCCACTTAGCGGGTTCGGAATAGAGGTGCCAGATCCTATTGTTTGAGCATATAAAACACCCGGTAAAAGATAGGCAAGATATTTAGTTTTTGTGAGAAGTTTCATACTCAATATTATATTAAATTTGGAATACTGCTGTTAAGTAAAGTTGAGGTGATTAAGTGGACAATGAGCCAAGCACCAAGGATAACCGCTATACCAATTGCACACTTAAGAAGTGTCTGGTTTGCCTCCGATCTTTTGCCGGGATTGGGACCTGAGATCATATACTTCCAGCCCGCAAAGGCAATCACAATCACAGTAAACAAAAGTGCAGTGACTGTTCCAAAGTTAACAATATTTATTACTTCCGGAATGAGATCTTTGTAAAAATCACAATCACCTGCTCTGCCTGTACTACCCCCCGTGCATTCCCAAACGATGCCAGTCTTACCACCAGAGCCTGCAGCCTGAGCATGAATTGTAAAAGGCAGAACAAAAAGAAATAATGTCGGAATAATTAGGAGAAAGAATGAAAAAATTTTTCTATTTAAAAACATACTACTGTATTTGGCTATTAAGTTCATCGTTAGCTCTTTCTAGGGCTTCAGTTGAGCGTAAGTTTCCGCTTGTTACTCCCTCAATCATATCACGGAAGGTATTCGAACTTGCCTTCGGATCTGGATCAAGCCAAGATTTTGAAATTAGAGCTGAGTTATAGAAAACAACTTTGAAGGCATCTGAGGGTCTACTCGCCAAGAGGTCCCGACGAACCGGTGGTAAGTTAGTAATAGGTGCAAGAGCATTGATAGCCGCTGGCTCTATCAAAGCAAGAACAGCAGTGTAGGCACCAGCAAGTTGTTTTGACTGCTTCACAATAGATAGAGAATAAATATGAGCATAGACAGTTTGTCTTTCCGCATCTCTGATCTGAGGTACAACCGATACATCAAAATTTAAATTAGGATTTTTTTGCTGAATGCCAAATATTTCACTAGCAAAACCTATGTACATCGACAATTTACCTGACAAAAAGAATGTAAGTGAGTTAGGCAGCGATCTGTTCCAGGTGTAGTTCGGAGATGTTGGGTTAGAGAATTGGGTGTAGAAATTTAGAGCGGATTGGCCAGGCCTAACTGGATAATTGAACTGAGCAGTAAGTTGTGACTTCACCCCATCCTTGGTTCTAGCTACGATAGGCGTCCCGGCCTGAAGCAAAAGCGTCGCAAAAACTTCTTTGGAATTAAGAATATTTCGCCACTCACCTAAGGCAATGGTTGAAGTCAGCACGTTTCCAGATGTGTCTTTGCGAGTTATTTTATCTAGCATAGGTGTAATCTCATCCCAATATTTTGGCGATTGCGAAATGAGAGCATTTGAAAACATATCCCTATTCCAATACATCACCATTGGATCAACCATAAAAGGCAGAGCTAAAACTCCTTCGGGGGTAAGATATAGTTCCCCACCCTCAATAAAAGTATCCTTGAATGTTCTCTCAGAATAATTAGCAAAAGGTATGACAAAGAGCTTGTTTCTTTCTTTATACAAATATTCATCTCGTAAAATAACAATATCTGGACCACTGCCTTCGGCTAGTGCTTCCGTAAATTCAGCATCAAAAGTTGTGGGGTCTTTCTCCACGTACTCAACTTTGATGGTTTTACTATGTGCGACCGAAGAAGCAATATATGCTGCGTGAAACTGATCAGCAGAAATCGGCCCCCAGATTACCAGGTTTGACTCCCCTGTTGATCCCACTTTGGAAATAGCAAAAAGAACAATCCCAATAACCATACTCAAGACAAAGACTGCAATCACGACTATTTTAAATGTACTGGTTTCGTTCATAACTTCTTAAAAATTATTCCATAATGATGGCTACCGGCCGAGATCTCTTTGTCCTGACTAAATCCAACTTTTTCAAACATTTCTTTAACCACATTTTTCTTGACGACACTTTCCGGTTTTGGACCAATCCCTCCGAATGAATCCGTCCACTCCACCAAAAGCACTCTGCCACCAGGTTTTAGAATTCTTTTAGCTTCATTTATTGTCTCGTTTTTTTTCTCCAGTTGAAAAAGTAGATTACATATTAAAACGAGGTCAACCGATCCATCTCGCAGTTTGGTGCCGTTTGGCTTTTCCACATCACCCCAGATAACTTCAACATTATATAGACCCTCGTGAACGGCGGAATTTTTTAATTTAGAAAGAAGATCCTTTTGAATATCTACGGAATAGACACGTCCCGTAGACATAAGAGCCTTGGCCACCTGGAAACTATAAGAACCAGAGCCTGAGCCGAAGTCAGCAATGTCCATCCCAGGCTGTATTCCAGATTGCTCAATAATTCTGACAGGGTCAGAGAACATACCTTTATTATATGATTAAAAAATTGCTATCGCACTTAGGTTTTCAACATAAACACGAAGGCTCCACACTTATGAAGCTGTGAAGCTTCGTGTAGAGCCTTACCTATCGCAACTGACGATGACACCGGCACTTCTCTTTTCGCCGACGAAGGCCTGACAGGTGATAGAGACCCCGTCTACCTTTATCGTAAGAAGTATCATGTTGACAACTCCGCCGGGGCGACGCTTGCCTTTGACCCTCTGCCACCTTTCGTTGATGGGAACATCCAGAGCTTTGTCGAAGTCGTGGTACGAGACCTCGACGGCGTCGAGACCACGGTGGACATGGTCATCCAGAATCTCGAATCCGCCCTGACCATCGTTTCGAACGATGACCAATTCACGTGAGAATTCGATCGCAACCATGTTACCGGCAGCGATTGAACCCATCGAATCCGACGTGTACACGAAGCTTTTGGTCGAGTCCGTAGCAGGGCTCTCGATGCAGGCACTCATGGCCAGAACCAGAGATACAAGGATCAATCTCATTGAAACCTCCTAGATAGATACTAACACAATAGTAACAATAAGTCAATAAAACTTTCAAATTTGAAAGTCTTCTATAAGCAAATAAGTGAAGCAATCCTATCTCCCTCTCGCAATTTCATCACCCTAACTCCTTGAGTTTGTCTGCCGTGAACAGGAATCTCTTTGGCATCCACTCGGATAACTTGTGATTTCTTGGAGATGGCCACAATTTCACCCTGACCTTCTGCAAAAACTTTGGCAGAAATCAAATCCCCTGTCTTTGCATTAACCTTAGCTGTTTTTATGCCAGAACCACCTCTGTTTTGAACCTTATACTCATCAATATCAGTGCACTTACCATAACCATTTGCGGAAATAACCATGATGCTGGCGTTGTTCAATTCATTTGGCACAACTTCAGCGGAAATTACTTGATCACCTTTTTTAAGTTTTATTGCCCAAACTCCCATAGCCGTCCTGCCCATTTCCCGAATATCAGATTCCTTAAAATGAATTGACTGACCTTTGGCTGTTACTACCATAACTGTGTCTTTCTTTCTTACAATGTTCGCCGAGATCAGAGCATCACCCTCTTCCAGTTTAATCGCAATGATTCCAGAAATTCTTACGTCTTCAAAACTTTTTGTAGCGACTTTTTTGGATACGCCATTTTTTGTAACCATCATGACAGAACTTTCGGAACCCTTAACTTGTTTTGGCACAGGCAAAATTGAGGTAATCTTCTCTTCCCCTGAAAGTGGCAAGAAATTCACGATGGATTTCCCTTTTGTTGCCCGACGACCCTCTGGAATGTCGTACATTTTGGTTTGATAAACTTTGCCTTTGTTTGTGAAAAAGAGTAGATCCGAGTGAGTGGAAGCAATAAGTAGATTGGTCACAAAGTCCTCCTCTTTTGTATCAAGGTCAACGACACCAACTCCTCCTCTTTTTTGTTTCCTAAACTCATCCGGATTTGTTCTCTTTATATAACCTCCCGCTGTAAGAACTAATGCATTTTCCTCATCGGGAATTAAATCCTCTTGGGATAGAATTGTTGCTCCACCTTTTACAATTTTTGTCCTTCTTTCATCACCATATTTTTCTTTTATTTCCTCCGATTCTTTCTTTATGATACTTAAAATTTTCTTAGGTGAAGAAAGGATAGATTTCATTTCTTCGATAAATTCTTGAACAGTTTTTAGCTCATCCTCAATTTTCTTTCTCTCGAGTCCCGCCAAACGTGAAAGTTTCATCTCCAAAATAGCATTTGCTTGAATAGCTGAGAATTTAAACTGAGCCATGAGGTTTTTATGTGCCTCTGGAGTATCTTTGGAACTTTTTATGAGTTTAATAATCGCATCTATATGATCAAGAGCTTTTTTGAGACCAAGTAAAATATGCTCTCTTTCTTCTGCCTTCCTTAAGTCATACTCTGACCTGCGTCTTATCACAGTCACTCTATGAGAGACAAATTCCTCCAGGATGCCCTTAAGCGACATTGTCTCTGGTACTCCGTTAACTAAAGCCACCATGTTGTAATGAAATGTATCTTCCAGCTGAGTATGTTTATAAAGATAATTTAAAACTGTCTGAGGATGCGCGGAAGATTTTAAGTCAATAACAATTCTAATGTCTTTGGCAGACTCGTCGCGCACATCTTTTATTTCTATTTTCTTATCGCGATAAAGTTCGGCAATTTTAACCAGAAGATCTGCTTTGTTTACTCGAAATGGAATTGAGGAGATGACAATTTGGTAGTTTCCAGCTTTGTTTTCAACGATTTCAGCAACACCTCTGACAACCACAGGGCCCTTGCCGTTGGCATAAGCATGATTTATATCTTTTTGGTTAAAGGCCACAGCTCCAATTGGGAAATCTGGCCCTTTAATAAACTGGAGCAGATCTTCGGTTGCAGCATCCTTGTTGTCCGCCATGTGAATCACAGCATCCATCACTTCATTTAGGTTGTGAGGTGGAATATTAGTTGCCATTCCAACGGCAATGCCCAATGTCCCATTCAAAAGCAAGTTCGGCACAGCAGTCGGCAAAACTTTTGGCTCTTTTTTCGTGCCGTCGTAGTTTGGAATAAAATCAACAGTCTCTTTTTCAATATCACGTAAAAGTTCCGCGGCAAGTTTGGACATTTTTGCTTCGGTGTATCTGTAAGCGGCAGCATTATCACCATCAATTGATCCGAAGTTTCCTTGGCCAGTAATTAACGGATAGCGCATGGTAAAGTCCTGGGCCATTTTTACCATCGAGTCGTAAACGGCCACATCACCATGAGGATGGTAATCTCCAATCACCGCTCCCACGACTGTTGCAGACTTTCTGGTCTTGGCTCCAGAAGTTAAACCTTCCTGATGCATGGCATAAAGAATTCTGCGGTGCACTGGTTTTAGACCATCTCGCACATCTGGAAGCGCACGGTCAGTAATCACCGACATCGCATAGTCGATAAAAGAAGTCTTCATTTCGTCCGTAATTTCCTGCGAAATAACGTTCATTTGTATAGGTGATTTTATGCCCTCTTCTGTGTCCTTTTTAGCCATATTATTAGGTATATTTTAGCATATTCCAGCTTTTATTTCAAACGAAAAAATGGTTAATTTTGAGTGGTAGTACTAACGTCGTCCTTTGCAGGTATTTCAGGTGAAGAACTGGCCGAATAATAAGTTGGCCCAGATGAGAAGGCAGTCATCGCTTCTTTTAATTTTTGATACTGGTCTTTTATGCCTGTCATACCCTGCGAGAAAAAACTTGTAAAGTTATCTGTGGGATTTGCTTGAATACTTGATATCTTACTTTGTTTCTCTTGGGTATCGACAAAATCAGGATAGATAACAGAGAGCCAAACCACAAAAATAATTCCAGCAAAAGAAAAAGCTGTGAAAAAAGCGATCTGTTTTTTCACCCTTGCTGGTTTTTTTCTTATTTTATCTAAGAAGTTAAACATATTGTTGAAAATGAAATTTTTTGAGCATTCGCAAACTTTTGTATCAGATAAAAATAATTTTTGAAGTCCGAAGCACGTGACCGTAGGGCGACCGAAGGGAGTCTGCGAAAGGACAAAGAAAATTATTCATTATCTGTCAAAAGTTGAGGACGCGAAAAAAATTCCATTTTCATATTGCTTCAAGCACAACCACCTCCCCCTCCATCTCAGCAATATCTTTTTTCTTTATGGTGAGCTTATCTAAAGCCTTGGTACCTTCTGCGCCTTCTTCTTTTAGAAATGTTTTGAGGGCGTTCTTGTCTCCAACTTCGCCATAATGACTGGGGATAATAATCCCTGGCTCAAACTGAACCGCCAGCTTGTGCGCGGAGGAAGCATCCAGTACTCCATCACCACCAGTTGGCACAAATAGTATATCAACACCATCAATAGCTTCTTTTGTCTCAGCTTTGAGCTCTTTTTCAGAGAGAGCTCCCAAAAAACACAGATTCATCCCCTCCAGCGAGACCGTATATATAGTATTGATATGCTCCTCTCCTCCATATTTGGACTTCGAGGGAATCCCTTTTATGAAAACATCCGAAACTTCATACTCACCCGGACCACTTATGAGAAATGATTCTTTGTCGCCTCGGGAAGTTGTTTCAGCCCCGTTGTGCTCAGGAGAATTTAAAGAGACCAGTGTAATGTCAGCACCAAATCTAGAATTTTTAAATTTAGAATCTTTCGAAACAGGATTGACCGCTATTGTGGTGTTGCCAAATGTAACCTTAAAATAATCCACTCCGTGATATGTGATAATCATGTCCACAGTTTATCAAGAAAAGTCTCGATGGCAAGGTTTGACAGAAAATTTCACTTAAGTATCATTGAACCCGGAAGGGGTAGGAAGAAAACAATAGTGATTCCCCATGGGAAACCTGGGGCTTACAAAACAGCCCAAACCTGAGGCAAACCGGAGTAATCCGCGAGAACCGCAGGGGTTGTAGGATCCCGCAAAGTCCCGCTTCGTTTGGTAGGGACTAAGGAGTTACCAACCGGCTCGACCGGCTCCCGCGCGATACCTGAGTAATGATCTGTCACCGCATGCGGGGCAGAGGCATGAAACCACGTGACGAGGACAATTCGCACGTAAGGCTAAACTGACCCCCTTCCAGCTAATGCGGCGCGCAATGTGTGCGCCGTTTTCTTTTTTCTTTATTTAAAGTGTTTCAAATTCAATATTTGACATAATTATATAAATGTGTGAGTATTGACCATAGAGAGGAGATGCTGATGGCCAAGGAAGATCGTGGTTTTGCGTCGATGGATTCGAAGAAGCAGCGAGAAATCGCGAGCAAAGGTGGGAGAGCGGCACACGAGAAAGGTACCGCCCACGAGTGGGACGCGAACGAAGCTCGTGAAGCAGGTCGCAAAGGCGGCCACGAAACCCAGAAACGTCGGAAAAAGCAGGGTCTACCAGCGTGGATCAGGAAGAAGAAAAAATAAGTTCGGTACCGAGGCGGCGTGCAACGTGCGCGCCGCTTTTGTTTGCACAAATACCTATGACTTAGAACCAACGACACTAATGCTACAATATACTGTAGCATTAGAGATAATGACTTTTTATAAATGAAGTCGAATATATTAAAACAAGAAAAGGTTCGACTCGGAGAGCGTCTAACCCCCCTTGTCGAACCTTACTTTTTCGAAAACTTCACGTGTCGGAACTCCTCACTCCGGAATCGGCCGATGTCCGATTCGGAGATCCCCTCTTGTTTCATTGCCTCTTCGAGGGCGGACCCCTTGGCAAGGCTTCGGCTGAAGAAGCCTGAGAGCTCGTCGAGGGAAACTTCCTCGCCGGCGAGGACCTTCTTCGCCGTTCTTGCCTGGGTCCGCCGATCTGCCTCTTGAGCCTTCTTCAGCCCCGGAACGGCGATCGCTGCGATGATTCCGACAAACAGGATGACGATGAGAAACTCGATCAGGGTGAATCCTTTGATCGAACGCGCACGAGAAACTGTCATCTCAACCTCCTCCACCTTTATACCACCAGTATTTAATATGTCAAGCTATCCAAACTTCCTCATTTTTGTATACTTAAAGCCGTATTTTATTAGCCACTATATACGCTAAATTTGGCTCTTCCCGAGGATACTGACCGAGACCAAGCCGTCTATAGAAAAATACTCATGGCAAAAGCCGTTTTAGACGAGGAAAAAGAGGAGGTAACTTCTGGGGCACAAAAGGAGGACCTCATGACTCACATTTTAAATACGAGCCTAACTCCCCCATCTGTAGATGATGTGGTGGAAGGCAAAGTAATTGGCGTAGAGAAAGCCAAGGTCTTTATCGATATCCCGCCTTTTGGAACCGGAATAATTTATGGCCGTGAATTTATAAATGCGCGTGACATAATAAAAAAAATAAATATTGGTGATACAGTTGCGGGAAAAGTTATAGGTATTTCTAACAAAGATGGCTACATTGAAATCTCTCTTAAAGAAGCTCGCCAGGCGCTCATTTGGTCAGAGGCGGAGGACGCAATCCGAGATAAGAAAATATTTGAACTCGCTGTCCAAGAAGCAAACAAAGGTGGACTTATTTTAACTTGGCAAGGAATCACGGGATTTTTGCCAGCATCCCAGCTGAAAACAGAGCACTACCCACGCGTTGCGGATGGAGATAAGGACAGAATTTTGGAGGAATTGAAAAAACTAGTTGGTCAGAAAATTTCAGTTGCAATAATCGGTGCATCGCCAAAGGAGGGCAAACTTATCTTCTCCGAAAAGAATCCGGAGCAGAAAAACAAAGACTATATTATTGGCAAATACGCACTAGGCGACGAAGTCGTAGGCGAAGTTACGGGCATGGTTGATTTCGGTGTATTCGTAAAACTAGAAGAAGGACTTGAAGGTCTAGTTCACATATCTGAGATTGATTGGGCATTGGTTGAGAACCCAAAACTACTATTCCACATTGGTGAAAAAGTAAAAGTAAAAATTATAGAAATAAAAGACGGTAAGATTTCACTCTCAATTAAAGCTCTCAAGGAAAATCCTTGGAAAGACGCCGAAAAGAAATACAAAAAAGATGATGCGGTGGACGGGGTGATTATTAAATTTAACAAACACGGCGCTCTTGCTTCGATTGAAGAAGGTATCGCTGGACTAGTTCACATCTCAGAATTTGGAAGTGATCAGATTATGCATGACAAACTGGAACTTGGTAAAAGTTACAAATTTAAAATAACTATGTTTGACGCCAAAGAGCAGAAGATGACATTAAGTTTTGTGGAAAAATAAAAATGAGAAGGGGCGGCATCGGCCGCCCTTTTTCTTATGCCTCCAGCCTACGCAGGAGACTGCCATGCACCGAAAGAGCAACTCGCCCTTCGGGCGTCCAGATCGTGACATGATAACTGCCTGCCCCCATCTCCATCAGATGATCGAGTGCAGACTCTGCTGTCACGAAGTGACCGTCGATTCTCGTTGTCGCTGACTGAGCCACCATTCGAAAAGGAGCTGGTGACATCGGCAAGTGACAATCTGGATCAGGTGTCATCTCTCCTGGTCTACGCGGTCCAATTGGTGCCATAATCCCCCCAAATTGAATCCTAACATAAGCATTTTGAGCGCACGACTTTCATCGTGCGCTCTCGTGTCTTACCCGACTACATGAAGATTGTCGTGTTCGTCATCTTGCGGAGGAGCTGACCTTCCACCTCGAAGTGCATCACCCTCAGCACGGACTCTGGCAACTCTGGCTTCAACCCTCCTCTGCTGCCGTCGGATGTGAGCAACGACGCTCGCCACCTCACCACTCAGCAGATGTGGGCTGTATGTGTAGATCGTGCTTTGCTGGGCTTGCCAGAGCTCCGCGATGGCATCGTGGTTCTCTGGGATCTTCGTCGCCAAGATCAATTTGGCCAGGATGTTCATGGCATTCGCAGTATTTGCCTGCGGTATGACATTAGTGATTGAGAGATGGAACGGCTTGGTACCGTCATCATCCATCACATCTTTTCCTTGACCGAGAAAAACTCCGTCACTCATGACAGTCTCCTTTCCGTGATTACCCTACCACATTAGTTAAACTCTGTCATCATTTTCTGCAAGCCGTCTGAGATAAAAGTCTCAAGGGCTTGATTTATTTTTTTGGATAATTTTTTGAGCATAGTCGTTTCTTCAGGTTTCCATTTACCCATTATGACCTTGGTCACAGCTTCTTCCCCACTAGGCTTTTTTATTTTGCCGCTTTGAGTAATTGGGGAGATCCCGACACGGATACGTGTAAACTTTTCAGTCTTTAATGCTTTTATGATTGACTCCAAACCTTTGTGACCCCCCGAAGATTTATTGAAAGAAATTTTTAGAGTACCAAATGGCAAATCCAAGTCATCGTAAATCACTACAACTTTTTCTGCTGCTTTCTGACTTTTTACCAAAGCTCCCACCGCCTTACCAGAGTTGTTCATAAAAGTATTTGGTAAAAGCAAAGTTACCTGATTTTTCCCAAGTTTCACCTTTGAAACTGTCGCGTTTAGTTTTTTATCTTCCTTCCACTCTGCACCGAGGGACTTGCCGAACCATTCTAAGAGAATTCGGCCAGTGTTGTGCCGACTGTCCTTGTATTCTTCCCCTGGATTTCCTAGACCGACAAATATATATGACATGAAGGGATTGTACCACACTAAAAATCTCGTTGAAGCGTATCTTTTTTCGAGCATTCGCAGGCGGGTAGCCGAGACAGAACAAAAAGCCAACAGGCTTTTATGTGGTGAGAAAAAAGATAAGCTGAATAAGAGATTTTTGGAACTAAATCACGCAAATTCCCATTGTGTCAAATAAGTTTCGCCTGTATACTTCTCTTCATGAATCAAGAAGAAACCCAAAATCTCTCAAATTCTTCTTCTACTTCTTCCCAAAAAAGCACTTTTAAAGAAATCCTGAAAGAAATTTTAATTTTTGGGGCAATCGCGATCGGCATTGTCATGCCTTTTCGAATTTACATAGCAGAACCATACCTGGTTGACGGCAGATCCATGTCGCCGACGTTTGAAACAGCTGACTATTTGATAGTAGATAAAATTAATTCTGGCATTGGAAAATTAGACAGAAATTCGGTGGTAGTTTTCAAATACCCGGACGACACATCCAAAAGTTTTATAAAAAGAATAATCGGACTACCCGGAGAAACGGTCAAAATCGAAGATAATAAGGTAACAATTGTAAATAATGATCATCCGGAAGGATTTGGTTTGGATCAATCATATATAGTGCACAAATCCGTCGGCTCTTATGAGAAAACTTTAGATGCAGATGAATATTTCGTTATGGGTGATAATCGAGCTGAGAGTTTTGATTCAAGATCCTGGGGACCACTCCCCCAAAAAGATATTTTAGGTAAACCAATCTTACGACTTTTCCCTTTTACCAAAATAAGTTTTATGCCGGGAGAGCTAAAAAATTAATTCTGACCTAAGTCCATGGCTAAGAAGGAAGAGAAAAAAGAAAAAATTCATCTTGAGACCATAACTGATAAAATTGGCGAAATCGCTGTCCATTATGGTTTTACGGTAATAAAGCCACCCCATATCACATCGGAAGATATTTCAAAGGCCAAACAATTTAAGGATTTTGATTTTTACGAAGACGCGGTAGAGAAAATTGCCATGACCAGGTGGTATATGGAAAATAGACTAGACCTCGAGATTCAACCCGTACTCTTGCACTACAAGAAACCCCTGCCTGGAAGTAGCGTAAGGAAAAAACCTTCTGTTGAGACTTATGGTTTTGAAATCATGGGAAGTTATAAATCCACCTCCGAGGCACTTTTAGTTAAATGCGCCATCGCGGTTTTAGAAGAAGCTGGCTATAACAATCTTTGCATCGACATAAATAGTATAGGTGACAGAGAATCGATCGGTAGATTTGAACGAGAGGTTCATTCCTATATAAGGAAAAACGGCAACAATTTACCTGCAAAAATAAAACAAGAACTTAAAAAAAATCATTATGAATTACTCTCGAAGCCTCTGGATGATGAGAAAGATTTTTTCAAAAATTTCCCTCAACCGATCTCAGCTCTTTCAGATGTAAGTAGGATACATTTTAAAGAAGTCCTAGAATGTGTTGAAGCTTTTAATGTCACATATAAGATCAAGCCAAATATTTTATCCAACAAGCTGTTCGCCGCTTATACAGTTATGGAGATACGAGACCTAAGCAAGGGCGAGGATGGTGAACTACTCGCTTATGGTTATCGCTACAATCATTTAGCCAAGAAACTCGGAGGAAAAAGAGAAATCCCAACTGTCGGCCTCACCGTAATGGTTAAAAAGAATCCTAAATTAGCTAAAAAAATTCCAGTAAAGAAGATTAAAAAACCTCATTTTTATTTGGCTCAGCTGGGAAACTTAGCCAAGATAAAAGCACTAAATATTGTTGAGATGCTTCGCAAAGAAAAAATACCGGTTGGACACTCGATTACAAAAGATAAAATAACTGGACAGCTTTCTGGAGCTGAATTTATGAAAGCAACCCATGTTCTGGTTATGGGGCAAAAGGAAGCGATTGAGAACAGCATGATTGTGAGAAGCCTCATAAACAGAGAGCAAGAAACAGTCTCGATCGATGAACTATCTGAGTTTTTAAAGAAAATTGAAAGTGGTAAGAAGAGTTTGGTAAAAAAACGCTAGACTAGTTTCATTTTTCAGTTTCAGAGCTTCCGCAGGCTGCAAGCAGGGTTCTGTCAACGTCCCGCTAAAGTTTTGTAATCAAAATTTAGGCGGGCTCATTGACAGATTGCAGCCGAGGACAGCTGAAAAAGCTCGCTGGAGCTTTTGAGGGTGCGATGAAATTGAAAAATGAAACTAGTTGAACAAATCCGATGATTATGTTAAGGTATTCCCCATGATAAATGCAGAAGTAACCAGAAACGGCAACGAAAATAACGTAAATCTAATAAGGAGATTCACCAAAAAGGTCCAGGCCTCGGGTGTATTGCCACGTGTAAGAGGGATCAGATATGCCTCTAGAAAAGCATCCGAATACGTAAAACAAAAGAAAACCCTAAAGACACTTAGGAAGAGAGAAGAAATTAGCGAGTTGATTCGTATGGGTAAAATGCCAGAGTTTGGTACACGAGGTAAAAAGTAATGCCAGTTGAGTTAACGATCACAAATAAGTCAAAAAGCACGCCTCCCAGCGTGCCTTTTGCAAAGATAAAGGACTCAATTCTAGGTAAAAAATACGAACTCTCCTTGGTGTTTGTGGTAGGAAAAGAGTCCCAAAAACTTAATAAAAAATATAGAGGAAAAAACAAACCAACAAATGTTTTAAGCTTTGAACTCGAGAAAACTGCAGGCGAGATCTTCATTTGTTTGCCTGTTGTTAAAAAAGAAACAGTTAAATTTGGTATAGATTTCAAGAGTTTGACGACCCTCCTATTTATCCACGGATTACTTCATTTAAAAGGACTGAATCATGGTAGGATAATGGATAAGGCTGAAGAAAAATTCCAAAGGAAATTTGGAATTTAAAACTTGTTTCGACTCAAAATTTTTTAGAGCATTGCACAGGAAATTAGGAAACAACAGTGAGTCACGCCAGCCAGAGACACTGTTTGAGCGAAGCGAGTTTGGCGAGAAGCCAGTGACGAACGCTTTGTTTTCTTGATTTACGAGGATAGCAATTTGCTAGCAAGCAAAATATGCGTGCTCTCAAAAAATTTTAAGGATAAACCCCATTATGCGTAACATTACAGCAGGAATAGATATAGGAAGCTACCAAGTCAAGGTAGTAGTGGCCGAACTCGTCAAAGAAAATGGGAAGCAAGTAACTAAGATTTTAGGAACCGGCATGACAGAGTCAAAAGGACTTCGTCATGGTTACATTATTAACAACGCAGAAGTAACTCAAAGTATTATTGCGGCTGTGAGGTTAGCCGAAAAAGCATCAGGTGTAAAAATAAACAGGGCTTATGTTTCCGTGGGAGGAATTGGTCTCTCTGGAGTAACTTCTACTGCAAGCATTATTATTAGCAAAGCCGATCAGCAGATCACTGACCTTGATATTGAAAAGTTAACCAAGCTGGGAGAGGACAACCTGCCCATAACTCAAACTCAAAATCACAAGATCCTACACAGTATCCCACTACAATACAAAATCGACGGGAAAGCAGTTTTAGCAAAATCCCCCATCGACATGAAAGGCACAAAGCTAGAGGTAAAAACTCTTTTCATCACTTGCCTTGAGCCGCACTTAAATGATCTCCTGGAAGCAGTGGAGGAGGCTGGCATCGAGGTTATCGATGTTATGGCCTCACCTATTGCTGCCTCTTTTGTAACTTTAACTAAACAACAAAAGATGGCTGGTTGTGTTCTAGCAAACATTGGTGCGGAAACAATTTCCATCGTGGTGTTCGAAAACAATATTCCGATTTCACTTGAAGTTTTCCCGATTGGTGGAGCCGATATCACCAACGACATCGCACTTGGCCTAAAAATACCGCTGGAAGAAGCTGAGAACATAAAGTTGGGAGGTTTCGGCATAAATTCTGTGCCAAGAAAAAAACTAGAAGAAATTATTTCTGCGAGATTGGCCGACATGTTCGAACTTATTGATAATCATCTTAAAAAAATAGGACGTAACGGACTACTGCCAGCCGGAATTTTCATAACTGGAGGCGGAGGTGGTATCGGTTCAATCGAAGACTTTGCAAAAATCTCACTTAAACTTCCTTCTCGCATTGCCGGGATAACACAACCTGAACAAAAGAGCACAATAAAAGATTCTACTTGGGCAGTTGCTTACGGACTTTGTATGCTGGGACTGTCAAAAGAGGATAAAAATAATTTAGGCATAAAAGGAAATTTAGGAAAAGGAGGCCGAAAACTTTTAGGTTGGTTTCAACAATTTTTGCCATAAGAGCCCCGTGAGATAAGTTAATTTCTCCATAAATTCTCATTTTTTTGTCCCAAAATAGCCTAAAAATGGCTTAAATTATGGACATAAATATCTCACGGGGTCAATTGCTTTTATAGGGGTTCTTTATGCTATAGTACTCACAACTAACAGACCAAAATAATAAATTTATATGCCCCAAGTTAAACCAGATATCGAAAGTTTTGCCCGAATAAAAGTGCTGGGAATCGGTGGTTCCGGGAAAAATGCCATAAACCACATGATTAATTCCAGGGTTAAAGGCGTAGATTTCGTGGCTATAAACACAGACTCGCAGGATCTCCATCAAGTTCAAGCCAAACAAAAAATTCATATCGGAAAAAATTTAACCCGAGGACTTGGGGCAGGCATGAACCCAGAACTTGGCAAAAGAGCAGTTGAAGAAACAAAAGAAGAAGTGCAAGAAGCCGTAAAAGGCGCAGACATGGTTTTCGTAACTTACGGTTTAGGCGGAGGCACAGGCACTGGCGCAGGCCCGATCGTAGCAAGAGTTGCAAAAGAAATGGGCGCATTAACAGTTGCAGTGGTAACTAAACCATTTTTCTTTGAGGGACAACAGAGAATGAAATTGGCCGATGTTGGTCTCGAGGAACTAAGGCAAGCAGTCGACGCAACCATAGTTATTCCAAACGACAGACTTCTTTCAAGTATCACCAAAGAAACTTCCGCCAAACACGCTTTTGCAATGTGTGACGACGTCTTGAAGTCTGCAGTGGAAGGAATTTCAGATCTCATAACTACTCCTGGAATAATCAACATCGACTTTGCAGATATTAAAGCAATCATGGCTGACGCTGGTTCTGCACTTATGGGAATTGGCACCGCAACCGGAGAAAAGAGAGCCGAGGAAGCCGCAAAAATGGCAATCAACTCCCCTCTTCTAGAAGTCTCTATAAACGGCGCAAAAGGTGTCCTATTTTCAATCGCTGGTGGAGAAGATCTTGGCATGTTTGAGATTCAAGACGCTGCAAAAATTATTACAGAATCAGTCGATCCTAACGCAAAAATTATATTTGGTACCGTAAAAGACGAGAAGCTAAAGAAGGGTGAAGTTAAAATCACAGTTATTGCATCAAACTTCCCAGATAACTTCAACAAGAAAACTCTTTTCCAGGCTGCTGCAGCAGTACAACCACCAAAAGAAGCTCAGGAAAAAGGTAAAATCTATAATTCAGTTCCATCTCCTACAGCTGATACCAAACTGGAAGAAGAAGACGACGAATGGGGTGCCGTTCCAGCTTTTCTACGCAGATCTAAGCTAAAGTAAGAGAAAGCCGCGTGGGTACGCGGCATTGAGGGAGTGCTCAGACGGTAACAGGTCTGGGTCGGTTTTTGACCAGTTAGGTAAGGACACTTCGTGAAGCAGCTGGTTCAAGGCTGAGTCGAGACAGCTGGCAGACATGTCATTGCAGGTTCTGAGCACTCTAGATAAATTATAGCATATTTTATATATAACGCTCACCAAATAATTTTTCAGACCGTTCACTTTTCCAGCGAAAAGTTCACTTAGTCCTCGGCATCTACTTGTCAAGAAAGGTGCCTTGACAAGACCATGCTAGAAGCCTGCGGAGTCTGAAAAATTATTTGGTTCGCTGGAGAATTGCTGTATACTAAATCTTATGCTTTACGATTTAATAATCATCGGCGCGGGGCCTGCAGGAGTTTCGGCGGGGGTGTACGCTGCAAGAAAAAAACTAAAAACTCTGCTTATTGCCCCAGAATTTGGCGGTCAGTCCATCGTTTCTGAAGGTATCGAAAACTGGATAGGCACAGTAAAAATCCCTGGTGCAGAACTTGCCCACAATCTAAAAAATCATCTAGCTGCCTATGCAGCGGATTCGGTAAAAATAAACGAAATGGAATGGGTGCAGGATATACAAAAATCTGCTGATAATTTCAAAGTAATAACAGACAAAGGTGAGTACGAAGCTAAAACCGTCCTCATTGCCACCGGAAGCACTAGACGAAAGCTTGATGTTCCAGGAGCAGCAGAGTTCGATAATAAAGGCCTGACCTATTGCGCTTCCTGCGACGGTCCCTTGTTTGCCGGTCAGGATGTAGTAGTGGTTGGTGGTGGTAATGCTGCATTTGAGACAGCCGCCCAGCTTCTCGCCTATTGTAAATCAGTGACACTTCTGAATCGAACGGAGAATTTGAAAGCGGACGAGATTACTGTAACCAAGCTCAAGAAAAATCCTCATTTTCAAATAATTCTTAACTCTGTTCCAAAAGAAGTTAAGGGTGATCAATTTGTAAAAAGTATTGTGTATGAAAATGCTGTAACAAAAGAAAGACATGAACTACTAACAGCTGGAATTTTTGTAGAGATTGGTCTTCTCCCAACAACCGATTTTGCAAAAAATATTCTAGAGTTAAATAAAATCGGCCAGATACCGACAGATCCGAGAACTCAACAGACTGCCGTGGAGGGAATCTGGGCTGCCGGAGACTGCACGGATGGACTTTACCACCAAAACAATATTGCTTCCGGTGATGGGGTGAGGGCATTAGAAGATATCTACATGACGCTTCATACAAAATAAGTAAAATCAGCTCATCTACGTTTATTTATTTTGTGGGATTCGATAAAAAGAAAGGGCCTCACCGAGGTGAAGCCCTTCAAACTGAACACTGGGATACCCAGTGCGAAAGAACGGATTTTTGTTGAGTGGGCCGAGGCAACACTCAACAGAAACGTATTAAGATCAGGGAGAGTGATTGGAGAGAAACTGGTACCAGTTCCTCGATCCGCACACCCTCTAAAACCTGACCTCTGCCCATAGTATACACCCTTGAATTTTATTTGTCAAGAAGGTATATAATACATTCATGGATGAAACACATAGAAAACTGGAAGAAGTTTCAAGTAAAAATATAGAAACGCACATGAAAATAAAGAGTGATGCCTACAAGGCAATGAACAATATTATATTCGTAATAAGTACTGGTGCATTTGTTGTAGTGATTAGTTTGATTGGATATTTAAAAACGTATATTTACCATCCTTGGATACTACTCGTATCAATCATTTCATTGTCTTTAACAATTACGCTTAATTTTATCGCTCACTGGATAACAGCCAAATCATCGATTAGACTAATAGGACTTCTAAACAAGGAGAGATCTGATGGTTTTCCTGGTGGTGGTGGTTTCAGTGAGATATTTAAGAATGATAATGATATTAAGTATTATAAAAAGTTTGCTGGCTGGGTTAACGTTTCTGTTCTAATTTTTCTCATTTTGGGAGTTGCCGCATTAATTTGTTTTGGATATTTGAACTTAATACTTAACAACACACCAAAATACTCATTCTGAATGTGACCCTACGGGGAGTCGAACCCCGATTGCAGCCTTGAAAAGGCCGCGTCCTAACCATTAGACGATAGGGCCCTAAAACCAAGCTTAACTTGGTCGGGCGACCTGTAAACAGGTTTAGCCAAATACAGCCAAAACTATAGCATTTTTTGTCTATTTTGCAAAAATATGATAGGTTATTTGGATTAAAGCGCGGTTAGCTCAGTTGGTAGAGCGTCTCATTGACGTTGAGAAGGCCACAGGTTCAAGTCCTGTACTGCGCACAAAAATAGTCTTAATAATCATTAAAATGCTGACTAAATACCAAAAGGCATACTTCGACATAGTAAAACCTGAAAAGGCGTCTCGAGTCATACATATAATGCTGTTTAATGAAGCAATGCCAACAATCACCGACAGGGTTATCAAGGAAATAAAAAATCAAATACCTGAAGCAGATGTTTTTTGTATGGGATCGTCTTTACTCAAAATCTCTGGAGAAAATGATATAGATATTTATATAAGTATCGATGCTAAAGAATTGGAGAGATACAAAAAGGAGCTTGATAAGATATACCTAACAAAATCTGGACCAGATAAAAGCCAGACTCACCTGCATAAGTGGTATTGGAATGAAAGTGGCTCCGAAGTAAATGTATACTTATCTGATAAGAACGACCTATGGTTTCAGGAGCAATTAGCAACATTTAAAATGATGCAAAATAGTCCGGATATCATTCGTGAATATGAGAAGTTGAAGAAATCAATGGACGGTAAAACTTGGATGGAATATAAAAAAGCTAAGTGTGAATTTTATAACAAAATCCTCGGTCTTAAAGAAGAATGAAGCAATGAAAATACTAAGCATAGAAACTAGTTGTGATGAAACAGCGATATGTGTCCTCGAAGCAGAAGGAGAAGTGGAATCCCCTGTCTTTAAAATACTTGGTAATTCGCTTTACTCCCAAGTAAATACTCATAGAGAGTACGGTGGGGTTTATCCTAAATTAGCAAAACGAGAACACGCCAAAAATTTAATCCCACTTCTTAAAAATGTACTAGTGGAAGCATATAATTCCTTATCTTACGATATATCGTATGATAAGGAATTATGGAATGAGATTGAAAAAATTTTGGAAAGGGAGGAAGGATTGTTTGAGTCATTCAAAAAATTTTTAGAAAATGTGAAAAACCCCGGTATCGAAGCAATTGGAGTAACGGCGGGACCAGGACTTGAACCAGCGCTCTGGGTTGGAATTTCTTGCGCAAAAGCACTCGGCAAACTCTGGAATATTCCAGTTATTGGCACAAATCATATGGAAGGGCACATTGCTTCTATTCTCGTAAGCAACCCGGATGAGAGAGACTTTCAATTCCCTGCCCTTTCTCTTCTTATATCAGGTGGGCATACGGAACTAGTTAAAATTGCGAGCTGGGGAGACTATGAAGTCATCGGCGAGACTAGAGATGATGCTGTGGGCGAAGCATTTGATAAAGCTGCCAGAATGATGAAACTACCCTATCCCGGTGGGCCGGAAATATCCAAACTTGCGGCAGTAGCGAGAGAGAAAAAGTATACACATATGGCAAAACTACCTAGGCCAATGATAAATTCTAAGGATTTAAACTTCTCTTTTTCCGGGCTGAAAACAGCAGTACTTTATTATTTGCGAGACAATATTGTTGATACTGAAGAAACTAGGGCTGATTTGGCGCGAGAGTTTGAAGATGCGGTAATTGAGGTCCTTTTATCTAAAACAAGAACTGCTCTAGAAGATAGGGACTTCAAGACTCTCATTATTGCCGGTGGCGTAATAGCCAACAAGAAATTACGAGATGATTTTATGCAGTTGGAGAGAGAATTCCCTGGTTTAATTGTGAAAGTTCCAGAAAAATCACTATCAACTGACAATGCAATCATGATAGCCTGTGCAACTTATATTAATATTTGCTTGTTCCCTGATATTTTAACTAAATCACGGGGAATAATCGCGCGAGGGAACTTAAAACTCGGAGTAAACACACAGTAAAATTTGTGTTATCGAAGTAAGAGAGATATAATAACTTTTTGGAAGCACAAATAGGAAAGACCCGGCTTTGGCCGGGTCTTTCCTATTTACTTATTCCTCTTCGTTATGGAGATCAATTTCTTTATTTATCTCCTCAATCTTTTTATTTTTTTGTCTGTCTCTGTACCATAGATAGCAAACTATCGCCAAGATAAGAAGTAGTAGCCAATTTATCCAACCGCAAAGATAACCTGTGCACTGACCCAGTTTACTGCCAGATCCGAAGACATTTGCTACTAGTCTTGAAAGCATACTTTTGGTTGTAGATGAAACTCCAGCAAGAGTGGTGTAGTCTTCGTTTGAAGATGTACTGTTATCGAGATTAGTTCCTAATACATTACCATTCTGACCAGTTGCACCTGAAGAACCAGTGGAGTTACCGTGTGAACCGTTACTCTGTGAACCGCCAGTTAGAGTTGTGTCCGAAGTAGGTACAGTTATACCTTTTGCTTTTAGCTGTAACCACAAAGCTCGGTGAGCATCAATTTCTGATTGCTGAAGAGGAGTAACTGGAAAGGCCATCTTACAATATATTTCGTTCACCTTCTTTCGAGTAGTAATGTAAGTAAAGTCTGTCCCCTGTGTACCATCATAGCCCCATGGGATTAGAACATCGTCTTTGTATCTTATTTGGAAAGCATCAACTGCAGCAATAGTTGGATCATCGTATATTGCAGTATTTTGAAGATTCTTGAATCCTTCGAGATCTCTTAGGAATAGCTGAAGTTTTGTGACCTCTTTTGGATCATTGTTGAAATCTTTTCTTAGGAAATCACGCAAGTAGTAGCAAGATGTTGGGACTGACACTGGCAATGTGGTTGAAGCACCTAGAACTGAGCCGCCGTTTACAACACCGAAGTTAACCGGACCATTGCCAGGTGGAATTCCGCCACCGCCGCCTCCTCCGCCCCCACCTCCACCACCGCCACTTGAACAATTAACTACGCAAGGAGGAATATTGACGTGTACACTTACACTTGAAGTGTTATCGCCAGGAGTCGTGTCGTTTTGATCTGCAGAACCAATCGCTGTGTTAACAATATTACTATTTTCAGTTCCAGAATTTACAGTTGCAGTCAAAGTCAGAGTTGTAGATGATGCATTTGGTAAATCACCAATAGTCCAAATGCCGGTTGTAGTTGAATAACTACCTACCGAAGGCACAGCTGAAACAAATGTTAGGCCAGACGGAAGTAGATCAGTTATCTTTACCCCAGTTGCATTGGCAGGACCATTATTTGTAACCGCGATAGTATAGACAACTGTCTCTCCAGTATTTGCTGTAGTTCGGTTAGCTGTTTTTGCAACAGTTAAGTCGGCATTTTGTCCGTTGTTTACGTTTACATCTACACTAGAAGTATTATCCCCTTGAGAATTGTCACTTTGGTCTCCTGAAATAACAGCTGTATTTGTAATTTTTTGTCCTTCCGTACCAGTCTTTACTGTTACAACTATTGTTGTTGTAGCTGATTGACCGTTAGATAGAGATCCAATTGTCCAAATACCAGTTGTAGTTGCGTAACTACCTAGTGTAGATGTTGATGAGACGAAATTTACAGATGAAGGTAATGTGTCTGTTAGTTTTACTCCGGTAGCATTGTCTGGCCCACTATTTTTGACAACAATTGTGTAGGTAACTGTATCCCCAACTTTTGCAGTAGCCTTATCAGAAGTTTTTACTGTACTTAAATTTGCAACTGGAGTTGGTACATTTACATTCACATCTACACTTGAAGTGTTATTTTCGTTGGAATTATCGTTTTGATCTCCAGAAATCACAGCAGTGTTAGTGATTTTTTGACCAGCTGTGCCTGATTTTATTGTTGCAACAATAGTTGTTGTAGCATAGGCATTAACACCTAAATTACCTAATGTCCAAAGATTAGTTGTAGTACTAAAACTACCAACAGTTGAGGAACTAGATACAAAATTTAGAGTATTAGGAAGAATATCTGATATTTTTACGCCTGTTGCCTGATTTGGACCTGAATTTTTTACAACAAGTGTATAGGTAACTGTATCTCCTACATTAGCCGAAGATTTGTCAGAAGTTTTAAGGACACTCAAATCTGCATTTTGCTGTACTTGTGGATTGTATGTATTGTAAATAACCAATCTCTGATCTTTATTATCATTTGCTAGCGTCATTACTCCATCAGAATTTGTAGTGGAGCCATAAGTAAAGAAATCAAAGACATTGTTAATTGGAGCATTGAAACCATCGTTATATTTCCCAACATTCCATCTTGAACCACTAACACCTAACTGTGAGTAATAATAAGTTCCCAGTGTAAGATTATTAAAGGACACGCAATCAGCATCATGTAGCCCTACTGTTATAACACTTGTATTCGGGGCAAATAATGAGGAATCCCAAGTTTTTGAGTTAATTGTTGTTGAAGCAAAAGCAGAAGTACTTGCTAGGTTTATGTTAAATAGACCTGGAGGTAAACCATTGGAAGATGTGGCTAATACATTATCACTATTAGCTAACATTATGCAGAAAGTAATACTGCCCTTAACTGGTGGTGTTACCTCAAGGACATTTACTGTCCTTGAGACCTCATCAGCTGCTAGTCCTTGGGAGTCCTTTACGTTGTATGTAATATGGTAAGTACCAACCACATTAACATTCACTGTACTTGAGGCAACAATATGAGCTGTTATATCACCATCTTCCTGGTCAAAGGCTGTAGCACCTGGGTCTATGAATGGCGTACCAACTGTAGTAGTAGCTGGATTTGCACCAATTAGAGTAATGACCGGAGGATGGTTTGGAAGTTCGTTTACATTTACATCTACACTCGAAGTATTGTCATTGGTATTTGGATCAGTTTGGTTAGCCACTGCAACAACAGTGTTTGTGACCTTTTGGCCGGCAGCACTATTCTTTACTTTTGCAAGGATGGTGAGTGTTGTTGAAGCATTGTTATTTAGATTACCAATTGTCCAAATTCCAGTAGTTGTACTATATGAACCAGAAGTAGAGGTTGCTGATATAAAAGAAAGTGTATTTGGTAATATGTCAGTTGCAGTTACTCCTGTTGCATTATCCGGTCCTTGGTTAATTACTTTCAGAGTATAGGTAAGATTATCACCCACGTTTGCAGTAGATTTATCAACTGTTTTTATTGATTTTATATTAGCTGATGGTGGGGGAACTGTCTTAAGGACATTCCATGCGACACAATAATATGTATTACCCAAAGCTGCTGGCTGTATGAAGTCATAATTATCGTAATTAAGGACATCCATGTGACAATACATCTCAGCAGTTACGTTATTGTCGTTACTGCCGTTATATGTAAATGGAATGTAGCCAGTTTTTTGAACTTCCCTAACCCATATTTGATTTGCACCATGTAAATCCGAGAGTAAGACAGTCGCAATACCATTTGCATTCGTCGATCCAAATGTATTCCATGAACTCTGGCCTGAAGTTGATGTAGCTTCACCAATAAAGTCGCCTGGCATTCCTGGAGCAGGCGATTTGCCTGGTTCATTGCCAAAACCCCACTGAAAGTTCCACCCAGATTGAAGATGACAATTTGGATGATTCGCAACGAAAGTTGTTGCGGTAGTACTCGATATGTCTGGTCCACCTAATCCCCAGTTAGGTAAGTCACTTTCAGAATCACAGACAATCTTTGTTGCCACAATAGTCACATACTGAACATTATTTACTGTGACTGAAACATGTGAGCTGTTGTTCGAATTGTCGGAGTCCTGTTGATTTGATTCAACTACTGCGGTATTTAAAATTGTTTGTCCCTCATTTCCAGATTTTACTGTTGCTACTATAGTTAGTGTCGTTGAGGCATTAGCATTTAGATTTCCTATTGTCCAAATTCCAGTTGAAGTTGCATAAGTACCACTAGTGCCCGTGGCAGAGACAAAATTTAATTTGTTTGACAAAACGTCTGTGACTTTTACCCCAGTTGCATTATTTGGACCTAAGTTTGTGACCTTGATTGTGTAGGTTAAATCTTCACCCACACCAACAGAAGTCTTGTTACTTGTTTTAACGACAGAAAGATTGGCAATCTGCGGGCCAACTGAAACACTGGCAGAAGAAGTAGCAACCCCACCAAGACCAACGCAAGTAATAAGATATGACTGATTCAAGGTAAGATTATTTTTTACCTCGCTTCCGGATAAAGACTTTGCGCCAGACCAATCACCAGAAGCTTGACAAGAAGTAGCATTTGCTGAAGTCCAAGTTAAAGTTGTGCTGCCGAGATAAGCAACAGTAGTTGGGTTTGTAGATAGAGTAACAGTTGGTAAAGGTATAACGATAACGTCTCTTGTTACAGGAGCTGCAGCCAAGCCTTGAGAGTCAGAAACATTGTAAGTGACATGGTATGTCCCAGGAATATTTGTATTCACATCGCTTGTACTTGCGATTTTGTTTGTGATATCACCATCTTCTGGATCTAGGGCTGTTGCACCAGCATCATGATAAACACTGCCCACTGTAGTTGTAGCAGGATTTGGTGGAATTAAAGTAATAACTGGAGGTTGGTTAATATGATTGTCGTGACAATCTGTGGATGTAAATCGTAGAACCACATCATTAAAATCACGGTCACTTCCATTAAACGACAGATCTTCAAATCCAATTATGTAACTATCTTTAGCTGAACTCACTGTATATGAAACAGACTGTGGTACTGGCTGGACATCGTTTGCAGAATCCTTGGTATATCTATATTCATTTAAACCCACAACATAGATTGCAAAAACAATTGGAGTCTTACCATTTATTGTCACACTCATTGAATGACCTGGATTTAACTCAGGTACAGAATCAAATGGTGGCTGGGTAATGCTACTAGATGTTTTATAGATTGGGTGGAAAGTATCCGAACCACTTAGAAAATACCCAAAAACCTGTTCATAGGCAGCAACATTAGCAAGTGCAGTTACGGTAATGGTCGTGTTATCTTTTTTGGGCGTCCATACTTGAAAATGCTTTTGGTCGTTTAGAGTATCAATGGAGAAACCCTTGTCGTTTAAAATATTCTGTAAACTGTTACCTGGGCCATCATAACTATCACCTATTTGAACAATTGAAGTATCGCCTAAATTATCAGCGATAAAACAAGCATTGCTTGGATTACCTTCAGCAACTGGAGTGGAACATGCAGTCTGTGAATATGTTCCGGTTGGAATATTTTTGTCCCACGAATTATCTGGGTTTCTACCAGAACCAGCTGGGTTTGTCTCTTGATCAGTCTTTGGATGACCTGTACTAGAATCCAAATGGACGTCGTATATAACGACACAAACCTGAGTAGGAATAGTGTCAACATGATGGGAGTCTGCAAAGTCGCCATCCTGGTATGAAAGTAAGTGAACACTTGAATCAAGTGAGTTTGTACTTGGATTGTTTTCGTTTATAAAAACAGCAAACCCTGGTCGCTTATCACTGGTGAATTGAGCTCCACTGAAAGTTCCTGATATTGAAAGCGTGTGTGTAGAGGAATTGTAGGTCGAGAGCAATTGGCTAGCTGGTACTCCAGAATCTGCCAATACCGCTGAGGAAAAAACACCACTAGTTAAGAAAACAACTAATGAAATCATAATTGAGGTCCCTCGAATAAGTCTTTTCTTTAAGCCAGATTTCATGTTTTTAATGCTAACGAATGGCGAGTGAATTAATTACCGCTAAAGTTAATGATGGCAAAGGATACACTCAGTCACCGCACCTGTCAATACTTA
>CAZNUU010000002.1:0-117041 GCA_964576615.1 uncultured Candidatus Saccharibacteria bacterium
AGATAAACCCCCGAACATCTATTGTCACGTCCTGGATTTTATCAAAACGAAGATTGGAAACACCTCGGTCAAAAATTCTTCTCTGCTCTATTGCAATTATTCTCTTTTCCGTCACATACCAGACATCCAAGTAGTACTTGGTCCAGTCCACAAAGAAAGCAATCCACAAAAAGAGAAGCCAAAGCGTATAAAAGAATAGAAAAAGAGCTGAGACATTACCGGGAAGTTGAAGTTTAAGAAGCTCTGGAATAAAAATCCGGATAAAGACAATGAGAGCAAACGGAATTATGCCAGAAAAAACTAACCCAACAGCATAACCCGCAAAAACAATCCAGTGTTTCCGGACTTCCAGGATTACATGTTCATCCGGATCTAAATGTAATACATCGTATGACATCAAAAGTAATGAATTGCTAAACTGGCAATCACGAATAAAATAACAGAGATAAAAGAAAATAGAGTTTCAGCGACTAATATTCCCGGGCTCTTCATGCCGTAGGCCGACCAGTGGTAGAAAAGCACAAGAGAGACAACCCCGTAGAATATCCCAAAAACAATAAGCAAAATTGTCAGCACCGGAGTGTTAAAGACAATAGAAAGAGGAATTTGGGGTAGAACTGGAAAAGTTGCATGCATGTAGTAATTATATTACAGAGATGAGAACGAGAATTTTAATTGTCCACATCAGCTTTTTCAAGTTGCTTTTTGGCAAATTTGCCCAAAATGAAATAGATTAGAAAAGTTATTACGACCAGAGTAACAACAGTTATTGCGATATAGTCAAAAATATTATCGATTCTGACATAGGAGCTCCCCATATAGTAGCCAATGAGAAGTAGGATTAGGGCTTTTGGCATAGTCCCTAAAAAACTATAAAACAGAAAGTCCTGAAAGCTGACTTTGGCAATACCAGCCGCGACTTGAACTGCTCCCCCAATACCGTGAGAGACTTTAGCGAGTAAAAATGTCTTAGCTTTATGGTGTTCAAAGTGATGCTCTAAAAATGTCTCGCTTTCTTCATCATAACCAACAAATTTTGCATATTTCTTAACCCATTGCCACCTCCTCCAATACCTGCCAATTGTATAATAAAGCGAATCACCTATCACATCTGCAATAACTACTACAACATAAGTTATGATCGGGTTAAGGTAACCGAGAAAAACAAGAAAGCCAGAGATTACAATTATGATTGGGCCTTCGAAGACAGCAATTGGGAAAATTAGAAAATATTTATAGTGTTCTAGAAGAGAAAGTGCAACAGAGGGTGAGGCAAACATTTTAAAATCATCGCAAGTTTAAGACAAATAAGCAACACATGCCACATCTTCACCCTTTACTTATGTTTAGTTTTTTGCTTTAATGTTTAGACCGCTCCAGCGGCTTTTTAAATTATGGAAATACGGAATATAGCTATCATTGCCCACGTGGACCACGGTAAGACAACTCTTACCGATGCTTTGATGCGCCAAACTGGCACCACAGAAGAAGGAGTGACTATGGATTCGAACGCCTTAGAGCTTGAGCGTGGCATAACTATTTATGCCAAAAATACTTCAGTTTACTATCCAGCAAAAGACTCCGGCAGAGAAGTCACAAAAATAAACATAGTTGATACACCTGGACACTCAGACTTCGGTTCTGAAGTAGAAAGAGTCCTGCGATCAATCGACACAGTCCTTCTTTTAGTCGATGCTCAGGAAGGACCGATGCCCCAGACTAGATTTGTTCTAAAAAAGTCTCTCGAACTTGGCTTGAAGCCAATCGTCATAATAAATAAAATTGATAAACCTGCTGCACGACCAGATGAAGTTCATGAAATGATCCTGGAATTGTTTTTGGAACTGGGAGCAAACGATGATCAGCTAAATTTCACAACTGTTTATGCTAATGGCCGAGAAGGTATAGCGAAGATGAAATTAACCGATGAATCAAAGGATCTATCTCCCCTCCTGGAGGCAATCCTGCGAGAAGTTCCGCCGGCAAAAGGTAACGTAGACTTACCAGCACGACTTCAACCATTTAATTTAGCTTACGATAATTTCCTAGGACGTATGGCTATTTGTAGAGTTTATGAAGGAATATTGAAAAACGCTGATTCTGTATTTGTGAAACAACAAGACGGAAAAATTTTTCCCGGAAAAATTACAAAACTCTTTACGTTTGAAGGTACTAAAAGAATAGAGACTGGCCAAGTTGTAGCAGGAGATATAGTAATGCTCGCCGGACTACCGAACATTTACATCGGCGATACTATTTGTCAAAACGAAAATGCGCAGCTTCTGCCATCTATAAATATTGATGAACCTACTATTTCCTTAAACTTTTTGGTAAACGACTCGCCTTTTGCAGGCAAGGAGGGAAAATTCGTGACTGGGCGACAGATAAGAGAGAGGTTGGAAAAAGAACTAGAGGTTAACGTAGGGCTTAAGATTGACTGGAATAATAACGAATATTTTACTGTGTACGGCAGGGGTGAGCTTCACATTGCAATTCTCCTGGAGAACATGAGACGAGAAGGATTTGAACTGCAAGTCTCTCAGCCGCACGTAATTATAAAAGAAGTAGATGGAGTTTCAATGGAACCATTCGAAGAAGTCACTGTTGACGTCTCAGATGAATTGGCAAGTTCAATAATTTCAAAATTAACCGAGCGCAAAGGATTACTTCAAAACATAAAACAAGGACACGGTGTCCAAAGATTGATATTTGAAATCCCAACTCGGGGACTCTTAGGTTACAGGGGTCAATTTATAGTTGATACAAAGGGACAAGGAATTCTGGCTTCTAGATTTTTAGAATTTAGACCTTATGTCGGCGAGATAAAGAAGAATTCCTATGGTTCTATGATTTCAATGGAAAAAGGCAAGGCCCTAGCTTACGCCTTGGATAACCTGCAACAGAGGGGCACACTCTATATCGAACCTGGTACAGAAGTGTATGAAGGTATGGTTATTGGCAATGTTTCCAAGGGAGACGACCTTACGGTAAACCCTACCAAGGGCAAACAACTGACAAATATGCGGGCCTCTGGTTCCGATGATAGTGTCTATCTAGCCGCAACTCTCAAACTGGATATTGAAAAAGCGATGGAAATTATGGCGGAAGATGAATATATAGAAATCACTCCTAAATCAGTAAGATTACGAAAGAAAGTATTAAAAAATAAGTAAAGAGGCACTGGTCACATCAACCAATGCCTCGAAATTTCGCTAGACCCGCAGTCCAACTTGAGCAGGGTGAACCCGAAAGAACCGGGCCTTTCCCTGCATCTGCGGAGGGAAGAACAGAAGGAGAAGCGCATATTCTTCTCGCAACTTATCTTCCGTCATGAGATCTTGTCTCCGAAGAAACTCGATCAATCTGACGTGATCTGCCCTCCTCACGTTGAACCCCTCGCCGATCTCAATCCGATGGAGAACATGCTCCTCCATCCGAACCAGATGCGCCAGGACCGAACGCCCCATACCTCCTCGAGCTTGCCTCGCCAGGTTACCAAACCGGCACCTGGCAAGATACTGTCTCCTGCTGTAGGCCAAGGCTCCCTCCAGTGCTCCCAGTAATTGAGAGCTACATCTTTCTAGACTATACCCCACTAAACCTGTTGTTTGCAACAGGATTATAAGGCGAATCTGCCAACTTTAATTCTATTTATGTGAAAAGTAACGCCGCTTGTTTTAAGAGACTGCGCCAAATCATTTACAAATTGCCTAACATAAAAGCCACTAGATACTTTTATTTTGAATCTATCTATTACAAATTTTTCACCTGTCCTTCGACCTATCGTTCTCTTCCAAATAGATAGAATTTCTTTTTGTCGAAAGTCTCCGGAAACTAGTCTAACTTTTGATTCTATTTCCTTTTTGATCTCTGAACCCAAGATAAACCGCCTGGAAATATATTTGGCATCGTGTATCTCTACAGTGTGCTTAGGAATTTTTATTTCAGAGAGCCTCCCCTTTCTTGCCCAGGAGAATAAGGGCTTGCCCTTAACTGGTTTTGATGAAAAGACGGGGTAAAATTGTTCGATTTTACCTTTGGCTTTTTTTAATATGGTTTTGATATCGCTGGGGTACGGGATTTTATCGTTCTCTCCGATAATTTTTCCTAGAATATCAAATGTGTCCGTACCAAGTCCCCATAAAATCTCAAACTCGTATGTTTTTGGTAATTCTAGATATTTATCTTTATTTTTCAATTCCTTTCCGGATAAAACCAGAAGAACGCCCTCGGCCAAGGGGTCGAGTCTACCAGCATACGTCATTGATTCCTTCTTGTATTTTGGGTTGGCTTCTTTAAACCTTAATATTGCTTCAAGCGGAGTCTCACCTATTCTTTTATACACCAGATGGGTGCCTTTATTAATCCTCATATTTTCTGATACAATAGCGAATATGTCGGAAAATTCAAAGCTAAATACAGAAAGCTATAAGGGCGTGCGTGATTTTTATCCTGAGGATTTATTTGTCCAAAATTACATATTTGGTGTATGGGAGAATGTGGTCGAGAGCTTTGGATACGAGAAATATGATGCGTCTATCCTGGAATCCGCCGATCTTTATAAAGCAAAAACTGGTGAGGAAATTGTAAACGAGCAGACTTACACCTTCATGGATCGCGGTGGAAGAGAAGTAACTTTGCGGCCAGAAATGACCCCGACTGTGGCCAGGATGGTAGCCGGGAGAGAAAAGGAGCTTGTGTTCCCTCTCCGTTGGTATTCGATACCAAATCTTTTTAGATACGAAAAGCCCCAAAAAGGACGTCTGCGAGAGCACTGGCAACTAAATGTCGACCTGTTTGGTCCTGACTCAAAGGAGGCCGATGCTGAAATCATCACAATTGCCTATGAGATAATGAAAAAATTTGGGGCTAAAGATGAGGATTTCATAATTAAGATAAACAACCGCAAGATAATAAATGATTTATATCAAAGATTTGGTCTTTCTGGTGAAAATGCCTACAAGGTCTCAAAAATAATCGACAAAAAAGATAAGATACCGAAGGAGATTTTTCTCTCTTCACTTTCTGAAGTTATTACTAGCAAAGCAGAAGAATTTGCAGCACTACTAAAGTCTAGCGAGAAACTGCTAGACTTTGTTGGTAAAAATGAAAATTCTGAACAGTTGATTTCGCTTATCGACAGACTTTCAGATTCTGGTGTAAAAAATATTGTTTTTGATCCAAGTCTCATGCGCGGTTTTGATTATTACACTTCAATTGTATTTGAAGTATTTGATATGAGTGGAGATAACAGAAGATCTGTTTTCGGCGGAGGCCGCTATGACGATTTGCTTGATATTTTCGGAGCCAAGAAAGTCCCCGCTATTGGGTTTGGTGCTGGGGATGTTACCATTAGGGATTTCTTAGAGACCCACAATCTTAGACCAGAATATAAGCCGAAAACTGACTTGTATCTTTGTGTAGTTGAGGAGAGTTATAGAGGGAAGGTTGATGAATTAGCACGAAACATTCGTGATAAAGGGATAAATGTCTCGGTGGACCTAAGTAGTAAAAAAATCTCGGATCAATTAAAAATTGCGCACAAGAAAAAGATACCGTATGTGATTTGTATTGGTGAGGACGAAGTGAAAACCAGTCTATATCCCCTTAAGGACATGGAGAGCGGTGAAGAGAAAAAAGTTAGAGTTGAGGAGATTGTGAATCTAATAAGAAAATGAGAAAGTTAGTTTTCGATATTGAGACAAAAAACATATTCCAAGATGTGGGTTCAAACAACCCGGCTGATTTAGATATTGCAGTAGTGGGGATTTACGACTATGAAAGTGGCAAATTCTTATCTTTTACTGAGGAGGAATTTCCTGAGATGTGGCCTTATTTTGAAAAGGCTGATTTACTAATTACTTTTACTGGAGAACATTTCGATATTCCTCTTTTGAATAAATACTATAAAAAAGCCGGTAGAGGAGACTTAGCAGAAAAGAAATCACTTGATGTGTTAAAGGAAATAAAATCCCAATACGGTAGAAGAATGAAATTGGACCAAATCGCCCAAGGCACTTATGGCATAAACAAAAGCGGTGATGGGTTTGATGCTGTGGTTTGGTGGAGGACAGGAAAAATAGATGAAATACGAAAGTATTGCTTAGATGATGTCAGAATTACTAGAGATATATACGAATTTGCCATGAAAAACAAAAAACTAATGTTTAAGGAAGGGCCTTTTGTAAAAGAAATAAAGCTTGATACAAAACTTTGGGATCCAATGCCAGAAATGAAGACTAGAAGTTTGTTTTAAAACCCGCTTGCAGTTTATTTTTCAGAAACGCTCAATTTTCCAGCGAAAATTTCGCTCGGTCCTCGACCTTGATTTGTAAAGAGCCCTCGCTATGCTCGGGTCATTGACAAAACCATGCTCAAGGTCTGCAAATGTTCTGAAAAATAAACTGGAAGCTACAATATACATTTAATCTACAAATATTAAAGGCCCGGGAATGTTTCTCCCGGGCCCCTCTGTGAACTTACTTCGGCGGTGATCTCTCCATCGTCGCCTCCGTTGATGTGGCTCTGCGTGCGGCCGGCGCCCATCGCCTGGACGCCGGCGTTGTGCCGCCGGCCCGTCAGGCCGCGGTCGCCGCGCGCGCGTTGCCGAGGTTGGAATCGTTCGTCGTGATGCCGTCGCTGTCCGTGATCGCCGTCATGAAGCAATTCAACATGTGGCCGTTGTGGCCCTGATCCGAACGCATCCGTCTCATCGCTCACCTCCGTGAAAGAACGAACCTGAACTGAATGACTGAATCTGGAATAAGTTGACTTTATCACAAGCCCCAATTGACGTCAAGCCTTTTTAAAGGTGAAATATTAAAATAGTAAAAATATGGCTATAAATAAGACTATTCTGTAGTATATAAACAAATTTAGATTATGATTTTTGAGATATTTAATTAAAAATTGAATAGATAGAAGTCCAACAAGAAAAGCAACGACTGACCCAAGAAAAAGTGGTAAGCCTAACCCTGAAGATAAATCACCTCTTATTTCAAATAATTTTTTAAGCCCCGAACCAAAAAGAACCGGAATCGACAAAAGAAAACTAAATCTGACAGCCTCATCTCTAGAAAGTCCTGAAATAAGTCCTCCAGAAATTGTAGCTCCAGACCTTGAGACGCCGGGGACAAGTGCCAGGCACTGAAAAAATCCTATGAGTATTCCCCTGCCCAAAGTCAGAATCCTGTTTTCTCTTGAAACTTTTTGGGCTAGCCAAAACAAAATACTTCCGGCCAAAAGAGACCAAGCCACCAGATGAACATTGCGAAAAATAGTGTCCATTTTCTTCTCCAGAAGAAGCCCAGCTATGACTGCCGGGACAGTACCAATAATTATAGAAATAAGCAGTGTTTTTTCTTTGTGTTCTATATTCTTTCCCGATATCCAACCAAAAAATGTTTTTATCAATTTCCAAATATCTCTCCAAAAGTAGAGAACGAGAGCAAGAGTGGTAGCTAGCTGGAGTACCGCATCAAAAGACAGCCCTCCTAAATTATTCTGCCCCAGGATCTCTCTTACAATTATTAGATGCCCCGTCGAAGAAACTGGTATAAATTCGGTTGCCCCCTCAACAAAACCTAGAATAATTGCTGCTAAAGCGCTCATGAGATATAATTTTAACATGTTAGAGAAACTATCACTACCAATTGCGATCGTAGTTGCTGGAGGTATTATTGGAGGCGCTTTGTATTATTCCAATGTTCGAGGAGCACGCGAAGCAGCTATCGTTAAGGCAATCGTCCCCTCCTATAACTCAGATAAAATTAGACCAGTCTCCGCGGAGGATCATATTCTCGGCGATCCGAATGCGGATGTAATTATTGTGGAATATTCTGACTTAGAGTGCCCTTACTGTAAAGATTTTCAATCCACCCTTAAACGAGTCATGAGTGAATACGGCAAAGATGGAAAGGTGGCGTGGGTATATCGACACTTCCCAATAAGTGATCTGCACAAGAAAGCCGAGAAGGAAGCCGAAGCATCAGAATGTGTAAATGAGCTGGGCGGCTCTGAGAAATTCTGGGAATATATAAATCTGGTTTATGAGACAACAAGTTCTAACGATAGTTTGGACCCAGCCCAATTACCAATTTTGGCAGCCAAGGTTGGGATAACGACTGCAGACTTTAAATCATGTCTGTCTAGCGGTAGGTATGCAGCTAAGGTTAAGGCCGATTACGATGACGCTGTAAAAGCGGGCGGTCAGGGTACACCACACTCAGTTCTCGTATCAAAAGACGGAACCTTAACGACTATCCAGGGAGCATGGCCATACGATAACCTGAAGGAAGCCATTGATGCATTGCTCAAAAGTTAACCTAAGAGTCTCTTTTTAGAACATCCGCAGGCTGCAAGCAAGGTTTTGTCAACGTCCCGCCAAAGTTTTGTAATCAAAATTTAGGCTGGCTCATTGACAAATTGCTGCCGAGGACCGAGCGAAATTTTCGCTGGAAAATTGAGCGTTTCTAAAAAGAGACTCTTGGGTCTAGGCTAAAAGTCTTCGATAAGCACAATACTGACAATCCTTATCATTACAAGTTTTATCCCAAAAATACAAAGTTTTTATTTCTTGCACAGATTTTTTTATTGTCTCTCTTAACTCCTTAACTTCATTATCATCAATCACAAATTCCTCTTTGCTGTACTTACCACTGTCATTTGGTTCCAGAAACTCGATCACACCTTTTTGCATATCACTGCCATCATGAAGCGATAGTATTAACTTATAAAACTCGAGTTGCCGCCTCATATCTTTATTTTTCTCTCGAGTTCCGCCTTCGATATAGTTTCGGCTCTTTGGCTTTCCAGTTTTATAATCAGTGACTATAACTTTCTTGCCACCTACTATTTCGACCAGATCAAGCTTCCCACCCAAAACTATGCCATCCATGTCGACACCTGAGACTCTAAATTCTGAGATAACAGGATTAGTAATTTTAGGCTGTGCAAAATTAAACCAACCAGATAGGGCTTTCTCCCCTCTTAAGAGGGCTTCTTCGTGTTCTTTTTCATTTAATATCCCCAGTAAACCAAGCTCTCTTTTATAAGAATTTAATAGAAAATTTTTATTGGGATCTTTTTCCTTTAGATTTTTCCACAAACTCTCGACGGCCGCGTGCATAGCAATACCATAAATCTGGTGTTTTTCAGGAGATTGAGGGATACGCAGAAGATTTCTATAAAAATATTTCCAAGGGCAAGAAAGGTAATTATTTAGTGCGGTTACAGACATGGGGTAAGAGTTGAATAAATCTGTTACAAATTTTTTGTCTATCTCTAATGCTCCACTTTGAGTTCTTTCCGCATATATTTTTTTAGGATTCTTTCTTAATCTCGATTCAAAATCCTTTGTATCTAAGAGCACTTTCCTATCGCTCCTTATTTCTAAGACAAATGGGCTAGGTAAAATTTCTCTGGAGTTTTCATCAAAAGATGAGTACGATATATACGCTTCTTTTTTTGCCCTAGTTAAAGCCACATAAAACAGCCTTCGCTCGTCGCCCATAGAATCACTGGCAATTTCTTTTTTAGCGGTATAAACTCTTGGAACAAGTTTGAGGGGGTCTCTGTCACTTTTTTCGCCAAAGGAGTACTCGGTGGCGTTAATAATAAATACATATTCGAATTCAAGCCCCTTGGATCTGTGCGCCGTCATGAGTCTCACCGCATCTCTAGCAATATAATGCTTTGGCCTTTTAATAAACAACTTCCTTTCTCGAATAATATTGAGATGATTCATAAAATCAGTAAGTCCCGCACCTGGTCTATTAGTGCTTATCCTCTTTGCTTCCTCAAAGAGTCTCTCGATTCCTAAAAAGGCTTCAGCATCTCTGGATGAAATCATGGAGTCAAGTAAACCCGATTCACGCAGTATCCGCTCTAAAAACTGAGTTAAATGGTCAATTTTTGAGTATTTTACCCATTTCGACAGATTTTCCCGGAGCCCAATTACTTCTTTATTTTTTGAGTCATGAAATAGATCATAGATTGTGGACCTCGACTTGGCTGCTTCGTTTATCATTTTATAAACCACGAGAGGCTCAGTCTTAAATTCCTCAATATGTAGAAGTGGGACCAGGTAAGTATCATCACTGTAATTATGGATTGACTCAAGTATGGTGATAAATTTCCTCACATATCTCTCAGATAACAAATCCTCATCGGATTCAATCACATATTTGACCCCAACTTTCTCTAGTGCTTCCGCTAAAGGAAAGGCTTCTTTATTTGCACGATATATCACAGCTATTTCGTGGGGTGGGATTTTTTTTGATACCAACTCTTTTATCTCCTCTGCTACAAAATAATTTTCTAGATTTTTACTGCCAAACTCAGCTATTTTAATATTTGAATCTGCCCCGTGATGAGATTTAAGAGGTGCATGTCCCGCAATTAAAGAATGCGCGGCATCTAATATATTCTGACCCGAACGATAGTTAGATGTAAGGGTGATAATTTTAGCTTTGGGATAAAGCCCCTTGAAATAGTTAAAGTTCTCCACGGATGCACCTTGAAACCTGAAAATCGCCTGCTTCTCATCTCCCACAATAAAAATATTCGGATCCTTGTGAAAATCTAGAAGAATTTCTAGTATTTTATTTTGAGCATTATTAGTATCTTGGTGTTCATCTACTAGAATATACTGATAATTTTCTTGAAGCGATAACTTTAAATCATTGTGTGTTTCCATCGCTTGGAGAACTTCGATTATCATGTCACTGAAATCATAGAAACGCCTTTCCTGTAAAATATCCTGATAGGCATCGTAAACCATGGTAAGTTCTTTGTTCTTCTCTAAAACTCTCTGGAAATTTATATGCTCACTTTTCATCTTGCCCTTATATGAGCCTTTTTCGTGATACAAATCATCCCTGTTTTTAAAAAATCTCTCTTCTTCTGCAACAAGTTTGGTAAATTTTTCAGGTGTTACAGCTTCTCGTTTCAACTCCTCGATTTTTCTATAAATATCTCGAATGTAATAAAACGGTTCTCCCCAGGGTTTCAAAATATCTAACTTTAGTGTGTTTATTAGCTCAGCCAAAATTGCGATGCTTTCAACTTCAGTAATATTGGACGAGCCAATTATCGTATCAAAATATTCTGGGTAATCTTTTATAACTTTGTTACAAAATGAGTGAAATGTTTCTATGTTTACTCTGTATGCTCTTGGACCAATTAATTCCGAGAGGCGTCTCCTCATGTTCCCTGCTGCAGCGTCTGTAAAAGTCAGGGCTAGAATATTCTCTGGTTGGGTATCGGTCTGCCTTAAAATATTTCCAATACGTAAAGTTAAAATTTCTGTCTTGCCAGTCCCAGGGCCGGCAATAACTAAGACAGGACCTTCGATAGTATCAACTGCCTTTTTTTGATCAGGATTTAGGTTTTTATACCTATCTTCAAAACCTTTTTCTATAATAGTCTTCGGCATAACCATAGAATAGCATGGAGGTGTTTCAGATTAAATCTTTTTGGAAACACTCGGCTTTTCCAGCGAAAGCCTCGTTCGGTCCTCGACGCCTTGTCGTCAAGAGCCTTCGCGAGCTCAGGTCATTGACTACACCAAGCTCAGCGTCTGCGGATGTTCCAAAAAGATTTAATCTGAAATCCACGGTAGACGAAAAAAGTCTCGTGTCGGTGGGTTGGAAACCAACCCACCTTCACGAGACCCTCTTTAAAGCTCGAGCTGCCATGGCTCTTCGTGGAACATTCTCCTGAAAAGATCACGAACAATTCGCAGATCCGCCTTCGCCCGCTCTATCGCCGACTTGATCGTCATCCCTCGCATGGAGGCGCCCACGATCGTGGCACAAAGGAGAAGACAAAAGCCTGGATAGAACCTCTCCTCGACTGACCACCCTTTGCCGCCAATTGTTGAAAGTGCGTTGACGACAACGTAGCCAATGTAGATCTCCAGCGGAGATTTCGATGGATCTCGCCATGAATCTCGAAGCTGGGGCAGACCGGCGGCAACTACAGCCAGTGTAGAGAGGATGGTGGCTAGCCAAGCGTTATGCTCGACGTAGACCATGATCCACCAACCGATCGACAATGCGACGACGGCAAGACTTACTCGAGTCTCCACCTTTGTCCAACTGTAGTTTCGACTCCTCAGAATGCTCACGAGGACCGTGGAACACCCGAGGACGTAGGCGAATGGTAATTGGTAGTTACCACCCCCTTGTACGTAGATCGAGGCGCCTGCTACGGCATCCAGCGATCCCCACAAAATGAATGTGGCAAGGTTCTGAGTGATTTCTCCCCTCAGGATTTGTCGATCCAAGGGGATGTAGAGGCAGAGCGCCAAGATGACGCTTGCCCACTGATACACGTTCATCGTGTCTCCTTCTGTTACTATAGTAACACATTTAGTAGATTGATGTCAAGCACGACAAAAGCCGCCTGTCCTTTCGAACAAGCGGCTTTGAGAACTTCCAGTGAGATGGCGGCCTACTTCAGCGTGCGCATCGGCAGGATCGACCCCGATTGCAGGTCGACGAGCTTTACGACGTCACCGATGTGCACCTCCCGGTTGTCCGGGAGCCACGCGGAGAACAAGACATGGAAATCTGGTTCGTCATCATCGCGCGCGACGACGACACGGGTGAGTCGGGGTGAGACCTGCTCGATCTGCACGATCGTCCACTTCCTGTCCGCCTCGAAATCGACGAACTTGGTGGGCTTGAGGATGCGACCGAAGTACTCGGCAGCTTCCTTCTTGTTCGCGGCGATGATCTCAGAACCCAGCCTGTTCACCGCCGCTACGAACATAAACACGCCGACGACAACGTACGCCCCAATAACCAGGGCCTTTCTCTTGGTCATTCTAACCTCCTTTCTAAATTATTACATATATATTATATAAAGTCAAGCATAAAACAGCCTTGAAAATAAGGACTTTTTACTAAATCTCGTCGAATCATAATTTTGAGACCCCACAGGCTGCAAGCATGGTTTTGTCAACGTCTCGAGCAAAGCGAGAGCTCATTGACAAATTGCAGCCGAGGATTAAGAGAGCTTTCAGCTGGAAAAGCGAGCGGTCTCAAAATTATGACGAGAAAGAGATTTAGTAGTAGTTTCTCAATCGATTTATTTTTTCGTGCTGCCTTATCTTCTCATGCGCCTTTGCTTCAATCTGCCTAATACGTTCTCGAGTAACACCAAATTCTTTACCAACTTCTTCCAGAGTGTGTGTAACGCCATCAACTAAACCATGTCGCAGCTCTAAAATCTTCCTTTCTTTCTCAGGAAGGTCATTTAGGATCTCACGGACTTGATCGGAAACAATCCTGCGAGCTGATTCTTGATCAGGGGAAAGAATTTTATCATCTGCAATAAAGTCCCCTTGTTTGGATTTGGAATCCTCACCTTCTTCTCCCACAGGTGCATCGAGGGAAAGTGTGGCTTGGTCTATTTTTTCTATAGTATAAATTTTATCCACCGAAAGATTCATTTCTGTGGCAATCTCTTCTGGCAGGGGATCTCGACCCAGATCCTGGGCAAGGCGTCTCACCACCTGTTTGTATTTAGCAATTGTCTCCACCATGTGAACCGGCACGCGAATTGTGCGAGATTGATCTGCCAGAGCGCGTGTAATTGCCTGCCTTATCCACCAAGTTGCATAAGTTGAAAATTTATAACCTTTGGTCCAGTCGAATTTATCTACAGCCTTAAACAGACCCAAGTTCCCCTCCTGAATAAGATCAAGAAGTGTTAGGTCCGCAGATCTGTTTGCATATTTTTTAGCAATCGAGACAACGAGTCTTAAGTTTGCTCGAGCAAGTAAGTTTTTTGCTTCTTCATCACCTTTTTGGATCCTACGGGCAAGTTCTTTCTCCTGCGCACCTGAGATAAGCTGGTACTGGCCAATTTCCTTCAAATACATCTGGATGGAATCGTAGGATGATTCTCCCCCCCGACCATATGTGTATTTTTTAGAAATTAATTCTTCATTTGTGGCTTGATCCAGAAGACCACCACCTTCCAGGATGTCTATGCCGCTAGTTGAAAGCTTCTCATACAAATCATCCAGGAAGATGATGTCCTCCTCTACTGTTGGAAATTCCTTCAAGATTTCATCATAAGTAACATAGCCACGCTCCTTACCTTTGAGGATGAGTCTCTGCATGCCCTGAGATTGTCTGTCAGATTTTTTAAGTTTAACCTGAGGTTTATTTCCCGAGACACTCTTAATAAGAGCTGATCCAGACTTTTTTTTGCGACCACGAAGTCTTGGCGCATGAGTCCCGCCTGCGCGGGCAGGCTTCTTTGTCTTCTTGGCTCTAATTTTCTTAGATACCTTTTTCTTATTCTTTTTTGATTTTGCTTTATGTTTTGCCATAATGCTTTATTTCATTAAGTTTCTGTGAAATAGTTTGAAAAAGTTTTAAATATTTGCCAATTTTTTCCTTGTTTTTCTCTTGCTCGGCTTTCTGCAAGAGTCCCATGGTATCTGTTAAATCCTTTTTTAAATTCTCTTCTTCAAGCCCTTTGGTTAATTCCTCTATTTCCTCTTTTACATTGCCTTTGCCTCCAAAATAACTTTCCATCTCAAATATTGTGGCGTCCTTTTCTTTTTGAAATTCTTTCTCTAACCCCTCTCTCCTTTCTCCAAGAATATGGCTTACTTTTTTATCTAGTTTCACTACGTCTACCCCTTCTACTTTCTTCTTACTTCCTTTCTGCCACAAGAGAAAACCTAAAACTTTTCTTTCAATTGCCTCCGTCCTTCTTTTGGGCGGCGAAATCTCTGCTTTAACTTCTGCCCTGGTTACATTCCCACTAGTATTTTTGAGATCATCCCAGAGCGCCTCTTCTTTAATAAAAGTTTTCTTGGCGATTTCTTTTATAAAGTGAGATTTCTCAATCATGCTCTGGAGATTGGCAACGTAAGGTAATACATTTTTTCTTATCTCTTGGCCAAGTTCTCGTGCTTCTAGTTTTCTCTCGACCAGAGTATCAGTATAAAAGTCAATAATATGCTTTGACTTCTTCAAACATTCTTTTAGGAGAGCTGGATTCTCTTTGGCAAGTTCAGCAGGGTCTTTGCCTTGCGGCATTGCAGCTATTTTGAGCTCCATGCCAAGCGAAAGCGCGATATGAGCACTTCTATTTGAAGCCAGAAAGCCTGCATTATCTCCGTCATAAGCCATGATTATCCGATTAGATAGTCTTCGCAGTTTGGTTAGGTGATTCTCGGAAAGAGCTGTGCCTGAAGATGCAACTGTATTTTTTATGCCGATCTGATGGAGCATGAGAAGATCCATTTGGCCTTCAACTAAAATTGAGTAATCTTTTATTCTTATTTCTGTCTTGGCTTTATCTAAACCAAAAAGAATTTCTGATTTGTTGAATAATGATGTTTCTGGGCTATTTAGATATTTAGGGGAGTTTGGCTCATCTACCAGAATTCTCCCGGAAAAAGCTACGGCTCGCCCAGAAGAATCATTGATTGGAAACATTATTCTGCCTCTAAATGTATCGTAATACGTCGATTGCTTGCCCATTTCATCCTTTCTCTTGATTAAACCGACCTCTAGCATATCGCCTTCAGTTATGTTCTTCTCTTTGAAATGATCGTATAAATCACGCCATTCATTAACTGAGACACCCAAACGAAATTCTTTTATGGCCTCTTCGTTTAAGCCTCTTTTCTTTAAGTAATCCGTGGCCTTTTTATTGTCTTCTAGTTTCCTTTGGTAGAAAAAGACAGCCTGATCCATTAGTGAATAAAGACCATCTTTGTGACTTTTCTCACCTCTGTTATATTTTTCTAATTTAACTCCTGCCCTGTCAGCTAAAACTTTTAAGGCCCCCACGAAATCGAGTCCCTCGAATTCCTCCACAAAAGTAAAAATGTCACCCTTAGATTGGCAACCAAAACAATAGTAACTGCCTCTATCTGGCGAGACGAAAAAGGAAGGTGTCTTTTCGTTGTGAAATGGACACTTACCCTTAAAGTTCGCCCCGGCTTTTTCCAGCTTAATGTAAGAGCCGACCAGGGTGACAATATCTATTTTTGATTTTATTTCTTCTACTGAAGAGGACATTTGAAATGTTAAATTAACTAAACTAAAATCAACTCGAAAACGGCTTAGTAATTTCTCTCTTCGTAAACCTGTGGACGACTATCCCGCAAATCTGAGACCATCTGAGCTTTCTTCGATCCCTTGAAACCAGTTCCAGCTGGAATAAGTCTTCCTAGGATTACATTCTCCATTAAACCTGAAAGTTTATCGGCAGTACCTCTTATGGCACTTGAGATGAGCATCCTTGTAGTATGTTGGAAGGACGCAGCAGCTAGGAAACTCTTTCGAGAAAGAGAGACTTCTGTTATCCCCATAACAATAGGCTCAGATTTTGCCTCTTCTTTACCCAAGGCTTTGACTCTATTATTTTCCTCAGATAAGAATGCGACTTCAACGATATCTCCTTCCAAAAATACTGTGTCCCCCGCAGATTTAATTTTTCGCCTTGAGAACATTTGTCTTACGATTGTTTCGATATGTTTTCTGGATACTGTCTCCCCCTGAAGTTCATACGGCTTATTGATTTCGTGAATAATATAATCAATTGTTTTGTCTTTGCCCGCGTACTTGAATAGCTCGTCGATATCTGCACTACCATCAGTAAGTAAATCACCCTTTTTAAATTCATCACCGACTTTGACGAATAACGTTCGGTTGAGAGAAACCGAATATTCAATTTTGTCTTTTGATTTTGTCCTATCTTCAATATTTGGGGTAACTGTAATTATCTTTTCTTTCTCGGTAACTTTTATATCTGAAACTGTACCTGAAACCGAAGCTACCACCGCAGGATTTTTTGGTTTTCGCTTCTCAAATAGTTCCTCTACTCGAGGCAAACCGGAGACAATATCCCCCCCAACCGAAGCAGTTCCTCCAGCGTGGAAAGTTCTCATAGTAAGTTGGGTTCCAGGCTCACCGATCGCTTGACCAGCAACTGTTCCCACCGCTTCCCCAAGTTCAACTATCTTATTTTTACCAAGATCAGTACCGTAGCACTTAACACAAATACCGTTTAGAGTTTTACAAGAAAGTGGAGACCTAACCGAGACAGATGTGATGCCAGCATTTTCGATTGCTTGTGCATCTTTTTTGGAGAGCAGATCGCCTCTCTTGTACAAGACCTTGCCATCTTTAGTTGTAACGTCCTGAGCTAAAAATCTTCCTTTAATGTGTTTTGCGATGGGAGTTTCCATCTCCGAGACTGCATATTTATCAATGATGACTCCATCCTTGGTGCCACAATCATCCTCCGTAATAATAGTATCTTGCGCCACAACGAACATTTTTCTGGTAAGATATCCGGACTTTGCGGTGTTTAGAGCCGTATCAGTTAGACCTTTTCTGGCACCGTGGGTGGTAATAAAGTATTCAAGTGGAGTAAGACCTTCTTTGGAACAGGAGATAATCGGAAATTCAATCGTTTCTCCGGCCGTGTTAGTGATAAGCCCCTTCATACCTGCCATTTGAGTAATGTTACCCATGGTTCCTCTGGCCCCCGAAGAAACCATGTCGATGACGGAGCCATTTTTTGGCAGAGTTTCCGGCATAAGCTTTTCTACATCAGCTTTTGCGCCGTGCCAAATCTCAATTGTCTGTCTCAATCTCTCTTCCTTAGAAATGAGTCCTTGATTGAAGTGATCGTGAATGGTATCAGTCTTCTCTTTTGATTTAGAGATAATATCTTTTTTGCCTTCAGGAATAATAATGTCATCTAGACCCCAAGTTACACCAGAGTGAGTAGCATATCTAAAGCCGAAAGCTTTTATCTTGTCTATAATTTGCGGTATTTTTTCGATACTGTAAGCATCAGTTAAGTCATCCACAAGTGCTATGACTTTCTTTTTATTAACTTCTCCGTTAATGAATGGGTAGTCATTCGGCAAAACAGAGTTAAACAAAAGTCTGCCAACAGTTGTCTCAAAAATCTTTCCTCCAAAGTCTTTGTACTTTACAGAAGAACTTGGCAAGACTTTTACCTTTGCTCTAAAGGAAACTATACCCAGGTCATACGCCATAATAGCTGTGTTAGGCGAAGAGAAGAATTTACCTTCTCCCTTTTCCCCATTAATCTCTTTTGTCATCCAGTAGCAACCTAGAACAATATCGAGCATCTTAGCGGAAACAGTCGGATCACCGGAACCTGGCTTTAGAATATTTTTATCCGAAGCCATTATTTCTTTTGCCTCAAGTTGGGCTTCGTCCGATAGCGGAACGTGGACTGCCATCTGGTCACCGTCAAAGTCAGCGTTAAAGGCTGAACAAACTAGGGGGTGAAGTTGAATAGCATTGCCCTCAATTAGAATTGGTTTAAATGCTTGGATACCAAGCCTGTGTAGAGTCGGCGCTCGGTTTAGAAGAACATATCTATCCGATATGACTTCCTCGAGAATTGCCCAAACTTCTGGAATACCATCATCAATCAACTTTCCTGCACCACGGATATTGTAGGCTAATTCTTTTTTAAGAAGACCGGATATCACAAAAGGCTTAAATAGTTCAAGAGCCATATGCTTCGGCAATCCACATTGATCCAAATGAAGATCTGGACCGACAACAATAACCGATCTGCCCGAGTAATCAACTCTTTTACCCAAAAGATTCTGTCTAAAGATTCCGCGCTTACCCTTTAAGTTATCGGCGAGAGATTTAAGTGGTCGTCTTTGAGATTGGTTAACCGCACCTGAAGAGCTACCGTGTCGTATAGAGTTATCGATAAGAGCATCCACTGCTTCTTGAAGAATTCTTTTTTCGTTTCGCAAAATAACGTCTGGTGCGTGAATTTCTTTTAGCTTCTTTAGGCGGTTATTTCTATTTATAACTCGTCTATATAGATCGTTTACATCAGAAGTGGCATATCTTCCTCCATCTAACGGAACCATAGGTCTTAGGGCAGGAGGAATAACTGGAATAGATGTTAAAAACATCCACTCGGGCCTGGAGTTCGAACTGATCATTGCCGAAATAAGCCCAATTCTTTTATTTATCTTGACCGATTCCAGACTCGAAGCTTTTTCGACGTCCTTGGTCAAATCCACCAAAAGTTTGTTAAGATCAATTTTCTTGAAGATATTATAAATAGCCTCAGCTCCAATTTGAGCTTCAAACATGGTGCCGTATTTCATGCCATAGTTATAATATTCAACTTCGTCTAAAACTCTTCCCTCTTGAATCGATTCAATCTCTCTTTTAGCCGAAAGGAGCATCTCCTTTAATTTCTCTTTTGTCTTATCGTCTTGAAGAGTTTTTATCTTAGCTTTGTATTCCGAGTCTAAATCTTTCAAATATCTTACTCTGTCTTCTTCCGAAACTTTTGTAACGATGTAACCGGCAAAATAGATGACTTTTTCTAAATCATTTGTCGGAATACCCAAAACTAAGGAAATGCGAGACGGCATCGACTTCAAAAACCAGATGTGGGAGACCACTGTAGCCAATTCGATATGGCCCATTCTCTCTCGTCTTACGATTGAACGTGTGATTTCAACACCGCATTTTTCGCAGATAATTCCCTTGTATCTAATTCCTCTGTATTTGCCACAATAGCATTCGTAGTCCCGATCTGGACCGAATATTTTTTCATCAAATAGACCGTTTTTCTCAGATCTTTGAGTTCTGTAGTTAATGGTCTCGGGCTTGGTAACTTCGCCAAAAGACCACTCCTTTATTCTTTCAGGAGAAGCTACTTTGAGAGCTATAGTTTCGAAATCACTTGGATTTTCAGATAGTTTTGTTTTCATAAATTTATTTATTAGCTCCCGCTTTGTTACTTGCATTTGAATAAATTTCACTTCCAGTTAACTCCTTCGACCCTTTTTTAATCTGAACATCTAAAGCTAATCCTCTTAAATTGTTGAGAAGCACGTTAAATGATGCGGGGGTATTGAGCTGAGTAATTGGTAGACCCTTAACAATCGCGTCAAAGGCAGTGGATCTTCCCTGAATATCATCCGATTTAATCGTAAGTATTTCCTGGAGAGTGTGTGCAGCACCGTGACCGAGAAGCGCCCAGACTTCCATTTCTCCAAATCTCTGTCCTCCATTTTGAGCTTTTCCTCCGAGAGGTTGCTGAGTAATGAGAGAGTATGGACCAATTGACCTCATGTGAATCTTGTCTTCCACCATATGGTGAAGTTTAAGAATATACATGTAGCCGACTGCCACTTCTTGATCGAAGGCTTCTCCAGTTCGACCATCAAAGAGTTTCATTTTGCCATTTTCTTTATACCCAGCAGCCTTAAGCTCTTCTTTTATTTCTTCTCCAGTTGCTCCCGCAAAAGGCGGAACGATAGCTTGATAACCCAATGTGTTTGCTGCAAGACCTAAATGAAGTTCTAGAATTTGACCCAAGTTCATACGAGAGGGCACACCAAGCGGGGTAAGAATGACATCAATTGGTGTTCCATCTTCCATGTACGGCATATCTTCTTCCGGAAGAATTCTAGAAATAACTCCCTTGTTGCCATGTCTACCAGCAAGCTTGTCTCCGACCGAAACATTTCTTAACTCTGCAACCTCAATATGAATTCTTTTTATAATTCCAGAGTCAAGTTTATCCCCCTTCTCTCTTGAGAAAATCTGAACTTTTATAACTCTACCTCTTTTGCCTCCTTCCATTCGCTTGGATGTGTCTTTTACATCGTGAGCTTTTTCACCAAAGAGTGACCGGAGTAGTCTTTCTTCCGGTGTTAGTTGTGTTTCACCTTTTGGCGTAATTTTCCCAACTAAAATATCACCAGGTCTTACTTCTGCACCAACTTGAACAATCCCATCTTCAGCCAGATTTTTTAGTTTGGCCTCACCCACGTTAGGAATGTCACAAGTAGTTACTTCCGGACCTAGTTTGGTATCACGAACATTAACCACAAACTCTTCAATGTGAATCGAAGTGAATTTCGAATTTTTTACTACCCGCTCGGAAAGAATGATAGCGTCTTCGTAGTTTGAACCTGACCAAGACATAAACGCAATCAACATATTTTGTCCAATTGCTGTCTGACCGTCCTTACTTGCAGACGTATCGGCTATTACTTCACCTCTTTTTACTTTATCGCCAACATTTACTCTTGGCCTTTGATGAAAAGCTGTAAAACCATTTGTTCTATTAAATACTATTAGTTTGTATTCTTTTTCCTTGCCTTTATTGTTTTTAACCACAATCCTGGTTCCGTCTGAGTGAGTAACTGTACCTTCCTCTTCGGCAATGATTAATCTACCAGTGTCTTTGAGGGCATCAGCTTCCATACCTGTAGCCACCAGTGGAACCTCAGGAATAATACAAGGTGTTGCCTGTCTTTGCATATTGGAAGCCATGAGTGCTCGGTTTGCTTCATCGTGATTTAAGAAAGGAATCATTGAAGTAGCAATAGAAAATGCCTGATTTGTTGCAACATCAATATAGTCGACTTGGTCTTTGGAGACAGTGCTTGGATCTCCCTCAAATCTAACCTCTACATCCTCTGAAAGAATTTTGCCCTCTTCATCTACTGGCGTAGCAGCGTGCGCAATTCTAAAACCTTCCTCCTCCGAGGCATTGAGATAGACAATTTCATCGGTGACCTTGCCATTTTTTACTTTAGCGTATGGTGTCTCAATCATGCCAAAACTATTTATCTTGGCATAAATAGCTAGACGCAAAACAAGCCCGATGTTGGGACCTTCCGGAGTGTGAATTGGACAGAGCCTGCCATAGTGAGATGTGTGAACATCACGAACTTCAAATCCCGCTCGAGTACGATTGAGACCTCCCTGACCCAGCGCAGAAAGAGTTCGAAGATTTTCAATCTCAGCTAAAGGATTTTCCTGAACCATGAATTGGGATAACTGGTTGGTTGTGAAAAATTCCTTGATTCTAGCTTGAAGGGGTTTTGGAGAAATGAATTGAACAGGCAAAGTTACATCCGTATCGATAGTCGACATTCTGTTCTGGATATTTCTTTTGATCTGAGCCATGCCTTTCCTTATTTGCATCTGGAATAGCTCTCCGACAAACCTAACTCGTCTCGTACCCAAATGGTCGATGTCATCGGCCATGGCATGAGGAGTGTTATTTAGAAGTGCAATGTGGGAAATAATTGTGACAATATCCTCAATTGAAATTGTTTTTCGCTTGAGTTCCTTATCGTCCATCTTTTTTTCAAATCTCTTATTAAACCTGTATCTTCCAACCGGAGAAAGGTCATATCTTTCTTGATCGAAGATAGAATTTACGAATTCTCTTGCATTTTCAGCAGTCGCTAAATCACCATCTCGGAGTCTTTTGTGAATCTCAATAAAAGCCTCATCCACACTCTTGCCGTGATCCTTAAGGAGAGTCTTTTCTATCGCTGTGGTGGCAAATTTATCCCCACTAAAAAGTTTTTTTACCGCATCATTGTCTTTGGCACCAAAGACTTTAAGTAGTGTGGAGGCTGGGAATTTTCTTTTTCGGTCAATTCTCACAAAAATGACTCCTTCTGCATCAGACTCTATTTCAACCCAGGCTCCCCGAGATGGAATAATTTTTGCTCCAAACAATTTTCGGCCACGAGATTCAGTATCAGTGAAAAATACTCCGTAGGAGCGAGCGAGTTGAGGCACAATTACTCTTTCAATACCGGAAATAATGAATGTTCCATGGTTTGTCATAAGTGGAAAATCCGCCATAAAGATTTCCTGCTCCTTTTCAGTCCCAAGAACGTGATTCTTTAGTTTAACTTTAACTTTGAGTGGTGCTTCGTAGGAAAGTTTTTGATCTTTAGCATAATACTCATCGTATTTTGCATCCGAGAGTTCAAAACCTGTAAAATCAAGCGTGAATTTTCTCTCAGAATAATCCTTGATAGAAGAAAACTCATCAAAGACTTCCTTCAGCCCCTTTTCAATGAGCCATTTGAAGGATTGCAGTTGCGACTCCACAAAGTTGGGAGTTTTTTGAAGTGGCTTTTTATATCGACTAAAAAACTTCTGCGGACGAGTTTGAGTCGTTGTCATAGAATGATGTGTTGTTTTAAATTAAAAACAAAAATCAACAAAAGCAGACCCTTTCCCCTCTCAAGGTTTACTTTTGAAGTTTAATTATTAATAGTTAACGTAAAAAATAGTTGAGAACCAATAGACCCAATAAAAATACATTGCATTCTCTTTACTTCTGCCAAAACTCAATCATGTAAAGGTGAACTCCAAGTATATACAATGGCTTATATCCTGTCAAATGTGTCAAATAGTTTATCCACAATTACCTACTTTACTCACCAGGTCGCGATTAGACATTAACGCATATATAAAGTATAGTTCATGAAGATACGGGGAGGATTTATGCCACCAGAAGTGAGGTCAGCCCTTACCCTGGCGATCATTGCGATTCAAATCGCGATTGCTGCTCCTGCACTTGTAGTGATCATGCAGGCAGGTCCCCAGAGGAAAAAGGACGAAGAGGCGCAGGACTAAATCCTGCGCCTTATTCTTTTGCCAAAAGCTATTTCGCCAAATTTGGAAAATTAACTTTGCATGTAATAGATAACTCCGGAAGCTAAAAGAAAATAGATAATGCCGTAGGCAGTATTAAGCCAGACTAGATTCCAGGATTTCTTCTCCCACAAAGCTTGATTTACATATATTGGGAAACTGAAACCCAGCCATATAATAACAATTACTTTTGCAAACTCCATAAACGAAGTAGCAAGAAGCTCTGGATACAAATAAGAGACAACCCAAGCACTTAAAAGCCCGACCAGAAAATTTATAGCCATTTCTTTGGCCATACCCTTATTTCCCCCAGACATCATGTCAGGTGGAAAATTCATGAGCTTGGCCCATGTTTTACCAAACAAAAAAGTAAACCAGAGTGCTCCGAATGCAAAAACCACAACTGCAGCAACGATTATAGATAACATTGTTTTAAACTAAGTTAGTAATACAAGTATTATACAACTAATGCCCCCTCTTTTATCAACAGTCTCAGCTTATTGTTTCGTCCTCGATTATAACCCCCAATCTTTCCATCAGACCTTACGACTCTGTGACATGGGATCTTGGGATCATAATTCTGGTTTAGAATATTCCCTACTGCTCTAAAAGCCTTAGGCCTTCCGGCTCTTTTGGCTACTTCCTTGTAGGTCAAGGTTTTGCCTCTTTTAATTTTCCTTACCACACCATAGACCTTTTCTTTAAAATTCGATTTCATTTTATTTCAAAACAAATCTGTATAATTTTTTTGACCAAATGGGACCAGATGAATCTATCCCGATTCGAGGTGTCCGAATTATTTTTTGGTTATTAGGAAGTTTACCATCTTCAATCCATAAGCAGGACTTCTTGCTCAAAATCTTTTGATTTAAAGCCCTATCAATTGAAAGTTTTTTGGTTAATCGACCTGGACCAACTATTCCCTCAACTCCCCTTATAAGAACTGCTGCAGGATGACCAACTTTGCCGCAGACAATATTTACCATGAAATGCATCCCATAAGTAAAGTAAACATAAATAGTCCCTGAACCTGAAAACATAGGAGTATTACCTGGAGTTTGCCCTCTATGAGCCTTGGATGCTTTGTCTTTAAATCCCTCGTATGCTTCAGTCTCGATGATTTTGTATTTGTTAGTCTTACGACCAATCTTTCTAACTAAAAACTTACCAATCAAATCTTTTGCAACGAGAATTGAATTCCTGTCAAAAAAATGTTGATCTAAAATTTTGTTTTTCACTTTGACTTATGCAATAAATTATTATAGCTTAAATTTGGTTTCCTCAATGCTGCTCCAGCCTGAGGATTAAATGGCCAATGAGGCCAAAGGAGAGAACGTGGCACCATTTAGAAAAACGTTCAATCGTTCGGAAAGAACTGCCTTGCTCGCTCTCGCAGAACTGTTCAAGCAGCACTTGCTCGAAGACTCGATCTTCGACTTCAGGGCAGTCTCTGCAATGCCTGTCTCCCTCTCGGTAGAGGACGATGTAACCTGGCTCCAACGCGAGATCATCCTCTATCCTCAAGGAATCGAGATAGTCGTCACTGTGAGAACAGAAAGTGGCCAAGGCTATTCCGAGGAAAACCCCAGCGAGTCCATCTTCTGGACTGCCACCAGAGCAGTCATCAAAAGTGGCGGCTTCGTACGAGAATTCCAGCGGCGTCGATACCCCGAACACGCCTGGTGGGTAAGAGTACTCTAAGCACCTGCCATCCGAGAGAAATCTCGGATGGCATTTCATTTCCAGAATTTAATACTTCCTTATTACTCCCCTCACAATCGCTGCCACCTTCATATCATACTGCGGATAAATTGGAGAATAATTTTTATTCGCAGCCTTGAGGTAAACTGAATTGCCTTTCTTTTTAAAGTACTTCATCGTCCAACCCCCATCAACCTCAGCGATCACAATATCGCCATCTTTGGCTTCACCCTTTCTTTCAGCCAAAACCAAGTCCCCCTCGCGAATACCTTCATCAATCATTGAGTCCCCCTTAACCTCCAAAAGATAGACTCCCTGTTTATCTCCGACTAAATATTCATCCAGGCTCATTGTATTTGATCTGTCTTCCTCAGCTATTGTAGGGATTCCTGCTTCCACTAACCCTAAAAGCGGCACGCCGCCAAAAATTTTTATGGGAGTTAGCCTACCATTGGAATCTTTTTGGATGACTTCATCGTCAACCATTTTATTTATGAGTTTGTAGACAGCGTTTTTAGATTTGAAACCAACTATGGCCATGATCTCTTTGTATCCTGGCATGCGTCTATGTTTCCTATAAAAAGAAAGAATTTTTTGTTTGTATGTTAAATATTTTTCGTTACTCATTTTATTTTAGACAAATGCTCTTCTAAACCAACTTGGTTCACTCGCCCTGCGCAAGTGCCATATACTTCTTAAAACAAACTTATGTCTTCTGGCTTCCCTACCATAAGCAAGTCCACGAATAATTTTATGATCGATAACTTCGTTTAAATTTTCCAACTCCCTCCTCAATGCTTTTTCTGCTCTATATTTACTCATATTTTTTCTAGTTACTTATATACAAATATAATAAGTGAACTACAGTTCACCTGTCAACAATCCAGCTGTGGATAAGTTAAGGGCGGTCTCCTTTCGAAGACCGCCCCCTAAGAACTACTTGCTTGTTGAAAGCTCACGGATACGGCGCTCTGCAGCTACCTTTTGCTGTTCTGCCTCCAGAACCGCCTTGAGCCTCTTCCTCTCCTCCACATCAAAGCGATAGAGGATGAGGAATTGTGCTGCTCGCGAACCGGCGACTGACGCCTCCTCGATGGTCTTCGCCCTTCTGGAGTTGAGCACTAAACGTGTAGAAAGTTCCGCTCTCAGAGCAAGCTCGCGAAGCTTGTCGAGACTCGGCTCATCGAGCTCCCACCTCCAGAGTAAGTCGAGTTCACCGAGAAAGCTCAGGACCTCGATTGTCCAGGGCTTTGCTTCGGTGAGTCGAGCTACGAGTCTCTCCTCTTCCTCCCTCGCTTTGACCCGACTGGGATCAGTTCCACCGTACTGCTCCACCAAACTCTTGTAATCCCAAATGAAACTCACGAGACCTAGAAGGAACTGCCGTGCCAACTTCTCCAGTGGTGCGACGTCTCCGTAGAGCGAGAGGTTGCGAACCTCTACTTGCCGTGAGGACCTCGTTTCGGTTGCCCGGAAGAAATTCAGGATAACCGGAAAGAGTTTTTCCGAAGCAACAACTCTCCTCCAGTCCCCGGCAAAACCCTGCCGACCCGCATGCAGATCCACCCGAAAGAAGTCCTGACATAGAACATCGAAGGCCTTGCGAGCTACGATCTGTCTCATCTCACTCGCTGACCTTTTCTGGTTATTGCCGTGCTGGTCGCGACCGAAGTCGTACTGAATTTCCTGGTACCTCTCATCACTGGAGTTACGCAGGAGATCAGAGTTCCACCAGCCGTCGGCGATTTCGAGATAGAGAATCACTCGGTCGATGGGATCGTATTCGTGCGCACCATAGTACGGGGGGCCAATCGAGACACGAAAGCCAGCATGCAGGAGACCGATCATCTCTTCTGCTGTCTTACAGTTATCCCAATGAGCCAGCCACTCGTTCCAACTATCAATCGGCCGAACTGGACGACCAGAAAGTGTACGGGGAACCACAGCATCAGTTGTCTTTTCCATCGTCTCTCTCCTTGTTATGCCCCGCTCTGTGACGGGACTATGATCCATCTATAAATCTACGCCGAATCAGTCCTGAGTCAAGAATTTAAAAACAATCTCGCCAGCCGAAGTTTCAAATAAGTAGGTTTCTTTTTTTGCCTGGAAAGTAGGTTAAAAACAGGTGAAAGCGTGGTAGTGCCTACTTTTTCAAATGCATCCAAAATATCTTCAAATTCAGTACGCTTCAATTCTCTTTTTAAATAAGTAATGTCTGGACAATTATTTTCAGCAATTAAATCCTCGATGTGAGAAACTATTGTTTCTTGTTTTACTCCTCTTTTCTTGGCAATTTCATCTAGTGGTATTTCACCTGCCAACATATCTCTAGTAATATCATGTGTACTTTTATTTAATCCTTTTTCCCTAAATCCAGCTTCGCTGGATCGGGCGATCAAATTTTTCAAATTTGATTTAGCCTTTCTTTTTATTAATATTTTTTCTTCTGGCTCAATCGTTCTCAGAAACTCCTCTTGGATTTCTTCTATCTCTTTTTTTGACATAGCCTCTAAAGTGAGTGCCGAATCGTTGGACTTTTCCTTAAATTTTTTATCCATCTCCAGAACATTTTCGTCGATAAGAAGAGATGTTTCATTAAGCCCCAGTAGTCTTATTCCCTCAAGAGATCTCACCCGAGAAAGCGCAACATAACCCATACCTCTCTCAAATGCCTTGGATAAATCTACTTCCATAGAATCAAGTGACATACCTTGGCTCTTGTGAACAGTAATCGCCCAGGCAAGTCGAAGTGGTAATTGAATTATCTCCGCTTTTATTTTTCCTTCTTCTTCTATCTTCCAAGACTCCGTTGAAACAGGAAATCTCATGCCACTTGTGGTCTCTATCACTGGATCACCGAAAGAATTAAACTCTAAGACCTTGCCCATTGTGCCATTAACATAGCCGCCATCTAGTTTGTTTTTGGTAAACATTACTTTAGCTCCAACTTTTAATTCTAAAGTCTCGGGAGATAGGCAGCTTTTTATAAGAGATTGAGCAATAACTTGAGAACCCTTCCAAGACATTCTAAATACTTTTGGCTCCCCGGGGATTAAACTTAAGTGCCTGTTATTTACGGTATCGACATCTTCGTTGTGAGTGTAAAGTCTAGTAAATTCACCCAGGTGTTCTATATCTTTTTTATACCTACCATTCAAAAGTTCCACTGTTTTTCCTGATACAGAATTATTTCGAATTTGATTTAGAATTCCTAAGTAAACTCCATCTTTTTGCCTGTGCTGTTCCGAAATATAACAGACAGTAAGTTTTGCATTCTTCCAACTTTCGGATTCATAAGCGAAACGAGGCACCCCCGGCGGAACTTCATTTTTAAAAATAGGTGGTAGTTGGAAAAAGTCCCCACAGACTATTACTTGCATGCCCCCGAAAGGTGCATGATTTTTTTTCATCTCCCGGCAAATCCAGTCCACCATGTCCAAAGTATTCGGCAGAATCATAGATATCTCATCGATAATCAATACCTTGGTTCTTTGAAATCTTTTATAAAGATAAGCCTTCTCCATCATATTTTCAATGTCGTAATCAGTAAGAAGACCTTTTACGCCGAGTCCTGACCAGGAATGAATTGTCTGGCCACCAAGGTGTGTTGCTGCAATTCCTGTTGAAGCAGTGACTGCCACATCCACACCGTGAGATTTTAAGTATTGGATATAAGAGTTCAACACAAAAGTCTTGCCACTTCCCGCCGGACCAGTGAGAAACACGTTTTTGCCCATCTTTAAAATGTCGAGTGCCTCGTGTTGCAACATCCTGCTATTTTAACATTAGTTAGTTATGCCTCAATCTTTTTGAAGAAATGGGCGCCGACCCAAACACATACTATAGAAATCACCACTATTACCCCAAAATCTTTAGCTAAAGAAAAAGCGTGAGCAACGCCCAGAGAACCACGGATCCCATCGATTGCATAAGTTAGTGGGTTAAATTTTACAATATATTCAAAAACAGTGGGCAAACCTTGAACAGGGAAAATAGAACCGGATAGAAAGAAAAGCGGCATTACAATAAAGTTAATAATGAGAGGAAAACTTTGCATATCATCGAGTTTAGAAGCAATAGCAGTACCAAAAGCAGTAAACAAGATGGCCAAGAGAAACATAAACACTGAAGCAATTAGAATTTCGATTAGCCCTGCCCGGAAACCGACAAAAAAAGTAATAATGAGAACAATTAATCCTTGAATAAAAGCAACTGTTGCTCCGCCTAAAGTTTTTCCAAGCATTATGTTAAATCTAGTGACAGGAGCAACTAAAGTTTCTTTCAAAAAACCGAACTGTTTCTCCCAAATTACTTCAATGCCAGAAAAAACAGCAGTAAACATGACCGACATAGCAATAATCCCTGGCGCCAAAAAATTTATATAATTACCTCCGCCTGCTTTAGCAAAAATCGAGCCAAAGCCGTAGCCAAAAGCAAAAAGAAAAAGAAGTGGTTGGGCAAGGGATGCAAAGATTCTTTGTTTGGAACGGATGTATCTCTTAAGTTGTCTTAGCCAAAGTATGTATATTGCGTTCATATATTTTATCTATTCCTGCCTTGCCACATTTGGCGTGCCTGGCGCATTTGATCTTTTGCTGTACCAGCTTCCTCTCGAACAGTGTGTCCTGTTAGTTTCAAAAATGCATCCTCAAGTGTAGCTGCTCCAGTCTTCTGTTTAAGTTCGGCTGATGTGCCGGAGGAAATTATCTTACCGTGATCAATAATAGAAATGGTGTCAGCCACTTTGTCCGCCTCATCCATATAGTGAGTAGTAAAGAAAACTGTTAAACCTTCTTTTTTGTTGAGATTCTTTATGTAATCCCAGATATGATTTCTGGTCTGGGGGTCAAGACCTAGGGTTGGCTCATCGAGAAATAGAACTTTGGGATGATGTAGTAGACCCCTTGCAATCTCTAGACGTCTTTTCATTCCACCTGAGTAATCCTTGACCAGAGAATCCTTTCTATCCCAAAGCTCAACTAACCCCATGAGTTCTTTTATTCTTGGTTCATAAACTGATTTTTTCATACCATATAACACCGCATGAAACTGCATGTTCTCGTAAGCAGTTAGTTCTATGTCCAAAGATGGATCCTGGAAAACAATCCCGAACGAATGCCTCGTCTCGCCGGGATGAGAAACTACGTCAAAGTTGTTCAATTTAATAGAACCTGTAGTTGGATGAAGGAGCGTAGTTAACATTTTTATGCTGGTTGTCTTGCCTGCTCCGTTTGGTCCAAGAAATGCAAAGACCTTTCCAGTTTCAACCTCGAAAGTAATATTATCGACTGCTGTAAAATCACCGAATTTTTTCGTGACGCCCTTTACTTCAATAATTTTCATACCGTACCATCATACACTAAAATTCATGAAGGCAAAATGAGATATTTTAAATATCGTTGAAGCATTTTTTGAGAAAAGCCTTTCGCAGGAGCGAAGGCGACGAGAAGTTCGCTGGGCGAGCCCGCCTAGATAGATTGCTTTTCGAAAAAGATGATGAGAAAGATATTTAATCTTTTTCTCCCCCGTATTTCTCGAAGAGCACGGATATTTTTCTGCTGAAAAATTCCTCGTGCTCACGCCAGTCGCGCTCCCAAGGCTCTTCTCGTAACACGGGTCAACAAGATTATTTAGACCTAAGCTTCCAATCTTCTATTTTTTTGTGATCTCCTGAAAGAAGGACTTTTGGAACTCGATATTTTTTACCTTTATATGTAAAAACCTCCGGTCGAGTATAAACATCATGACTTGAGACGCGAGATTCCTCAAGAGATGAGAAATTGCCTAAAATCCCTTTTACTTGGCGCGAAATACAATCAAGAAAAACCATTGCTGGTAATTCTCCTCCAGTTAGAACATATGGACCAACAGAAATCTCTTCCATTTTGAATACCTTTTTTACTCTGGCATCAATCCCTTCGTATCTACCACAAACCAAGATAATATCTGTAAATTTCTTTGCGGTAGTCTTTGCATAACCTGTCGTAAATTGTTTACCTCCGGGTGAGAAAAAAACAATTTTTATTTTTGCCTTCCTATTTTTCCTTGCTTTCATTATTGCTCTTTCAACTGCTTTTATTGTTGGCAATGCTTGAATAACCATCCCTGGACCACCACTGTATGGTTTCTGATCCACTCTTTTCCTAAACCAGCTTCGCTGGTCGGACGATCCGCCTTTAGCGGATTTAGTCCACTTATTTTCTACGTAATCTCTAGGATTATAAAAATTTACTTTTATTTTTCCCGACGCTTTCGGTCGGGACCCCGATCCCTTCTGGCGTCGGGGTTTATTACCAATCGCCCGCGAGATAATTGACTCATTTAGATATGAGTCGAAAGCTTTTGGAAAAAGGGTAATTATATGAAAATTCATTTATATAGACATGATATGGCTAAGGAGCGCATAAGCGCTCCTTGTCCTTACTTACTTCTTCGTCTTCGGAGGCCCTTGCATCCAGTGACACGATCCGCAACGAGCTTCCCAGGTCTTCGTATCGATCTCCGTGAACTTCACCGCCTTGCCATCAAGATCAAAAGCCCACTCGCCTGTGTCAGAGCTGACGGCACGGGGTGCTTCAGGTGTTGGGGCAGGACGAATTACTGATTTCGGTTTTGCGGCCGTACACGCACCTGTCATCAGAAGAAAAACGACGAGATAGAATCGCACTACTCACCTCCACTGGAATTAAACTACACTATCGTACATAAATCAAGTAAATCAAAAGATCCGCTCTGCGCGGATCTTTTGATTTATAGCTTCAAATCATTCATTGCTTCGTCAAGACTCTTCGAAGCACTTGGCTTCTGGGACTCCATCCCGGCTGGCTCATTTATCTTTAGATTCACCCGAGCATTATTTTTCATACCCACAACTCGAAGTAGTGTCCTTATGGCCTTGGCAGTATTTCCTTCCCTGCCAATTATCTTGCCCATATCGTCCTTGTTTACATCAAGTGACATTAGAACCCCCATTTCATCTACAGTTCTAGTGATCTTTACGTCCTCGGGATGCTCCACTAAAGCTTTGACAACAAATTCTAGAAATTTTACGTCAGATTCCATAAAAGTCGTTCAGTTAATACTAATACCTAACAGAAATATTGTAATAAACAAAAATCAAAAAGTCAAATAAATTATGCAGTAGGAGTATTCTCTTCTGTTTTTTCAGGAACTTCCTCAACCACTTCTGAGCTTTTTACACCAGAGTCTAGACTTGCCTCTGCCTCCACCCCGGCAGCCGGCGCTTCAGATTCTTTCTTAATTGGTTTTTTCTTAGGTAAAGCGTTTATTTTCTTACCCTCAATTATTTTTTGGCTAATCAAAAGATTGTGAACAGTAGTTGTAACTTGAGCACCACTTTTTATCCAGTATTTAATTCGGTCTGCATTGAAACTAAGCTTTTCACCGGCTCTGGAATCATAATTCCCCAAGACTTCCAAGAATTTTCCACTTTTTGTGGAGTTTTTGGAATCAGTCAAAACAAGCCGGTAAGATGGCTCATGAGCTCTGCCTACTCGTTGAAGACGTATTTTTAACATATATGAGAACCATTGTTGGGAATAAGATTAAGAAAGAGAAACAAAAAGTGAGTACCCAGCCACAAAAGTTTCGGTAAAAAATTATGTTTTGTCAGTCAATCATACGATTGTACGTTTCCATCCTCAAGCTTAATTTTTTCCTCGAAATTATCGCACCTGGGTTACTCATTATTCCCAACAATGGTTCTCGAATCCTAACAAAACATTGAATTATAGTCAATTAACTGTTATATTTAGCCAAAATGACAAAGAAAAAGATTCTGGTTGGTCCGATAAGTGTCAACACAAAAGGTGTTGGTTTTTTTAACATTGAAAACGAAAAGGGCAAAATAATAAAAGAAGAATCCATTGAAATTCAACCAGGAAATCTAAATAAGGCTCTGCATGGCGATAGAGTAGAGATCTCACTTACTGGAGAGAAGATGAAAGGTAGAAAACAAGGCAAAGTCGAGAAGATTTTGGAGCGCGCAAAAAACGAATTTGTGGGAGTGGTTGAAAAACACGACGGTAAAACTTATGTGGTCCCAGACGACAAAAGATTATACGTAGATATTTTTTTACCAAATAAGAAGAGTGTGGAAGAGGGCAACAAAGTCCTGGTAGAGATTGTTAATTGGGACTCACTCGAGGGGAAAATCGTAAAGGAAATTGGGAAAAAAGGTGAAAATAACACAGAGATGGAAGCGATTGTCTTGGAAAGAGGATTCCGGGTTGAATTCCCACCACAGGTTGAACGAGAAGCACAAAAGGAGAAAGAGGGGTACAAAAATAAATTCGAGGAAGAGGTCAAAAGCCGTCGTGATATGAGAGAGGTAACGACAATGACGATTGACCCAGTAGATGCAAAAGATTTCGACGATGCGATCTCGTTTAAAGAGCTGGGTGGAGGCGAGTATGAAATTGGAGTTCATATTGCTGACGTTTCTTACTTTGTTACACCCGGCACAGAACTAGATCGTGAGGCTGAGAAAAGAGGTCTCTCTGTTTATTTAGTCGACAGAACAATACCAATGCTCCCAGAGATTCTCTCGAATGATCTTTGCTCCCTTAATCCAAATGAAGATAAATTTACTTTTTCTGCTGTTTTTAAAATGAATGAAGAAGGAAAAGTTTTGGATGAATGGTTTGGTAAAACTGTCATCCATTCGGACAGAAGATTTACATACGAAGATGCTCAGGCCGTTATAGATGCCCCGACGCGCGATGCGGTCGGGGGGCCGACCTCCGACAATGATAGTCGGGGCGTCGGCCGAGATTTTCAAAAAGAACTTCGAAAATTAAAAGAAATCGCCCAGAAATTAGAGAAGGCAAAGTTTGGTGCAGGCGCAATAAATTTTGAAACAGAGGAAGTGAAATTTGTCCTGGACGAAAGCGGGCGCCCGATAAGTGTCTACAAAAAACAAAGACTTGAGACACACAAGTTAGTGGAGGAATACATGCTTCTAGCTAATCGCTCTGTGGCAAAATTTATTTTCCTCTCCCAAAACAAAGAGATAAAAAATCGCCTAAAGCAGTCCGTCTACAGAATTCACGACAAACCAGATAGGGATAGAATTCAGGACTTAGCAATATTTTTGAAAGCTCTAGGATTTGATCTTAAGAATAAAGACGGCGAAGTAACTTCTCGCGATATTAATAACTTACTAAAGCAAGTGGAGGGCACAGCAAACGAGGAGCTGATAAAGACAGCGACCATTCGAAGCATGGCCAAAGCTGTGTACTCGACTAAAAACATCGGCCACTTCGGTTTAGCCTTTAGTTATTATACTCATTTCACGTCCCCTATTAGACGCTATCCTGATCTTTTGGTTCACAGATTTTTAGAAAGAGAACTCAAGGGTGGCAAAGTCGAACAAGATGAGTATCAAAGGTTCGAAAGTATCTGTCTTGCCTCCTCTGAACTTGAGAAAAAAGCTTCGGACGCAGAAAGAGCTTCCATAAAATATAAACAAGTGGAATACATGCAAAACCATGTGGGTGAAGAATTTGAAGGTACAATTATGCGCGTGACTGATTGGGGAATATTTATAGAAGAAAAAGAAACAAAATGCGAAGGCATGGTACGACTTCGTGACCTGGGAGATGATTATTGGGTATTTGATGAAAAAAACTACACTGTAAAAGGTGAAAAGACTGGAAAAAAATACGTCCTTGGTGACTCAGTAAAATTTAAAGTTGTGAGTGCGGACCTTGAGAGACGAGCTTTGGACTATCAAATTGTGTAAGATTTCTTCCTCGTCATATATTTCAAAAAGCAATCTATCTGGGCGGGCTCGCCCAGCGAACTTCTCGTCGCCTGCGCTCCTGCGAAAGGCTTTTCTCAAAACATGATTCGACGAAATCTTAATAAATGCGAAGGACCCTTGATGTTATCTCGGGTCCTGGTTACGAACTACTTGGCGTCGAGCTCCTGCTTGAGTTTCTTCACCTGCAAGCTCAGGGCTTCGATCGCCATGCCTATCGGCAACTCGATCATGCCGTCGCCGAACTGATCCTTACTCACGAGTTGCTGAGCTTCCGCGTTCACCGGAACGAGATCCCACTCGGCGGGAACTGAATCCCCTTCCTTGAGCTCGGGGAAGTCTTCCGGCGATTCGACGAACACGAATGTTTCAGACTTGTCCAACCGGCGCGCCAGTCCACCACCTTGAGTGGCAAAAACTGGGAAATCGTAATTCGGAAAATCGTCCATCTGGCCACCTCCATCTGCGCCAAGATTAGCACAGATATTATTACTTGTCAAATAGGAAAACCCCGTGCCGTGAAGCACGAGGCTCCACCTTACACGGGGTCAGAATTTCTTCACTGCGTTTGATGCCTCGACGCTGTAGCCGCAGAGGAAGGCCAGGCCCAGAGCACGATCGCGGGCTTGATGCCAGCGGTGGATCTCTTTTTGGAGATCTTCCCAAGATTCGCTCCATCCAAGCATCTCCGTCATCCTGTCGCCAGGAAGATTGCCTTTCCGGTAGTTGTCGAAGTGGTTGTATGCCTGCCGGACTTTGTACTGCAGATCCTCCAGAACATCCGTGACCACAAGGTGAGGGAGATCCGGACCGTAAATCTTGCAGAACTCGATCGCGCAACGCTTTTCGAACGTTTTGCTATCGCGTTTCAAATACAGCGTGACAACAACCCCAAACACGAACCAGGCGGCAGCGATCAAATAGATCATACGTTACCTCATCCAGGGTTCCAGCCCTGGCAACTCGCTGGGTCCTTCCCAACGATCTATCGGGACAATACCACTTTATGTATTATCAGTCAATATATTAGTTCAGAGGATTTTTGGTCGAGTTCAAGGCGCGAGTGAGCAATGCGACCAAGCTGTATAGAAATACTGCGCGTGGAGCATGCGGAGCGAGCAACGCAGAAATCGGGCAAAAAGACCTGAACTAATTTATTTTGCTACAGCGATTGCTTCATCAAAAGCAACGCTAAGTAATTTCGATCCACCCTGTGAGCCCATAGTCACCCCATACAAAACTCCAGCTCGAGACATTGTTTCGCGGTTGTGGGTTATGACAATTAGTTGTGACTTGTTTGCTAAATTTTCCACCATATCTCCGTATTTTTTTGAGTTGGCCTCATCGAGCGCTGCGTCTGTTTCGTCGAGAATAATAAAAGGCGGTGGATTCACCTGAGAAATTGCAAAAAGAAGCGCAATGGATGTAAGCGCCCTCTCCCCGCCAGAGAGCATCATTAGGCCTTTTACTTTTTTCTTGGGTAGGCTGACGTCAATATCTATGCCCTCTTCTGATTCCTCAACTTCCTCTAATTCTTCTTGTCCATCCTCCAGAAGTTCATCGACTTCTTTTTTTCTACGCTTCACCGGCTGACTTACCGAGAGTCTCGCCTCCCCGCCACCAAACATAAGTTTGAAATATTCATTAAACTGATCATTTATTTTCTCTATGCCAGACTTAAATTCGGTAGACAATTTGTCCTCAAGATCTTTTATAAGCAAAGTGAGAGAGCCCGCGGACTTCGCCAAATCTCCCAGTTCTCTCTCCAAAAATGTGTCTCTCTCATTTGCTTCCGTAAACTCCTTCATAACGTCCGCTTCCCCAATCCCACCCGCATCTTCCAGACGAATTTTTATTTTCTCTATCCTCTTGCGCCTCTCCTCTTGCTTCGACCTATCTTCATCCAAATCAGTTATTTCCAATTTCTTGTAACTTAAAGCAACAGTGCCGAGTAAAATACCAAGCTCTTGCAGCTCTCTTTTAAAATCTTCCTGCACAAGCCGCAAATTCTCCTCCTCAGCTGCAAGAACTTGAAGTTTGCTTCTCACTTCCCCTGACTGCGCCATAACCCGAAACACTGCTTTCTCCGCATCGCGATTCTTATCTTTTTCTTTTTCGATTGTTTCCTTGAGTCTCTGATACTGCCCGGAAAGCTCCGTTTCTTTCTTTTTTATTTCCTCGAGGGATTTCTCTATTTTTCTTTTGGCATCCCGCAAATTCTCAATCTCCTTTTTACTGTCATCTAACAAAGTCATGTCTACATTTTCTTTGTTCTGATGAATGAACTCAGAGAGCAGCGCGGCCACTTGGTCCAAGGCTCGTGTTAAGCTTTCGATGTCTTTACTTTCTCTCACACTTTTTATCTTAGCTTCAATCTGCCCCGACAAACTCTCCACAGAAACCAAGGTTACCGTTTTGTGCTCGTAGGATTTTGCCACATCCTCTTGCTTTTTAACCATTTTAGCAAGTGAGCTGAGCTCGCCATCTATCCGACCGAAATCCCGAAATAAATTATCTTTGTCATCTCGAACTTTATGTAAATTATTTTCTAAAGCAATTAGCTCTTCTGACTTTTCATCCTTACCTTTGGCCTTTTCCAAATGCGTCTTAGCCTCATCCAGTTCTTTATCGAGCTTTTTCTCCTCCTGCGCCAATGGATCTTTTTCTTCTTGGATTTTTTTTGTTGTCTTATTTATGTACTCCTCCTCGCGCTTCAAATACTCCAGAGCTTCCTTTTCCAAATCTCCCTTCATTTCTATAGTTTTTTGAACCTTCTCAACTTGCTTTTTTAGAAATTTTAAATGCGGCGCGATTTCTTTGCGCAGAGACGCCACTTGGTCTATATTTTCTCGAGTTTTCTCTAACTTTCTTTCACTTTCATTCTTTTTATATTGAAAAAGCTTGAGCCCGAGCGCATCCTCGATCATCGTTTTCCTCTCTTTTATAGATGCGTTTAAAATTCTATCTGCCTCACCCTGCGAAATAATATGATGCCCGGAGGAACCGATGTGCGCGCTAGCGAGAAGCTCGACAATATCTTTGAGCCTCACTTGAGAACCATTTATAAGGTACTCATTTACCGAGTCCCTGTGCACCACTCGCTCGAGAGTAACCGATTCATAATCAATCGGCAGAAATTTAGACGTATTATCAAATATAACCTTAACCGCGGCTCGATTTGCTTTGGGCAAATCCCCTGCGCCATTAAAAATGAGATCCTCTCCTTTTTTACCGCGCAGAGATTTGATTGATTGTTCACCTAAGACAAACCTAAATGCTTCCGCCACATTGGATTTACCCGAGCCATTCGGCCCAACTATAGCTGTAACCTTGGAGGTGAAATTGAGTTCTGCTTTTTTAGCAAAAGATTTAAAACCGGAAAGTTCGATGCTCTTCAAGTACATGGAATTTTATTTATTATAGCAAAAAGGAAAACCTCGTGCCCGGCAGAAACACGAGGTTCCCGCCAAACACGAGGTTATTGAACGAATCTTGCCACCGTTTTGCCATAGCCATTGATCATGCCTATACCAATGGCTCGGTCAAGTCGGCGCTGGGCCTTCCTCACCCTTCTCTCGGCGTCCTTGAAGTTTGCCTCACATTTCGACTCGTAGACTTTATTGGCACTTGATTTCGCCTGGGCTAGAAAGGCCCGGCAGGTGTTCATCCATTCACGCTCGTTATTGAGATCAGCAGTGATTCGGACGAGCCTCAGATCGATCTCGTAATCACCGAAGGACCCGAAGGCAGGGAGGAGAGACCAAAATCGGAGCGGGGGGATGTACGGCCAGAAAACAAATGCGAAGAATACGATCGGAAACACAATGCTCATACTCATACAACACCTCATCCAGGGTTTCAGCCCCGGCAACTCGCGGGGTTCTTCCTCGCGATCTGCAATAAACAATACTACTTTTAACAAATACTGTCAACTACTCCCAGCCTCGAGATTTTAGGGCCTTCTGTGCTGCCTCCTGTTCAGCCTCTTGTTTAGAATCGCCTTCGCCTGTCGCAATTAGATCTTTGCCTACGTAAACACCAACTGTAAATTTCTTTTTGTGATCTAAACCAGATTCCTTAACTGTTTTATAAACTGGAGTAATACCATCAAATTCTTGGGCTTTCTCTTGAAAAAGAGATTTGGCATCAATAAATTTTTTGCCAGAAATAATATTATCTATGAGCGGAGTAAAATGCTTATGTATAAAATCTGTCGCAGTTTTTAAACCTTGATCAATATAAATTGCACCAATTAATGCCTCGAGAGCGTTTGCCAAAATATACTGCCTCGCCCGGCCAGTGTCTTTTGATTCGCCTTTTGATAATAAAAGATAATCTGACATTCCCAATTCCTTGGCAATTTCTGCACAGGTGTCTGCATTGACTAGAGCCGAACGATAAGCAGTTAAATCGCCTTCTGGTTTTGTTGGAAATTTTTTGTAGAGAAAATCTGTGGTCACAAGCTCCAAGACAGCGTCGCCCAAAAATTCGAGGCGCTCATTATGCGAGAGTCCAGAATTTCTATTTTCGTTTATAAATGAACGATGAACAAAGGCTTGTTTTAAAACATCTTTATCTTTGAAATTTATACCTATTTTTTTTTCGAATTTTGAGTAATCCATCTTTTAATAATACCGCTAGATACGGCTAAGTCACTGTAAAACTTTCAGATTTGGATGTAATTCGAGGCGAAATGTAAAAAAGAATTCGAGCCTTACAAACTCGTAAGGTGAGGATTATTTTTGACATTTCAACGAAGAAGTACGCCAAATGTGGAAGTTTTACTTTTTAAGCAGAACATTTATCGCCTTGGTGACTAGAGGTAGAATATCATTATAGAAGTTAAGGTCAAGGATATCTGCAAGCTTAAACCATTTTGCGTCGTCTAAGCCGCCTTTGACCTCCGGATGCAGATCCTGAAACTTGGCCTCCGCAATAAAATAAGTAACATGCTTTTTTACCTTGCCCTTTTCTGGGTGATAGGATATATATTCATTTTCACCCAGCTTTTCTTTTATTTTTATATCAATACCTAACTCTTCTTTTATTTCTCTTATCGTCCCCTCTTCCACGGTCTCTTCTTTTGTCTCGGGACTATCACCTATTTTGCCTTTAGACAGTGTCCAGCGACCAAAAACATCGTGAACCAAGGCTAAATAAATTTCGTCACCCTCTTTGGCATAAACAACTGCTCCTCCCAAATACTCATTGGTCACATGCCCGTTTTTGTGTTTGCGATCTTTAGAGCTTTGGTCCTTGCCTGGTTCACCCAGTTCTTTGTAAACAGCGCCTAGAACACCATTTACGAATTTACTAGATGTATCGGAGCCAAATGTTTTGGATAGTTCAATTGCCTCGTTTATTGCTACCTTGGGAGGTACTTCGTTTCTATTGGCAAACAAAAGTTCCCACAGCCCAATTCTCAAGATATTTCTATCGACAATACTTATTTTACTTATCGGCCAATCCGGTGCAGCTTTTTCGATAATTAAATCTATATCTCTTTTTTTATCCAGTACACCGTTAAGGAGATTCTCCATAAAGGAGAGGTCTGCATGACCAGGCGCAAATTCATCTACATTTCTTTTGAAAATTTCTTTTACCTCTTTTGAGCTCTTGGAACCGAAATCCCATTCAAAAAGAGTTTGAAGAACTATGGATCTGGAAAGATGCCGATTTGCCATACTTAAGCTTTTAACAGAATAGCAAATTGTTGAAATTTTGCCTAGTTCCTGTTTGCTTTTTCCTTCTTTGCTTTCTTGGCAAGTTTTGCCTGCATATCAACGACTACTCTGCCTTTATATTGGCCAGTAACTAATGAAGCTCGGTGGCGGAGGTGGGGTACGTTTGTATTTTTATCCAAAGTTGTGGCAGGAGAAGAAAGAGCGAAGTGAGATCGCCTGTTGTTTCGGTGGCTTTTTGTAGAACGCATTCGTACAACCATGATTGGCTACTTTACATTATTAGTTATAAAAAATCAAATCCTCCTTTACGAAAAACCACCGGCCGAAACCGGGGTCTGCCTCGTGAAATATCGCTTTATTTCACGAGGCCAAAATACTTGAGTGTCTCCAGAAGGCCGGGTTGGTGAGACCGGCACACCGAAACCTGAGCCCTGGTTCGACTCACCCATTCCGGCGGCAGGATGATTTCCGTACCATCTCGAATGGGTTTGTCTCGAAGCTGACCTTCGAAATCGGAATCCTGGAAAACGAAAAAGGTTTTCGGCTGACCACGATCGACCACGCTGAGTTCCGTAAGTGGTACAGCTTTTTCCTTGAGCCGGCGGCCAGTTTCGTCTCTGGTCTCTCGAGCTGCTGTTCCCCTCTTGGTTTGATCCTTCTTACTCCTCATTCCCCCCGGAAAGCCCACTTTCTCAGGGAAACGAGGGTTATCCGGTATACTCTTCTGAACGAGGAGTTCGAGGGATTGATCTCGCCCCCTTACAGTCACAATCCCAGCCCACCACTTCTTTCGCATGACGCTCTCCTGTATTTACAGTACCACACCACCTTGAATTAGTAAATAGACAGTTTATTGGGCCATATTAAAGCTTTTTCTGTGAATTTCTGATAAGCCGTGTTTTCTGATAAGAGACTTGTGTTTTTTTGTTCCGTATCCCTTGTGAAGTTCAAACTTATATAATGGATATTTCTGTGCTTCTTTTTTCATGAGTTCATCCCGAGAGACTTTTGCCAAAATAGAAGCCCAGGAAATTATTTTTTCTTTCTCATCACCCTTAATAATTGTTTTTTGATTATTAAACCTGAGTGGGGCTTTTAGAGAACCGTCAAGCAAAATTTTACTTGCCGAATTGATTTTTAAATTCTCAATTGAATTTTCAATCCCCTTCTTTATTGCAAACGAAAGCCCCCTCTTGTCTATTATTTTGTTTGAGATATGTGATATTGAATAATTAATTTTTCCCTCTTTTTTTAATTTATTTAAAATCGCTGCAAACTTTTCTCTCTCTGGACTTTTGAGTTTTTTGCTATCTATTCCTCTTGCTGGAAGATTTTTTGATTTTTTTAATTTTGTATAGGTACTCTGTAAGCACGCAAGTGCACAGACTGTAACAGGACCCGCCAGAGGGCCTCGACCAACTTCATCGACACCAACTATGATCATAATTAGATTTTAAAACACGAAGGCCGCCGACGCTAGAAGCGTGGCGGCCAAAGAAGCTAGAGACCAGAGTCCCGAAACGACTGCCCGAAACCGTCTACCCCAAGAGCCTTTCGCGCAAGTGGCAGAAACGGGTCCGGGTGTAATTCAGCCTGAGCACTTGGAGTTTCGAGTGGGGGTGTGGGCTCGAATACAACCCGAGCGGTTTCCCCCAGCGTCTCGCGCACGATCCGGTTTGGATTGAGCTCGGCCTCAGTCATTTCTCGAGGTGGATCGATCTTCACCACAACCGCACGGGCCGCCTCCGTCACGTCATGGACGAACTTCGGATCCCAGTTGTTGTTGTAGGTATCGAGCATCACACCGTCCTTCTGGGCACGGCAACGGTTCACGACCTCGACCAGCCGGACAAGTTCCGCGATCGGTAGAACAGAGACCATCCTCTCGACCAGCAAGAGCTCGTCGAGAATATCACTGAGCTTGGCATGAACATCGCCGGTTCGGTTGAGGTCTTTTTTCCCTTCCGGAGTGGCGATCACACCTTCGTTCAGGCTCTCGGCGAGCCCTTCGACCAGTACCCGCAGGTTGCGAGTACCGGTTTGCAGATTGTTGCACAGCCAATTCATTTGAACCTCCCGACCCTGAACAGGTCAACGGCTTTTCTTACGATCTCGGACTGAGACACGGTATCCAGAAGATGCGTGATGTAATGAACACCAGGCACCCCAGCCACATACCATGCCATTGCACTTAGAATGTGTCGCACATCGCCTCCATAGTTAACTTGTTTTCCGTTTTCATTATGGTGAATATAGCTATGCTTGTCAAAGTCAGATTCCAAAAATTGCGTGATATAATTCAAAAAATTCTATGTCGAAATTTACTCACCTCCACACTCATTCCCACTATTCTCTTTTGAATGCTCTGCCTAAAATTCCTGATCTTGTCTCTGAGGCAAAAAAGAGCGGAATGACTTCACTTGCCTTAACTGACAATTGCAATCTGTATGGAGCAATTGAATTTTTTAAAGAGTGTAAAAAAAAGGAAATAAAACCAATAATTGGTATTGATGCATATGTGGCATATCGCTCAAGACAAGACAAACAAGCTGGAATTGATAAAGAAAGGTATCGTCTAATACTTCTTGCAAAAAATGACACTGGTTACAAAAATTTAATAAAATTAGTCACCCTCGCCCATCTCGAAGGTTTTTACTACAAACCTCGCGTAGACAAAGAACTTCTAGAAAAATATTCCGAAGGACTAATTGCTATTTCCCCTTCCTTTTCTGGGGATATTGTTCAATCACTCAAATTGGCAAACGAAAACCAAGCTTTGGAGAGATTGGATTGGTATAGAAAGACATTTAAAGATGGTAGTGATGGCCCAAATTTTTATTTAGAAATTACTCATCACCCCGAAATGAAGGGTCATGAGGAGACGATAAAAAAAATCGTTGCATTCGCCCGAAAAACGAAGACTCCCCTGGTTGCCGCTCACGATGTTTATTATTTAAATCCCGAAGATAAAATTGCCAGACAGACCCTAATTGCAATTCAGTCTCAAAACGATGAAAAAATCGAAATAACAGAGGAAGATTTTTCTTTTATCTCCCCGAAACAAGCGGAAAAATTATTTAAAAACGAGCCAGATGCCATTGAGAACATAGAAAAAATTGTTGAGCGTTGCAATTTAGAAATTTCCATCGGGAAATGGTTTCTTCCTCCTTTCGAAATCAAAGGCCAAAGCCACGATGAGGCATTTAGAAAAATGGTTTTAGAGGGTCTCAAGAAGAGAAATTTAAAAAACACCAAAGAGATAGAAGATAGAATTGAATACGAGTTAAAAATTATTACGGACAAGGGCTACTCACCTTATTTTTTAGTCGTGGCGGATCTTCTTAACTTTGCTCATACCAACGGAATCCTCACCACAACCAGAGGCTCAGCGGCAGGCTCTCTTGCCAGTTATCTTTCTGGAATTACTAATGTAAACCCAATTTTTTATAATTTGCCGTTTGAAAGATTTCTAAACCCTGAGAGACCCAGCGCACCAGATATTGACATGGATTTTGCAGATACTAGACGAGGCGAAATAATCGAGTATGCCAAAAGAAAATATGGAGAAAATCGGGTAGCTCAAATTGGAACATTTGGTACTATGGCCGCACGCGGTTCAGTACGTGATGTAACTCGTGCCTTGGGTTTTCCTTACACCCTGGGAGATCAGATTGCTAAGTTAATTCCAATGGGTGCTCAAGGTTTCCCAATGACAATCGAAAGAGCCATGAAAGAAGAGCCTGACCTTAAAACACTGTATCAAAGCAACTCAGATGTAAAAAATATTATTGATATGGCAAAAAAGATCGAGGGTTGTGCAAGACACATTTCGGTTCATGCTGCGGGCATGGTTATTGCACCAACCGAATTAACTGATTTTGTAGCTCTGCAATACGATACCAAGGGCGATAACAATATCATCACTCAATACGACATGCATTCAATCGGTGAAGACGGAGCAGGACTTTTAAAATTTGACATTCTGGGTATACGTAACCTCTCTATCTTGGCGGATGCGGTCAAGCGGGTGAAAAAAATTGAAGGTCTAGATATTGATGTGGAAAATGTGCCAATTGATGATAAAAAGACTTTCGAAATGCTGGCTCGCGGCGAAACTGAAGGGTTATTTCAATTAAACGGCGATGGTATGACCAGGTCTCTCATGGAACTTAAGCCGACAGTTATTTTCGACATTAACCTTATGGTGGCACTTTATCGACCTGGACCAATGGAAAATATCCAGGAGTATATTAAAAGAAAGCATGGTCAAAAACCTGTAACTTACATTCATCCAAAAATGAAAAGCTTTTTGGATAAAACTTATGGAGTATTGGTTTACCAAGATGATCTTATTTTAACTGCAATTGAAGTGGCAGGTTACAGTTGGGGCGAGGCAGATAAATTTAGAAAGGCTGTTGGTAAAAAAATCCCAGAAGAAATGGCCAAGCAACACGTTAAGTTCGTGGAAGGTTGTGTTAAAAACGGCGGCATGACTGAAAAAGCCGCGGAGGATTTATGGAAACTCTTTGAACCTTTCCAGGGTTACGGCTTTAACAAAGCGCACGCTGCAAGTTACGGTAAAGTCGCTTACCAAACTGCCTACATGAAAGCACACTTCCCCGCTATTTACATGTCCGCTGTGCTCACCGCAGAATCTGGGGATGTTGAGACTGTAGCAATCATGATAAATGAATGTAAGAGACTGGGCATTCCAGTTCTACCACCCGACATAAATTATTCCTTTGAAGGTTTTGGGGTAAATAAGGCTCAAAAAAGTGGGGCTAAACCGAGCGATAACTCGGTCGCCCGATCCAGTGAAGCTGGATTTAGGGAGAAAGATACAATCAGATTTGGATTAACCACAATAAAAAACTTTGGGGAGGGAGTGGGAACATCGATTGTAGAAGAGAGAAAGAAAAATGGGCCATTCAAATCTCTATCTGATTTTTTGACTCGCATAAAAGACAAAAACTTAAACAAGAAATCACTCGAATCACTGATAAAATCTGGGGCTATGGACTCGTTTGGGGATAGAAATCTGCTCCTCCATAACTTAGATCGTCTGCTTCAATTCAACAAGGAACAGCGTGGGAAGGAGTCTGAGCAAGATTCTTTATTCGGAAATTTGGGCGAGAGTGTCAAAGCTGCTGACATTCACCTTGAGAGAGCTGAAAACACAACTTTAGGTAACAAACTGATGTGGGAAAAAGAACTCCTAGGGTTATACATTTCTGGACATCCACTGGAGAGTTTTAAAAGTAAACTTGAAGCAAAAACTAGTATCAAAAACATAAAAGAGAAAACAAAAGAACGAGATCCTGTGGTGGTAGGTGGAATCATAGAAGAAATGAAAAGTACTTTGACCAAAAGTGGGGATAAAATGGTTTTTCTTAAAATCGCTGACCTGTCGGACTCAATCGAAGCGGTTGCCTTTCCAAAAATATTCGAAGAATTTAAGGACATTTTAATCGCCGAGAATTGTGTGGTTATAAAAGGTACACTTTCAACTAGAAATGGGGGTAAATCAATTCTGGTGGATAAAGTAAAAATGATGGAGTAAACGTTTCATAGGTAATCTCCGAAAAAACACTCGGCTTCTCCAGCGGAAGCCTCGTTCGGTACTCGACGCCTCGTTGTCAAGAGCCTCTCGCTTGCTCGAGGTCATTGACAACGCCATGCTCGGCGTCTGCGTATGTTTTTCGGAGATTACTTCTTACACTTGTGGTTAGGGAAGCATGTGCTATGTTTTAAAATAATGAATTTGGTTAAAAGTTGTAATAAGAAAAGATCTCGCACTGACACGATACGAGATCTTGTCTTGTGCGAGATCAACAGTTGAGGAGAAGGAACGGGACCGTATTTTCTCCCTCCGGGACATCGCCAATGAGGTCACGAGTAAAGTACGGAAATGTCCCCTTACCACCCGCAGGAGGTTTTTGTTCGCCATTACGGGTCAAACGATACCGACCACGTGCGAGGATACTTCCGTCGCCCAGATCGATTTCGTCACCTGTCGCGAGATCGCGATCGACTTCTACGAGCAACCAGAGCCCAGGTCCGATAATTGCTTGCATGAGTGTTGTCCTTTCTAGGGCATAGATTACTAGAAACTAAACGAGTGTCAAATGAAAATGCGCCGGGGATTCCGGCGCATTGGGTACGAGCGATTACGATTGACTTCGCTCGTGTTCAAGCATTTTCCGAGTTTGTCGAAACCTCGAATTCAAGACTCGGTCGCTGGACTTCCTCACATAGACCATGGAAGAAGCAGCAAGAACACAGACGGTTGCAGGGATGAAGTAGTAAACATTGCGGGAAAACCACCCTGTCGCAAAAAAGATTGCGCACAGAACCCAGGTCAGGCTCTCGGTGTTTTGCCACCATCGGCTCGACCAAATCGTTTTGTTCATTTCGCCTCCTTTACAAATAAATCAAAATTATTTTTCGATGTCAATACAATGTTGACAAAATCAATAGAAAAATTAATATAAAATTATGAAATCCATAAGAACAACAACCACAACTAGACTGACCCTTTAGTTCGAAGGTTGTTTTTCCTCAAACAAATTAACGGCCCTCGAACAGAGGGTCGTTAATTTTTGGCTAGATTATTAAACTAAAACAAGATAACATTAAATATATGTCGGAACATAAAACAAGAGAAAATAACGGCGAGATGGACGAGAATGACCATCGAGTGCTAGGTAAGGAACTGGATCTATTCACTTTCTCAGATACAGTTGGCAAAGGCCTACCCCTTTATACCGAAAAGGGCGCGGCTATTCGTCGTGAGCTAGAAAGATTTATCATCGATGAAGAAATAAGACGCGGCTACAAACACGTTTCGACTCCGGATATAGCAAAACTAGATCTGTACGAGAAATCTGGTCACTATCCCTATTACAAGGATTCAATGTATGCGCCAATTGAAATTGATGAGGAGAAATTCATGCTGCGGCCAATGACTTGCCCCCATCATTTTGAACTTTATCTATCAAGACCAAGAAGCTATCGTGAATTACCAATGCGCATCGCCGAAGTAGCCAAACTTTATCGCTACGAAAATTCTGGCAATCTTGCGGGATTGGTACGGGTCAGATCTTTCTGTCTCGCCGATGGTCACATTATTTGTGCCGACAAAGATCAAGCTAGAGAAGAAGTAAAAGCCGCGCTTAGACTTATTGAAGATGTTGTAGGAGTTTTTGGTTTGAAGAAAAATGAGGATTTTTGGTACAGACTTTCTTTGGGCGACCGCAAAGATGATAACAAATACTACAAAGATGACGCGGCTTGGGATGAGGCAGAGGGAGTCTTGCGAGAAGTTTTACAGAATCAGGATGTAAGATTTGAAGAGGCTGAAAACGAGGCTGCCTTTTACGGACCGAAGATAGACATCCAGATGAAAGACGCTCGCGGCCAGGAAAATACTGCCTTTACTGTGCAATACGATTTCGTTATGCCAAAAAGATTCCACTTGGTTTACGTCGACAAAGATGGCAAAGAGAAACTAGCGATAGTAATTCACCGTTCTTCCATTGGCGCAACCGAAAGAATAATGGCTTTCCTCATTGAAAAATACCGAGGTAACTTTCCTCTCTGGCTGTCCCCTGTTCAAGTTAAAGTTATTCCGGTTCGAGAAAATCATAACGCTAAAGCTCGAGAAATTTTTGAAATGCTCCGCGATGCTGGAATTCGTGTTGAAATAGATGAAGCGGATGAAAATCTCGGCTCCAAAGTTCGTGATGCCAAAGTAAATAAAATTCCTTACTGGGTTGTTATTGGCGACAAAGAAGTTGAGTCTGGCAAACTTGCTTTGGAATCTCGCGATGGTAAAAAATCTGAACTTGATTCAGAAGAGCTTCTCGCCAAACTCCAAAAAGAAATTAAAGAAAAGAAATAAGCGAAGAGCCCGCCAGAGGTTGCTGACGGGCTCATGAATGTACTCTTAGGAGTGGAAACGGTCAGTAGGCGGAAGAAGACGGCTGAGCTGCTCCCGACGTTGCCTGAGTTCGTCGATCTCGCGTTCCGCAGCCTTTCCTCGCTGGACAGTCTCATCCTTGTCGGAAATGAGTTGATCAGTCCGTAGCAGTTCGTGCCGCCGCGCCTGGACCAGACCAAGTTTCAGGACATGGTCCAGGGCTTCAATGACACGGTAGATCGAGACTCTCCCCCCATCTGTAGGCAGACTGCTCTGGACGGCCCCTAGTACGGAACCTGCGCTTACAGATTGCCATCTGGTGATGAGCTCGAGATCATCTGCCCGAACCCTGACGACACTGTCCAGACCCATCTCGAATGTGAGTTCAGTCGTGAGAAGGATGTCCTTGCAGACTTCCACACACTCATCGCAGATGTAAACCACCGGGCCAGAGATGAGCTTCTTCACATCACACTGTGCCTTGTTGCAGAACGAACAACGAAGAATCTCTTTTGTCATGCACACCTCTCTGTGCATGACTATACAAAAATATTTATAACTGTCAATAAACTAGATATCTAAAGTGGCCTTAGTGGCATTTGATTGAATGAATGACTTTCTCGAAGGCACATCCGTACCCATAAGCACATCAAATATTTTGTCTGCAGAAACTGCATTTTCTATTGTCACTTGTTTGAGAACACGAGCCTTTGGATCCATAGTTGTCTCCCAAAGTTCTTCTGAGTTCATCTCTCCCAAACCTTTGTAGCGCTGGATTGAAATTTTTGGTGTCTTCGTTTTTGAAGCTTTTGCCTCAGCTTCTTCAACCTCTTCGGCTTCTTCGGATTCACTTGTTTCAGGGATAATCTCTGCTTCAGCTTTTATACTGTGTTTTTTCTTAAACGACTCCATTTCGTTCTCGGTGTAAACATAATGGATTTCCTTGCCCATTTTTATTTTGTAAAGCGGTGGTTGAGCAATGTAGATATAGCCGCCATCGAGAAGTGGTCTGAAGAATCTGTAGAACAATGTGAGGAGTAGCGTTCTTATGTGTGCGCCGTCCACATCCGCATCCGTTGCAATAATTATTTTATGATAGCGAAGTTTTGAAATATCAAATGTATCCCCTATTGCGGTACCCAAAGCGATAACTAGATTTTTTATTTGTTCGGATTCCAACATTCGATCTAGTCTTGCTCTTTCAATATTTAAAATCTTTCCACGCAGTGGCAATATGGCTTGAGTTTTTCTGTCTCTACCTGTTTTTGCAGTGCCTCCCGCAGAATCTCCCTCCACGATAAAGAGCTCCGACTCCTCAGCGGACTTAGACTGACAATCTGCAAGTTTACCCGGGAGAGTCATACCCTCCAATGCTCCTTTTCGTAAAACTGAATCCTTTGCTGCCTTTGCTGCCTTTCTAGCCTTAAGAGCAAGGATAACTTTGTTTATAATGGCCCTAGCGTCATCTGGATTTTCCTCAAGGAAATAAGTAAATGCCTCACCAAAAACCGTGGCTACAGCTGCTTGTGCTTCCACCGAACCAAGTTTACCCTTTGTCTGGCCCTCAAATTGAATCTCTCGAAGTTTAACGGAGATAACCGCAGTTAGGCCCTCTAAAACATCTTCTCCTGTGAAGTTATCCTCACTCTCTTTTATAAGATTGTTTTTTCGGCCGTATGTGTTTAGTGTTCTGGTTAGTGCTGTTTTAAAACCAGTGACGTGAGTTCCTCCTTCAGGATTGTAAATATTGTTTGCAAAAGCTAGGAGCCTCGAAGAGACTTCGTCTACGTACTGAAGCGAAATCTCAACTGATTCGTATTCATTCGTTTTTTTCTCGACATAGAAAATATTCTTATGCAGTGGTTTAAGTGTCGCATTATAGAACTTAACGAGAGATAACAATCCACCCTCAAAGTAGAAAGACACAGATGGGATATCGAGTCCTAACTCTGAAATCTTAAACACATCCTCATCTTTTATCTTGCCAGTGTACTCACGCGCATCATTTACGGTAATTCGCATCCCTTTAACCAAATAAGCCTGTTGACGCATGTGATCCACAATCTTATTAAAATCAAATTTAATATCAGGGAAAATAGCCTTGTCTGGTTCAAATGTCACAATCGTACCGGAAAGTTTGGTTGAACCAATCTTTTTAACAGCTGCTTTCCTTTTACCTTGCGCGTATTCTTGAAAATAAATTCCGCCATCTTTGTAAACCACTACTTTACAATAAATAGAAAGCGCGTTAACCACTGATGCACCTACTCCGTGAAGACCACCGGAAACTTTATAACCTCCACCTTCCCCGCCAAATTTTCCTCCCGCATGGAGCGTGGTCATGATTGTCTCCAAAGCGGAAACTTTGGTTTGTTTGTGAATATCAACTGGAATACCACGGCCGTTGTCAGTGACCCTCACCCGATTACCAGGAAGTAAAGTAACCTCAATATCGTTCGCAAAACCACCCATCGCTTCATCCCGAGCGTTATCAAATATTTCCGTAATCAAATGATGTAAACCATCAGGACCAGTTGTCCCAATGTACATTCCCGGACGCTTTCTAACGGGTTCTAGACCTTCTAGAACCTGGATGCTTTCAGCACTGTAGGAGTGGCCTCCACCGCTTGATTTTGAGCTAGATTTTTCGGCTTTTTCTTCCGTCTTTTTCGACTGATTTTTGGTTTTCGGCATAATGCTTATTATAGCAAATTGAGGACCCCTTGGCTAGTCATTTTTAGGCTCAAAACTTGAGTTTTTTAACGATTTTGGATAGACTAAGTTCTATGTCAAACAAGACAATAAGAGGTCACAAAGTCTACTCCGTTTCACTTGATGAGCAGAACAAAATACTCTCTGAGCTAGAGAAGCGAGAAGATATAGAAGCTAGGCGAATGAAGCGCTATTTATCTATGCCTGACCTCTCTAGAACGGAAGGTAGCCCAATTAAAGAAGTGGTGGACAGAACCTTGGCAGTCAGAAGTTTAGAAGGATTGGACATTATAGAAGTTCCGGAAATAATTTCAGTTGATATTCTATTCGACCTTTTCAATATGCCGGAGGGTCACCCTGCAAGATCTAAGTCAGATACTTATTATGTAGATGACACGCATGTTCTGCGTACCCATGACACTGTTTTTTGGTATTACTATTTAAATTTGCCGGAAATAAAAGAAAAAATTGCTCGCAAGGAACCGATCGGGGCAATCTGTTTCGGCAAAGTTTATAGAAAGGACGAAATTGATTCGAGACACATGAACGTTTTCCACCAAATCGGCGGACTTTACCTTGCTCCCGATGAAAAGCAAACTGTCACAGCAGAGGATCTAAAAAATGTCCTCTCTGACGTAGCTAAAAATGTTTTCAATGTGAACTTCAGATTTTACGAGCACAATTTTCCTTATACAGACCCTAGTTTTGAGATGGAAGCAGAAATAAGAGGACAATGGGTAGAGATGCTTGGCTCAGGACTGCCTCGAAAATCAGTCCTCAAGAACTTTGGCCTTACCGGATATAACGGTTGGGCTTTCGGCTTTGGGATGGAACGCCTTGCAATTGCCTCAATGGAGCTGCCAGACATTAGGTTACTTTGGTCAGAAGACCCTCGCGTGACCAAGCAGCTCAAGCTTGGACAAAAGTTCGTTGAAGTATCAAAGTACCCACCTATTACTCGCGACATCTCCTTCATCGTAAACACAGGGTTCGTACCTAATAATTACTTTGACCTCATCAGAGATGTGGGCGGAGATTTAGTTGAGCAAGTAGAACTTCTGGATAAATATGAAAATGAAGAGAAATTCGGTAAGGATATGGTTAGCTACGCGTATAGAGTAGTGTACAGAAGCCACGAGAAGACTTTGACTTCAGCTGAGGTAGATGATATTCATAAGAAGTTAGAAGAAGAGACAAAAAAGACTTTTGGTGCAACAATTAGATAATTATGCCTAGTTTTGGGGATACAATCACATACTTTTTACTTTTTATTTCACTAAATTTCGAAGTCTTTATGCTCATAAAGTACTTCGAGAGGAAGGACGATATAAAGAAAGAAGAGGAATTTATAAGAGCGGGAGTAAAAAAATATCCTACTGTTTCTATTATTGTGCCTTGTTGGAACGAAGAAAACACAGTCTCAAAAACTATCTACTCTTTGCTTAATTTAGATTACCCCAAAGACAAGCTCAAGATTCTAATTGTGGATGATGGATCGAAAGACAGAACCTGGGAGGTAATTCAAAAATTCAAAAACAATCCTCAGGTCGAACTCCACTCTAAAGAGAACGGCGGCAAATACACGGCACTTAATTATGGCTTAAGCAAAGTTAATTCTGACCTGGTAGGCTGCTTAGACGCTGACTCATATGTAGACAAAGATGCCCTAAAAACTATTGTCACTTATTTCCAAGACAAAGAAACTATGGCAGTTACACCTTCAGTAAAACTCTGGAATCCAAAAACCCCTTTGGAACTACTGCAAAAAGTCGAATACGGTTTTGGTATTTTTACCAGGAAAATTTTTCACTTTATGCAATCTGTCTATATTACTCCGGGACCATTTTCAATATTTAGACGGGAGGTCTTCCACAAACTTGGCAATTATAAGCACGCCCACAATACTGAAGATATTGAGATTGCTTTAAGGATGCAGAAAAATGGCTTTAAAATTGCCCATGCCCATAGTGCCATTGTGCATACCGTTCCCCCAAAAACAATAAGAAAATTGATGAAACAGAGGGTCCGTTGGTCATATGGTTTTATAAAAAATGCAGTGGACTATCGAGATATGTTTTTCAACAGAAAATATGGCAATCTCGGAGTTTTTGTCTTGCCTATGGCCGGGATTTCTCTTTTCTCAATAATTTCAGTCGCCTTTGTTTCTCTTTTTCATTTCGTAAACCAAGCAATAAACCAATACGTAAAGATTCAAACTGTCGGACTTAACCTCAACTTTTCAAAATTATTTAGTTTTGACTGGTTTTATATAAATACTCAGATAATATCCTTGATCACCCTGGCTACTTTTATTGGAACACTAACTATGATTCTGGCTTCCAGAAAAATGTCAGAGGGTAAAACCAAAATAAATATGGATTTGGTTTATTACTTTACCCTATACACTCTTCTCGCCCCAATTTGGATGGCAAAGGCCGCATTTAACGCTATATTTTCAATAAAAACTACCTGGCGATAAACATGCAAAACACGGAGTGGAAAAAATATTTGTTTTCTTTTGCTATAACTCTAGTTATTTTTGTTACTGCAATTCTTTTAAGTAATTACTTTAGTAACAAAAAACTCACAGAACTAAGAAACATCCAAGATAAGATCTCAATTGATATTTTATCCTCCGAAACCCAATTTTCACTTCTGGAAGAATCAGCTTGTAGTGATCTCGGATCCGGCTCGCTTTCGACCGAACTAGGCACACTCGAGGATAAGCTTGCCTATACCGAGGATCAAAGAGGTGCAAACGACCCTGAAGTAAGAACGCTTAAGCAGTACTACTCACTTCTTGAGATTAAAGATTACCTCCTAATGAACAAGATAAGTGAAAAGTGTAAAAAAACTCCTATCTCTGTGATTTATTTCTATGCTGACGACAATACCTGTAGTGACTGCCAGAGGGAGGGTTATGTTCTAACCCACTTACGAGAGACTTACCCCGACTTACGTGTATATTCTTTTGACTACAACATTGGTGTCTCAGCAGTAGATACACTTATTAAAACAAACAAAATCAAAGATGAATTACCTGCGGTCATAGTCAAAGGTAATACCCATTATGGATTTCAAAGCGTTGAGGACCTAGAGAAACTTATGCCCGAGTTAGCAAAGATGAAAGCAGCTACAAGCACAACGGCAACGAGCACAAAAATATAACTATTCGCCAAATTTAAATCCAAGATAGATACCTAAAATTCCGCCGAGACCACTAAATATAATGCCACTCATTGAAAGTAGCCCTGCTCCCCAGATTTCAGGTATAAAACCACCAATAGTTGAACCAACAAAGAGTCCAGCCCAAACAAGTTTTGAACGATCCATGGGAGTATTGTAGCACTATAACGACAAACCCACAGTGAGCCACCTGTCAGGCTTGAACTGACGACCTGCCGTTTACAAAACGGCTGCTCTACCAACTGAGCTAAGGTGGCAACGCAAATTAATCTAACACATTTGATGTAAAATTTCTAGAATTCGCCTGTGTTTGCTTCCGCCTTTTCTTCAGCTAGTCTCTCTAGAAAAAATGAAACTGAACCACTGCTTCGAAGCATTCTCTTGCCGCGAAATTCGTTACCAGCGTTATAGTATTTCTTGGAAATATAATCTTTACTTTTGTGTGATAACTCGTACAAATATGACGGCAAAAATTCGGTCAAAAATATTCTAAGGACCTTTTCTACGTGCTTGTACTGACCCACACAGACATCCATGAAAGCGTGCATCTTTAAATCTGCCTGATTAAATAAATCAGCCACAAAGCGGATCTTTCTTACCTTGATCTCAAATGCCTTATAGGAAAGAAGGGTAAATAAACCAAACATAGAAGCAAAAAACAATACAGTAGTCATAAGATTAAATTGCGAAGCGAACGAAACGAGAAACCTCCATTTTCTCACCAAACTTCTGAACTGCTTCGTCTATGAGGTTAGTTATCGTTAGCTCTGGATTTTTTATAAATGGTTGTGTTAGTAATACCGATTCCGACTCCCCGGCGGGTGCGTCTTCGGCTTTAATGTATTTTGGATCTGTAGCCGCGACTTGCATTGCAATGTCCCTGGCTAGTTTAACGAACTCTTCGTTTTTAGCGACAAAGTCCGTCTCACACATTAATTCTACCATACTTCCAACACCTCCCGCACCATGAATATAGCTAGCGATGGTACCTGAACCCAAGGTTCTACCCCCTTTTTTTGAAGCAAATTCGGCACTTTTTGACTTTAGGATAGCCTTTGCCTTCTCGATATCCCCACCTGCCTCCTCTAGTGCCTTTCTGCACTGCATTACTGAGATACCGGTTTCCTCACGCAATTTTTTAACGAGCTCTGCGGAAATTTCCATTTTTTTAAATTTATGCCTCTTTTGGTCTCTTTAGTTGACCTGCCTTATAACTTTCTGCCACTTTTTTTAAAATAAACTCAATCGAGGTTCGAGAAGCGTCATTGCCTGGGATTGGAAACTCAACTTCGTTTAAATTATTGTCTGTGCCACAAAGCGCAATTGTTGGTATATTCATTTTTTTTGCTTCGGTAACTGCAATTGACTCTTTTTTACTATCTACTACAAAAACCGCTTCAGGTAATGACCTCATTGGGGTAAGACCTGAGAAAAATTCTTTCAATTTTTCTATTTCTCGGTCGATGAGAAGTCTTTCCTTTTTAGTATATTTGGATAACTCACCTTTTTCTCTTTGTGAAACAAGAGATTCTAATTTCTCAACTCTTTTTCTAATTTGAGGAAAGTTAGTTAAAGTCCCTCCAATAAATCTACCGGCAACGTAAGGTTGGCTAATAGATTCAGCAGTTGTAGATATTGCTGCTTTGGCTTCACTTTTGCCACTGATAAACAAGATAGTTGCGTTTCTTGAACCGAGACTTTCTATAAATTCTAAAGCCTTGCTTAAGGCATCCTTAGTCTTTTCAAGATCAAATATTTCGATTTTATTTTTTATACCGTAAAGAAATGGTTTTGCACTTGGGTGTCTCCTGGATTTAACAAAACCAAAGTGTGAGCCAGCCGAAAAAAGGCCGTCGACCAGTGTATTCCCGTTGTTATTTGATTTTTCCATGCAGGGATGAGTCTAACAAAAATATAAGAGAGGCGCAACCTAAAATTGAAGTGCCTCGGGGGTAAGCCGAGGCACTCGAGATACGTCAAGGGTTCGCAGCTGGATACGTGCGCACAGAACTCAAGGGATCGTAGCAGCCATATACCCGGAGCTCGTCACCACTTTGATCGTTGAACCAAACTCTTCCATAGCATTCCTTGTAGCTGGCCTTCTCGTAGAGCACGACATCTGCCCCCGACTGCGACAGGTTTCTGACTTCCAGAATCCTGAAGACCTCGGTCTTACTCCACGGTGGCCGCGTCGGGATAGATTTCTCGGCCCGAGCTTTCCACTTGTTGAAGTTACTAGCCACCTTCTCCTGCTCGGCAAGAGCCTGAGAATCAGCCCGCTTCAGCCCCGAGAGGTATCCTCCTCCAAACAGCATGACGATAGCAAGAACAACCCAAAACCTCCGCATATCCACCTCCTGTTAAAGAGAATACGTGTTAAAAATTCCCTGTCAAGAATTGCTCATCGCCTCAATAATCGGCTCTATTCTGCCATCTAGTACACCTTCGATATTGTGCCAAGATTGTTTTATTCTGTGGTCGGTAACCCTATCCTGTAAAACGTTATACGTCCGTATCTTCTCGGATCTGTCTGCCGTGCCTATCTGGCTTTTCCTATCTGCAGAATACTTAGCAGATTCCTCTTCGTCTTTCATCATTTGAAGCTTCGCCAGAAGAATCGACATTGCCTTCTCACGATTTTTGAGCTGACTCCTTTCCGCAGTTGAGCGAACATCAATTCCAGTTGGCTTGTGAATAATTCTTACGGCTGTCTCTACTTTGTTTACGTTCTGTCCCCCCGCCCCGCCAGAGCGCGATGTCTCAATCTCCAAGTCAGACGGTGAGACAACAATATTTGTTTTTTTTCTAATAGGTAAAATAGCAACTGTAGCAGTTGAGGTATGAACTCTTCCGATTTTTTCTGTCACTGGCACCCTCTGAACCCGGTGAACTCCTGTCTCAAAGCGCAAACTTTTGTAAACATCCTTCCCTCTTATTTCAAATGAAGCTTCTTTATATCCCCCTGTGGAACTAAGGGACTCGTTTATAAGATTTACTGTCCAGCCTTTGCCTTCGGCATAACGTCGATACATATGAGCTAATTCCCCTGCAAAAAGCGAGGCTTCTTCTCCCCCCGCGCCGGCTCTAACTTCTAAAACTATCTCATTTGGAAATTCTTCTTCCTTTTCGTCTTCTTTAACAATATCCTGCATCTGGTTTAAAATAGCTTCTTTTTGTAAAGCCAAATCCGCAAGCTCTGTCTGTGCAAGCTCCATTAAACTCGAGTCTCCATCGAGCATTTTTTTGGTCTCACCTTCCTTTTTCTCGAGCTCTTTATAACTTTGAGCTAGGTAGGAGGTTTTTGGATTTTGTAAGTATTTTTCCAGGTCCATTGCTTTAATTCTATCAAAATAACGAAGTCTTGAATCCAGTGTTTTATGGACCTTGCGAGCTCGACGTAGCGAGCACGAGGAATTTTTCAGCAGAAAAATATCCGTGTCCAGAAAACTCTGGGTGATAAGACTTCGTTATTTTTTACCCTTCTTCGAACTAGCAGCTTTTGCAACCCTAGCCTTAAACTTCTCAGCTCTTCCAGCTGTATCTAGATTCTTCTCTTGACCAGTGTAAAAGGGATGTGAGGCACTTGAGATTTCAAGTCTATATAGAGGGTACTTCTTGCCATCTTTTGCTTTACCCTCCTCCTTTGTCTCTACTACAGAGGAAATAATAAATTCAGCCCCATTGGAGTTATCCAGGAAGAGGACTGGTCTGTAGTTTTTAGGATGTATATCTTTTTTCATTGCCCAAATACAGTAACAAAATAGGCCTACTTTGGCAAGAAATCGCCGGCCCTTAAAGCCGGCGAAATTCTTACTTAAACAACCGAGAGAACTTCTTGTGTTCGAGGTGATAGTTAAACCCCTCCCTCATTTCCTGGAGGCGCCCATATTTTTCTTTATTGTACTTGGGCGTCTTTGGGAAATGAATAAAGGCAACTGCAGAGTAGCGACCACTTTTGGCTGTTTTATCGTTTGCAACTACCCGATGCCATAGTGCTCTGAGACGGCCCACGGATCGCAATTGCATCTGCATGTCAGGAATCACGACTGTTTCGGTCTTTGAAACAGGCATGGGCACCCACTCACCACTGAAGTTTAAACATTCCAGTCCTGGTGCGCTTTCAAACAGATGGAACGTAACTCCGCCTTGATCCACATGAGGTTGGGCTACGGATTCTCCTTTACGTTTTTGCCCTGGATAGTGGATAAATCTTACGAAGACTAGGCCACTTTCCTCTGAGACCTCTCGCGAGAAACCTGGAAGCTCAAACTCCTTTTCAATCAGTCTTGAGAAATTGGCAACCAGTGGCCTCAGAAATTTCGCAACTTCCAGTGCATGATCGACGAAGTTTCTAACCACCAGATTGTAATCCGTCCGAGTTTGCATCCTGGCTTCAAGGGAGACCTCTGCTTCTTCTGTGATATCGAAGTTTTCCTTGATATCCCCCTTTGGACCCTCGCCTACTTTCTTTTCATAACCAAATCCGGCTGAGTTGTTGCTGTAGCCTAAAGCTAGCTTGATTTCATCTGGTAAAGCACAGAATGCTTGCCAGGACTTCTCTGCTCTCCTTACCGCAACCTGAAGCTTTTTCGGAAAAGGTACGTCGACAAAACCCTCGGTCTCAAAATTTCTAATCTGCATGTTTTTTCTCCTAGTTGATAAAAAAGAACCACTAGGAAAAGTATGATTTTTAATCAAAACTAAAAAAGCGAGGGCTTCCTCACTTGAAACTAGCTTGAAATATTGGGCATTTAATTGTCGCTTTGGATATTTTCCTCAAAGAAAAACGGTAGGGATTTAATTTTATTATTTTTTACAGCTTTTAGAACTTTTACAATAGTTTTAAGGGAGTCATAATCTACTGACTCATTCTTGATGGCCTCATTTATAGGCAACCACATATTGTGACCAAACTTAGTATCAGCTAGTAACTCCCCGTTTACTACACTTGTGTATGTGATTGGAAACATTACATCCGAGAAGATCTCATTGTTTTTATACATTACCCTCCTCTCGTAACCAACCAATTTCAACTTTGCAATAAGACCAGTTTCTTGATTTAACTTTCTGGCCGCTGCTTCTTCGATAAGTTCACCTTTAAGCACTACCCCACCCATGACACCGATTTTTCCATAGGACGGATTCGACTTTCTCAGCTGGCTTAAAATTTCGATTTTCCCCTTGTTAACCCTGGAAACTATTGTTATTACATTCATTTTAAAAAGACTTGTGATTGCATCGTTCGATGGATACGGATCTGCGACATGTTTAATGCCATTTCCAGATAACCCGTAACCATTTCTATCTTTATTTATCAGGCCTTTTTTGACTAAAAATTGCAGATGATAGTTGAAAAGATCATTTGGCACTTTACCAAATTTGAGCTCACTATATCTTAGAGTTTTGGCGTCTTTTAGCTTCGAAAGAATGCGATTCTGAATCGAAGAGAAATTCTGTAACATTCCGCAGTTATACTACAAATTCTGTAGTGGATCAATCATAGTTGTCTGAATATTTTGGGCAATTTGCATGACTGAATTTCCGTAACTTAGGTTCGGTGGTCTGCGCGTGGAAGAGCAATTTGAACCGGAATAATACTTGCAAGCAGCATTTCTCTCTGCTGTGTAGGAACTTGGGTCTGCGCCGAGCTCTTGCATATAAATTGCCGTGGCCATAAAAGAGTGCTCGGGGTTCCAGGGATCAGCTATGTCAGCAGAAATTCCTAGCATATTTCCAACTTTATCTTTAAATAATTCCCAAGTCGAAGGAATAAACTGAGATGGCCCCATCCCTCCCCCATAACCCCTACTTGAGGTATATGTTTGTCCCAACGGACACGAAACCGGCGTGTTACTCCAAGCTCTACCAAGCCTACTCGTAATATCTTGAAACGGAACTGTATCTCGTGGAGCCTTCATAACTCTTTCAAAAACACTTCCGCTATTTTTCCCTACACCATCTCCAGTATCAAGATTTGAGATGTAACATGACCCTTGGTTTTGCCCTAAATTACTTTCTTGAGTAATGATCGCAAGTAGAAATGCCGGCCTGACTCCAGTTTTAGTGCTAGCTTCCTGGGCAAATTTCAAGGCATCGCCGAACGGAATAGCAACTGCATCTCGAAGTGAGAACAACGCAGCCCTGATTTGCGCTGCTTTTTTCTGTCTCTCTGCCAAGACTTGAGAATACGTTTTTTCTTGAGTTTTACTTACCGAAATAAGATACTCTTTCTCTTTTTCATTAACTTCCACTTGTTTTTTCTGTACTTCTGCAGCCTGGCGAGTATCTGTCTCTTTATCTTTTTGTTTGCCCAGGGCCGCTTTCTCTTTTTCGGTTAAATCTTTAGTAACCTTAATTTCACCGAGTTTCTCTTTCAGAGATGTACCAACAGATTGAAAAGTATCAACATCACTAAAAAAATCAGAAATATCCTTGTTGCCAAGCATGACTTCTGGCAAACTAAACTGGTCAATCTCGTTTGTCTTTCTTATGAGCTGCCCCAAGGATTCATGACCTTTGTCTATCTGTTCCTGAAGAGATTCAATATGCGCATTCTTTGCCGCAATATCCTTATCCAGCTGAGCAATTTGAACATTCTTCTGCTTAATAAAAGCTTTGGCTTGTTGAATTTTGGCATTTAAAACGGCAGCTTCTTGTTGAAGTGATTTAGTATTGGCCTTGGTACTATCCAGGATTGCCTGCCACTTAGTAATATCCGCCTCCGTATCTGCTAACTCTTGGCGCCACTCGGCTTCTTGTTCAGCCTGGGTCAACGCCAAAGTAACCCTAACTGGCGCTAGAATGGCTAAAAATATGGCTACCCCTGCTGAAATTTTTACTAAGTCAGAATTTCGGAAAAAGAAAAACAACCTATTCAACATATATTTAAATTATACACCAAATATAGACGTTCCGTCTGGCAAATTAATACAAAAATTTGTTGTCTAAAGATTTTTCATTATAATGTTTCTTAGAGGAGGAGGCTAATGCGACATACGCAACGCGGCCTCTTCCACGGAAGAGGCAAAAGAAACTTCAACGGCTGGCTGCCTGGGATGGACACCAAGATCAAAGACGGAGGGCGGTTTGGGGAAGGCTTGATCCAACATCTTTTGGGAGGAAGGCAGAGTGAGTCAGCTAGCTCGGGAGAGGCAGACATCTGGCGAGAGGACCTTGATCTCGGTATCGAGGTTAAGACTCACTCAAACACAGATCCTCTGCGGATCCCGGAGAGTCAACTCGACTCACATCTGGATATCTGTCAGTGCGGCTTCCCGTATTCCTATTGCTGGTATGCCATCGTCAAATACAGAAACATTAGACGAGGAGATGGATACCTCTTTCAAGCCAGTTCTGGATCACAAGAGAAAACAGAACTGTTCTTGAAAGAAAACACGACAGCGGTTTATGTTCTCGACATCTCTGTCGTCGACGCAATCAGGAAATTTCGGGGAAACTGTATCCGAATGTGGCGAAGCCACGAGCATCAAGCCGCCGTTCGGATCAGGTGGAGCTACTTGCGAGAATTCGAAGTCTCACCCAAAGAAGCCTTGGCGCTCCTAAACCTAGACCCTCGAAACTATCGAGCGGAGGCAAGGAGTGTACAGGTTTCTTTAGGCGGCACCTTCATGCAGTTCCCCTTCGTTCTCTGCGTTCATCGGAAATCGCTGGGAAGAGCTCACAGAAAAAAACAGCTCAACCTCTTTCCGATAGAGGAGAAAAGCTAAACACCTCACTTGCTTGCGTAAGTGAGGTGTTCGATTTTTTCTTATTTAGATTATTTCTTTGCTTCCTTAACTGGTGCGGGTGCTGGAGCTTCAGCTTCACCCTCCTCTTCTTTCTTGCCTTTCTTCTCGACTTCAATTGTTGATAGATCAACTGGTGCTTCTTCCTCGATTTTTTCTTCACGTGGTGGTGTAGCTGCAGCAACAACCTGTGTTGGCATCTCCTTTAACTCAACTCCTGTTGGCAACTTTACATCACCAGCTAAAATTTGACTGTTAAAATCAACCAAACTAGAGATATCAACTTCAATTTGGTGTGGGATATGCATCGGATCAGCTGAAATTTTTAGTTCATGCAGAGACTTAACGAATGAACCCCCCAAGTCCTTAACCGCAGGTGAAACGCCGACGAATTCAAGTGGCACAGAAACATCAACTTTCTTACCTTTTTCAAAGACATAAAAATCAGCATGTCGTGGCACATCTGTGACCGGATCTAGGTCAACCTCGTGAATCAGTGTATCAAATGAACCCTTTGGACTCTTAAGTGTTACAACTGTAGATTCCCCTGCCACATGCCAAGCGTGTATAAATTCCTTTTTGGAAATAGAAATTGGAGTAGATTCTGTTTTTTTGCCATACAAAACAGCCGGCATTTTGCCTTCCTCTCTAAGATTTTCTAGATTTTGCGATTTATCTCGCAGTTCAATATCCAAAGTTAACATTGCGCTAGTATATAGAAAAGAGTTTAAAAAATCAACTTATTAGGATTCCGTTGAGCCGTATCTTGAAAAAAGCCTTTCGCAGGTGAGAAGCGAAGGCGACGAGAAGTTCGCTGGGCGAGCCCGCCCAGATAGATTGCTTTTTGAAAGATATGGCGAGTAAGGAATCCTACAAATTATTAAAGAATCTAAGTTTCTTCTCAACCACATCCTGCACTGCCTTAACTGCTGGTTTTAAAAACTTGTATGGTGCAACTTCGTCTGGATTCTCTAGGAGACCTTTTTGTAACCCTTGTTTGTAAGCTAGCCTTATTTCAGTGTTTATGTGAACAATTGAGATGCCGTTTGCAATACTGCCTTTAAAATCTTCCTCCGAATTACCTGAACCGCCATGAAGTACAAGTGGAATACCAACTGCCCCTTTAATTTGTTTAACTCTTTCGACGTTTAATTTTGGATCTACTCCCGAGCGAAGCATGCCGTGAAAATTTCCCACCGCCGGTGCTAGCATATCTACCCCAGTTTCAGTTACAAACTCTCTGGCTTTTTCGGGATTTGTTAAAGACTCTTCATCTAGTTTGACTCCCTCCGGAATTGCATCTAGAACTTTGGAAGATGTGCCGATGTAACCGAGCTCCCCCTCTACGATTACTTCTGGATTAGTTTTACGTGCGTATTCCACACACATCTTGGTAACTTTGACATTTTCTTCAAAGGAGAGTTTGGATCCATCATAAATAACTGAATCTACTCCCGCATTTATGGCTTCTACGACTCGTTCAAAAGAATAAGTGTGATCCGCATTTATATAAATCGGATATTGAAATTCTTCGCGCACACTTTTGACCAACGCCACAGCTTGATTCAGGCCGATAAAATCTCTCTCTCCCTCTGAAACACCTATGATCACGGGAACATTTAAACCTTGAGCCGCCTTAAATACTCCCCATAAACCTTCGACATTAGAAATATTGAAATGGCCTACTGCAACTTTATTTCTCTCTGCTTCTTTAACACATTCCCGAAGAGTTTTCATTTAAAATAATTGTAGCATATCTCTGAGTTCGCGTGCTATAATTTTTACATGAAAAATATTGACATTCTGGCTATCGGCGATGTGGTGATTGATGCTTTTATTAAACTCCAAGATGCGAAGTTAAATGAAGACAAAACCGAATTATGTATCCGTTACGGCGATAAAGTTCCTTATGAGTCAGTTGAAGTCTGTTATGCGGTCGGAAATAGTGCAAATGCCGCTGTTTCTAGCTCGAGGCTAGGCCTAAATTCTGCGCTTTATGCCTATGTTGGTGGGGATCACAATGGCGAAGAATGTATAAATTCACTAAAAAAAGACGGAGTGGAGACAAAATATGTTCATGTAGATAATGAAAACAAGACAAACTACCACTATGTCCTTTGGTACGATGTGGATAGGACTATTCTAGTTAAGCACGAGCATTTTAAATATGACTTCCAAATTGAGGACACTCCAAAATGGATTTATTTGAGCTCTCTTGGTGACAATACATTTGATTTTCAAATGCAGATAATGGATTACCTCGAAAGCCATCCGGAAGTAAAGCTGGCTTTCCAACCTGGCACATTTCAAATAAAAATGGGCGCAAAAGAGCTAGAGAGAATTTATAAAAGATCAGATATTTTCTTCTGTAATGTAGAAGAAGCTCAGCATATTTTAGGAGAAAGTTCGCGTGACTTAAAAACACTTCTTTCGGGAGTAAACAAACTGGGACCAAAAATGGTTGTCATTACGGATGGGTTTGATGGCGCTTATGTGTTCGACCCACCTGCGCAGGCAGGGAATGGCAAATATGTTTTTATGCCTGTTTATCCGCATACTCCTTTTGAGAGAACAGGGGCGGGAGATGCTTTTGCATCCACATTTGTGGCTTGTATAGCAATGGGTAAATCACTAGATGACGCCATAAGATGGGCACCTATAAACGGCATGTCCGTAACTCAACAAGTCGGCGCTCAAAAAGGATTACTCACGCCTGAAAAAATTGAGGAATTTCTTGCAAAAGCTCCGGCAGAATATCAATTGAAAGAAATATAAAAGCGAACGCCCGTGCAGTGTTAGTGCACGGGCGTAGAAGAACTAGGCCGACTTTTTTCCTCTGGGTAAATAGGCGCGATAGTCCCCATCCTTTACCTGAACGAGCCTTGGGAAGGTTGAAGCTAGATTTTTGAAATTGAGGAAACTACGGTATGCAGTGGCCTCCTCATCAACCAACTGGGCCTTCACCCTATCAAAATCGTCCTTAGTCCTGCCTAAAGCAGCAAGTCCTCCTTGTCTGAAACGCTCGAGGGTGTCGACGGCATCTTGATAACTTTGGGCCTTTAGACCCAACTGTTGATCAACCTCTTCTTGAAGAACCTCCTGCCTCGAGAAACAGTTGTAAAAAACCTCCATCTCCCGCCAGTTTCCATACGCGCGGTCGAGCTCACTTCTCTTTCTCAGGATGTAGAGAGAAAGGGAAGCTAGGGCGCCGCCGAGAAAAGCAACGAACGCGAGCAAGATGTACGGGTGAACCAAGTTCCTCTCCGGTCCGGCAAGCCGAACCATGAGCATGGATGAGACGAGCGCGCTGAGCACGAATAAGCCAGTGTAGGCCATAACTCACCTATCTTCCCCACAACTCGGGTAATCCAAGTTGGTAGGACATCGTCCATGGGGAGTTTTCTCCCTTAATTAAAATCTTTTAAAGACAAAAGTCAATTGCTATCCGTTATATAAAACTTCAGCGCGGATTTCTCCGCGCCGAAAAGTCTAGTACATCTCTTCCCTGATTCTAGAGAGCTCGAGGATCACGGAAGGATCCGTGATTTTCTGGAATCGTGGAATAGTTTGTCCGTCCTTCTCCACTTCCCCCATCCACATCTCGAGTGGTCTGCCGTCGAAACAAGGCACGCCAAGCTCTTTTGAGGCCTTGTAGACCGACGACTCATAAAGTGGGATGTAACTCACGAAGTGCTCTTCCCCAGGGCGTGGATGATCTTCTGTGTGAAATATTACGCCAATAACCTCGTAGGCGTAGTTGTTCACGGGACCTGCGGGGTCATGCTTGTAGTGATAGTAGAACCCTACTTCTGGAACTTGCTTGGGCATTGGTAGCGCCATAACTCTCCTCTCTAAAATTAATCTAGCTAATTTAGTAATTAAAAACAAGTCAAACTTTTCTTGACATAACTTTCTTTGCCGCAGAGAGAATGTGCGACTCACCCATGCCGTAATGCTCCAAAAGTTCCTCTTGCTTACCGGACTGTCCAAACTTGTCTTGCACCCCGATAAATTCGATCGGCACTGGGAAATTTGCTGACAGAACTTCTGAAACTGCACTCCCGAGCCCGCCCGCGACTTGATGCTCCTCAACTGTTACTACGGCCCTGCAAGATTTGGCTAAATCAAGTAAAGATTTTGAATCAATTGGTTTTATCGTGGAGATATTTAAAACCTTGGCATGTATACCTTCTTTTTTTAATTGCTCTGCAACTTTTAATGCCTTATAAACGAGAGCACCAGTTGCTACAATTCCCACATCAGCTTTTTCGTCTTTGTCCCCATAATAAATTTGTGCCTTGCCAAAATCGAACGGTGATTCTTCTGTTGTAATAACTGGAGTTTTTTCACGAGCAAGACGAATATAAACAGGTTTATTTAGTGTAGCTGCAACAATTGTTGCTTTCTTTGCTTCAATAGAATCACACGGCGAGATGACGATCATGTTTGGCATAACTCGGGTAATAGCAATGTCCTCAATAGCTTGGTGAGTTCCACCATCGGCACCAACGGAGACCCCCGCGTGAGAACCCGCAATTATCACTGGCCTATCGTTATACGCAATCGTCGTTCTTATCTGTTCCCAATTTCTACCAGGTGAAAACATGGCGTAACTTGAGATGTAAGGAATCTTGCCCATTGCCGCCATACCACTTGCAACTGCAGCTAAGTTTTGTTCTGCGACACCAATTTGAATAAAACGCTCCGGGAATTTGTCTGCAAATAAATTCATTTTGGTCGATTCGGTTAAATCTGCGCAAAGTCCTACAACATTTTTATTTTGTTCACCCACTTCCAAAAGTCCTTGGCCAAATCCAGCCCTAATGGGCACTTGCTCTACGCCATCAAACAATTTCGGATTTAATTTTTGATTTGTGTTTAGCATAATTTTTTAACAAACATTTTACTCATGTTCGCTTGTTATTTGCCCACCAAGTGTCCTTAACTCTCGCAAAGCAATTTTGGCTTGCTCGTCCTTTGGTGGCTCGCCTTTCATTTCTGTCCCCGGTGGTGAGCCATGCCACTTATAATCCCTTTCCATAAAATCAACTCCCTTCCCAGGAATAGTCCTCGCAATAATTATAGACGGCCCATCAAAAACCGCCTGAGCACGTGCAACCGCGGAGACAATTTCTTGGTAATCATGGCCGTTTATTTCTTGCACATGCCAATTAAAAGCCTCTAATTTATGATTTATGGGATCAAGCGGCATGACATCTTCTGTATTGCCCTCGATCTGAATATTATTTCGATCCATTATGACAATGAGATTGCCGAGTTTGTGTTTTGCCGCAAGCATAGCTGCTTCCCAACTATTGCCCTCTTGCCATTCCGCATCAGAAGTAAGGCAATAAAAAAATCTATCCGATGTTTTGCCTCTATCCATCCTATCGGCTAGCGCCATTCCCACTGCTTGAGAAAGCCCGCAACCCAGCGGCCCGGAACTAGTCTCCAGCATCGGCAAATACTCTCTGTGCGGATGGCCTTGTAGGCGCGAACCAAATTTCCGAAGAGTCAAAAGTTCGGAAACAGGAAAGTACCCACTATGAGCCATGGTGGAATACAAAACAGGGTTAATATGGCCATTAGATAAAACTAACCTGTCGCGCTCCGGCCAAGAAGGATTTTTGGGATCATGGCGTAAAATAAAAAAATAAAGCGTTGCAAAAATATCCGCCATGCCTAGTGGACCGGCAGAGTGCCCCGATCCAGCAGCTACAAGCATTTCAATAATAGAGATACGGATTTGCTTAGCTTTTTCCGTAAGAAACTTTAAATTTTCATCTGTTAAGTTACTTGTCATTGAAATGTTCTAGGCGATAAAATTCCTCCTCCGGATTTGCCGCATTTAAAATAGCTCCACCGGAGACCAACTTATCTGCCCCGGCAGATACCAAGAGATCTTCAGTCTCTTCAATTACTCCAATATCAATACTAATTATACGTTCGGGATAGAGAGCCTGCAACGATTTGATTTTCTCGACAGCTTTAGGGTCCAAATGAACCCCGTGCCTCCCCAACGAGTCAGACCCCATGACTTGGATAAAATCTACCCGAGTCACGAGTGGTTTTATCTTTTCGATATCAGTTGAGGGCTTGATAGCAACACCAACCGATACATCATTTTCACGACAAAGATCAATTACTTTTTGAAAATTTTCTGTCGCTTCAATATGAGCCACAATACTGGATACTCCTGTACGAACCCAATTAGAAATAATATTCTCGGGAGATTTGACCATGAGATGTAGCTCAATATCGACCTCCTGCCAGCGAGGCCAACCGATATTTTCTTTTTTTAGGTCTTCGAAATAATCCTCGTCCTCCCCGTTATATGGCCAAGTCTTGATCGGTGTAAAAATCCCATCCGAAATATCTACCTGAACCAGGTTCGCGAAAGCAGCAACCTTATTTATTTCTTCTTCGAGCTGTTCCTTATTTTCGGGAATTATTGCTGGTACAACTTTAATCATATTTTACTGCTGAAATTTTTCTAATTTTATTATTTTTAGAACATCCGCAGGCCGCAAGCATGGTTCTGTCAACGTCCGAGCTTGCTTGGCTCATTGACAGATTGCGGCCGAGGACCGAATGAACCTTTTCGCTGGAAAAGATTCATGTTTCTAAAAATAATAAAATTAGAAAAATTAATCATACTTTTCAATCTTTTTAATTCTCCTCACGTGTCGCTCGTCCTCTGTAAATTGTGTCTTAAGCCACAATAGAACTGCTTCTTTTGCTTCAGTTGTTGTAACGAAGTTAGCTCCGATTGCTAAAATATTCGCATCATTGTGCTCACGGGAAAGAGTAATTGTGTGTTTTGTTCCACCATAAAAAACTGCACAGCGCACATTTGGAAAACGATTGGCAACCATTGCCTCCCCCTGACCGGAGTAGCCCGCGACAATACCTTTTATTTTAGGATCTCTAGAGACGGCCTCGGCTACACGAGAAATATAGTCTGGGTAATCATCATCATGCTGATATTTTTCTGGACCACGATCGTAAACCTCGTAATTATTCTGTAAAAGAAAAGTTGTTAAATCTTGTTTTAACTGAAACCCGGCATGATCTGACGCGATATAAATCTTCATTCATTTACAAATAACTTGCTGCCCTTAGAACATGGTCTACCAAGGAGTTGGTATACCCGAATTCGTTATCGTACCAGGAATAAACTGCGCACAGATCCCCATCCGTCACATGAGTCAGAGCCAAATCAGCTATGGCTGCGTGTGACTCCCCCATAATATCTGTGGAAACTAGCTGATCTCTGGTCGTCTTGAAAACTCCTTTCCACCTATCTTCTTTTGCTGCGGATTCTAAAATATTATTTATTTCTTCGACAGTAGTTTGTCTATTTGCCAAAAAGACGATCGCAGAGATTGAACCTGTTATAACTGGCACACGGAAAGCCACACCATCAAATTTGCCTAGTAAATCGTGCACGGCTCTTGTAACTGCCGTTGCCGCACCTGTGGTAGAAGGGGCAATGTTAACTGCTGCAGCTCTACCACGCCTAAAATCGCTTCCTTTAGTTGGACTATCAGTTAAAGACTGCGTTGCTGTATAAGCATGCACAGTATTTAGAAAAGCTTTTTTGATTCCAAGTTTTTCTTCTAGGATTTCCATGACCGGAGAAGCAGAGTTAGTGGTGCAAGAACCGTTTGAAGAAACCGAGCATGTTTTTAAATCATCTTCGTTTATCCCCATAAGTACAGTTTTGCAATCTCCAGAATCTTCATCCTTTGCTGGAGCGGTCAAAACTACCCTTTTTGCTCCAGCTTGTTTGTGAACCGATGCCTTCTCAAAACTTTCAAAGACTCCACTAGATTCCACTACAATATCTACCCCCAGACTCCCCCACGGAAGTTTGAGCGGATCTTTTTCCTGAAGAAAAGTCACCTCTCTACCATCCACAACTAACTTGCCCTCTTTTACTTCAACTGATTTATTGAAACGACCATAAGCTGAATCGTATTTCAAAAGATAGGCCAGGTTATCTAAATTTCCTAGATCATTTATTGCTACGATCTCAAGCTCTGGCCTGGTTACGGCTAGTTTATAAAATGCCCTGCCAATCCTACCGAAACCATTAATCGCAATTTTTGCACTCATTTGTTTTGGATTATTTGTATATAAAAATTATATCAGATTTATTAAATTGTATTATTTTTTTCTAGCTGCTTTAGGCCATTTCTCTCTTTGCGGCCCAGGACCATAAGCTTGATCTATAACTTTTTTGGGTCCAGAAAACTCTACAGATTCAGCTGGATTTTTGGGGACTTTAATATCAAAAGACACTACTGTTCCTCCAGTTCCATAATTTGGTTGTTGCTCCCACCCCGGGGAAGTAAAGAAACCAAATTGATCCTTTAACAATTGATATAGGTAAGCTTTATCAGTTTGATTTGTACTTTGTGAAATGAATTCGTGCCAAATATAATAATCTATCTCGTATTTGTATCCATCTTTTTGCATTTGGGAAATTATTCCGTCTAGAGCTCGCATTGATAAAACAGATTCTTTGAGTAAATACTTGATCGGTCTTGTTCCTCCTGCTTTAAAATAGTAGGCCTGATTAACTTCCTTGCCTGAGAAAACGTTTTGAGTCACTCGTGCGGCCTTGGCCAGATTCCATAATTTATCTACAAGAGCTTCAGGGACTTCCAAATTGCCATTTTTATCCATGATCTTCGAGATTAGCAATTGGAATAATTCATTACTTGGCTCGGCTTCTTCTTCCAGGGCTCCCTCTGTTATTTGAGGTAAATAGTCATATTCAATTTTGTAAACTCTCGAAAGAAAAGCTGGATCCATGTCCTGTCTGTCTACATACCGTTCATCCCCTTGATTTAAGTTGCCAGTCATTATTACTCCATAACCTTCCTTTATCGTAACAACCGATCCGCTGTTCTGCTGAACATTCACTTCATCCCCCACCCTTCTTGTTAAAATATGATTGAGACTTATAAGAAGCTCGTGAGGTATTGCATTCACTTCGTCAATTATAACTGGCCTACCTTCTTGCATAGCTCGGTATATTGGCCCGAGAAAAAAATTAGAAATTGTACCTCCCTTAAACTGAGTTAGATAAGTCTGCAGAAATCTGTCGTGAGCCCTGTCTTTTTCTTCCTCCGCCGCTTCAGGAGATAAAGCTGCGAGCCTTACTTTATTTTTTTCTACCCATTCTTCGTATTTTTTTTCAACATCAGCGACGAAGGTATCTAGTTCATCTTTTTTAATCTTTTCTATATACATAATCTTATGACCATAAAACTCAGCACTCGACATATTTTTGGCCCCTGATATAACCAAGGCAGATCTTTGAGAAGCATCGATCTCATTTCTTTCTTTCTTCTGCATATCAGCTGATGCACCAGGATTTTGTAAAAGCCATTCTTCAAATTCTCTGTCCACTTTCTCATCAATATCTGGGCGATTAGCTAATATAAAGTTTCTGGCTACATGCATCGCTAGCTCAGTCTTACCACTACCCAGGTGACCATAAATCATAACTGGTTTTCCTGCTCTAACATGGTCAACGATATCGTCAATATTATTTTTTACATAAGGGGTCTCTACAATTCTTCCCCTCTCCATATCAGTTTTATATTTTTTCAGTTCCTTTAAGTGGAGCCCATAATAAGCTTCTGGGCTAGAGGCCAACAATTGTTCTCTTCTAGAATGTCTTTTCTCAATATCCTCTCTAACCTCATCTAAAGCTTCTAATTCCAAACCACTTGGTGTACCTTCGATTCTTTTCAAAATAGAAACTTCTTCCTCATGAAGTGAATCTAGGGAGTCGCTTATGGATTTTTCCTCTCGAAGAGCAGTCTTCAGGTTCCCAAGTTTAAAACCTACAAATTGCCTCTCCAGTGATCCCTCAGGGCCCAATACTTGATCCAACATTCCTTTTAAATCTAGCTCCTTTTCAAGACCCTTTTCTACTATGCGTTGATGGCCTTCTTTATAAATCATCTCATCCCAATCATCTGTTCTCTGGTCTGCGGGAATTTGTGTTTTAGCATAGAGAAGCCGTCTTGTTTTTCTAAGTTGTCTTTCTGTGTCCTCAACTGATCTAACTACTCCAGAAACCAATGGCCAATCTACATTTTGATCTGCTGCAAATTCAACCGTATAGAAACCAGAGAGAGGATCTTCTGGTTTTGAATCACTAACAACCTTTACGGTATGAGGTCCTGGCGGAGGAGTTAGCCCAGGAACAAGCCTTAGCGTCTTTCGCCCCCTTTGACTACTTTCCCAAGCTACAACTTGTCCAGATTTATTAAACTTCTCACTAAAAATCACATTAGAAAAAACTATCTCTCTTTCTACACTCTCATTACTTTGATTTATTCCTTCTGGACCAGCCATTTGAATATATGATTATGTCTTTAATTCTACCAATATGAAATCTATAAAAAAAGGCCTTATTTACGGGTAAAAATACACTTGACAAAATACGTCCACCTTGCTATAATAAGGTTAGAGGTTTGGTATAGTGTGTTAGTTAACGGTTTTGGATCCGATTGCTCGATGAGAGCATTGGCACAATGGCATAAGGGGGCTAGCTACGCCCAATTACCTTAGCGCTTGATTGCTTAGCCACAGCAAAAAAGCGCACCAAAGTGACCAAGAGGGTCCTGAGACAACAAATGGAGAGATCATGTACCAATTAAGATGAGTTTTGAGAGGGGCGCCCGAAAGGCGCCCTTTTGCTTACCAAAATTTTTTCAATAAATGGCCCAAAATAAGGATTTTATACAAAAAAACATATTTAAATAAATTAAATCCTTGACAAAAAACATGATATTTGCTATAATGAGACTAGGAAAAATTTCTTATGTCTGGACCAGTTAGCTTAGGCTGACTGGTAGTAGAAAAAGGAAGTTTAAGTTCTTTGGTTAGGCTATTTGGCACAATGCTAAGTAGCAATGGGGAGACGAGTTGGTTGTTAGCCACACAACCATGCAATCTCGCATTTCATGCCTAGCCACGGCCTGAAATGGTAAATCCCAAAAATTGCTTCTCTAGACTACGGTTTAGAGAAGACCCTGCTCTGCCCTCGGGTAGAGCCAAGCCCGGCCGTCGGGCCAGCCCTTCTTCAAAAAGTTGAGGGGCTTTTCTATTTATAGTCTAACTCCCCTTAAATATTTTTTTAGGGCGATAGTGATAGCGGGTATGAGGTTTCCAATTTCAGCCCCTACAACTTCACCCTTTTTTTCTGCTTCCGAATTCCAAACATAGTTAAAATAATTTTTTTCTTCTGCAGAGGTCACGCCTATTTGAAATCCTCTAATGGCTACCCCAATTCCTTCCAATTCTCCTATTTTTTGTTTAGTTTTATCTGGTTCATTGGGTTGACCATCTGTGATTTCAAAAACAATTTCCATGATTTTCTCGGAGGCTATTTTTTCAGCATCAGCAGGAGTTATTGATTCCTGTATTTTTCTCAGAGCTTTATCATCATATGTCTGGCCCAAGTGCTGATTTAAATAACCAAATGTGTTTACAATGTCGACTTGGTCATCAAGTTGAGTCGAATCTGACCTAAGAGGTTTAATTTTTAGGGCAGTACTACCAAATACCCAAACTTCTGTATCGACCTCAAGTTTAGATTTCGTTATAGATCGATTCATCGCGAGGTAAGTATTAAATTCCTTTAAGGACGCCAGTACCAGAACAATAGCTTTTTTTAAGGTCGGTATTTTGACAGTATCTTTAGCTCCATCTCGTTTTTGAAACATAGATCCTGACAAATCACAGACGAGCCTGACCCTAATTAATTCGGGTTTTTCAATTAACTTATCTGTGCTTACTACTCTTTCCATTGCTCTTACTTTTTCAAATTCTCTTTTCTCCACGTTAGACCACTCTGCAATAACTCTAGGAATACTTAGCTCACCGGTTTTGAAATAACCAGCTCGAGATACATCTCTGCCTTTACTTGAACCCATGACAATATCTCGCCAAAGCCTTGATAATTCGTCGAGATAAGGAGCGATTTGTGCTTCGATCTCTCTAAATTCTTTGAGTACCTCTGGTTTCACAGCATTTTTTTCTGCCCAGATTCGATCAAGCTCTTCCTGAGCTTTTTTTGCTTTGTTCTCCAGCTCCTCTTCTTTAGCTTTATCTGCCCCTTTATTTACAGCTTTTTTTGCATTTTTCCCTTCTGCCTCCTTGTCCGAAAACTCTTCTATGTCTTTGTCGCCAATTTGATCAGGATTGTTATCTTCAAAATCTTCGTATTCATCGGCAAATGGGTTAAAATTGAAATCTTCTGATTCTCCTTCCTCTCCGCCAGCAGCACCTCCCTGAGGTTTTTCTTTTTTCTTTGGTTTTTCTGGCTTCCATTCTTCCAGATCTTTCATTAAGAGTTCGTCAAAGATTGGTTCAATAGTTTCTTCGATAATCTGGTAACGTCTTTTTGCTCGTGTATTTCTGCCTGTCCTGGGTTTAATAAATTGTTCAATTATTTGTTGAACAGTATGAGGTTTAACATCGAACATAATCTCTCTTTTCAAGACTTCTTCCACATCTGGTCCAACTTTTATCTCCTGATCTGGGATCATCTCGCGTCTTAAAAGATAATAGCCAAATTGCATATGCCGAGGTAATTTTGTGTAATCATTTTTCTCAAATAACTTTTCTTTATACAGTCGCCTAATTTCCTTGCCTCCCTTTCGCTTTTTTTCAAACCTAGGCGCTTTGCGCGAAACAATGTTATTTACGTAAATGTCATCGAGTTGATTATAAAAAGCTCGGCGAAATTCATATGTAACTTCTTCAATTGGGGTTAACTCTTCTCTATCTGGCCGCCTCTGCTTCGGCCTCTGTTGCATTTTGGCTAATGTCTCTTCATCCACCACTCCTGATTGCCTGTATTTTTCTACAATAAAGGGAGCAAGCTCTTTTGCCTTGTGCCTAAGATACTCGAATTTCCCCAATATTCCTTTGGGATCTTCAGATAAATCCCGGAAATGACTCAACTCATGAAGAGTGGCCCATAATATTTGTTCCTCTGTAAAACCTTTCTTAGCAAACCATTTCGTATCCAGATGAATTTCACCTTTTTCATAATCAATAAAAAAAGCATTGGAAAGTTTAAACCTGAGAGACACATCCCGAGCGAAGGTCATGAAAAATCTCTGATAAGAATCTAGCATCTTTTGACCAGCTTCTCGATATTTTTCTAATTCTTCAGGCGAAATAGAAAATGTTTCTGGTTTATTTTCACTACCCTCTTCTGGCTCTGTTGGGCTTACGGAGTCAGCCATACTATCCGTTACCACTTCAATTGATTTCATTGTTATGAAAAATATATCATAAAATAAAAACTATCGCTTCATCTTGAATTAGACGAGAAAACCGCCGACCGAAGCCGACGATTTCTCGTCTCTCGATCAGCGGCTCAACACCAAGTAACACATGACTCTTTCTGCCCTTGCAAAACCAATCGCCTTGAATCTCCGGGCAACTTCGTCGACAACCTCTCGAGAGAATCCATCTGTCTTCACCCGAACATCTTTACCGAGAGGCGTTCTGAATAGCTCAGTTCGAACAAGAGATTCGAGGTTATCTGCGGTGGGTTCTCGTGGAACCCATTTTTTAGAAGACATGTAACCCCCTAGAAGAACGATAACATATTTTCTTGGTGTTATCAATGGAGAGACTATTCCTTAAAAGGAGGCATCGTATCATCCTTTTTCTTAGTCTCGCTTGCATGCGAATCCACTTCGTAGCTGGTATTCTGCGATTCGAAGAAATTTACTAACTCAAAAACATCCGTGGCTGTCGACATCCACTTGGCAGGGTTGGTCGCATTGTAATATTTTGGCATACCCAGCTCTTGGAGTCTTCTGTCCGCCACATACTGCACGTATTGATTAACATAATCAGCGTTGAGTCCTAAAATTCCATTTGGAAAGAGGTCTCTGTTGTATTTTGTCTCCAGATCAACACCTTCGATAATAATATTTCTTATCTCTGCCGCAAATTCTTCAGTCAGAAGCTCCGTATTTTCTTCTAAAACATGATGAACTAAGTTAATCCCAAATTTTAAGTGCAGACTTTCATCCCGGAGTACCCAATTGATCATTGAGCCAAAATTTCGTAGCTGATTTCTCTGGCGAAAAGAAAGCATAACCATAAAACCAGAGTAAAACCAGGTGCCTTCCATCACAATGTTGTAAGCAACAAGATTTCGGATAAAATCTTTTTTACCATCTATGCTTTCAATATCCAGTTTATCCTCTGTCATGCGTTTAAAATATTTCATGACATAGGCTTCTTTTTCTTTCATGGATGGAACATCCAGGTGGATACCATAAACTTTGTCTCTCTCAAATGGAAAAGTCTCCAACACGTACTCAAATGCTACACAGTGGTTAGCCTCTTCCCACATTTGCTTCGCCATATATAGGTGACATTCCGGAGATTTGAGATAGGGGTATACGCCCAGGGCCAGAATTCTATTTACGGTGAGTTCAGCGGGGTTGAAAAAAGCCATAACAAATTTTACTGCATGTCTTTCGTCGTCAGTCATTTTGGCAAAATCATCTAGATCTTCTTTAAGTGCGATCTCGTGTGGAAACCAAGTGTTTCTGACTGCCTGATTGTAAAGATCATATGCCCACTGATATTTAATGGGGTGTAAGTTTACATCTTCTGGCGCTGCTTTTCCGATAAGTGACATGACAAAAAATAATTAAGAATAATCTAATGATACAGAACTATTTGAAACTTTCAATGAATCTCCTTATTGACAAGAGATGCACACATTCCCCTCATCTTCCGCCGGATCCTCCGGACCAAAAGAAGTAGGTTCACTGTATGTCCTGCGAACAGAAACGAGAGGTTCGTCTTCAAATGGATTTTTTATTTCGTTTACGGCTTCTACAACAGGGGTCTCTTCTGTTGGCATTGAAACCACTACTGGTGCCACTTTTTCCGTCACTTCTTTTATTATATTTGAAACAACAGGTACTACTTCTGGCATCACCTCTATAACAGGTGCAGGTTCAATAATTGGGGCCACAACTGTAGTTGGCTCTTCAGAAAGAATTTCGAGTGACTTTTGAAGTGGCGCAGAAAAAGCTCTAGATGAAGCGAAATTAAGAACACCGAAACCAACCTTGCCTATCTTTTGAGCCTTATTCACATTAACTGTACTTTGTTCTGCGGTATGTCTTGGCTTCATATGAAGGTAATATGTGGATTTTAAGCCTTTTTCCCAAGCGGTATTGTAAACTTTCATTGTCTCATCCACATCCCGAGTCTCCAGATACATATTTCGGGACAGAGCTTGGTCAACCCATTTTTGAGCTCTGGATGCCACCTCCACGTAAGCATAAGGTGAGGTTGTAAAAGATGTTTTATAAACATCTTTTATATGAGGAGGTATGGCCGAGATAGAACTTATGTCACCTTGGTTCTCGATGATAGCTTCTTTGACTTCATCCCAAAGCCCCATATTTTTTAAATCTTTAACTAAGTTGTGATTTATATCTAAATATTTTCCAGAAATTTTATTGCGCGAGAAAACTTGAGCAAAACGTGCATCAATTCCCGGAGTTGTTGCCGCAACCAATCCAATATTTGCATTGGGTGCAACCGCCATAAGAGTTGCATTTCTCATCCCCTTCTTTACTTTAGTGCGGAGAACATCCCAGTTTAATCCTTTGTGTTTGGATGTTTTAGAAACTGTTAACTCTCTACCTCGACCTTCTTCTAAAACTTTTAGTGTATCGATTGGCACTTTGCCTTTGGACCACTCCGAGCCTTGATAGTTTGGATAACTTCCCCGCTCTCCAGCTAAGTTTGCACTTTCATCAATTGCCATATAAGAAATAAATTCAAAAATTCGATCCGCAAAATCCCAAGCGTGAGGAGAATCATAGGACATGCCCAGTTGCTCTATCGTATCTGAAAAACCCATAACACCGAGACCAATTGCTCTATTTTCTCTGTCGGATCTAACTGCTTCCGGAATTATCAAAACATTTATATCAATTAAGTTGTCCAGTTGGCGAACGGCTAATCTGGTTGATTCTTCCAATTTGGACCAGTTAACTTCTTTGTTTCTAATGTGTGCGGATAAGTTTACTGAGATCAAATTACAAACAGCGATATTATTTCTGTCTTGAGGCAGACAAATTTCGGTACAAAGATTCGACATGTGAATTGTCCCAGTGTTGTTATTTAAAGCTCTAAGGTTAATCGAGTCCTTCCAGGTTAGCCATGGATGAGAAGTTGTCTGAAGAGCAACTATAATTTGCCTGTATTGTTCTTGGGCAGGAACTTTTTTAAAAATTCGAAGCTGCCCAGCTTCAGCCATTTGAATATATTCCTCATACCTCTTGGAAAAAGCACTGCCATAGAGTTCGCATAGATCTTTTACCTCAACTGGATCAAACATATACCAGTCCTGACCCGCATTTACCCTCTTCATAAACTCGTCGGAAAGAAAAACAGCCGTATTTGCCGTCCTCATTCTCATATAGTCATCCCCTGCGTTGTGTTTCCAATCGATAAATTCAGGGAAATCAATGTGCCAGTTCTCCATATAAAAACAAAGTGCTCCTTTTTTCTTGCCACCTCTCTGAATTGCTCTGATTGCTGTATCAATTATCTTGGCAAATGGAGTTGGACCAGTAGAAGATCCACCGTATTTTCGTAGCGGCGAGCCAGATGCTCTAAGCTTAGTTAGAGATGCACCAATTCCTCCAGAATTTTTAGAAAGGATCATGACGTCGGAGACAGACTTTGCGATATGATCCATGTCATCTTGAATTTCCATGAGATAACAGTTCGAAAGTGCAGGATGATTTGTTCCCGCGTATAGATTGGTCGAACCTCCAGCAATATATTCTAGCTTTGACATCTTGGTATAAAATATTTTTGCAGCTTCGGTTGGATTTTTTTCGTTATAAGAAAGTCCCATCGCGACTCGCATAAAAAAATATTGAGGGGTTTCTATTGGTTTTTGTTTTTCATCTTTTATTAAGTAGCGGTTGATGAGACCATCTAATCCGGCATACTGAAAAAGTTCATCACGCTCCACCAAAAGTGCATCAGCTAAATTTTTTAAATCAAATCTTTCCTTCATCCGCTCATTTAGTTTTTTTGTCGCCACAGAGTTTTCAATATAGGAGATAAAACTTGCTTTATGTTTTTCACTAAAAGCTTCTGGCGAGTCATCACTGTGAAAATCTTGCACAACTTGTCGGTAAACAGTTTTTAACAATAATCTTTTCGCAACAACATCGTACTCAATATCTTCTTTTATGTTTTGGACCGCCGCATTGATTGTGGCCAAGTCCATCTCATATGTGGTGATGCCGTCATATACAGTAAGTTGTGTCTCCGTAGCAATCTGAGTAACTTTTGAAATAGGATCAAAGAGTCCTTGGCATGCTCTTTCGATGGAACGGTTTATTTTGTCTGCATTAAAGGCTTCTTTCCTACCATCATGCAGTGTAACTTTTATATTCATGTTAAATTTCTTTCACCAATTTCGGATTTTTCCGATGATTTCTTGCTTTTTTAGTTAGATTTTTTCAATTTTTCTTCGTTTTTTCTAAAATTCTTAATTTTTGAAAAAACTAGAAACCAATCAATTTATTGTATATTAATTATAGCAAAACAGTAGTGGATAAATGGGTTAAAAAAATACTAAGTTACAAAAAAGTTTTGCTGTAAAGAGTAAGCTTTAGTAAGCTTCAAAAAATGGCTAAAAAATAGCATTCCCGGAGTTGCCTCGCAACCATTTTACCGAATCTCCAACCCTCATTCCAACTTCATCTGCACGACCAGTCGAGATTTCTAGGACAAACAGGACATTTTTATCCGGGTAAAAAACGTTGGGGTAAGTTTCTGGACTTAATTTCTTTTGAAAACCAATTATTTTTAAATTTTCATCTATCCAAACAATATCAATCGGAAAATTCATATCTTTCATCCAAAAACCGTAATGCCCTGGATTCTGAAAAACAAAAAACATGCCCTCGTTTGGAGAAAGAGATGACCTGCCAGATAATCCTCTCTGCATTAAGTAGGAAGTCTCCGCAATATCAACTGTGAAAACGTTATTATCTATAATTACCTTTGACTTATAGTTTATTTTTGAAAATAAAAATACAAAAATTAAAAGGAGAGACAAAAAAGAGACTACGGCTATGATAATTCTTCGTCCAATCATAACCAAATTGTAGCATGACAGAATTTTCAAAACAAAAAACCGCTTAAGTGCGGTTTTTTGTTTTTCGTTTTATCTAACGAAAGTTGATTACCATGTTCGGCCACCTCGATCTCCACCAAAACCTCCTCGATCACCTCTTGGAGCTCTTGGTTCCATTGGACGAGCTTCATTTACTGTAAGCTTGCGTCCTTCGAAATCTTGACCGTTCCACTTTGCAATTGCTTTTTCAGCATCTGCATCGTTAGTCATCTCGACGAAACCGAATCCTTTGGATCGGCCTGTCATTCTGTCCATGATAATTGTAGCTGAAGTAACCTCACCAACTTGTGAGAAAGCATCTCGAAGAGCTGACTCATTTGTTGAGTAAGGAAGACCACCTACATATAACTTCTTTGCCATTAACTTTTTTCCTAGTCTCTATTTTTAAAACTGTAAGGCGACTAGCTGTCCCCTATTTCCTGCTTTCGCCAAAACCAGGGAGAAACTTACATTGAGACTAATACTACTTTAATCTTATAAATTGTCAATAGCTGGTTATTTCACTGTCACTGTTTTCATTATGACTAGCGAGACTGGTTTATCATTTGCGCCAGTTGGAAGATTTGCGATTTTATCTACGACATCCTGACCTGAAACAACTTTTCCGAAAATGGTGTAGCTATGAGGTAGTGGATAATCCGCTGTCATTATGAAAAATTGGCTGCCATTTGTATTTGGTCCTGCATTTGCCATTGCCACAACTCCTTTTTTATACCCAGCTTGATATGAAGCTGTGCTAGGGTTTAGTTCATCCGGAAACTGATAGCCTGGACCACCCGTGCCATTGCCGTTTGGGTCTCCACCCTGGATCATGAAGCCGTTTATTACCCTATGAAATGTTAGACCGTTATAAAAACCCTTATTTGCTAGGGTCACGAAGTTAAGGGCTGTATTTGGAGCATCACTATTATATGTTTCAAAGACAATTTTCCCGTAATTTGTTTCAATTGTGATCATATTTTTTATTTTATCTAATTTTACTTCGGTCGTACTCGCTTGAGCAGGAGTGGTGGTAGCGGTTGTACCCAAATTATCCTCAATTGTAGTTGTAGCATAAGAGTTACTACCATTAAGGATTTCATTTATATTATTTGAGGAATTTTTATCACGAAATATATAATAACCGCCTGCAATCAGAATTATTATCACTACCAAACTAAGAATTATATTTTTCATAACTTTACTATTATCTACCAATTCTATTTTCTGTCAAAATTCTGTGCGGAAAGGGCGAGATTCGAACTCGCGATACCAGTTACGGTACGCCGGTTTTCGAAACCGGTGCTTTAAACCACTCAGCCACCTTTCCAGGATTTTAATATAACACAATATGATATATTAGATTTCATTGCGGAATTGGTTTAGTGGCAGAATGCAGCCTTCCTGAGGTTTTGGTTAGATGGGTATCTAACCAAAAAAGCTTTTGAGATAAAATTGAGTTTAGCGAAAGTTTTATCCAAAAGGTATACTGCTCCTGTAAGGAGGAGACGCGAGTGTGGTTTAGTGGTAGAACTTGTGCTTCCCAAGCACAGGGCGCGGGTTCGATTCCCGCCACTCGCACAAGGGATTCGATTCTCGCATTCCGCACAAGAAATCTTGTTATAATTAAAAAATGGATGGAAATTTAGATAATAAACCCCAAGGAGCCGAAACAAGCCCAAGGCCAAAAGCAGAGCGATTAAAAGATATTTTTTCATTGATCCAATCTGCCCCACCTGCAAGTACTGCCGAGGAAGCCTTTACTATTGTAAAGAAATCATTTGATGAAGTAGAAGAAAAAGAAGAAGGACCCAGGATGAGAACGGGCAGATTTGAGAGCATGATACCTTTTTCATTAGATACTGGTAAAGATATTCTCTACATTTGGTATATCGGCCACGTCTTACTAATTGGGCATAATGGATCTATTGAGCTAAGAGAAAAAAGTGGAGGATTCGAAGGAGCTCACTCATTAGAGATGCCCAGATATGCTCGTAGACTTAAAATAATAATTGACAAGCCTGGATCTGATAACAAAGGAGTGTGGGATTGACTAAACAATATCAACAACTACCGGCTTAACCACCTTCAAATAATCCTCCGACTTCATGCCTATCGAATATCTCCTATCTCCTGCATTAAAGATAATTCGCTCATTCGAGAGTACTGATTTATCACAGAAAACATCGAGTCCAAATAAATTTCCAAACGGCGGAACGCCCCCTGGCAAAACTCCACCTGTAATTTCTGAAACTTCTGGTTCAGTAGCAAAACGCAAATCACTCAATCCCAAATTATTTTTTATCTTGCTCACATCAAATCTTTTACCGCCTGACACAACAAACATGACAAACCTCTTGCCCTTGCCTGCTTCTTTAACCTTTACCACCAAAGCTTTCGCTCCCTGATCAATCGTATAGCCTGAGCGAACCTTGGATGCCTCCTCGCTGGTCCGCACTGGTTCATGCTCAAAGGTCTCAAATTGAATTTGATTTTCTGTGAGTAGTGATTTTATTTTCTCGACGACAGGATGATAATAATTCATTTCTTATTTATACAAGAAATGGTGGCTTGTGGCCACCATTTCTGATTAAACTTTTTTGACTACAAAGTTATGGTGTGCCAATAACAGAAGCAACGTTATCGAATTCATTTGTTTCTACAATTTTGTTATCTGGATCAGTTGTAACCTTGGCTACAAATGACATCCCTGGCATATAAGTTATGCCCCAGTTGTCCCAAGTAAATGTCTTTGGTACACACTTACTTGTTGCATACGCTTCAGGAACGTCGAAGTCCTTTGAAGTACCGTTAACTACGATTCTAACTGGAAAACTAGTTAAGACAGTACTACCGAGATTACAAAATGTTGCTTGAACACCAGTAGATTTAAGCAGGACACTTCTTACTGACAAGTGGGCACCCGGCAAAACCGGCACGGATAGTGTCGAAGAAGCGTTCAGCGGGAATTGAGTCACATTTGTCTTGTAAACTCCGTTTGGATCGATAAGAGCAATCGCGGTGAATGTTGAACCTGGGTCATAGTACAGTCCCCAAGTATCGTATTTCCAAGTGTCCGATGTACATGCTCCCGCTTTTTGGGCCCCGATTGCTTCAAAATCCCTGTTGATGCCGTTTAGTCTAATTCTGAATGGAGCTGTCGTTAGATCGGATGTACCCTGGTTACAGAAAGTTGCACTTACTCCATTTGAATCCAGCACTAGATTGGTTACTGCAAGTTTTACACCCCCTGCTGGAACAGGAACTGAAGCTTGAGACTCCACTCTACAGCCATAAAGAGCCTGAAGTTTCATCCTTGTTATTGCTCCCGGAATGCCTGTCCCCTTGGAAAGACCGAATGGTGCGAGAACATCGTCCATATACTTCTCCTGGAAAGCTTTTACTGCAGCTCTGGTAGTCTTACCAAACTTACCAAACTCCGATGTATCAACACTGAATCCTTCCTTTGTCAGAGCAGCCTGAAGACTTAGTAGTTGTAATTGGTTTTGGGCATCATTTGCACTAGCCGCATCAATTTTTATTTTTATTTTAAAGTCCATGCATGACCCGCCTCCAGTGCTAACCCCCAAAGGTGCAGTTTGGGCAAAAGAAAAAGCCGGTACGGCCACAAGAAGCGACAAGCCTATTAATAACTTTTTAATCATAAATAAATCTCTTAATTAACTATTAAATAACCTTCATTTAATTATAAAACAAATTTTGGGCTGTGGTAACACCGTTGTGGATAGCAAATTTACTTAATTCTACAGAGGTTTTTTAACTCCAAAATATCTGTAGCAGTCGGTCTTTCGTTAATACCATTGTTCAATTCATACATAATAGCCTTGGGATCTTGGTTATGGTCGAGCCCCAAAGCATGTCCCAGCTCGTGAGCTAAGACTCTCACCAGTTTTGTCCTTGATTCAAACTGAAAAATATCAATTTCTTGTCCTGACGAGTCACTTTTGTATAACCCCTCCTCAAACTCACCGCCAAGGGAAGACCCGACTGTGTTGTATTGCTTAACATCAATATTGAGTGTCGTAGCAAGTTGATTTAATGTAACTGCCAATGCATTAATATTATCTACTTCCTGATTAAGCTGCGTCTGAATTTGGTTCAATTGGTTAGCCTCTTGGTTTATTGCATCTCTTTCCGCGCTTAGTTTGGCATACTCGTCTTTAGTTGCACCGCCCCGCCTGTTTATTTGAGTGACTTCTTGTTCATAAGCTTGTTTCCTTTGGTTAAAATCTGCAACCTTTTGTTCAAAAAGGTTTTTGGCTGAATTATAGTTAGACATTTCGCTGTCATATTTTGCTTTTAGCTCATCGTACGAGCTCCTAGTATTTTTAACCACAATTCCCATTTGACCTAAAGTAACTGTAGCCTGCTGGCGATTGTCGTAAATTAGATTTACCTTAAGTGAGCCATTCGGATTGTACTCAAAAAGATTTTTGTTAACGGGGGTTTCCCAGATTTTCTCCGCATCAGCTAGGGCCGAAAGGAAATCAGTCTTGGAAATTCCAAATCTAGTATCAAACGTACCCAAACTATACTCAATCGGACTTGTACATGGAAAAAATTTTGATTTCAAAATAACATAAGCATTTTCAAGCTGTGGTTTAAAAATAACAACCACAACCAAGAGCACAGTTATAGCAAAAATATTTTTTGCAAAGTTAGACATGAATATAATTATACCAAAACCAAGATATCGTTCTTTGCAAAAATGTCGTCAAAACTTTTATTTATTCCTCAAATTTTTATCTAGTGTATTACCTTTTTCATCTTTCCAAGCAGTCCAGCCGTTTATTGGACTCCCAGTAATTGTTGCAGCAGCTGCAGAAGGGCTCTTAAAAATTATATTCCTTAAAAATAAATACGAACTACCGTCATTGTTATCAATCATTGTTCCATCTTCAAGATAACTCGCTCTCGCAGCCTTTGCCCATCCTGCAAAAGCAACTGTTTCTCTTTTTCTTGCCAATGAATGCTTCAATACATTTATACTACCATCGTTTAATAACTGTGCTTTAGCATCAATACCTTCCCCTTTTAAGTAGTAGAATTTTTCGTCTGATATTGAGTCTTCGATACTATCAAAAATATGATACCCGAAAGTTGAAAAGATTTTCTTTACACCATCAAGATATCTTTCGTTTTTTATGCGATCGAATTCGTTCTTAGCCTCTTCTCTTGGTTGTGTCGCATTTTTTACCACATATCTTTTAGCCTTTCTAGATAACTTCGCAGATATTGATTCAAGATAGTTTCTATCAGGAGGATTCAAAAAAATGAATGCCTGATTCCAATAATCTTTTTCTGCATCATGAGACTCGAGTCGATTCGCACAATCACTAGATTCTCCGATATACACTAGCTGATTGCCTGTCTGTTTATCCTCACCGAACAAGAAGTACAACCCTGAGGCTTGTATCTCCGGCCTCTCCTTCAGAGAGCCTATCTCAGTCCTTGGAACAATAATCGCTCTGCCGTCCCATCCAGTTAACTCAATAACTTTTATCCCATTAGGATCCCCTTTTGGAAAGATGAGCTGCATTACAAAAGACTCCATCTCGCTATTAGATCACAGAATTAACCTCGCTGCAAAATATCTGACACATAATTTTTGGTTGCGGAAACGAAGGGATTCGAAACTTACAGTTTCAGTACCCCAATTGGATATAATATTTCGCTTTGCTTATATTATATCTCAATCGGGCTTCGAATCCCCACAGAAGCTACGCCCATAGCTTCCTCCTAAAATTTAACTTCGTTAAATTTTTTCCTGCGGAAACGAAGGGATTCGAACCCTTGAAGGAGTTGCCCCCTTACCCGCTTTCCAAGCGAGCGCACTAGACCTCTATGCGACGTTTCCTTATTTCGTCTTATATCCTAACGCATATTCATAAAGGACTGACCACAGCATACCCAAGCAGAAAGAAAAAACAAATTCCTCTATTGGTAAACCAAAGTATAAGTGTGGCCAAAAGTTCTTTAAGTTATAGAAAGTAATTATATATTTTGGGAAGGCAAATAGAAATACCTGGAAAAGTAGAACGTAAACAAGCATGAACAAAAAGCCTCCAAGAAACATTTGTTTGATGAGGTCCTTTCTGCAATAAGCCATAATTCCACAAATAAACATTATTACAGCTATGACCCCAAGTATTGGTTTTATCGGATAGACAAAAGCTGTACCGGCGTATATCAACATGCCACCCAAAAATGCGAAAAAGTGATGTTTTTTATCTCTCTTTATCTTAATCTCTTTTTTATTCTCTACGAATTCAAAAAGAACCGCCGCAATTCCACCTCCAAAAAACCAGACAATAAAATCATCCAGAGAAAACCCGACCTTATGAACTAAATCGAAAAGAAAAGGTGGATTCCAATAATATGGCACCCAAACAAATTCAGAAGTCGCAGCAAGCACTGCGGCAATAACCCCACCAAACAACATTTCCTTTCGTAAATCCTTTCTGATAAGAAATATTGGAAACCAAACGATAAAAAAGATTGGTGCACCAAAAACATAAGCATAACTAAACAAAATATCGTACATACTAGTGATTTCTAGATTTCAAAATTTTATCAATTTGCTCCAATTCCCACAAAAGCCCTCCTATCAAATCATATTTTTTAGCTTCTTCAAAACTTACCCAGGCAAAATCAGTCGCATCGTTATCGACAACAACTTCTCCAGATAGATGTTTTGCAAAGTAGGTGAAACCTAGAACGGGAATACCATCTGGAGTAACGAAGGTGAAATCTTGTGAAAATTCTGGTTTATCGATCTCCAAATTTGTTTCCTCCTTTATCTCTCGTCTTAAAGATTTTTCAAGTGCCCCATACCATTGCTTACCATCAGTTGAGTAAGGACCATGAATATAATCATCCGCAGAAAGTCCGCCACCAGGGAAACACCATTTACCTGGCTGAACTTTTTTCTCGAGGGATCTTTTTACAATTAAATAAATTGGCCCAGGTTTGTAAACCACCGTGGTAGTCACTACCCGATGTAATTCCTTGTTCTTTATTTTGGGAACCATTATTTTTTCCTAGATTTTATGATTTCGCTTACATCTCTCAGTTCATCCCAAATACCATCAATTAGATCATACTTTTTGGCTTCCTCTAGAGTAACCCATTTAGCATCAGTTAAATCCTTGCCTAGTTTAGCTTCACCAGATTTGTAATGTGCCCAATAAGACAGCGTAACCACTGGAAAACCGTCCGGGCGAACGAAGATGAGGTCGCAAAGGTATTCTGGTTTTTCTATCTCCAAATTCGCTTCTTCTTTTATTTCTTTTTTCAAAACCCACTCGATCACGTTATACCATTGAGGTGCTTTCTCAGAAGTGCGCGGAAGCTTAGAGTATTCTTTATAAACTACTTTTCCCCCAGGCACAGTCCACATATTAGGAAAAGCTATTTCGTGTGCTGCACGCTTCATGATAAGAAATTTATCCCCCTTCACTACTATTCCAGTGACTACCACAAAGTGCACACGAGGATCAGCTGGTTCAATCATGGAAATATTTTACTCCCCTAACTGCGAATATGCTACTACTCTATTGCGACCCGAATTTTTAGCCTTATAAAGTGCCTGATCTGCCCTCTCCAGTATTGCTTTTTGATCTAGACCTTCGTCGAAACTAGAAATTCCCGCACTGACTGTTACAGAAATATTTTCTTTGCCCTCAAATTTGAAATCCTCAACCGCCACTCTTATCTCATCTGCCTTTATCTTGGCATGCTCCTCGTTTGCACCTAAAAGCAGGACTGCGATCTCTTCGCCACCCCAACGTGCCACAATATCCTTAGCTCGAACATGACTTTCAATAATCTTTGCAACACCTTTCAAAACTTCATCACCGACGAGATGTCCGTATGTGTCGTTTATTTTTTTAAAATGATCAATGTCAAAGAAAATCAAACTAAAATCAGATGATGTTAGCAGTTCCTTTCTTTTTTCGTCTTTATTTTTAGAAGAATCTAAATACTCCTGTGATTTTTCCTCAAAAAAAGCCTTCGTTTTGAGAGAAGTAAGTTTGTCGTGAATCAACTCTTTTTCCAAAGAAGAAATTTTTTCCTCTAATTCTTTTATCCTACTTAGTAATTCAGCAGTGCTGCCCATGTGATTATTCTACCACCCACCAGAAGATCCCCCACCCCCAGATCCGCCGCCCCCAAAGCCACCAAACCCCCCGCCGCCGGATCCAAAACCTCCACCGCCTCCAGTAAAGAACCACCACCCTCGACTTCCTGACTTTTTATACCTTTCATACGATCTAGATACGAGGAAATCTAGTAGCAGGCCGAGAAGAACAAAAAAAATAAGCAAAATTCCACCAAAGAATAGTGCTAGACCTAAAGCCCATGCGACCACAAACCCGACCACACCTCCAACGATTCCACCTCCCCACCAAGATTTTGACCTAGCCAGGATCGATGTGATTATTTGAAAAGCAAAAATTGAAAAGAAAATAATAAACTGCAAAACCCCAGAATTTGATTTGGAATAATTCTCTGGCACAATCTCCGTGCCACCCAAAGCGGAAATCATTTTATCCACCGCGCCATTTATTCCTCCATAGTAGTCCCCTTGTCGAAAGGCTGGAGCAATAATGTCACTTTGAATATACGATGTGCCGATGTCTGTTAGATCTCCTTCTACGCCATAGCCAGTATGGATCCTAGTTTTTCTATCAGAGAGAGAAATGAGAAGCAGTACTCCATTATTTTTGTCTTTTTTTCCTATACCCCATTTTGTAAAGATATTTTGAGCAACGTTTTCTATTGTGTCACCGTCGAGCGATGGAATTGTTACAACTGCTATTTCGTTTGTACTTTGTCTTTCATAGTTTTCTAGTTTTGCCTCGAGCGTAGAAACTTGCTCAGAAGTCAGCATCTTCGCGTAATCCTGAACAAATCCAGTTGGACGAGTCGGCACAGTAAAAGCCATTGCTACCGTAGGCAGAAGTAGAAGTGGAATTAGGAGTTTTTTCATAATTTATTCTCGAGCCATGTCTTGAAGAGAGACTTGCGAGCGCGACTGGCGCGAGCACGAGGAAAATTTTAGCAAAAATTTATCCGTGCTCTCTGAGAGATATGCTCGAGAATTAAAAATTAACTTTTGGAGCTTGCTGATTTTCTGTCGGCACATTGAAATACTCATGAGCAGTAAAACCATACCAACCCGCGAGAATTGATGTTGGGAATGTCTTTACTTTTGTGTCGTAAACTCGGACCAGGTCGTTGTACTTCATTCTTTCAACTGAGATTCTATTCTCTGTACCTTCGAGAGATACCATAAGATCCCGGAAAGCCTGGCTAGACTGAAGTGTTGGATAGTTCTCTGCGATGACTAAAAGTCTCCCCAATGCTGACTCAACTTGGGTTGCTGCTGCCGCCTTCTGATCTGTTGTTTGCGCACCAGAGTACCTTGTCCTAGCTTCAGCAATTTGGCCAAATAAAGTTTGTTCCTGTTTTGCTACACCTTTCACAGTAGCTTCTAGATTTGGGATCAAATCAAAGCGCCTTTGATACTGGTTTTCCACCTGCGCCCACTGTGCTGTGATTTGCTCACCAGCACGGACAAAATAGTTGTATGTTGATACTGCCCAACCGACAATAAGTAAAACGACAACCAAAACTATTATCCAAACCCTGTTTCTTTGCCAAAAATTTGTTGCTTGTGGTTCCATTTATTATTGAGTTAATTAATAACGTCCGAATTATACTACTTTTTTTCTAGTAATCCATGCCTCCCATACCTTGAGGCACTGACTTCTCCTCTTTTGGCTCTTCCGTAACCGCTACTTCAGTCGTAAGTAGTATCGCGGATGCACTAGAAGCATTCTGAAGGCCAGTGCGAGTTACTTTAACCGGATCAATTATGCCGGATACAAACATGTCAGGAACCATTTCATCTTTTAGAGCATCATAACCAGAGTTGCCTTTGGATTTTTTCACTTTTTCTACCACGGCTGCCCCATTTCCCTTGCCAGCATTTATTGCAATCTGTTTAAGAGGCACCTCGCATGCATTTAGGATAATTTCGTAACCAGTTTTAAATTCAGGAGTCTGGTTATTTATTTTTATTAAATTGCCGCGAGCTTTTTGGGATGCCCTAACCAAGGCAACCCCACCACCGAGGACTATGCCTTCATCAATCGCCGCCTTTGTTGCATTCACGGCATCCTCAATTTTCAATTTCAAATACTTCATTTCTGTTTCTGTCGCTGCACCAACCTTAATCACAGCCACACCGCCAGTTAACTTTGCGATCCTCTCGTCTATTTTCTCCACATCGTATTTGGCTTTGGTGTGTTCTTTTTGCTTCTTTAATTCTCTTACCCTAGAACTAATCGCCTCTTTCTTGCCTTTGCCGCCTATCACAATAGTGCTGTCTTTCTTAGAGACGACCTTGGCAGCTTTTCCGAGAGCCGAAACTTCAGTTGTCTCCAGCTTTAGTCCCTTCTCATCGGAAATAACCTGGGCGCCCAAGACCGTTGCGATATCCTGGAGTTCTTCTTTTTTTCTATCACCGTATCCTGGAGCCTTAATCGCAAGAACATTGAAGCCCCCTTTCAATTTATTAATCACAAAAGTAGTCAGCGCCTCCCCATCCACATCATCTGCAATAATAACCAAATCTCTTTTACCAGATTCTGCAACTTTTTCTAAAAGCGGAAGAATATCTTTTACAGTCGAAATTTTTTTATCGGTAACTAAAACAGAAACATCTTTGTACTCTGCCTCCATTCTCTCTGCATTTGTAATCATATAGGCAGAGACATAGCCCCGATCAAACTGAAGTCCCTCTACTACCTCGCTCTCTACCCCAAGTGTCGGGGCTTCTTCCACAGTTACTACTCCATCTTTACCAACTTTATTTATGGTGTCAGCAATAATCTTACCTATTTCCTCTGACTCAGCAGAAACTGTTGCCACCTGACGAATTTCATCTTTGCCTTTTATTTCTTTAGAGAGTGATTTGAGGGCAGAGACAACATCATGCACACCCTTATCCATACCCGCTCGTAAACCCATCACATTCATACCCTTTTTCATATGCTTCATGCCATCCGCAATAATCGCCTGTGCCAAAATAACAGAAGTGGTTGTACCATCCCCTGCAACATCATTGGTTTTGGTTGCTACTTCTTTTATAATCTCCGCACCCATATTCTCAAATTTGTTTTTTAGATTTATTTCTTTCGCAATTGAAACACCATCGTTCGTAATAGTCGGTGCTCCATAACTTTTATCCAAGACAACATTGCGACCTTTTGGACCAATAGTAACTTTAACCACGTTAGCTACTTGGTCGATGCCTTTCTTGAGTGATTTTCTCGCACTCTCGCTAAATAAAATTTTCTTTGCCATGTTTATTTTGCTTAATTTAATTTAGCCAAAATACTTTCCTCTTTTATAAGGTAGTATTCTTCATCCCCGACTTTTATATCGTCATAGCCGTATTTAGAAAATGCGACTTTGTCGCCTACTTTCACCGAAACAGGCACAAGTTTTCCGTCTCTATACTCACCGGGACCAACTGCCAAAACCTTGCCTTGCTCTGATTTTTCACGTGCATCCCCTTCAGGCAAAATTATCCCGAAACTCGATTTATTAGATAGCTCTTCCTTTGTAAATGGCTTAATCAAGACTCTGTTCCCAAGCGGTTCAATCCCTATGCCATTTTTAGCCTTATTTTTAGGCTTTTTTTGAGATTTTTTCTTCATAGCTCAATAGTATAAGAGATTTTAGAAATGAGTCAATTTTTAAGGCTTGACAGAACCCATACTATATGCTACATTCGAAGGTAGGAGGCAGACATGAAGCACGCCATCATGGCAGCAGCGGTCGTGCTCGGACTCATCGGACTCGGGATCTACAATGCAGCGCACGTATGCGACCACAAGTCGTGGCAGGCGAAGGCAGCGTTCGATTACGAGGTCCGATGCACGGGCCGGTAACAGTTCGGCGAAAGCCGACAGGGCGGGAGAAACACCCGCCCTTTCGATTTATATAAAAGTATAGCTATTGATTCTCGGTATTTCTTTTTTGAAACATCCGCAGACGCCGAGCTTGGTGTAGTCAATGACCCCGAGCATAGCGAGGGACTCTTGACGACGAGGCGTCGAGGACCGAGCGAGACTTCCGCAGGAGAAGTCGAGTGTTTTCAAAAAAGAAATACCGAGAATCCCATTTGCAATTTCCACCAAACCTGCTACCATGTTCCCTACATGAGTATTACTGGAATTATCCCTTATGTACAGATAGTTTTATCTGTTCTACTTATAGGGGGCGTGCTCCTACAACAGTCAGAAGCCGGACTTGGTTCAGCTTTCGGCGGCGGAGACTCCTTCTCATCGGGATACCACACAAAAAGAGGTGCAGAGAGAACATTGTTTATTGCAACGATAGTAGTTTCTGTACTTTTTGCTGTTACTTCTATTTCACTACTCTTTGTTTAATATTTAATCTCTTTCAAGATCTCCTAAATACGTGAACTTCGACAATCTGAAACAATTTTCCAAAAAAGAATGGTATCTGCCCTTTGCAAACAAGGCCATGAGGGTTATTAGGTCGTTTTCTATTACCGAAAAAACTATCTTCTTTCTGTTTGTGGCAATCTTTGTAGGTAGTGGACTTTCACTTTTATATCAAGTAAACAAATTATTCCAGGTTGAAGTACCGGATTACGGAGGAACGCTGACAGAGGGCGTGATTGGCGCTCCCAGATTTGTTAATCCCCTACTTGCTTCGAGTGATATAGACAAAGATTTATCTACCTTAATTTATTCCGGACTTTTGAAATTAAACTCTTCCGGAGAGTTAGTGCCTGACCTAGCTCAAGACTTTCATATATCCGAAGACGGACTCACATACACATTTGTACTCAAGGATAATGCTACTTTTCACGATGGGGTAAAAATTACGGCCGATGATGTAGTCTTTACTGTGGAAAAGGCTCAAGACCTAAATCTAAAAAGCCCTCGGGAAGCGAATTGGGTGGGGGTAAAAGTCGAAAAGATAAACGACAAAACAATTTCATTTACATTAAAGCAGGCTTTTTCTCCTTTTATTCAAAATATGACACTGGGAATATTACCGAAACATATTTGGAAGAACGCTTCGATTGAAGAATTCCCTTTTAGTGAATACAACACAAAACCAGTTGGCTCGGGCCCCTACAAAATCGCAAGTATAAATTATTCGGGAAGTGGCCTACCAAGTGAATATCATTTAATAGCATTCAACAAATATATTTCTGGCAAACCTTACATTACAAATTTGGTTATAAAATCATTTCAGAATGAGAAAGGTTTAACTGATGCTTATAAAAATGGCGATATCGAAAGTCTTCATGGAATTTCTCCTAAAGAATTACCCGCGCTTACAGTAAGTAAAGACGACATTATCCTTTCGCCTCTACCTCGAGTCTTCGGTGTATTTTTTAATCAAAACGTAGCTCCTGTTTTTGTAAATAAGGAAGTAAGACAGGCCCTGGAAGTAGCGACTGACAAAAATCTAATCGTCCAAGACATCTTAAGTGGCTACGGACAACCAATAGATGGAGCTGTGCCGTTAAATACTATAGCCACATCTAACAGCGCGACTACGACCTCGGTTGAGAAGATTGCAGCAGCTAAGGCTATTCTTACTAAGGCTGGTTGGAAAATAAACAGCACAGGCATATTTGAGAAAAAAGACAAGAAAAGTACGATTACTCTGGATTTTTCTATTTCAACTGGAGATGCTCCCGAGCTTAAGGAAACTGCTTACCTTTTACAAAAACAGTGGCAACAAATTGGGGCTCTAGTCACAGTAAAGATTTTTGAAATTGGAGACTTGAACCAAAACGTGATACGAACTCGAAAGTATGACTCACTTTTATTTGGTGAAATTATTGGACGAGATTCAGATCTTTACCCTTTTTGGCACTCGTCAGAGAGAAATACTCCCGGATTAAACATTGCCATGTATACAAATCTAAAAGTAGACAAAATATTAGAAAATATCAGGAAAACTACTGATGAATCCCAGCAAGCAGCATATCTTTCAAGTTTCAATAAAGAAATTGCAAACGATATACCTGCTGTCTTTACTTACTCACCGTATTTTATATATATAGTGCCGAACAAAGTTCATAATGTTAAATTGGGCAGCTTAACTTCTGCATCGGAAAGATTTTCAGATGTGAGCAAGTGGTATATAGAGACAAATAATGTCTGGAAAATATTTGCAAAAAATAATGATGAAGGTACAAATTAATAATTAATAAATTTATGGATAGAGATAAAACAACACATACACATACGCAGGCAAGACACACCGGATTAAGGCCAAGGCCTCGAAGATCATTCTCAAGGAGAGATGTTCCTCTTAAAATGCCGAGGAAAACTGATGATATTATTCCACCGATTGGCGACAATCTCAGAATTATTCCTCTAGGTGGAGTCGAAGAGATTGGCCAGAATATGACTGCAATCGAATACGGCAACGATATTATTATCGTGGATTGCGGTTTCCAGTTTAAAGAAGAAGAGACCCCAGGAATTGACTATATTTTGCCAAACACAAAATATCTGGAAGAGAGAAAAGAAAAAATAAGGGGGATGTTTATTACTCACGGACACTTGGACCACATAGGTGGTATTCCCTACATCATGCCACTTATCGGAAATCCTCCAATTTATACCAGACAATTCGGCGCAATCATGATTAACAAAAGGCAGGAGGAGTTTCCGCATTTACCGCCACTCGATATGAAAATAATCGATGGCAATGAAACCATTACAATCTCTGAGAATTTGAAAGTTACCACCTTCCCTATTTCTCATACCATTCCTGATTCAATGGGGCTCATTATAAAGACCCCTCCAGGAAATATTGTCTTCATTGAAGATGTGCGAGTAGATAATATCGCTGGTATCCCAACTGAAGAGGAAGAGGAACAGTATAAAAAATTCAAGGATATGGATGTGCTTCTCCTTACTATGGACTCGACTTCAATCGAGAAGCCTGGATTCTCCCTCTCCGAGCAGGTAGTTATAAAAAATATTGAAAAAATAATCACAGGTGTTACTTCTAGACTCATTATTTCAACCTTTGCATCTCAAGTAGAGAGAATTATTGCTATCTTGGATATTTGCCGAAAACTAAATAAAAAAGTGGTAATAGAGGGTAGGAGCATGAAAACAAACCTCGAAATTATTAAACACTTGAAGCTTACGGATACGGAGGGACTGACAATTCCACTCGAGGAAATGAACAATTATGCACCGGACAAGATAGTAATGATCGTAACTGGCGCCCAAGGTGAGGAATTTTCGGCCCTCATGAGAATTGCCAATAAAACACATAAGTTTTTACAACTTCGACCAACCGATACCATTTTACTTTCTTCTTCGGTCATTCCGACAAACTACAACTCAATCGTGAAATTGAAAGATAACCTCTATCGCTCTGGTGCAAAAATAATTACTTATCTTGACTCCGACATTCACGCTTCCGGTCACGGAAATAGAGACGAGCTAAAGTGGATTCACGATCACATTAATTACAAATATTTCATGCCAGTTCACGGTAATCACTACATGCTTCGCCAGCACGCTGAATTAGCATACTCGCGTGGAGTATCCAAGGATAACGTAGTCGTGCCAGATAATGGATCTATTGTTGAAATTCCAAAAGATGGCAGTTCAATTAAAAAATTGGACGTACAAGCGCCTAACTACCCTATTATGGTGGATGGCTTTTCTGTTGGCGGAATGCAAGAGATGGTTATGCGAGACAGAAAGATGTTGGCTCAGGATGGAATTTTCGTCGTGATTGTCTCGATCAATGCTAAGACCGGAAAATTAAAGAAATCCCCCGATATAATCGCTCGCGGGTTCGTCTACTTACGAGAATCCCAGGAACTACTAGCTCAAGCTAGAATGGTCATAAAGAAAACGGTTGAGACTACAGCTGCTGGCATGAACCCTATCAACTTTGATTTTGTAAAGTCCCAACTTGCAGACGATATCGCAAGATTCTTGTTCCAAAAAACCGCCAAGAAACCGATTGTGATTCCTGTGATATTGGGAGTTTAGTATTTCATTACACATTTTCAAAGACACGTATAAATCTCTGGTGAGATTTTACTATGCTCGGAAATCAAGCAATTAATCTCCTCTATACATAGCCTTCTCGCAAACTCGCTTCGCTCAAACAGTGCTTCAGGCTTATTTTATCTTCGTCGTTAATTGCTAATTTCCTGTGCAATGTCTTTGAAAGTGTGTAATTCCATTGTTAAACATAAGGAGAAAAGATTTTAATTTTCGACAAAAGAAGCTATAATATAAGAAATGAATCGTTTTCTTTTGCCCTTTCGACAAAGTAAGATTTTAAATATTATATTTCTCTCAAATATATTTATTAATCTTCATTATGCTCTTATTATTTACTTAAACTCCTCATACCTAAGTAATTTTTTCTCAGAGGGTCAGGTCTCTGCTCTTTATATAATTGGCTCTGCACTCGAAACAGTTATGCTCCTCAATGCCTCAAAAATCCTCGAGAAAATCGGCAATTTCAAGTTTATTGTTTACGTCACAACAATAGAATTCCTCTCTACACTAGGCCTAGCCCTTTCCTCTGCCCCTTTCCTAGATGCCCTTTTTTTTCTATGCCACGTGATGTCGATTTCGCTTATAGTTTTGAATATGGATGTCTTTCTGGAATCTGCCTCCAAAAACGAAAACGAAACGGGAGAGATTAGGGCAACTTATCTTACAATGGCTGCTATCGTTTTTGTCATCGCTCCTGCCCTACTTGCTGTTATCGTTCTAGAGAATATCTACTCCTACGTCTATCTCGCCTCAGCAATATTCATTCTGCCTCTGTATTTCCTCATCAAAAAACTAAAGAAGATTGAGACTAAGAAAATAGACCATATAAAAATAAAGGAGACTGTTTATGAGTATCTCAAAAACAGCGATCTTTATAATATATTTATCTCTCAATTTCTCTTGCAGTTTTTCTTTGCTTTTATGATCGTTTACACGCCAATCTATCTTTCAAAGTATATGGGGTTTTCTTGGACAGAGATTGGATTTATATTTTCCATAATGCTTGTCCCATTTGTCATTTTTGAAGTACCAGTCGGAGAATTAGCAGATACAAAATATGGGGAAAAGGAATTTTTGACTATTGGCTTTATCGTGATGGGGCTATCGACTCTTTTTATTAGTTTTATAACGGCAAAATTGTTTTGGATGTGGGCAGTTGTTTTGTTCATCACTAGAATAGGGGCAAGTGTGGTTGAGACAAGCACAGAGAGCTATTTTTTCAAAAAAGTTAACCAAGAGAAAACTGGAGTGATAAGCCTTTTTAGAGCTGCTCGGCCAATTTCTTTTATATTTGCACCAATACTGGTTACACTTAGCTTGCAATTTATCCCCTTTCAGTATCTTTTTATTATCATCGGCTCAATTATGATTGTCGGCTCACATTATAGTCTGGCATTATCCGACACTAGATAATCAATTTAGAGCCTGAAGTAATTTTTCTAACGAGAGCTGTGCAACGGAGATGACCGAATCTCCTCCTCCGAAATAGATATATATTGTCCCCTTTCTTAATATTGCTCCACACGGAAAAACAACATAATTGACCTGTCCAGAAATTTCGTAAGCCTCTCGTGGTTCTAAGATACAGTCTGTTAGCCTCGAAATGACTTTGGTGGGGTCTTTTAAATCTAGGAGCGCGGCACCCACCCGATAACGAGACCTGCCGGAAACACCATGATAAAGAAGCAGCCAGCCTTTTTTTGTCTTTATTGGGGGGGCAGTAATACCAACTTTGACGGAGTCCCACATCCCAGGCCTTGGACCAAGAATTTCGACATTTTTGAAATTATTTCTTTCTTTAAATTCTGGGGTATCACTAAAATCCACACAAATTTTATTATTTACTCTGTGATATAGCATGTATTTCCCGTTAATTTTTTCCGGATGAAGACCGACGTCTTTATCATCTACGCCGTCCGCCGTAACCAAAACTGGTTTTGACCATTTATTCCAGTTTTCTTTTTTGAAATCTGATTCTTTTATTTTACTCATAGCCCCGGATGGTGGAGTTACACCATTGTAAGCAACGTAATACATATAAATATAATCGCCGATCTTAGTAAGTCGTGGATCCTCACAGCCAGAATTACCACCTGGAACTCTTTTTTCTTCAAATGACTCTCGGGGCTTATATATCGGCTCATTATCCCTATGAGAAATGTTCATTGCATCTCTACTTTCGGCATAACCGATAACCGAAGTGTTATCTTCGGACATGGCTCGGTAAAGAATTGAAACTTTTCTATTTACGTCAATTGCAGCTGGGTTAAATATAGCTTTTTTCTCCCAAGCTAAATCTCTTCTGGGCACTAAAAGAGAATGACTAGTAACTCGGCTGAAACCACTTTCCTCCCAGGGGAGCTTCATTGTCTCAAGTACTGACTCAAAATCTACACTAGCCACTGCGCAATGAGCATCGGCAGCCCCGTAATAAATAATTAACTTTCCATTCTTGATTAAAGCCCCACTTGGGAAAATGACATTGGAAATTTGTCCATTGTTTTCATAATTTTCGACGGGTACCAGCAAATTGCCCCTAGTTTGCCCTATAACGCCTTGAGGATTTTTTAAATCAAGAAGAATAGCCCTTATACCAAATGTTTTATTGTTCGAAAAATAATCACTAATATGGGAATAAACTAGAAGCCAACCATCTTTTGTCTTTATGGGCACAGAGCCTATCTCTAGTTGATCCCCATCCATCTTAGGAATCTCTACAATGTGTTTGTCCAAATTTTTAAACCATTTTTTCCAAAAACTTTCATCCCAGATCTCCTCGAGTTTACTGAACTCCACCATAGCGATCCTCGACGGTGGTCTATCAGTGTTAACCGAAAGCATGGCCACAAATTTACCGTTTATTTTTTCTGGGAAAAGAACCATGGCCTTGGCATTAAAGGGCGTGACGGGATGCTTTTCAGCAATTGTTTTCATGTCATCACTTATGGCGAGACCGACTCTTATACCATCACCGGTGAAAGGAAAAATAGACAGGGCAGTGTAAAAGATAAAATATCTTCCATTAATTTTTGTAACTCTTGGATCCTCCAAACCGTATCTTTCCCAAACCTCGGTGGGATAAATAAACTTGGTTCTATCGCTGAAATTTAACCCATCATTAGATTTAGCTAGCCCAATAACTGACAAAGAAAAGTTGCGACCTTCAAATTTTTCGCCTTTGTTTTGGGCTCGATATAAAAGATAAGTAGTTTTATTAACTTCGATTGGATTACCATTAAAAGTAGCCAAGGACTCAAAATCACTCTCGGGGTTAGGTGACAATATTGGGTTATGATTTGATCTTTTTACTCTGAACATCTCTAGACTCTACTTAATTCGTAAGCATTTGCATTACCTGTAACAAGATAATCTAGAAATTTTTCGAGTGGTGTTTTAGCTACGCAAACAACTTTATCCGCTCCACCATAATATATGTATAGATCATCCCCGCGTATCAGGGCTCCTGAGGCATAAATAACTCCAGGCTTCCCGTTATTTTCATAGTGCATATCGGGAGCAAGTATTGGGTGTTTGGACCTATATAAAATATGGGCAGGGTCACCGTAGTCTAATACCATGGCTCCAAGCTTGTACCTGCCAGTCTCATGACCTTCTAGTGCATGATATAGAAGTAACCAGCCTTTTGAGGTCCTGACCGGAGGCGGACCGGCCCCGCGCAAAGAATTATCCCAGTGGTTTTTCCTGCCGGGTTGGGGACCTTCTTTTCTGGGACTTTCGATAAACTTGTCCATCTTTTCAATGTCATCTACATATTCAATGAGTATATCGGGTGCAATACTATGAAGTACGGCGAACTTACCGTTTATTTTTTCGGGAAAGAGAAGCCAGTTTTTATTTATTTTACCCGGAGGAGAAAGAAAAACTGGGGCTCGCCACTTCCATTTTTCATTTTTGAAATCGTCCACGGAAATAGTGGTTAAAGCAATCCGCACAGAATTCCAACCTTCAAAAGCAACGTAAGTCATATAAATTCTGCCATCAATACGGACAACTCTGGGATCTTCCGAACCTCCCCAACCGCCGCCTGAGGTATAAATGGCTGGATGATAACCGATTGGACCCATGACTTTATTTATTTCTGGAATACCAAAACCGACCGTTGGCTCAAAAACTGGCATAGCAGAACGCTTGGAAATACTTGATCCATCCAGACTTTGGGCGTAACCGATCCTCGAGATGCCATCTCGACCGATCGCTCTGTATAGCAAGTGAACAACACCATCTTCGTCATCAACTACCGCAGGATTAAATGTTCCTTCTACCTCCCAATCGTGAGTTTCTCGAGGTGAAATGACCGGGTTATGCGAAAATCTGTGAAATATTGCTGGTCTGAATCTTGCCTCCTCAACTTTTTTGAAAAGATTCGGCAAAGTTAAACAAACAATATGCTTATCACCGATGAGCCAATAAACCACTAGATCCCTGCCTAAAGAAATCGCACCTATTGGCTTGGCCTTAGCTTTTTTATCTTTTATTTCAACTACTCCCTGCCAAATTGGTCTGGGGCTTCGCCAGGAGATTCGGCTATAGTCTTCTCGACTGAAAATTACTACTCCAGCTTGAAGTAAGATTTTATCTTTTTGCTTGATCGATGCATCATAAAACAAATAACTTTCATCTTTTGTGGGTACCGCCCCAATGATTGATATTCTCTCCTTATCGAACTCATTGTTCCTCGAGGTAAAAAGCAGTGATGACTTCTCTTTCCAGTGGGTTAGAGCGGGGCTCGATAGGGATCTTACAAAAAGTCCGTCTCGCCAGAGAGTGAACCTGTTTTGGATTGGATTAAAAGAAACAGCTGATTTACTGTCTTCATCTATTTCTGTCTCCGACTTTATTTTGAACTCATATAAATCAAGGGATTTAGCGACGACTAATACTCTTTTGGATCGGTTGCTTTTAGTATAAGTCAAAATATAACTATTTGGTGTCTGGGATAAACAGAAATTATCACATAACTTAATATTTTCTCTTCTACCCGAATTGTGTTTTACAACAACTTCCTTATTTTCACTTGAGAAAAGCAAGCCATCAGTGCTCCACGACAAAAATAAAGTATCTTTTGCTTTACCCGAGAGTCTCTCCAGCATGGCCACACCACCTGTAACAGAGGTAATGGCGACGGGTATTCCTCCCGTTATTTTGATCTTTTTTATTTTGGAAGAGCTTTTCTTCATTACACCCTGTTATATTTGTCCTCGATCCTCACAATATCATCTTCATCAAACTGCCCCCGCGATATTTCCAAAACTGTAACATCATCTCTGGGGGCTGAAATTCTGTGATTGGTATGGGGAGCTATCGTAAACTCTTCTCCCTCTTTGGGACTATGCTTTTTGTCCCCCACAATCACATCTGGATTACCTTTTAAAATTTTCCAAAACTCTTCGCGATGGCTGTGGTACTGTAAACTAAATTCTTCTCCTTTGTTTATATGTAAAATTTTGACTGTACTCGGTTCGTTGTTGGTGAAACGAGTAAACGACCCCCAAGGCCTTTTGGTGGTAATCGGATCCATGCATAAATTTTACACCTAAATATTAGGCTAGTAAAAAATAATGTGGACAAGGTGAGACTAAACTAAGGTCAGAATCTTCTGCATTAGGGCCCTAGCTGGTAAAAACTGACCCTCTAGTGGGACGTAGAATTTGCCTTTTACTCTAGTCTTATCCGCAGATATGGGCATACCGGCTTTCTTCAGGAGCTCCTTGTCATTGTAGTTATCCCCCATTGCCATGACATTTTTCTTTTTCAGTTTCAGTATTTTCATGACCTGTCTTAAGCCTAAAGCCTTAGTCTGACTGTCTTTTATTCCAATATCAAAAGCTTCACCGTTCCAAACAGTATAAAGATGTGGATACTCTGCAACAATCTCCTCGATCTCTCTGACTTCTTCTGTACAGTGAACAGTTATTATGAATTCCTTCGGCTCAAAGCCTTTTATTTTTTCATTTTGCAAAGCCCTCAATTTGGGATAAATATACTTCAGTGCATCAAAGCTGTTGATGTGCTGATATATTTTCCCCTTATACCAACTCGCACTTCCATTCTCATAAGTAAGCACCACGAAAGGTAGGACCTCCCGGAACATTTCCTGAAGCATATATAGTCCCCGACCAGAGGAAATATTTACGATGTAACCCTTGTCGTGAAGTAATTTTATTTCCTCTATCTCTTTATATTCGATAACTTTTGTCTCAAGGGTCGTTGTATTTCCAACCTGACTTATCTTCGTTCCTCTTTTAACTAAAACTCCATCCACATCAAAGACCAGAAGTTTTATTTCCATTAAATCCTCTCTCGTCATCTCCTCTATCGGTTTCATTAGTCTTATATTTTTTTTAATATTTGATCCAGAATTTCGTTTTGATTTTCCAAATGAGCAATAACTGTTTCGATTTCTCTTTCCGATTTCACATTAACTTCAAATTCTGCTTCAGCTCTTTCTTCAGCGTGTTTACTCTGAAGATTCTGACCAATAAGAAGAAGCGGCATAAGAAAGATCTGAATCATGTTTGAAATAAAGAGCCAAAGGACAAAGGCTGGAAAAGGGTCGAACTGAAGTTCTTTAGGTGCCCAGAGATTCCAGCCTAGCCAAACAACTGTCCAGAATAATATCAGGAGAAAAAACCCCATGGAACCGACATTTTCCGTAATCCAAAGGGCAAATCTGTCCAAGGGAGTCATTTTCTCCTTATGTTCTTTGTTTACATTGCGCAATGGCATGCGCATTTTCTTTAATTCTTCCAGAGAAACAGCCTGCTTCATAATTTGATTATAGCATTGCTCTTAGCCAAATGTGAATGTAAAGGCATTTAGCCCCGCTGGTAGATCAATTTCGAGTGTATGTTCACCATAATTGTCCCCTTCGATGAGAGTATAAAGCTGATTACCTTTTATCAGTAAATTTTTTTCAAATTTTCCGTCCTTAAGAATCTTTATTGTTATCCCTGTATCCGAGCTAGCAACAATGTAGACATTCTTTGCGTTGTATTTAAAAACTATTTTACTGTCAGAATTTGAAGTTGCGTATTCTGGCATAATATTCCAGACCCCTTCAAGATACAGCGAGTTTGTCAGCTGTACTATTGGCAGTGAGAACATCTGAACACCTGAGACACCTATTTTCCCAGTACCTAAATACTCGTTACGATTTGATCCAAAATACACTTCCGGACTTTTTACTTTATACGGATCGAAGGTTATTACATTTTTTGGTTCTGTTGTGTCTCCCCCTATCTTTTTTTGATTTAATTCCGAAAGTGCCTTTTGAATTTGTTTTTCCGTCTCGTCATAGTTACCTTCCCCAATATGATCGTAAATTATTTCCCCATCTTCGTTTATCAAATATTTTCTTGGCCAATACTGATTACCATAAGCTGTCCAGGTGGAATAATCATTGTCCATAACAATTGGGTAAGTCAAACCGAATTTTTTTGTCGCCTCTTCCACATTCGATTTAACTTTCTCAAAACCAAATTCTGGAGTATGAAGTCCAATAACAACTAATCCCATATCCTTATATTTCTCATACCAACTCTCAACATAGGGCAAAGTTCTCTGACAATTAATACAGCTGTAGGTCCAAATATCTATGAGAACAACTTTTTTGCCTCTAAATTGCCCGATTGTAATTGGCAAGTTGTTGGTATTAATAAAACCGCTTGGGTTAACAATTTCCGGCGCTTTCGGTCCATGCATTTTCTCTATTTTATCTTCTGTCGTTGATGCATTGCTTGTATTATTACTTGTGTTATTGCCCTGCGAAACAATATCTTTATTTTCAGAGTTTAATTTGAGAAGCGATTGCTCGACTCTGGTTATATCAAATAGACCTCCACTTAAAAGCTTGTACTCAATTTTCTTGTCGATACCGAAAATAATCATTACCCCCAATATAATGAAAATAACACCCAGAGTTTTTCTGAAAATACCATTTGTATCCGAGATCCCACCTAGCCGACCGATAATTTTTTGCCCTAGGACAGCTATAAGATAAAGCATGAGTCCTAGCCCTAGGACATAAAAGAAAAGGTCGACTAGACCCAAAGTTAGACTCTTTGGTAAAACTGTAGCCAGAATAACAAAATAAGTTGGACTACAAGATGAGAAGACCGGACCGAGTGAGGCTCCAATTATTACATCCCCCCAAAAACCTTTCCTTTGATACCCAGTAGCTAGAAGTTCATTGCCTTTTGTATTTAAACTATTTACGAATGGGAGGGAGTCCCACATCCTCGGGAAAACAGTAAAAGCACCAAAGAAAATTATTATTAGACCTGAAATAAGTGCCCAAGTCTCTTGAGGAATATTAACAAATACAGTACTAACCTTAAGCAAAACCGTAAACAAAACAATAGATATAGACAAGGAGGATATAATGGTCAAAACCTTGGCTTTGGATGGTTTACTCTCTAGAGTCCCTCCAATAATAACTGGCAAAAGAGGGAGGGTGCAGGGAGCTAGAACAGTCAAAACACCTGCAATAAAAGAGAGTGCTAAAAGTATCATTGGAATATTGTATCACTACAATTATTCTCCACCAACTCTTGTGTTTTGTTTTAAATAGATATTTGCGTTCTCTAAGATACGATCCGAATCTATGGAGGTGTGAGCATCTAAATTTGCACCACCTTCGATCTGGGCGGAGCTTGTTGCATTCCCTCCCCAGAGAGATTTAGTCGAAGTCGTGATACCTTCTGTTCCAGTTTCTTGTTTGTCTTTATTTGTTACTTTGTTTATCTCCTCCTCAGTACTTCTAACAAAGGACTCAACTTCTTGCTTTTTCTTTTCAAAATCTCCTATGTCAACTACCTTGCGAGTACCTTTTAATCTGTCACTTGTCTCCTTAATCTTATTGCGTAACTGTGAAATTTCGATTTTCTGTTCAAGGGGTGAATTATTCTGAATCTTCTGTAAAATTTGATTATGAGCGGAAACTTGAAGACCAATAGTTGTCTTTGTTTCATCCATCTCTTCAGTTGACGTTGCTTCATCGTCTTGGATGACCTTCTCTAAAGTGGAGGCGGTCTTGTTTAAATTGTTTTCAACTAATATCCTGTTTGATTTGTTAAGCTTGCCTTGAGCAGCCAAAACCTCCACCTCCTCAAATCGCCTATTTAGTTTTTCGGTCTGCCAATTAATCTGGGCTTCTTGTCCTATCATGGTAGCTCCTTCTATCTTTTCAGCGATATTAATCTTTACTGGATAGAGTAAATCACCTGGCAGAGAGTTATTCGAAGCAAAGACAAGGCCCGAACCAGTGAACAAAAGCACAACCAGGGCGACGTATACATATTGCCTCTTGCTTAAATATACAAACCAAGAAAATTGGGAACTTAAATCTGTCCTCCGACCCTTATCAATATAATTTTCGAGATTACTTAAAATAAGCTCCTTATCATCTCTTGTAAGTGAGAGCTTCTTTAAGTCCTCTATTCCTTTGTTGAACTCATTCTCCATTTTATTTCTCAAATCCTGTTATTTTACGTAAAGCCTCTATACCTCTCGTAATCCTGACTGAGACAACATTTACACTCTCACTTAGGATTTCGGCAATTTCTTTGGGTTTTAGGTCTTCGACAAATCGTAAGTAAACAACTTCCCTATATATCTTTGGCAAATCTTCTATCTTTCGTAGAGCCATTTTTGCATCAGATGAAATCTCTATCTCTTCTCCGGTTTTATCCAACAGTAAGTCTTCTCTGTTTACCCCCTCTTCATCAAGCAAAGAATCGAGGGACGAAGATTTTTTCTTACGATACCAATCAATGACCAAATTTTTTGTTATCCGGAAGAGAAATGCTCTGGGGTATTTGATGTCGTCTCTACCGGAAGAGAAACTATCCCAAAATTTCATGAATGCATCTTGAGTCAAATCTTTGGCCACTTCGCTCTGGGAAGTACGCAAAAGACAGTATCGAAAAACAGCATCTGCTTCAGCATTATATAGCCTTATAAATTGTTCCTTTTTATTTTCCATTTAAATAGACGTCCAAAAAGTCGAGTTCTTACCGCATTATAGCCATTAACTTGGAAAAGACAATTGAATAAAAACCCGTGCGCGGCATTCTTGTTTTCTAGATTTTTCTGCAAATATAATAAAAGGCTGGTGGAGTATTAAGAAAAGTAAATTTCATTTTAACTAGGTCAAAATATTTTCTAAGTGTTGGTAGTGACTCCGGAAAATACTGAAATTGGAGAAATATTCCTCCCCTCTTGAGAGTCTTGATCGAACTTGTGATTATCTGAAACTTTGACTCCTGATTGAGATTCGAAAGAGGGATACCCGAAATTATGTAATCTGCGTTCCTGCCCGGAACATACTTAAGAACATTTTCTGCTGAATCATTTATAACTATAAAACGGGGATCTTTTATTTTACTCAAGTTTCCAAAAAAGATAGGGTTTATCTCAAAGACAAATAATTTAGACCCATTGTTCATTCTTCTTAGGATTTCTCTGGTAAATGAACCGCTACCTGCACCGAATTCGACAATGATATGGGCTTTTCTGAAATCTACCTCATCTAACATATCGTTTACCAGATAGGTTGAGCTAGGTGAGATAGCCCCCACCTGTTTCCATTCTTTAAAAAACTGAGAGACAAAATCCATATAAAAATTATACCACAAATGAGAAAAGCCCGACGACTCCGACGACGACAACCGACGACGATGAGGGCGAGCTTTGATTACTTACAAACTGCGTCTTCCAATGAACTCTTCGAGGAGGCTGGGAACCCCTCGACAAGGCGAGACTACGACTCTGCGCAGATCACACAAATCGTTGTGTGAGGCAGTGCCTTACGTCGGGCGGGACGAATCTCAGAGCTGCAGCTTCGGCAGACCTCACCGAGACCCCGTTTCTTTCGGTTCTCGTAGAGAGTCATTTCCCGTTGCTCCTCGATCTTGTTCGAAGCGCAAACCGCTGCGACCTCCACCGCGCCGATTTCATACGATGCCTGGTCCACCATGTCGCCCCTTCTCGATTCCTCTGTCCGGACGAGACTCCTCATTGCTTCAGCTATCATAGACACCTCCAGAAAGTCGACTCTGATATCATTATATCTAATTGCTATAATTCGTCAATAGAGACAAAAATAGTCTCCTGCGTCCTATTCTGATAAAATTTCCTTATGGAAAAAATACTGGAAGAGTTAAAAAAGTCCTTCGAAGGTGATATTGATTACAGCGAAGAAACTCTCAAATTCTACTCAAGAGATGCCAGCCTATTTCAAATAAAACCAAAAGTAATCCTTTTCCCAAAACACTCAAAGGATGTACAAACTGTAGTCCGCTTAGTAAGCGAGAACAAGAAACAATTTCCGGATCTATCCATAACCGCCCGTTCTGCTGGAACAGATATGACGGGGGGTCCACTCAACCAATCAATCATTTTAGATTTCACTCGCCATATGAATGCCATTAAAGAAGTAACTAGTGACTATGGAATAGTCCAACCTGGTTGTTTTTATAGAGATTTTGACAAAGAAACCAGGAAGAAGGGCTCCATAATGCCAACCTACACTGCCTCCCGTGAGATTTGTGCTGTGGGAGGGATGGTATCGAATAATAGTGGAGGTGAAAAAAGCATAAAGTACGGTAAAACTGAAAACTACATAAAAAGACTGAAAATAGTTTTTACAGATGGCAATGAGTATGTGGTTGAACCAATTAAACTAGCAGAACTGGAGAGGAAAATCGCAGGAAGCAGTTTTGAATCAAACCTGTACAAAAAACTCTTTGATCTAATAAAAGAAAACTACGAGGTGATAATGAAAGCAAAACCTGACGTTTCCAAAAATTCTTCTGGATATTACCTCTGGAATGTTTATGACAAGGAGAAAGACACTTTTGACCTGTGTCGACTTATCGCTGGCTCTCAGGGAACTCTTGGCATTATTACCGAGATCACTTTTGGTTTGGTTCCGACACCAAAATATTCGAATATTTTGGTGGTTTTTTTGCCCAGTCTCGATCATGTAAGTGAACTAGTCAACAAAATTTTGCCCTACAAACCAGAGTCCCTAGAGACATACGATGATAAAAGTATGATTTTGGCTGTTAGATTCTTTTTTGATTTTTTCAAACAACTGGGTTTTTGGGGAGCTCTTCGACTAGGATTTCAGTTTATTCCGGAGACATTTATGATTTTGACTGGTGGTGTGCCAAAACTTATTTTGATGATTGAGTTCACAGGGCAAAACGAAAAAGAAGTTAAAGACAAGTTAGTTGACATGGGAGAGCACATTAAAGATTTTCATTTCAAAATGCATATTGCTAAGAATCAAAACGAAGCGGAAAAATATTGGGACATTAGACACGAGAGTTTCAATCTCCTTCGAAAACATGTCCACGGCAAACGTACCGCACCCTTTATTGACGACTTCGTGGTTAAGCCCGAATACTTGCCTCAAGTTTTGCCAAAAGTAAAAGCCCTCATAGACGAATACAAATTAGACTACACAGTCCAAGGACACTTAGGTAATGGAAACTTTCATATTATTCCACTTATGGATTTGGACTCCCCCCTTTCTGTCGACATTATCTTGGAGCTATCTAAAAAAGTTTATGCAGTTATTGAAGAATATCACGGCTCTAATAGTGCAGAGCACAATGATGGAATTATTCGCACACCATATTTGCTCAGTCAATTTGGTCAGAAGATAGTTGAGTTATTCGAAAAAACAAAAGATATCTTTGATCCCCAAAATATTTTAAACCCAGGCAAGAAAGTCCACGGCACATTTGATGATATTAGGAAGTGGATAATAGGTAAAAAAACTACGAGTTAGTTTTTCTTGAGAAAACTCATGGAGATTTCGCTATTGCCCTTATCCTCTCTGTCGTGGCCACTAGAATTTCGAGTATAAGGAAAAACTATGGTGACCGTAGTCCCCTGTTTTAGACGACTCTTTACATTTATTTTAGCTGAATGCATCTTAACTAGTTCACTTACTATGGTTAAACCGAGACCACTACCCGTACCTTTTGTCCTATGACGTGATTTGTCCGCGTGAAAAAAAGGTTCAAATATGTGAAGCAAGTCATTTTGAGAAATACCAATGCCTGTGTCTTCTACCTGGAGAACCACGCTGCCTCGGTAATCTGGCTCTAGTTTTATTTCTACCTTTCCGCCAACATGATTATAATTTATGGCATTTTTTATTATATTGATTACGATCTGTTCCAGCGCTACACCATTGCCCCAGACAGTATAGGGAGCAACTTTCTTAGTCACGATCTTTATCTCTTTTGTCTTTATTAATTCATGGAGTTTTTCAACTGAGAGGTCGACAATTTGTCCCAGATTAATTACTTCGAATTTAATCGGCTCTGGGTTAGCCAGGGTGTTAAACGTAAGGAGGTTATTTATTATTCCAGAAATTCGATCGAGTTCCTCAATATTCCCCTTAAATATTTCCCTGGCAGAGTTACTAAAATTATCCTCTAGGAGGGCTACCTCGTTATTTGTCTTTATTATCGAAAGTGGAGTTCGTAGTTCATGGGCCACATCGCTTATAAAACGCTTTTGGGTCTTTAGTGCATCTCTAGCCGGATAAAGAGTTAATCTGGCGATAAAGTAGCTGAAAATTAATGTTACTATCGAGGCAATCCCGAAGACATAGATAAAGTGACTACTTCTTTCTATCTCGATTGAATTTACAATATCACTACCAGAAACTGCCCCGTGAGTTAAGATATTTTCGGTAATGCCAGAGATTAGAGTCTGCAGAATATCTTTGTAAAGATAATTAAACGATACGATAACAATAATAGAAATAGTGAGGGCAAAAAAAATCTGAAGGACAATAACATTAAACTCGGTCCTAAAAAATATGTCCTGCCAGTACTTATTGTACAAATCTGTAGCCCAGACCCCGAACTGTTTCCAATACCTTCTGGTTGTCATCCAGGCTGAGTTTTTTTCTAAGATTTTTGACATGGGCGTCCACTACATTACTAAACGACGAATAATTAAAATCCCACAAATGTGTAATAAGTTCATCACGATATATAACTATATTAGGCCGACGCATAAAATATTCAAGAAGCATGAATTCCTTAAGTGTTAAAGGAATGCTTTTGCCATCCTTTATTACAGTATGCTCGGTAGAATTAAGTGTGATATCCCCCGAAGAGACGACTTGAGGAAGTGATTCAAATGGTCTGCGTGATAATGCTGTAATCCTTGCACATAACTCATCGAAAGAAAAAGGCTTAACCACATAGTCATCAGCCCCAGCTAATAGTAGATCAATTTTCACTTCCACTTCGTTTCTGGCGGTCAAGACTAGAACTGGAGTGGTTATATTTGCTGCTCTAATATTTTTACATATAGAAAGCCCGTCCATACCCGGAAGCATCAAGTCCAGAATGACGAGATCATAGTCCATATGATTGAGGGAAATTCTTTTTAGGGCTTTTTCTCCGTCAGTCAAATAGTCGGCAGCGTAGCCTTTTTTGGTAAGACCTTTGACCAAGACTTTGGCTAAGGATTCTTCGTCCTCGACAAGTAATATTCTCATTGTTATTTAAATAAACGCTCTTCTTGGCGCTTCCTTACAATAATACAGTTTCATGAAGACCAAATGAAGCGGGGGTTTCATAAAGACTTCAGCTATACATTCTATAATCTTCTACAGAGCGTTCTTTTGGCCCCTTTATGGGACCAAATATTATCAGCTAACATAACAAAAAGATATAGAAATAAAAAAACAAAATTAAAAATTGTAAAGCCGACTTGTAATTCCCTTCATTTATTAAACTTTTTAGTTGTTCTTAGACGAAAAATAAAACTAACTCGTGTGGTTTTATTTTTCGTAAGGGAAACTAACACAAGTAAGTTAAGGAAGGCCGGAACGTCTATATATATGAGGTCGAATTACAAGTCATTAGATTATTACCATGAAAAAGACCTTCAAAATATGGCGTAGGTTTCTAGCTTGGTTCGGGATTGCGGCAATTGTATTTGTCATGATTCCAGTAGCTAAAGCCGACGCTGCCACTTCTACCATTCCGCTTTGTGAAATTACTAGAAGCTTAACCATCGGATCATCTGGGGTAGATGTACAATGTCTACAAAGATATCTTAACTGGCAAGGTTTCACGATTGCCCAAACTGGAGTCGGTTCACCTGGAAATGAATCATTGTACTTCGGAGCTTTGACACAGGACGCCATTACTAGATGGCAAAACGCAAATGCTACAGCAGTCCTAACCCCTGTCGGATTAACAGCAGGATCAGGATTCTGGGGTAATGCATCATTTGGCTACTATGTAACTCTCGTAAGACTAGCTCTTGGAGTCTAAGAAAAGAGAAAAAATGAAAATTAAAGGCTCGCAGTGATGCGGGCTTTTAATTTGACAACAACTTTTAAAAACCTAGACTGGGATACGGAGGCATTCATGCACATTCAAGATCTGTGGGAGAAGGCAAACTCGCTACGAGGTTGCCTGGCCCACCTGAAACAGGCGACGGGAAGAAGACGGTTCTCCCTCGACGAAGATCCATTCCGTCTAGACGACAGCTTTGTTGGCGATGAGGCAAAAATCGTCTCGAGCAAAGCTTACCGGGTGATGGTGAACAAGACTCAGGTCTTCACCTTCCCCTCGAGTCCCCTCATTCGGACTCGTCAGGCCCACGTACAGGAAGTAATCGCCGTCTCGGTCGTGGCATCCGACATGTTGGGACTGAACACTTCGTTGGTTCGAGCGGCGGCGGCCGGGCACGACATCGGCCACGTCCCGTTTGGTCACCAGGGCGAAGCCTGGATGGCCAAGGCCATGGGCAGACCAGAGTTTTGCCACGAGGTCATGGGACCAGTCATCGCTCAGCACATCGAGAGAAGTGGCACGGGATTAAACCTCTGTCACGAGACACTCGAGGCGATGATGCGACACTCCGGCAACATGGTTCGCGAAGGCATGTCACAGGAAGCTTGGCTTCTGCGGCATACGGACAAGTTCACCTACATCTTCCACGATGTAAACGACATCATGGAAAGAGCCAGGTATCCTGTCTCGGCAGAACTTCGTGGGATCGTTAACTCCTTTGGCACAACCCAACGGGAGAGAACGACCAGTGCTATGGCGGCGCTCATCGTAGAGTCCGAGGAGTGTGGCAAGGTCAGCTTCGAGCATTCGGATCTGGGAGTGAAGTTCAAGAAACTCCGAGAACTGATGTACGAAGTCTACCCGCGAGTCACCCAACAGAACGTCGGAACTCTTATGGAACCGGTCATGGAGTTTTTGGAACAACTTCGGATCGGCGACCCCTTCATGCTCCTTGCACTCATGACCGACAAGGACGCGGCGATGATCGCCGGAGCTGCCATGAAAGACATGAAGCTCTGGAATCAGACCGCCATCTCCGAAATCACTGCGCATCTCGAGAGGATCGGCTGGGTTGACCTCTGCGATCCTGATCTTAGTTGGTAGCTATTGGGCCTCGGCAAAAACCGAGGCCCTTCGATTTGAGATATAATATATGCATGGCACAGTTCTATGTACACGAATCAAGATCCCGTCATCCTGCCAGAGTTGCTCGTAGAAAAAAACATGTACGTATCTCTTGGTACACTATTCTAACAATCCTCATTGCAAGTATCGTTCTTCTTTTATTAGGTAGACTTGAGGGGGTCCACTGGCAAACACTTTCTTTTGCCCTCTTCCAATCGATTTACAGAATCACTTTTGCATATATATTGGCTTTTTTAATTGGGGTTTCGATTGCTCTAATTGTGGGCACTGGAAAAATTTCAGATATTCTTTTCCCGATTTTTGATGTTCTCCAAAATATCCCCTCTTTTGCTCTGATTCCAATTTTTGCTTACTTTTTCGGTTACACAGATTTTATGATAATCATTTTTGCTGCTACTTCGATAGTCTGGCCGATTCTTTTTGCTGTTTTATCCGCTACTCGAGGCGCCAAAGAAGAATTAAACGATGCAGCGTACATCTTTGGGGCAAGAGGGTTTAAGAAAATTACTCATTATTTGGCTCCTCTTTCTTATCCCGCCATGATCACTGGTTCCATAATCGGAATCGCTATTGGCTGGGAAGCGGTAATCGGTGCAGAAATTATTGGCAATGCCGGCGGTTTTGGAGCCTTTATCGATATGGCAACTAAGTATGGTATTACAGCCGAAGTTTACGCCGGCACAATCGGCATTCTCCTTTTAGTTTTTATTTTAAACCGCCTAATCTGGTCACCACTTCTTTCTCAAAACAGACACCACTATGCATGATAATGAAAGTATAAAAATCGAGGGTCTAAGTGCTAACTTTGAGAGTAACGGTCTCCAGGTTATTAAAGATATTAACTTATCGGTGGAAAAAGGTTCCTTCATATCTATCATCGGTCCATCCGGTGCAGGTAAATCTACACTACTTCGGCTTGTTTTGGGTCTAATGAAACCCTCACATGGGAAAATTGTAAAGAATTTCAAGGAACCTGCTATGGTTTTCCAAAACCATGCTCTTTTTCCTTGGCTAAATACGTTAGAGAATGTTGAATTTGGTTTAAAGATGAAAAATTTAGACGAGGAAAAGAGAAAAAAAATAGCTAAGGAAAAATTATCCGAAGTTGGACTTTCGGGTTATGGTGAGAGATTTCCGGACGAACTCTCGGGAGGTCAACATCAAAGAGTTGGTCTAGCAAGAGCTTTAGCAATTTCCCCTGACCTACTTATACTAGACGAACCATTTTCAAGTCTCGACACAATCACATCCCAGGCCTTAAAAAAGGACTTACTTTCTGTCTGGCACACATACAACATGACTATTTTTATGGTCAATCATCTTATTCCAGATGCAGTGGAACTATCGGATAAGATCTTTATCATGTCACCCCTCCCAGGAGAAATTAAAAAAACAATGCATATTAGTTTACCTCGACCCAGGGATACTAGATCAGGCGAGTTTTTCAAATATGTTGACGAATTAACAGAAGAAGTTAGAAGAATTTCCTAGTCTCTCTTCATATAAAATTTTCCTGCCTTGTAGTTTTCAATAACTTCAAAACTTGGAAAATATCTCGGCTCTGGCAGGTTGTCGAGTGGAAACCACTGCCACTCTGTCATCTCATCCGGTTCCATAACTTGAGCCTCCCCTTTCCACTCATGAGTCAGTAGTCCCACTGTCAAAAAGTGAGCGTGCTCATTTTTACAATTGTGAACTGAAATAACTTTTGGATTTTTTATTGTGATCCCTGTTTCTTCTTTTGTCTCTCGAATCGCCCCGTCCTCTAACGATTCACCCCATTCTATCTTTCCGCCTGGCAGTGACCACTCCCCAGCACTCCTAAAAGCCGAATCAGCCTTATCTGGATCTGGATGACGTTTACCCAAGAGAATTTTCCCACCTTTTTCTAGGATAACTCCAAATCCTGCCCCAACTCTCTTTTTTTCTTCAGCCATGGCTTAATACTAACATTTTCCTAGTTCATCACAATTTTAGATATTTCATGTATAATAGCTCCATTAATATTAAATTTTAAATATGGGAAATAGACCAATACATTTTGAAATTCAAGCGGATGATGCAGAGCGTGCAAAAAAGTTTTATGAGAACGCTCTCGGCTGGAAAATAGAGAAGCAAAAAACACTTAATGTAGGTATGGATTATTGGATGGTTATGACAGGTGATGGGCCAGGAATAAACGGCGGACTTTACAAAAGATCAGATAATCCTATGCGCCAACTACATAGCTTTGATTGTACAATTTCAGTAGACGACATAGATAAAGTTATAGAAGCAATCAAAGCAAATGGCGGCAAAATTGAGCCTTGGGAAGGCAAGGAAAAATGGGAAATGAAAGGCCTTGGCTGGTTCTCACGTGGTTATGACCCAGAGGGCAATGTTTTCGGCCTCCTTCAACCGACCGATTGGAAGCCACAGTAGTTTATCTCTTTGGAACTCCAAAATAGACTTTAATTCGTTTTTTGCCGCTTATGGCAAGAGCAATCGAGCGCATACAACCATCGTCAATATCTCCTTTCATTTTTCTCTTTAGTCTCTTCCTGCCTTGGGTCCCCGTTCCTCCCTTAAAAACAATCGGGAGTAAATATTTCTCTTTTTGGTCGAGGTGAGATTTGATTTTTAAGATATTGGGAATGCTATGTTTAGGCCTGCGCTTTATTAGTTTCGATTTCTCTTTAAAAGCCTCCCTTACTTTTCTTGCGGTCTCGAAAAGAGAACCACTTGTCCACTTTGTCGGAAGATTCCCTGCTCCACTCCAGACCCCTATCTCTTTTGGGCTTGCCTCGGCCAGGTACCAATCACTATTGTTATAGGAATTCAACCTTTTTGGATATTTTGGACTAATCAACTTATCTAAACTTTTTTCTTTTAATTTCAAAATTGTCTTCTTTGCACTTTGTAATTTCTTATCAAACTCTGCTTCCGACAGATCCTTGATAAATTTCCGGTTGTTTCCTAGATTCTTTCTTTGGGTAATATGATCTGCAATAACAAAAGTTCTTTTAACTTCAATTGTTTTGACTTTTTTAAGGAGTTTCATGATTATCTATTTCTGAACCAATCAACCAAAACTCTTTCAACTTCATCTCTAAATTTTCCCTCCTTTATGCTATGAGGAGCACCTTTTATTAGCACATGATCGACTTTCGCCTTGTTCTTAACAGCATTTATATAGTTTTCTACAGTGGTATGTGGAACTAAATCATCTTTTTCTGATTCAATGAATAGAATATTTCCATCAAAAGAATGAACGGCTTGCAACGCAAACGAATCACCGAAATCCTTTTTTTCATGTCGCCATTTTTTTGTATCTAGGTTCTCTCCTCCGTGCTCTATTGTCGGCTCATCAAAAACTTTGTTGGGATAATCTGCAGGAGCTCGTAAAACCAAATTTCTTGCTTTCTTATTGATAGAAAGATTTGCAGCTAAACACGAACCCATGCTTGTCGCCACAAAACTAATGTTGTCCTTATCTATTCCTTTTACAACAGCAAAATAATCATAAGCATTTTTACAGTCATCTAGAAAATTTCTAAGTGAAAAATCACCGACATTCCCAGGACTTTGACCATGTCCTCTCATATCAAAAATCATCGATATATAACCTATTTTTGCCAAACCAGTTGCATACTGATCACAACTTTCTTTGTGCCCAGTAAGTCCATGGAAAAACAAAATGGCAGGATTTTTATCCTTCATTTGTTCAGGGTAAACCAAAGCGGCGGATAACTGCGAACCTTCAGAATCAAAATGGAATTCTTTTTTCATATAGTGAACCTATACCCTAAACTCGCATAAATTTTCCGACAAGAACACCTATGACTATTGCGGAAGCCCCCAAAATAGCCATGTTAAATCCGTGTTTGAGTATAGAGATTTTCGACATTTTTGCAGAAACTACACCTAGAACAAAAAGAGCAAAGACCGAAAGTATAACTGAACCCCAGATGGCAAGTGATGAACTTAAATAAATATAAGGCACAAGTGG
>CAZNUU010000003.1:0-79565 GCA_964576615.1 uncultured Candidatus Saccharibacteria bacterium
TTTTGATTTGGGCTAATTTTTATTCTGCCCAGAAGACGTTAGTTATAACTTTCTCACCATTATCCAAGTCTCTTTCAAATTTGTTGTCTCTTCCTTGTGCATCCTTACCAATTGCCTTACCCCACTCCGATCTCATCTCGCTTACTTCGTTGCCTCTGTTTCCTGAAGTAGTCATACTTGCTGAATTTGTTGAGTCCAAGTGTGCGTAAATTATTCCAAGCTCCTCATAGTCGTGTGCGTTTGGTGCAATGTTGCTTAACTGGTGATAAATTGTTCCATCTGGATCATTGGTATAATCCATGCAAGTACCTAGATTTGCATTGTTGAAAGTCTCATCTTGGTGATCTAGACCGAATGTGTGAGCAACTTCCTGGCAAACAACCAAGTTTTTCCAAGCCGGCGTGTTGTAAGACGGAGTATTGAAGTAAGTATCGTTTAATTTAACTGTACCCTGTGCAATGTGACCGGATGAGTTTAGCCAAATCGATGCAAGACCTAACCAGCCGTTGTTTCCGTATGTTCGGTTACAAACTTCTACCCGACCCAAAGTTTCGCGACAATTTTTGCCAGCAAATCCAGGAACAATTGAAGTATCGAGAACAGAAGACAGACTCCACTCATTTGAAGCTGTGCTCAAATATGGTAACCATGTACCCGAAAGATTGTTACCAAGTTTAAGCGTAAAACTTGATGTCGTCCTAGCCCAGTGATAACCTCCCCAAGAATGGTTAGCAGAAGCTACTCCCGCCAAGCCAAAAAGTGCTAACGAAAAAATTAAAGTTTTTGAAATATTTTTTATCATTTGTTTATTACTTACAATAATGCCTCATTATACTCTCGCAAATAAAATATACAAATAAAAATTCATGAAGACTTTTGCTTGACATAATACTATTATCGTGCTAGGATTTTAGGTAAGCTCCTTGGTGAGCTTTTTTAAATAAACGGCTAAGAATATGGCTAAAACATCAATTTTTAATAGCATATCTTCTGTTGGGGTCATGAGACAACCTCTTATTAAACCTGGACGAAAAGAAACGTACGATCACATGCAGGAGCCAGTCAGAGACTGGTCATTTGGGATTATCACTGGACACAGACTTTGGGTAGTTTTCTGGATGGTAACGATTACTACTGCACTTTATTTAATTCAAGATTTGATCTGGCCTGCAAGCAGACTCCCCCAAACTACGTGGGAAGTTATATGGTCATGGGGTAGTTTACTGTGGTGTGGAGCTGTTCTGCCTGGAACATTTGGGCTTATAGGGATGCTGCGATATCGCCACCCAGAAACTTTGGATACAGAAAAACCAATTAATAACTTGGTTTCATTTAGAATTGTCTCGAGAGGAACTAATGTGGAGGCACTTACTGAAACAATACGAAGATGTCAGGAGGAAATGAGGAAATTTCCGCTGTTTAAATATGTAATTGAAGTGGTTACTGACTCGCAAGATATTAAACTAGATCCGCCAAACGACGACATAGTTTATATAACTGTCCCCCGCAACTATAAAACAGAGAATGAGACTATGTACAAAGCTCGCGCTTTGCATTATGCAGTTTTAAACTCAAAAATTCCCGACAATGCCTGGATTGTGCATTTAGATGAAGAAACTCAACCAACTCCATCAGGAATAAAGGGAATTCGCGCCATGATCTACGAAGAAGAAAAATCTGGAGAACATAGGATAGGACAGGGCGCAATACTTTATCATAGAAAATGGCAAAAACACCCATTTCTAACACTTGCGGACAATGTAAGGACCGGGGATGACTTCGCCAGATTTCACTTGCAACACAGAATGGGTGTAACAGTTTTTGGTTTGCATGGTTCATATATAGTTGTGAGAAACGACCTAGAAAAATCAATTGGTTTTGATGTTGGTCCACAAGGCTCAATAACTGAGGACGCTTTTTGGGCATTAATGGCTATGGAAGGTGGCCACAGATGTAGGTGGGTTGAAGGATATTTGGAAGAGCAATCTACCCAATCGATTGACGACTTCGTAAAACAAAGAAGGAGATGGTATCAAGGTCTAGCAAAAGTCGCACTCTATGCTCCAGTTAAACTAAAGTGGAGATTATCTATCGGTATAAATACTATACTTTGGACATTTGCCCCTTTTGCAATTATTTATACAGTCGCTCACTTATTTTACGGAGTTGATGTAAACCCAACAGTCAGATTTTTAGCAAACTATTCCTTCGCAAGTTTTGAGACACTTTACTTAATTGGTCTAAAAGCAAACCTGGACGAATACGGCATAACAGAGTGGTATAAACGAACCTGCTGGTATTTTGCACAAATAATTCTACTGCCAGCGTTCAGTTTTATGGAAAGTTTTGGAGTTCTGCTTGCTGTTCTGAAACCAGTTAATGGTTTCCATGTTGTGAAGAAGTAAATCAAAAAACCGCCTCTCGGCGGTTTTTTGACTCTTTCAGCAATCTAAACTGTTAGTTGAGAGGACAATTTTCTGGGAACGTAAACTGACTTGCTGCTGCTTCGTAAGCACTCTTGGTTCCGGCAGCAAATGCAGTATTGAATATATTTACAACTTGTGTAGTTGTCAATGGATTGGACAACGAGGCTGAGTTCATGAGCGCACCTACAGTTGCTCTACCTAGCATATTTAATCCTCCACCGCCTGTAGAAAGCACCTGCACCAAAGTCTTGCCCGGATAAGCATCGGCAAAGAGAGGCGTATTCCCTGGCATTCCTCCAGCAGAGTGGAATAACTCATTTGGGTCATAACCAGTTCCGACATAACTATGGAAGTGCTGCGACTGTTTCCAATAGCCTGGTGAACAATATTGAGCAACAGGTTGATTGACTGTTACTGGTTCTGACTGACAGCCACTGTGTGCGGCTGCATTATTTACGTCGCCCGCATAATCAGCTGTCCAATGATAAGTTCCTGCGACAATACTTGTGTAGCCAGGACTTGTGTTTGCTGAATTCCCACTAAGTGGCACAGATTGATTATAAACTGCTGGACCTTGACACGAATTGTCTCCGGGAGTGTATAGATTGAACACTATATTTCCCGTTGGATTACTTGCACCAGAAAGTGTAGCGGAGTCGTTTAGAACAACCCCAACATTTCCACCTGCGGATGGAGTAGTGCCAAGTGTTGGAGTACTTTGTGTGACTGTTAATGGTTCGCAAGCACTTGTTGCACCATTTGGATAATTATTATCTCCCACCCAGTGAGCTCGGAATGCATAGTTTCCTGTGTTCAATGGTCCTTCTGCACTTGAAGGATCCGCAACGCCGCTACCGTTTATAGCTACACTACCCGCGGAAACATGTGCTGAACTATCACAACCGCCCGCGCCTGTGTAGAAAGTGAAATCAACACTGCCAGTTGGAACTGGACCATTGCCAAAGCTTAAAGTTGCACTATCGTGAACGGTTGATCCATTTGCTACCGAAGTCACAACTACTGGTGCACCATTATCTGTGGCGCCGCTATGAATAGCTGTCGTCATTGTTGCAGAGAAACTATTAACCACTAATTGCTCCGTTGTGCAATCACTCGAGACTGGCCCTGTATTATTTCCATCACCTGAATAAGTTGCCTGAAAACTATATGTTCCGGAATTCGCAAACGAAATATTATCGGAATTTGGAACTGTACCGTTAGTAACAGTCTTCTGATTACCCCCTGCTCCGAACAAATCTGTTCCAGAACAAGTATTGGCACCTGCATAAGCATGATAAGTTACTGTTCCACCAGCATTTGAAGAAGCCCCGACAAGGGTTGCGGAATCGTGAACATTTGTATTGACGTTTGTTGGGTTAGATGAAAGTTGAGTAGTAATGCTTGGAGTCTTTGGAGTTACATTTACGAATTCAGTTTCATCACTACAATTTGTGTTTTGCGCATTATTATTTGCATCACCCGAGTAATGCGCAATGAAACGATACGTACCCACTGACAACGGTGTAAAGTTTGCGGAAACATAATCCCCGTCTGCAGTAACAGGGTCTGGAGTTCCAGATAATGTTTGCAGTGATGCCTGACAAGTATTATCACCAGGACCATAGACATCGAATGTCACATGGCCCGTCGTCGCATTAGATGTACCAGTTAAGTGTGCTGTGTCATGGATTTGTCCACCAAGTTGGACTGAGCCTGATGCTGTAGTTGATAAATGTGTCTGAGTCCAATTCTTATTAGCCGACCCGCTGTCACCTGCTGTGTTATCAGTATTTCTTGTTAATGAAACACCGCCAACATTTACAGTTGTGTGAGCACTCACAACTGTTGTTCCAACCACGGCGGATGTTATAGATATGTTGCAAGATCCAGTTCCACCAGTTGTATTACAATTGTCTATTCCCCCAACGAATGAACCTGGGCCACTGTCAATTGTGAATGTGATGTGAGTTCCGTCTGGAGCACTAACATATCCGCCAGTCCCTGTATTTACATTTACATGGCCAGTTAGGACGTGGTTGTCGTTTACAGGATCAGTGGCTTGAGCTGGAGTTATTTGAATATTTGCATCTACCCAAGTTTTGGCTGCTGAGCTGCCACTACCACCAGTTCCATCTGTTGTAACATGAATAGTTGTTCCGTTTATTGTGACATCTGAAGATGCATTGACTGTATCCACCCCAGGAGTAGAGGAATTGTCAGTCACAGTACAAGATCCCGTACCTCCTGAAGTAAGACACGGTGAACCTGTGATTGTTCCAGGACCCGTAGCTTTAACAACTGCAACACTTGTACCGTTAACAACTGGCACAAAACCTCCCCCGAACCCATCATCAACCATAACGGTTGCTGTAAATACATGCTGATGATCTATTTCGTTTGTTCCAGTTGGAGTTAGTGAAATCTTTGCATGCGCTACTGTTAATGTCTTACCTGTTGAGCCAGATACGACGCCCGTTGAATTATTTGGACTATCGTGCGCATTTCCACCAGTATAATCAGTGTGAGCAAGTAATGTATGGCTGACTGATTCATTTGCATGTAATACAACATAAGTAATAAGACCAGAATCTATTGATGGCACCCCTGCACCGCCAATTTCTGGAACAGCACCTAGAGGAGTCACAACTCCGTCAGGAGTAGTTAGACTCCATGTCCCGCCTTCGAAAGCACAGTTTGAACCGCCAGCAAACGCTAGTGTTGCCTTGTATTTCACTGTCTCGCCGTCCTTCACATTTTGACCACCAGAAATAACAGTTGTTCCATCCGATCGGTATGCAGTCAGTGAGATACTTACTCCAGTACCCGAACATCCTCCTGGATCAATGTGCGCACTAGCTATCATTGGAGCAAAAGTTGCAAAAGCCATTGCTGTTGAAACAATCGCCGCGCCGAGACCTAGCTTCGAAAAATATTTATGCATAAAAAATTATTTCTAATTACTAATAAAATTAATTGATAATACTCGTTTCAATTGTAAATTCACTATCATGAAGAACTACTGAAACAAGTCTAACACTCTAAGATAGACGAAAGCACCTTGATTCCCTTACATTTCTGGGTTCTCTTGCTCGAATTTTTAAGGTTTTTTTGCAAAAATTGCGTATTTTGTGGGTAAAGTGGGGATAAGATGAGGAAATGATGAGGATATCAAGAATTTTTGCCTTTGCGTGCTAGACTACTGTACATGGAAATAAATTCTCCACTCGAGAAAATTTTTCGTCTCCTGCCCGCACAAAAAAGTGCTTTAGCTAAATTAAAAATTTCTACAATTGAAACCCTTCTGTACTATTTCCCCATACGTTATGGTGATACAAATAAAATTTCTACAATTGAAAGTCTGAAGAAAGGAGATGAAGTCGTTATTTTTGGAAAAATTTCAGGACTCAAGACAATGAAAGCTTGGGTCAAAAAAATTCCTATGTCTGAAGGTGTACTAGAAGATGAGTCAGGAAAAATAAAACTAGTCTGGTTTAACCAGCCCTACATTGCCAAAATGGTGCACGACGGACAATTTGTCCGAGTCGAAGGTCGAGTGAGCGAGAAGCGAGCGAAGATAGCGAGTGCAAGCGAGATACTCTATATGTCCAATCCCAAAATTGAGGCTACGAATAAGGATATTTCAGCTGTTGGCGAGTCCCTATTTGGCGAAGGCCACGACGATCATGTCCTCTACCCTGTTTACCCCGAAAGCAAGGGTGTGACATCGAACTGGATGTATCATGCGATCCAAAAAATATTTAAAGCAGGTGTGCTCGACAAAATAATTGACCCAATTCCAGAAGAAATTCTGAAAAAATACAATTTGCCTGGACTTAAGACAGCTCTGATCTGGATTCATACCCCTAAAACAGAAGCTAATGCTCTCTCCGCCCGCAAAAGATTTGCCTTTCAGGAAATATTTTTTATCCAACTAGAAAAACAAAAAGAAAAAAGGCTGTGGCAAAAGCAGAGTTCTTTCAAAATCGAGACAAAAGAAAAAGACATTGCTGATTTTGTAAAAAGATTTCCATTTGAACCAACCAAATCCCAAACTGATGCGATTAAATCCATCTCGACCGACCTGAAACGCGGCCATCCTATGTCTCGCCTGCTAGAAGGCGACGTGGGATCGGGTAAAACAGCTGTGGCAGCCACTACTATATATGCAACAGTTCAACAAAGGCCCTTCGACTCCGCTCAGGGCAACTTGCAAAGTTTTGGGAACCTGCAAGTTGCTTACATGGTCCCAACTGAGATCTTAGCCAAACAGCACTATGACAGTTTCGTGGCCTACTTTAGCCATTTACCCCTCAAAATTGGCCTAATAACTGGCAGCGAGTGTAAAATCTTCCCCTCTAAGTCCGACCCTTCCAAACCAACCAAAATTTCCAAATCCCAGCTCCTAAAATGGGTAGCAAACGGCGAAGTGCCAATTTTAATCGGTACCCACGCACTTATTCAGAAATCTGTAACATTTAAACATCTGGCTTTCGTAATTATCGATGAACAACATAGATTTGGAACACTTCAGAGACAAAAATTAGCAAGTAAAAATTCTGTAACACCACATTTGCTATCAATGACAGCCACGCCAATCCCCCGCACACTTGCTCTCACACTTTATGGCGACTTGGATATTACAGTTTTGGAAGGTATGCCGCATGGTAGAAAACCAATTATCACCAAACTAATTTGGCCAAACCAACGAAAACAATGTTATGAGGAAATCCGCAGTGAATTAAAAGCTGGTAGACAACTTTATGTTATTTGTCCGAGGATTGACGAACCAGATCCAACTAAAGAATTAGCTGTCATGGCCAAATCAGTAAAACTGGAAGCAGAAAGACTCAAAAAAGAAGATTTTCCGGAGTACTCGATTGATATTTTGCACTCCAAGATGACGCCTGTAGAAAAAGAGAAGGTTATGGGTGATTTCTCCTCGGGAAAAACCAAAATTCTATGTGCGACTTCGGTAGTCGAAGTCGGTGTAAATGTACCAAATGCGACCATGATAATAATCGAAGGCGCCGAAAGATTTGGACTCTCCCAACTTCACCAACTGCGAGGCCGAGTTATCCGTTCCAATCATCAGGCTTACTGCTATGTTTTCTCGGAAAGTCACAGCGGCAAAACTCGGGATCGCTTGAAAGCACTGACCACTGCGAAAAATGGTTTTGAACTAGCAGAGTTTGATCTGGCTCAGCGCGGTGCCGGCGAACTTTACGGCAGAAAACAATGGGGTATTTCCGATGTGGCCATGGAAGCAATAAAAAATATAAAAATGGTGGAGGCTTCGCGCGAAGAAGCTTCAAAAATTATTGAGACTGATTTTGATTTAAAAAAATATCCGTTGATTAAAAATCACATAGCCAGTCGCCCCGAAAAAATCCATTTCGAATAGCTTTGACATTAAAATTTTGCTAGATATTCTTATTTAAGAGGTGATTATGGCACATACTGCCACATCGACGCACGCACCTGTCATCGACTGGCGCTGGTATCACGAGAGAGCAATCCCTCAGAGTGGGCCGTGGCCGGATACCGACTTCAAGATTCTCGGAAGAGAAGACTTTGAGAGACATCGGGGTCGGGCTGAGACATGTCCCAACTGCCTGGCCTCGCGGCAAAGCATGAGAACCTGGAAAAACAAGATGACCTGGAAGGCAATCTGGGTACACATCGGGCTGCTTCTCCTAATTGCTGGGCTCGTCGCCGGGTGGGGGCTGTATTAAGAAAAGGGGCTGGCGCGTGCCAGCCCTCATCGTTATAAAATAAAAAGACGAACCGGGCTCATGTGAGCCCGGTTGTTGCGTTCTGTTGTCGCGGTTTTAAGCCGCCGACTCGATGATCTTCTCCTTCGTTGCCCAGATCCATCCCTGACGCAGTGCCCTCTCGGCATTATCCCTTCCGTAGGGCTTGTATGCCTTGAAGAACACTGCTCCTCGGATGGGATCGACCAGGAATCCGTCATCCTCGTGGGTGACGGGCAGACCCGCCGACCTTGTGACCATCCTGACCAACTCTTCGGACGGTTCACCGAAGGGACTTTGGGCCGCCAAGTCAAGTGCCGCTATCTGAACACGATTCGAGTAGTCAGTGAACGTCATCTCTACCTCCTAGTATTACTATACTTAAAATATAAAATTTGTCAATAGACTACCGCCCCATCATTCTGTTTGCATGACCTAATGCTCCGATTACAGTCGTTACCGCGATTGTACCAGCAAGGATCAGATCGCTAGTTGTCATATTATTTGTACCAATCATAAAACCTTCATAAGCAGCCGTGCCGATTGCAGAAATCAACGCTGCTCCTTCAAATATACTCTTGAGCATCAACTTTAAACCCTCGTGTTGTTCAGGAGTAACTTGTTCCGGATTAATCAGAGCAAGTTCGTCCTTGAGACCTTCTAGATTTTCTCGCAGAGTTTGCTCATTACTTTCAATCTGCGAGTCAACTGATCCAGCTAAAATTTCAAAATTATTTTCGTGCATAGGTTTTAATTACTGACCTCAAATCAGAAACAGCTTTGTTTGTATGTTGTAAAATTTCCAATCTTTCTTCCTTAGAAAATCCGACAGTTTTTGCTTTTTCCATTAATTCTTTTAATCTTTTTTCGTTCATACTTTTATTATACATGATGAAGGCGGGTCACTTTGACCCGCCTTTACGCAAACAGAACTACAGTGCCGCCGAGAGACCGGTTGCTCCCAGGGGAGGCCAGCCTCTTTCGAGGTAAACCTGCTGAAACATTGCCAGGACTTCGGGGCGAGCACGATGCCCACCTTCCCGCTCCAGCCGACTGTCGAGCTCGTGGATGTCGACTGCATTCGAGATCTCTTCGTGCAGACGATTGAGTCGATCGATCTCGTCGAGCTCAGACTTCTTCTTCGAGACAACCTCGAAGATCACAAGGTCGCTGTGATAGAGCTCAGGACGCAGCGGGGCGAGGATCGCCAAACCGCGTATTAGCTCGTTCTCGAAGGAATAGCCGGGCTGGTTGCCCTGACTCCCCGGCGAAAAACCAGCTCTCCTCATCACGTCGAGATACTGGTCTTTGGTGGCCTCTTGCCACCCGAGACCGTGAATCCGCAGAAAGTAGTACATATCGGCCATGCTGCCCTCCGGATTAAATACTATTTACAAAAACGAAAAAGTCAACTGTAATAAAAACGAACCGGGCTACGAGAGCCCGGTTGCGGTTGTGGAACTTGGGATACGTGGAGCCGACAGAACTTCACCACGCAGACGAGCGAAAAATTCTCTCGTCGGATGCCGCTTGGCGTAGCCATCGAAGATCATCCCGCGATAATTGAGATCTTGATGGCGAAGCTCGTCTTGATAATGAGCCTCCATGAGCGTCAGAACATCCTCGACTTTCCCGAGCCGAACCGCTCGATCAATCACGTCCTGCACATCAGGAGAAAGAGCGGGGCCGAACTGTCTGAAGACAGCCAGGGCCCGCGAAAACTCGCCGTTGCATCGCATCGTAAAAACCCGAACGAAATGTTCCTCTGTAACTACTTGCACAAAACACCCCCTCTTTTTTTAGAATAACAAGAGAAATTTTGAGATGCAAATTTTCTTGTCCATCCTCCTGGACTCGAACCAGGGACCCCAGAGGTATAAGCTCTGTGCTCTAACCAACTGAGCTAAGGATGGTTGGTGTTATACTAAATTATCACAGTTATGGACAAAAATAAATTATGGTTCAGGGCAAAGAACTACGGTTGGGGTTGGTACCCTATCACCTGGCAAGGTTGGTTAGTTGTTTTAATTTATGTTTTTGGAATTGTGAGTCATGCGTTTCGTACAATAGATAAAGCCAAGACAGAAGGAAGTAGTGAAAAAGAATTTTTGTGGAGTTATTTATCCGGAATCTTCATCCTCACAGTAATCATGATTTGGATTTGTTACAAAAAAGGTGAAAAGCCGGAATGGCGCTGGGGTGGCAAAAGAATTTTTAAATAATGGAAAAGGCCAGCGATGTATTGCTGGCCTCGCTCTTGGAGAGCTTTGAGGAATTCTGGTGCCATCTTTAGGAAATTTCTTGGCACCAAAGGCAGGAAAACTAGCGGAAGTCCGTTGTTCCCTCCGGTACGGCAGCTGCTTGTCGCAGCGCCTCATCCGGATCGATCTTGTCGCCATCCAGTGCGTCTAGGAGTTCAGTCAGTTGATGGGTCCCACGTCCGCAGATACCCATACGACCGACTACTTCCTGCCGCATCTCGCTGATACTGGCGATTGCGTCCACTACTCCTTTCCGTCGTGGCATGCGCCCTCCTATCGTCTTCTGGAATCGGTTCGGTAGGACTGTCGGAATCAACTTGTCCGCAGTAGGTACAGACAAGATTGAATTGCAACGAGGAACCTGATCTAACACGAGTCACTTCAAGTGGCCCTTTGCAGATCCTCTCGCCGCGAGGTCGCGAGCTTGAGATTACCTTTTGACTGCAACGGCCAACCATGTGACCCTCCGCGCTCAATCCTACATCATTTTCTATACAAAGTCAAGGCGCTAGGAGATTGCTCCGGAGTGCTCAATATCTAGCTTTTTTTGCTTTGGACTTATACCGTGAGCAACAAGTATCCCCTCAAATTCCGGTCTTTCTATTGTTTCTTTTTCAATTAGTCTCTTTGCGATTGCATCAAGAAGCCCTCTGTTAGCCACTACAGTTTCTTGAGCTTTTTTTAGTGCACCATTCATTATTTTTGAAACTTCCGAATCGATGTCCGCTGCAACTTTTTCTGAAAATTCTTTTTCCTCCACACCTCGTCCAAATAAAACCTTGCCTCCCATTCCCTCTAGAGCAACTGGGCCAACCATATCTGACATACCATATTTAGTAACCATATCGCGAGCCAATGCAGTTGAAACTTGTAGATCATTGGATGGCCCGGTTGTAACATCGTTAAAAAGTAATTTTTCTGTGACATACCCACCCAGAGAAACCGCTATATCATCTAGAAATTCTTTTCGAGATTGAAGTTTTGTTTCTTCAATTGGCAGTTTTAAAACATAACCTGCCGCATGACCTCTGGAAATTATTGAAATCTTATGAACTGGATCAGCATAAGGCAAAATCGAGGCAAGAACAGCGTGACCTGCTTCGTGATACGCGGTAATTTCTTTTTCTCTTTTAGAAAGAATATGACTTTTTCTCTCTGGGCCTAACATTACTTTTTCAATCGAGCGAATCAAGTCGTACTGAGCAACTTTGGTTCTGTTTTCTCGTGCAGCGACTATCGCCCCCTCGTTCATAAGAGAATAAAGATCCGCACCAGAAAATCCTGGGGTTCTTTCTGCAATAACTTTTAGATCCACATCTTCCGCAAATGGTTTTTCTTTACTATGAACTCGGAGAATATCTTCTCTGTCTTTTCTATCTGGTAAATCAAGTGTGACTCGTCTGTCGAATCTACCCGGTCGAAGAAGTGCGGGATCTAAAACATCCGGTCTATTTGTTGCAGCCATGACGATAACTTTTTCATTTGGCTCGAAACCATCCATTTCAACTAGAATTTGGTTTAGGGTCTGCTCCCTCTCGTCATTTCCACCACCCGCACCAACTCCTCGCACACGTCCCACCGCATCAATTTCGTCCACGAAAATAATCGAAGGCGAATTTTTCTTGGCCAAAAGGAACAGATCGCGTACACGCGATGCTCCGACACCGACAAACATTTCCACAAATTCCGAACCAGAAATAGAGAAGAAGGCTACACCTGCTTCACCCGCTACTGCTCGGGCTAGCAAAGTCTTACCCGTACCCGGGGCACCCATAAGTAGAATACCCTTTGGGATACGTGCACCAATGTCTAAAAACTTTTTAGGATTACGTAGGAAATCAACAATTTCAGAGAGTTCTTCCTTGGCTTCTTTTGCCCCGGCAACATCCTTAAATGTTACTCTCTGGGCCTTGTCGTTTGGACTTATCATTCGAGCTTTGGATTGACCGAAGGTAAGAGCCTGCATACCAGCACCTTTTACCTGACGAGTAATAAACCAAATGAAAATTAAAATAAAAAGAATTGGGAAAATAATTGGCGAGAGATTTACAAACCAATAGCCGAAACCATTTTGATTTTTAATTTGGATATCGACTGGTGCAAGTTGCTCCTTGGTTACCCCGTAGTTAACAAGTGTCTGAGATAAAGCTTCGCCTTCTTCTTTCTTGGATTCTTTGGTGGTGTTATTTTTATACGAGATCGAAAGCGAATCACCCTGAACCACAACCGATTTTACTTGGCCGGATTTAATATCAGTGCTCAACTGGGAAATTGAAATCTGCTCTGGTTTTTTTGAAATCGAGCCAGAGATAAGAGAGTAGATTGCCGAGAGAATAATAAAAATTATTAAGACAGAAACAATGTAGCTCATTAAGGAACTCTCTTCGGGTCCTTTATTGCCACTTGGGCTTTTTTTAATGATAACCTTCTTCTTTTCTGGCATTTGCGCCATATTTTTACTCATAGAATGACTGAAGTATACATCCCAAACGAGTTTTAGCAAACAATTAATGGACAAAAATTATTATAACTGGTGATTATAAAAACAACTGAAAAACACTGTAGTAAAAACTCGCACGGGACAGGTTAAAAGTCCCAAAATGAAAGTGAAGAGTCTGTGATATATTTACTCCATGTCACTCGTTACAAACCGCAAAGCCAGCTTCAATTATGAAATTCTCGACAAGTATACTGCAGGTATAGAGCTTTTTGGGTTTGAGGTGAAATCTCTCATGAAAGGCCAGGGTTCACTTGATGGTTCACATGTTACAATCCGAGGCAAAGAAGCATTCGTTATTGGTATGTTCATCCCCCCATATCAAGCTGGCAATACACCAAAAGACTACGACCCTCATCGAAACAGGAAACTTTTGCTGACCAAGAAAGAAATTCATACTTTGGGTGAAATCGAGATGAAACGTGGCTTGACAATAGTGCCACTTTCAGTGTACAATGAGGGACGCAAGTTGAAACTCGATATCGCCAGCGTTAAAGGAAAGAAGAAATTTGATAAAAGAGAGTCAATTAAGAAACGCGATACTGAGCGAGACTTAAAAAGAGAGTTCTCTGACAAATAAGGCCAAACATTTTATAATAAAATGTCGCCTAAACCTGTTTCGCCTAAAGCATGTCTTATGTAGTTTATATTCTATATAGTTTGAAAGACAAAAAATTATATGTTGGCTGTACTTCGAATATTGTTAAAAGAATAAAAAAACATAATGATGGCCAAGTATCAGCAACAGAGAATAGAAGACCACTTAAACTAATTTACAAGGAAGCATTTGTAGACAAAAAACCAGCTTTTAATAGAGAAAGATTTTTGAAAAGCTTGTGGGGAGCAAGAGACAAGAAAAAAATACTCAAAAATTATTTAGCGAGTATTGGCTAAATCAATTTTCCTAAAGAAAATTGATCGCCCGAACACACCCAAGGTGTGTTTTAGGGGGATGACAGGTTTTGACATAAAAAGATACTGCGACGTTGCAATGCGGAGTTCCAGAAACTCTCAAAACTTCTGGAAAGATTAAGCGTAAAAAACTTATCTAAAAAGGCATCCGTTTCTCCATATTTTGGATCTAACGATCTTGTCTTCTCTTACGCTTTAGCTTAAGGGACGGTAACCTCTCTTATTCCTCATGCGAGAGGCCCACCGATATAAACTGAGGATATGACCTTGATTTCCTCGATCAAGGTCGAAACATAGAGGATCGACTGTAATGTATTTTGTTTGTTCTAAGCCTTACAGTTTAAAACTTAAAACAGACTAGGCATTGTAGATGCGTTTCAATTCTTTTTATGGATGTGGTTTCGATACCACCATCTCCACAACGAACAAAATAGCCCTATACAGGGCTATTTTGTTTACTTGACATAAACGTATATTATGATATTATCCGAAACAGGAGGTAATGCATGGCGAAGAACTCGGCCGAAGAAACAGTGGTAAAGACACCCGGGGGAACCTGGCACAGGGATCGTTTCGGGATGTGGCACTACGACAACACGGGTTGTCATGACGTGGAGGGCGCAGCAAGGGTGGCAGTTAAGAGCCGTCCGAAATCCACCGGAGCATGGTTCTGGTTCAACAACATTCCAGTTCCTGTGGATCTCAACGACACGCCGGAGCAGCTATATGAACGCTGGCGCACCTGGCGCAGTCTGATCGAGGCGAGCAACGGGAATCTGCACAAGCTTCTCATCACCATGGTCGATCAGTAACCGCAAGAAACCGCGAGACCTAGTTCTCGGCCCGGGTCTCGCGGTTTTCCTTTGACTTATTTTCTAGTTTTAGTAGGCTTTCAAACTAGCGTAACAGGGCTGAGAGAGGCCCAAGTGAGGGTTAAGGAGTGCCGTGGCACGCCCTCGCCAAAGTAACGCTCCGCGTGGGAACCTCCCCTACGCGGCCTTTTTTATACCTGCAAATATGCTGGCTTTACTAGAAGGGTTGGATCAACTATCCATGGTCTACAATTCCAACTAGCATTATTTAGACCAGAACCAAGACTTACCCCAGTAAGAATATTTTTTGGAATAATTGATGGAAAATCAGCAAGGGATTTTGGATGTGAGATTTCACCTGTAGCTTTACCTTCAGTCCACTTGTAAATATTTACACCATCGTAAACCATAAGAGTATTTGTGCCAGATTGAGCTGTGTAAGTTCTGAACTCTGCTCGCATCCTGCCACCAGAGAGATAAACAACGTCTGTGCTTCTCTGAGCTGGAGTAGTTTCTTCATAAGTACATGCGTAGTTACCGATTTTTGGCAAAAGATTTGTAAAGGTATCAACCACAGGATTTGGAGCAGGAGTAGTGTTAGTAGATTTTTTAGTGGTTGTAGTCGTTTTTGTTGCATTCTCCGTATTATTCCCAACCACCTCATAGTTAGAATTTGTTCCCCACCACCAAACTAAAACAAGGGCGATAACAATTACCACCCCCGCCACAATATACTCATCTCTTTTTTTCATTTTCAAATAATTAATTATAAACCTAGGTTAATTATAGCGCTTAGATGCCAAGGGACAACAGATTTACCCACAGGTCAATAATTTTGCTAAAGTAGAGCCAATATGCTATATTTTTATGACTTTAATAGTTAAATTAAGCATATTTCAATTACCAGGGTAAACAACCAGATTCAAGCTGCGACTCTTAGAGTCATTTTAGAAGATGGACAAAATTTAGGTGTCATATCTTTTAAGGAGGCACTGGATAAAGCAAGGGAGCTTGGTTTAGATCTAATTGAGATCTCGCCAAACGCCAATCCGCCGGTTGCAAAAATCATGGATTATGGTAAGTTTCGATATGCTGAAAACAAGAAGCAAAAGGTAGCAAAAACCAAGACTCACACTGTTGAAGTAAAGAACATTCAAGTTAAGGTAGGCACAGGAGATCACGATTTAGAGCTCAAAGCAAAGAAAGCCTCAAGTTGGCTCAAAGAAGGTAATCGCATCAAAATTGATCTATTTTTGCCAGGCAGGACAAAGGCACTGGATGAGAATTTCTTAAAAGAAAGGCTTGCAAGATTACTTAAACTTATTACTGAAGAGTATAAAATCGCAGATCCTGCTAAAAAAAGCCCAAAAGGACTAAGTACGATAATCGAAAAAGCCTAAAAAACAAGAAAATATAATGTCCACGAAAACAAACAAATCATTTACCAAGAGACTAAAAGTCACCAGAAGTGGCAAAATTTTGGTACGTAAAACTGGGCGAAACCATTTCAGAGCAAAAGAGAGTCGCAGATCCCAGCTTAAAGGAAACAGAATGGTTAATTTCCCAATGTCGAACAAAGATATAGCTTTTTATATAAAATAACATGACACGAGTTAAAGGAGCGGTACACGCACTAAAGAGACGCCGAAAAGTTTTGTTTAGAACAAAAGGTTTTCGACATGGACGATCTACCAAGGAAAGACAGGCGAAAGAAGCAATTCTTCATGCGGGAAATTATGCTTTTGCTCACAGACGAGATAAAAAAGGCGACGCTCGCAGAATGTGGAACGTAAATATTTCATACGCACTCAAAGATATGGGTCTTTCCTACAGCAAAGTGATGGGAGGTTTAAAGAAAAAAGGAGTAAATTTAGATAGAAAAATATTGGCAACACTGGCTAAAGAAAATCCTGAAGCCTTTAAGAAAGTTGTATTACTGGCAAAATAAAAATTCCCGGTTAAACCGGGAATTTTTATTTCAAATAGAATTCTTGCCCTGCTTCAGGACAAATTGCTTTTACATCAAGTTCGTCACGCAAGCGTTGGGCTAAAAAGGCTGAGGCTTTTGGCTCCCCCATCACCACAAACACTTGTTTTATTGTCTTTACAGTATCGGAAACCATTTCAACCAAGTGATCCGAATCCTTATGTGAGGAATAGCCTGATATCATCTCTATCCGAGCACGAATAGGGACTACACTACCGTTTATTTCGACTTCCTTTGGTTTGTCTTGAATTCTACGGCCCAGAGTCCCGATTGCCTGGTAACCCATGAGAAGAAGGGTGCTTTTGGGATCAGGCAAGAAGTTTACTTCGTGACCAACTACTCTTCCCCCTTCCGACATACCAGAACCAGCAATAATTATTTTTGGTCCCGCTATTTTAATTATCTCGTTTGATTCCTGATAGTTATGTACCACATGAAGTTTAGGAAACTGAAAAATATCATCACCTGATTTTATTTGACTTTGAACAGCCGAATTAAAATCTTGTGTTTCTTTCATATAAACAGCTGTAACTTTTTGAGCTAGTGGAGAATCAAGAAAGACCGGGACTTTTGGAATTTCATTTTTTTCAACTAGGTTGTTTAGTTCATACAAAATCACCTGAGTGCGTTCGATTGAAAATGCCGGGATGAGGAGTGTCCCGCCACCTTGGATAGTACTTAGAACAATTTCTTTAAACCTTTCATCTCTCTCTTCCTTCGGCTCGTGATTTCTATCACCATAAACACTATCTATGACTAAATAATCTGCGTCGGTTATTTTTTCTGTATCTTTTAAAAGTGGCGAGGGTGAATTCCCGGAATCCCCCGTAAAATAAATATTTTTGCCACCGTATTTAAACTTGTACATCGCAGAGCCCAAAATATGTCCCGCGTCTTTTGGGGTAACGGAAAACTCATTGTTTATTTTAAATTCTTCGTCATATTTGACTGTCATCCATAGTTCCAAGGCCTTGTTAACATCCTCTAAACTATAGAGATTGTCATCTTGCAGTTTCAAGGCGTCTGACAGCATTATCCTCGCCAACTCACGAGTCTCAACAGTTGAATATATTTTGCCTCGAAACCCCTCGCGAGTAAGTTTTGGAATGAGGCCAATGTGGTCCATGTGGGCGTGGGTTATAAAAAGATAATTTATCGTTTTTGGGTCATAGGAAAAAGGCTTTCTATTTTTTAGAGAGGCTTCAGCTGTCCCCTGCTCCAAACCACAGTCAACTAGAATTTTAGTATTCTTATCTTCAAGTAGAAAATTCGCACCGGTTACTGAACCAACTCCTCCGTAAAATGTAAGTTTTAAATTTTCTGCCATTTATTTTTTAGATACGTAACTTGCGTAAAATACACCGATTAAACCACCTAGTAGATCCATAGATAGATCACTGCCAGTATCGAGAACGTATAGCCATCCATCGGAAAGAGTAGTGGAACCGATAGAGAGTTCAAATAGCTCCCAGAGTATTCCAACTGCCAGAACCAAGATAAGGGTTATGGATATCATTTCTCGTTTACTTATTGAAATATGGGAATAAAATTCCCCCACCACCAGAATAACCGCGAGAGCCACCGACGCTCCAGCTGTAAAATGAACTACCATGTCGAACCAAGAGATAGTCCAGTAAAAATAAAAGAAGACAGCTGAGATGTGGAGGACAGCTGCGATTATAAGTAGAGTAAGAAAGTGTTTGAAAAGAGGTTTTTTAATCACCTAACAATTTTAGCAATTAAAATTCCCACAAGCTATGTGGGGATCTTAATGGGGTACGTAGATATTTCCTTAGCAAAAAGCTAAGTGGGTATCCGCAGAGACACAGATCATAAGAAGTTAATCTTTCTCACTGTGCAACGATTTGGGATTCCCTTAAAAAAATTATTCGGAAAATATCTCGTATCCCTGAAGGACATTATATCATAACAAAATAAATTTTTGATTAAGTTCAATAAGATAATTTCTCGCTCCCCTCAAGCTTCCAGCTAAGCTCTCGGCTGTCCTCGGCCGCAATTTGTCAAGAATGGTGCCTTGACAAAACCATGCTTGCGGCCTGCGGAGGCTCGAAATTATCTTTTTGAACTTTTATTCATCTACACCAAAGCGCTTATAGTCAAAAATTGGTTTTTTACCAAACCAAAAATCAATTTCGTGCTCCGCTTCTTCTGGAGTAGCAGATGCATGAACTATATTGTAAACAGCTCTTTTTTCCTTGTTAGCAAGCGCTGGAGAGTCAGCAGAAAAATCACCTCTTATCGTCCCCATTTCAGCTTTAAATGGAAGGGTGTTGCCTGAAATTTTACGAACCATATCTATTGCGTGAACACCTTGGATGACCATTTTTACCATGGGTGCATCAGTTAGGTAATCGAGTAACCAGTTTCTTACTTTCTTGCCAATTTCAAGCGCATCATCCGTTCCGAGTTCGGCTTTTGGGTCATAGCCATACTTTTCGTATGTAGCTAGAGTTTTGTTACCCATTCCGACAATCCATTCCTCGTCTTTTGGATAATGAGTATCAGCTTGTTCTCTGGTAGCATGAAACATCTCAAGTCCCACTACCTTCAAGTCTCTTTGTTCCATTCGCCTGATCGTCTCACCAATGAGACCCTTTCTCACACCATCTGATTTAACCATTACAAACGTTCTTTCTTCTTTGGGATGTTTCATAAATTTTTCAATAAAGAATTATTATAACCTGCCTGCGCAGGCAGGCCAAGTTATTTAGTTAAGACAATGGGTTTTTTGTCGGTAATCACAATTGTGTGTTCAAAGTGGCAGGCTTTTGATCCATCGTAAGTTTTGTATGTATAACCATCGGAGTCCAGAAAAATTTTATCTCCTCCCTGGGTAATCATCGGTTCAATTGCAATAACCATTCCCGGCACCAAAAGTTCACCTTCCCCAGGATGACCTTCGTTTGGTACATAGGGATCCTCGTGAACCTTGTAACCTACGCCATGACCAGCAAGCCCCTCGCATAAACCATAGCCTAATGGCCTTATATATGACTCTATTGCATGGCTTATATCACCTATGTGTCTACCTGCTATAGCAGCTGAAATACCCCTATTTAGGGCCTCCTTGCAGTGTTTTATCATATCCCGATCCTTCTTGGAGCTCTCCCCAACAGAGACTGTAACTGCACCATCTGTGATAAGACCTTTGTGGACCAGACCTAAATCTAGCGAAACAACGTCACCATTTTTTAATACTTTCGGTTTCTCGTTTGGAATGCCATGAACTATTTCATCATTTAGAGAGACACAGAGACTAGCTGGATATGCTCTTTTTGCTCCACGCGGGGTGTAACCAAGAAAGGCAGCCTTGTCATTATTTTCATCAATTAATTTTTTTGCAAAATCATCTAACTCTTTTGTCGAAACTCCTACATAAACTTTTTTAGCAACTTCAGATAAAATGAAAGCGTGGCGTTTGCCGCCCTCTTTAAGTGTTTTTACTTCTTCTTTTGTTTTAATCCTTACCATCCCAAAGATTTCAAAATGTCAGCATGGACCTGTGGTATTGTTTGTTCACCGTCGATAGCATGAAACCTGTAGCTGCCACTCACTTTGAAGTACCCTACAGCAGGCATAGAGTCCCTGTCAAACCAATCTAGCCTTTTGACATCTTTTGCGATGTCTTTATCATCGGCCCTTCCTCTTTCCATCATCCTCTTTTGTGACCATTCTCGCGAGACATTTATAAAAATAACATCTGCCTTTCGGCCATAGAATTCCAATGCAGTAGTAAAAGCCATGGCTTCTGGCAAAGACCTTGTTATGCCATCGAGCAGGAGATGTTCCTTACCATTCATTTTTTCAAGTAAAATGTGCGCCCACATCCAGATGGCAATAAAATCAGGTTGTCTTTCACCGTTTTGATATATTACATTCGATAGTTTGTTGGAATAATTCTGACCACGAATGAATTCCCTAAAGTTTGCACCTGTTTCGAGATAAAAAATCTCCGAGTTTGGATCTCTTTGTTTAAGAGACTCTTTTAGAAGATCTACCTGAGTTCCTTTGCCGCAACCAGAGCGACCAATAAATATAAAAGCTTGAGGAGGCATTTGGTAATTATACCAACTTAATTACCAAATTTGGAAGTTTAATATTCCCGAATAGAGACCTGAGCGTCAACTTTCTTAACTAGATCAATTACAACTGAAACAACGATAAGTAAGGCTGTGCCGCCAACTGAAACAGCAGTAATGCCAGTCACACCCCTCATAATTAGTGGCAAAATAGCAATAAGCCCCAAGAAAAGTGCACCAACCAAGGTCAGGCGAGTAAGAATTTTGGAGATATGATCAGATGTTGATTTGCCTGGTCTAACTCCTGGAATAAATGCTCCATTTTTTTGTAAGTTAGTTGAAATTTGGTCTGGATCAAATGTTACTGCGGTATAAAAATAGGTAAAAACAAAAACCAAAAGGAAATAAGCAATGCCGTAAAACCATTGATTAGCTAGGATAGAAAGAATTGTGGATGAAACCGTTTTTATAATTGCATGAGTAGAATTTTGCAAAAATCTTAGAATCATTTGAGGGAAAAGTAGAATAGATAGAGCAAAAATTATTGGAATAACTCCAGCCTGGTTTATACGGAGTGGCAAATAAGTGGAAGTACCGCCGTAAATTCGATTCCCTCGAACTTGCTTTGCGTAAGTAACTGGAATCGGTCTCTCAGCCTCTGTCACAATGACAACACCAACTATGACCGCTAGAGCTACTACTAGAAATGCTAGGTAAACCGGTATCTGAGAAGCATCAAAAGCAAAAAGAAGTTGTCCTGCTTCTGTTGGAAGTGCCGCAACTATACCTGAAAAAATAATAAGTGAGACTCCATTACCAATTCCATATTCAGATATCAGTTCCCCAATCCACATGAGAAGCATTGAGCCCGCAGTAATAACTAAGAGGTTTGAAGTTAACTGAAAAGCAGAAAGATGCGCAAAGACTTGCTGGCTTTGAAGAATTTTTATAAAGCTGAAAGATTGGATCAGGGCAAGTGGCACAGTCAAATATCTGCTGTACTGCGCAAATTTGAGTCTGCCAGCTTCCCCTTCTTCTTGATACATCTCCTTTAGTCTGGGAGACATAATAGTCATAAGCTGCATGATAATGGAGCTTGTGATAAAGGGACCGACACCGAGCATTACTATGGAAAGCTGAGAGAGCCCACCACCAGAGAAAATATTAAGAAGCCCAAAGAATTCGTTACTTGAGAAAAAGGCCGCAAGTCTGCCATGATCAACTCCCGGCACAGGAATGGCAGCCAAAATCCTAAACAATACCAAAGCAAATAGGGTAAAAATGATTCTTTTTCTTAGAATCTTGTCTTCAAAAACCAATTTTAGTTTGGCTGTAAATCCCATATTAATTTATTGTACCACCTGCCTTCTCGATAGCTTCTCTAGCCCCACTTGAGACACTGCAGTTCTCAATTGTCAATTTTTTAGTTAATTTCCCCTCACCCAGTATTTTTACTTTGGAATAACCCCTGGTTAGACCAAGATTCATTATTGAAATCGGCGAAACTACATCTCCAGCCTTAAATAATTTCTCTAAATTACCTACATTAATGACAAAAGGCTTTGGATTTATCGGAGTGTTTATGTTTTTACCTCGCCCCCGAAGTTTTGGCATTCGTTTTATAAAATCACGAATCTCTGGACGCTTTTTGTGACCCGCTCTAGCATTCTGACCTTTTGTGCCGCGACCAGAAGTTTTACCACGCTTAGAACCACGCCCGACTTTGATCGATTTTTTGTTTGGGTGCTGCCTTTTTATAGTGTTGAATTGCATAAAATTATTTTGCTGGCCTAAGTTGCGAGAGAGCCTTCACTGCTGCTTTCGCATTGTTTATCTTGTTCTTACTTCGAGAGAAGAGTTTAGATGAAACTTCCTTTATACCTGCAAGTTCCAGGACTGTTCTTACCGAACTTCCAGCCATCACACCCTTGCCTTTAGCATTCATTATTTTTACAACAGAACTAGAATATTTTGCTTCAACTTCGTGAGGAATGGTTCCGTTTTTGGTTAAGTTTACTTTTATCATGTTTTTTCGAGCATCCCTTGCAGCCTTGTCGATAGCAATTGGAGTATCCCCCGCCTTGCCTAAGCCGACTCCAACTCGGCCCTTGTGGTCTCCAATTACAACTGCCACAGAAAAAGCAAATCTTCGTCCTCCGGTTACCACACGAGTTACACGTCTAATACTTATAATCTTTTGATCAAATTCAGATCTAGCTCTTGCTTCTCTTCGAGGTGCGCCCTTTCTAGGATTTTTCTTAAACTCCCTCCTAACCGGTTCAGCTTTAACCGGTGTTGCTTCTGAAATCTCAGCAATATTCGCACTATCGGCACCTTGTGCTAATGTTTCGACCGCTTCTTCTTGGCCGACGTCAGGAGTCGGCCCTCCGACCTCTGCGAGCGTCGGAGTTTTTATTTCCATATCTGCTTTTGTTTTTTTAGTTTCCATTGTTTTAGAATTTAAGTCCGCCCGCTCTTGCTCCTTCGGCTAAAGCTCTAACGTTACCTGTATAAATAAATCCACCTCGATCAAAAACGACTTCTTTTATTTTCTTGGCCTGTGCTTTTTTAGCTAGACTTTCCCCTACCATCTCCGATTTTTCCATCATTGTCTTACCCTTGACCTCACGAGAGTGAGAAGCGACTAGTGTTTTGCCATTCAAATCGTCGATGAGTTGCGCCGAAATATGTTTATTTGATTTAAAAACCGAAAGTCTAGGTATCTCCGGCATGCCAAAGACCTTGGCTCTGATTCGGGCATGTCGTCTTTGTCTTTGTTTTACTTTTAAATCTGATTTTTTCATGGATTTACTTTATACAGTTTTCTTACCCTGCTTACGCTTGATAACTTCCTTCTCGTACCTCATGCCCTTGCCCTTGTAAGGTTCAGGTTTTTTAAGCGCTCTTATTTTTGCAGCAAATTCTCCGACCAATTCCTTGTCCATACCACTTATGGTAATAATATTTTTTTCTGCCGTAACTTTTAATCCTTCTGGTATTGGAACATTAACTGGATGAGAAAATCCGAGGGCCAAAACAAGATTTACACCTTTTACATCGGACTTGTAACCAATTCCTTCCAGAATCAATTTTTTAGAGTAGGGTGTGTTTACTCCTGCAATCATATTTTTTACATGAGAAGCATATGTGCCCCACAAAGCTTTCGATTCGAGCGTAATCTCTTTTGGAAGAAGTGTGACTTCGGTTGGAGTTACACTTACCACAATCTCGGGATTAAAGTTTTTGGTAAGTGTGCCAAGAGGTCCTTTTACAGTTAAGACAGAGCCTGACATGGAGACTTCAGTCTTAGGTAGCACTGTTATTACTTTTTTTCCGATTCGTGACATTTGATTTTAATTTACCAAATCTTGAACAACGCCTCCCCTCCCAGATTAGCTGCCTTAGCTTCCTTATCTGACATAATCCCCTTTGGCGTTGAGAGAACTAACATACCATAGCCGTTCTTAACTCCTCTTATTTCTTTGGCTTTTTGATAAACTCTTTTGGAAGTTTTAGAAACTCTTTCTACTCCGTAGATTTTTGGCTGTCCATCATTGTAAATAAGTCCAACTTCAATCCACTTGGCTATTTTTTTACCTCGTTTGCCAAAAGACTTAATGAATCCATTTTTCATAAGAACATCAAGGATGGCTACTTTCATGTTGGAATAAGGAAAAACGACAGATTCTTTCTTCGAATCCGAAGCATTCTTTATTCGCACAATCATGTCAGATATTGGATCCATATTTATTATATTTTCCTAGTATCCTCCACCTAGCGATCTTGGACTTAGGAAAACTACTTTTATTACCAGCTGGCTTTCTTTATTCCTGGTATCTTACCTTCGTTCGCCAGTTCGCGGAAGCAAATTCGGCACAGACCAAAGTCTCTCATAAAACCTCTTTTGCGTCCACAGCGAAAACATCGGTTTGTAGCCCTAGTTCTATATTTAGGCTTCTTTAAAGCCCTTGCTTTAACACTTGTTTTCGCCATTCTAATTAAAAATAACTCTCTCGAGTTGCGCTTTATACTAGCAATTAGGCCATTTTAAGTCAATGCGAACGGCCGGCACCTTACGATGCCGGCCTTTTTCTGAGAGCCTCCTTTTCCTGGATTCCCATTCGGAACTTGTAGCGACGATACATGAGTTTGATCTTGCTCACAGCATCGCTACGATCTTGCACTGCACGCACTGCATAGCCAACGCCTCCTGATACGATTGCGACTGTTAACGCTACCTGAATGCTCATGAAGAAACCTCTCCCATTTTTATATCACAAAATAAATCGTGTAAAAAGCCACATTTCTGTGGCCTTTTACTACGCTGCGGCTGGAGTTTCTTTCTTCTTCCTTACCCTAGCCTTCTTTTCCTTCACAACTTCATCTTTAGTCTCAACTTTTTTAAATGGAAAACCTAGGTGTTTCAAAAATGCCTTTGTTTCTTCTTTATTTTTAATATTTGTAACAACCGTAACCGAAAGCCCGAACACATCTCGAAGATCTTCGTCCGATGTTTCCGGAAAAATTGTGTTTTCACGAATACCTAGAGTGTAGTTACCCATACCATCAACAGAGTTAGCGGAGACACCTCGAAAGTCCTTTGTTCGTGGAAGAGCAATGTTTATTAATTTATCTAAAAAGTCGTACATCCTCTGACCTCGAAGAGTTATTTGCATCCCAACTGTATCGCCCTGTCGTATTTTAAAACCAGCCACAGAAATTTTTGCACCTTTTCTAACCGGTTTCTGGCCTGTTATTTTTGAAAGCCTGTCTTCGATTAAATCAAGTTTCTTCTTGTCCTTACCTGCACTAATACCACAAGAGACTACCACTTTTTCTATTCGTGGAGCTTGCATAGCATTTGTATAATGAAACTCTTCTTTCATTCCTTCAAATGCTGTATTTATTTTTTGTTTAACTGATTCCATTTTTATTTTGTCTTCTTTACGTTAGATATGTGAATGGGCATAGCCTTATCCAGTATCTGCCCCTTCTCACCTCCTTTTCGTGGACCTTGGTGAACCTTGAGCACATTTACCCCAGAGACAATGACTTTGTTCTCTTTTGGCAGAGCTTTAACAACTGTGCCAGTTTTGCCTTTGTCTTTGCCAGTTAAAACTATTACTTTGTCATCTTTCTTTACGTGCATGATATTAAAATTAGACCACTTCCGGAGCTAAGGAAATAATTTTCTGAAACCCCACTTCGCCAACCTCTCTTGGAATTGGACCGAAAACACGACCAGCTAAAGGTTCTTTCTTCTTTGGATCTTTTAGTATAAGAACAACTGCATTTTCATCAAAGCGAATGTAAGATCCATCTTTTCTCCTAAAGGGCGCTTTTTGCCTCACTACAATTCCACGAACTACATCTTTTTTCTTTATCGCCTCACGCGGTTTTGCTTTCTGAATTGAAAGCACCACAATCTCGCCGATGGAAGCATATCTTTTCTTGGATGATCCGAGCACTTTGAAAATTCTGCCGATTTTTCCACCGGAGTTGTCTGCAATTTTTACAATTGAGCGTGGTTGAATCATAAAATTAAATTACTTTGAAGTGTTTGGTCTTAGAAATCGGCCGACACTCTTCAATCTCCACAATCTCACCAAGTTTTTTAGTATTTCCTGGATCATGAACCTTGAATTTTTTACTATAGGAAATGTACTTGCCGTATTTTGGGTGCTTTACATAACGAGAAACCAAAACAACGATTGTATCTTTCATCTTGTCAGAGACGACTTTACCAGAAATTCTCTTGCGAGCTCCTTTTACTTCTGTATTTTGTTTTTGTAATGTTGCAGTCATTTTATTTTGAATATTTTAAGATTTCTTCGCATTTAACAGAGTCAAAATTTTAGCAATATCTTTCCTTATCGCTCTGCCCTCTCTTACGTTTCTAGTATTACTGCCAGAGACAGAAAATCTGAAAGTTCTTAGAGCATTTCTCTTTTCCGTAAGGAGCGTTCCTAGTTCTTTACCACTTTTATTTTTTAGTTCTTTTATCTTCATAAAGTTATCAGAAATTAACTGTGGGTAGCAGAAATTACCTTGGTCTTAACTGGAAGTTTTGTCCCCGCTTTTCTAAGTGACTCTCTTGCTATCTCATCCGTTACACCGTCCACTTCAAAAATAATTCGTCCAGGCTTAACAGGAGCACAGTAGCCAAACAAATCACCCTTACCTTTTCCAAGTTTCACTTCCGCTGGTTTTTTTGTAAGAGGCATATCTGGAAAAACTCTTATCCAGATCTTGCCGGTCTTACCCAACTCTCGAGAAAGAGCTTTTCTAGCTGCTTCCAGTTGATTCGACATGATTCTGCCTCCGGTAATCGCCTTAATTGCATGCGAGCCGAAATCAACATGCGTGCCGCGGGAAGCTACCCCAACCTTTTCCGGGTTTTTTCTAAATGTATGCCATTTTCTGTATTTAACTTTTTTTGGAAGCAGCATAATATTTATTATTTCTTAGCAAATACCTCACCTTTGTAGATCCAGACCTTTATGCCAATCCCGCCGTAAGGCAATCTGGCCTCGTACTTTGCAAATTCAACATCAGCTCGAAGCGTCTGGAGTGGAATTCTGCCTCTTTTTATTTTTTCCTTTCTGGCCATAGTTGCTCCACCAAGTCGCCCTGACAATTCCAGCTTTACCCCTTGGACATCTCGGTTCGCCATAACTTTTTCCACGACCTGCTTTGCAACTCGCCTAAAAGGAAGTCTTTTCTCTAATCCATCTGCAATCATTTGAACCACGATCATCGCATTCGATTCCGGAGACTTAACTTCTTTTATATCAACCTTCACTTCACCTCCAGAAGAAAGTTTGTTTTTGGACAGAAATGACAAAATGTCGTTTTTCAGCTTTACTGCACCATCACCTGAGCGACCAATAATCATTCCAGGTCTAGATGTTTCAATAATAATTCTTAAAATTTTTTCTCCTCTCTCCATCTCGATATTTGAAACATAAAAACCTCGTAATTTCTTTTGTAAATGTTCTCGAAGCAATACATCGCTTTTCAAAAATTCTTTGTATTTTGACTTCACGCCAAACCAGCGAGATTTCCAATCTCTGATAATGCCTAGTCTGTGGGAATATGGATGGACTGTGTGTGTCATGTTATTTCTTTGCTTTGCCCTCAGCCAATTCAACATATATTGAACTTGTGCGCTTGCGTATAGGATGAGCACTACCCCTCGCAGCTGGTCGTCTCCGGTAAAGGATTGCTCCCCCATCAACTGTAATTTTCTTTACAATTAAGTTCTCTGTTGGAATATCTAAATGTTTTGCATTGGCCAAAGCAGAGAGAATTAGATTTTTTAATGGCTTGGAAGCCTTTTTAGTAACGAAATCTAAGTTTACTAAAACATCAGAAACTTTTTTGCCCCGTAAGGTGTTGGCCACCAACCTCATCTTGCGAGGAGCTTGCCGGAAATCATTTAGTAATGCGTGTGCCTTCTTTTCCATGATAAAAATTATTTCTTAGCTGCATCTGCGGTAGTTGCTTTGGCAGCTTGAGCTGCAGCTATTTCACCTTCTTTTTTAGCCTGCTCCAGTTCTTTTTGCATTCGACCTCCGTGTTTTATGAATTTCTTAGTCGGAGAAAACTCTCCTAGTCTGTGACCCACCATATCTTCCGAAACTAAAACATCTAAATGTGTTTTGCCATTATGAACCCCAAAAGTAAAACCAATCATCTCTGGAGAAATAACACAGGCTCGAGACCAAGTCTTAATAACCCCTGTCTCCAGTGGCTTTTTGCCTTCGATCTTCTTTAGAACACGAGGATCGACATATGGACCTTTTTTACTTGAGCGTGTCATTTTTTAATTTCTTAAAAAGAAAAACCACGATGTTAGTGGTACTTGACTGAGACTTAGCACCGCAAACAAATGAGTAAGAGGTAATGGCTTCTTACGTGGAAACATACTATACAAATACCCCTAAAATGTCAAAGGCGGTACCAGACTTTCCGATACCGCCTATAGTGCTATTACATAACATGCACAGAAGAGACCATCCCCTCGTGGACTTCCCAGGCTCGTTCTAGAAGAATGGCGACCTCGACGGTTGTCATCTCCTTTTTACGAGCAAAGACCTCCACGATCTCAACCATCTCCTGTGGTGGATTTGCTCCGAGATAGACCGCGGCCCAACCTGCGGCCCCTTTCGGATCACTGGGCGGGGTTGGCGGAGGATCAATCTCACGAATGAGCTCTGCTGCTGCACTCCGTACCCTGTCGAACAGTTCAGATCGTCTCAACTGACCCATCTGACAAGCCTCCTCTGGCACCATGCCATCCAACCAGAACATTAATTAATTTCATAAAAATGTCAAAGGGCGACGTAGGTTTTCACCTAGTCGCCCCTGAAGAACCCCCTCACTTCACCAGACGTGCTAGCACTCTCTCGGTGCACGGCACATAGGTGATTGTGAGACTCTGCTCTGATAGTGTGGCTCCATTGTGCGTTGCCACCATTGCGAAGCAGAGATCGGTCGTCTCGTCTTTTCCGTAGACGAGAGACTTGATGATCTCACGCGCATTTGCTGGTTTCACCTCGGAAGCCTGCTGCGTGCAAGCAACCGAGAGAATCGCCACCAGAAAAGCCGTTACGAGCAATTTGGTCATGTCTGACCCTCCTGCTACAATTATACACTAATATTAGATAATAGTCAAGTAAGAAAAGAGCCCTATGTAGGGCTCTTTTCTTACTTCTGCTTCCCAACTCGTCTACGACTAACAATATATCTATTTGAATATTTCTTAGGAGTTCGAGACTTCTGCCCCTTACCGGTTGGTTTACCGTAAACTGAGATTGCTCGCCTCCTACCTCGGCCCTGCCTTTGTTCACCTCCACCGTATGGGTGATCAACTGGGTTTTGAGCAGTACCTCGAACTGTAGGACGAATGCCGAGCCAGCGACTTCTTCCAGCTTTGCCCAAATTAACCAATCTATTTTCATCGTTTGAAACATCACCAATGGATGCCCAAGCATTTTCCGAAACTTTTCTAACTTCGGTTGATGGCATTTTTATATCAACATAACCGGCATCTTTTGCCACCACCTCCACATAGTTTCCCGCAGATCGGGCTAGCTTTGCCCCACCGCCTGGTTTTATTTCCACATTGTAAACAAATGTACCGATATCAATATTTTTTAAAGGAAGCCTATTACCGGCTTTTCTTTCTGCTTTTTCCGAAGTGATATAGGTTTCTTCAACCCTGGCTTGTTTTGGTATAAGCACATATCTTTTTTCTCCATCTTGGTATTGAGCAAGACCGATGAAACCAGATCTATTTGGATCATACTCCACTGTTTTTAAAATATAAGGCACATCAAATTTGTCGTATCTAAAATCCACTTCCCTGAAAAGCCTCTTGTGTCCACCACCTTTGTGACGAGTTGTAATCTCCCCAGCATTATTTCGTCCCATTGCTCTTTTGAATCCATGAGTGAGAGATTTATTTGGTTCTGAAGCAGTCAAAAAGTTGCCGAATGAAATTGTCGACATTTGCCTTCTACTTTTTGTATATGGTCTGTATCGTTTCATTTTTTTACAAGTTTTCTATTTTTGTTCCAGGCTTAAGGTATATATATGCTTTTTTGTAACCAGATTTTTTACCCCGCTTGCCCCTGACAAAAACATTTTTAGCTGGAATAGTAACTGTGTTTATTTTAATTGGAGAGATCTTGTATTTTTCAACAAAAGCTTTTTCCACATTCGCCTTTGTAGCACCTGGGTCAATTTCAAAAACGTACACCGAGTTTTCAGACTTAACCGTAGCTTTTTCGGTAACATGAGGACTTATTAAAATGTGAGATGTATCTTTCACCCCGTGAGATAACGTGTTGTAAGATCTTTGATTATTTTTTTGTAAAGTTTGTTTTGCCATACTCGTTTAACAACAACTATTTTATCTCATGGGGTTATCTAACTTACCAGATATTTGGGCGAGTGATTTCTCCGGATTTGAAATAACCACATATTTGTATTTCATAAGATTAAGAGGATTTAGATTGCGAATCTCATCTACGTGCATGTTAGAGAAATTTCGAAAACTTTTTTCTGTATTTACATCCTTGGAATCAAGAGCAATGTAAGCAGAATTTTTCCCTTTCCTAAGTAGAGATTCGTACCCCTTAACCTTTGAAAGAGAAACCAAAACTTCTCTCGCTTCTTTGGTCTTTGGAGCCTTAAGAGAAAGATCGTTTACAAATAAAATCTCACCTTGTTTTAGTTTTCGAGAAAGAATAGTGTAGAGAGCCTTTGCCTTCATTTTCTTGTTTACTTTTCTGTAAAAATCTTTTTCATTGGTAGGACCGTGAGTTACACCACCTCCAACCCAGATTGGAGATCGAATAGAACCGTGCCTGGCTCGTCCCGTACCTTTCTGTTGCCAAGGTTTTTTACCCCCCCCAGAGACATCACCTCGGCCTTTCGTATGAGCAACTGGAGTTCTTTTGGTTGATTCCATAGATGTAACCACTTGGTGAACTAAGTCAGCATTCCAAGGTAAACCAAAAACTGTAGCAGGTAATTCCAGTTTTCCGGAAGCTGTACCTTTTGTGTTATAGACTGTTGTCTCTAAGCCGTTAGTTGCTTCGGTAGCTACCTTTTTAGTTTTTCTTACTTTTGTTTCAGGAGTTTCCATAATATTTAAATTCATCTTATCTAACTGGTTTATCCGTTTACTTCTATTAGTGTGCCTCTTCTTCCGGGAACTGCACCCTGTATTAAAAGTTCACCTGTCTCTGCATTTGCCGAAATAACTGTCAGACCTTTTGATGTAACTCGCTCGCCGCCCATTCTGCCGGCCATTCTCTTGCCTTTAGCCACACGACCTCCATCACGACCACCTCCTCCGAGTGAGCCAGGCTCTCTTTCAGAATGTTTTTGACCATGAGTTCGCGGACCACCTTTAAAACCGTGTCTTTTTACGCCGCCTTGAAAACCTTTGCCTTTTGAAATACCAGAGACTGTAACTTTATCACCTGCTACAAATGAAGTTAAATCAATTATGTCCCCAATTTTAACTGTTGGTTCCTCACTCGTTCTAAATTCTTTCAAAACTTGATAGTTACCTCCTTTCATCTGACCCTTAACTGCTTTAGAAATATTTTTTTCTTTTCTGGAACCAAAACCGACTTGAATAGCATTATAACCATCTGTCTTTACAGTTTTAACGGCTGTAACAGTCAATGGACCAGACTGAAGAACAGTAACAGGATGAACCAGTCCTGCCTCGTCAAAAACTTGAGTCATATTTAATTTTTTTCCCAATGTGAATTTCATCTCTATTTACCTAATTTGCGGTAGCGGTTTGCGGACAGTAATGGGGACAGATAATCCTCAACATTGCCCTTCGCTAGCTACCATAAAAAAATCGCTTATGCGATTGGAATACAGTATCAGATATCGTTTAAAAAGACAACTGCAAATTTAGCCCCAGAAATAGAGTGTTTTTTCAGATTGACAAATTAGTTGATTTGTGATATTATGTACACAGGAGGCAGATCATGTTGGTATTGAGACTGGCCTGGTTAGTACTCGGTTTGCTCCTCATCACGGTAATTGGAGGAGCGATCGACAGTGCGACAGGCGCGGGCTTGGCACTTCTGGTGCTTTCGCCGGCTGCTCGCATGTTCCATTTCGTGGTAGGAGGCCTGTGGGGAGTGGGAATTTACTTCCTCATAACGAGGCTTCTCATCCGCAAACGCTGAAAGAACCCACGCCGGTCCAAGTTTGGACCGGCGATTTGTTTAGATAATTTTTACGTCTATGTTAACTCCACTCGGAAGTGAAAGATTTGTAAGCGCCTCCATTATTTTTGGGGTTGGATTTAAAATATCAATAAGTCTCTTATGAATTCTCATTTCAAATTGTTCCCGGGCATTTTTGTAAACAAAAGATGAACGATTGACTGTATACTTTTTATTCTCCGTAGGAAGTGGAATTGGACCTTCAACTATTGCATCGTACCTTAGAGCTGTATCTATAATTTGCTTTACTGAAACATCTAGGATTTTATACTCATAAGCCCTTACTCGAATTCGAAGTTTGGAGATAACATCACCTTTTGCGGGAGCTTTTGCTGCTTTAGGTGCAGGAGTTTTTGTGGCAGTTTTTGTTGCTCTTGGTTTTCTAGCTTTTGGCTCTTTTGTTTCCTCGCCTGCGCGGGCAGGTGTTGCAGCTTTCTTCGTCGGCATAATTTTCAAATGATTAAAAGATAGTAGCAGGTATTAGTTTTTTGTTCAACCCTACTAGTAGAGCATAGCTCACTACGGGGTAAAGTAAACGAATAGGCGCGCACCTTTTCAGTGCGCGCCCTACTTCTTCGCAGAACGTTTAGGCGCCGGCTTTCTCGGACGAAGTTGCGACTTCACGTAAGAGGCATACTTGTCCTGAAAGATGGCTACGTGAAAGTGGGGCGGACTTTTCTCTCGCGTCGCCTCAATCACCTTTAGCCCCTCGAGGTAAAGCAGGGTCTTTTCAAATTGCAGCACACACGACGGGTCGGCTGGAATTCGAAAATCGACTGCAATGCCTGTCGGATGAACCGACTTGGGCGAAGCGTTTCGGGGTTGCTCTATCTTTGATCTCGTCGCACTAGTCACAACCAGATCACAGATCGGCGCAATTTCTTGAGCAAATCGCTCCACGAAAAGTTTCGCGACCGGCCGAACAAACGGATGAACGGCACCCTCGACCCGGTAACGACTGTTACCAGGAAGTGCCACCAGTCTCCCCTGCCTTATGAAACGATCCACATCAGCAGGAGTCTCTAGCCGGGTGAAACCCTCTCGGGTTGCATCTTTGTCCATCCGATCCACGGACGCCTTCGAGCCTTTTAGGCTCGGTTTTTGTGCCTGTGCAGACATTGTGAAGCACAAGCACAGTGCAAGTGCACACAAAAGTTTCTGCATATTCACCTCTTTTCGGATTTTACACTATTTTTGAAATAAAGTCAAATATAAAATCTAATTTTTTATAAACAAAAACCGCCGACCAATTTGGTCGGGGTCGCTCTCGTGGGGCAGAAGCCCCACGAGACAGAGTTTACGCTCTTTCAGGGCCAAAGGTCACTTCGACGCTGTGGTTAGTGTTGATCTCCAGGAGAAATTCTGTGAGATCTTCGGGTGAAATGCCCATTGCCCGAGCGAAGTTGTCCAGATCCCGGCACGGCTCCACCAGGATCTTTGGATTTCGACGGACGAGTTCCTCGAGGAACGCGCGGCATTGCGCAGTTACCTTGATGGTTCTGATCGCGTGTGTCATGAAAGCCTCCACCGATGAGAATACTTTAAAACCTTAGAATGTCAACAAAACCGCCTTTCGGCGGCTTTGTTAGATTCTTTAAGAAATTTCAATTTTTGATGCAATGCTAGGCGGACGAGGAAAATAATGTGAGCCTTATCGAGTATAAGGTGAACATTATTTTACCGAAGTCCAACAACGCAGTGCGCTAAAATTGGAATTTCTTCTGTTTAGGCGATGATCTTGGTGACCACCCCTGCACCGACTGTCTTGCCCCCCTCCCTAATAGCAAATCTAGTCTTATCTTCTAGAGCAACTGGAGCCACAAGTTTAACTTTGAAAGTAACTGTATCTCCTGGCATAACCATTTCTACTCCTTCGTTAAGTGTTACATCTCCAGTTACGTCTGTTGTTCGAACGTAGAACTGTGGCTTGTAACCAGTGAAAAATGGTGTGTGTCTTCCACCTTCCTCTTTCTTAAGGATGTAAACTTCGGCCATAAATTCTGTATGAGGTGTCACTGATTTTGGCTTTGCAAGAACCTGACCTCGGGAAATGTCCTCTTTCTTAGCACCTCGGAGAAGAATTCCGGCATTGTCTCCGGCCTGACCTTGGTTAAGAGATTTGTTAAACATTTCAATACCAGTAACTGTGTATTTTTGAGTATCTCGTAGACCAACACACTCGATTTCCTCGCCAACATTTACGACTCCTCTTTCAATTCTTCCAGTAACTACAGTACCTCTTCCTTCAATTGAGAAGATGTCTTCAACTGGCATTAGAAACGGTTTATCTAACTCTCGAGTTGGAAGTGGGAATGCATCTAGAGCATTTGCAAGCTCAAGTATTTTCTTTGCCCACTCATCATTGTTGTCCTTCGACTCTAGAGCCTTTAGACCTGAACCTCTTATAACTGCTGTGTTAGCACCATCGAAGCCTTGTTTTGTAAGGAGTTCTCGAACTTCTTCCTCAACCAAATCAATAAGCTCTTTGTCTGGTACCATGTCGCATTTGTTTAGAAACACGATCATTTGTGGCACACCAACTTGTTTTGCCAAAAGTACGTGTTCTCGTGTTTGTGGCATAACACCGTCAGTTGCAGCAACAACTAGAATAGCGCCGTCCATCTGGGCAGCACCAGTAATCATGTTCTTAATAAAGTCCGCGTGACCAGGCGCATCTACGTGTGCATAGTGTCTACTTGGTGTGGAATACTCCGAGTGGTGAAGCGAGATGGTAATACCTCTTGCTTTTTCTTCCGGAGCTTTGTCGATTTGGTCAATACCTTCGACACGAGCTTCATAGCCACCGCCTTGTCGTCCTAGAACGTTTAGGATGGAAGCTGTTAATGTTGTCTTTCCATGGTCAACGTGACCGATGGTGCCCACATTCATGTGAGGCTTACTGCGATCAAACTCTGCCATATAAATGTTGTGACTAAGTCACATAAGTTTAAAATTTGGCGAACTCCTTACAGGAGCTGTACACCTCTCGCATTTTGATTACAAAACGCTCAAGGTCTTGCGAAGCTACGCTTCTCACCTCGTTCCAAAATTAAACATGTTCGTCATCTTAGTGTTACTAAGACTCCTTACCTGTTTAATTTCTCACGTCGGATTTCATCCAAATTTTAAACTCAGTGTTAATCTAAAATTATTACTAATAATGCAAACGCCATTTTGGAAATTCCAAAAACTCAATGTTCGAGAAACCTGAATTCTTAAAACTTCCTAAAACAAAAATCGCAAAAGCGACGAATAATATATTAGACAATATGTATTAAATAGTCAACAAGAATGAAAACAGCCCCTCGCCAAGTTGGCGAAGGGCTGAACAAAAACTACGACTGCAGACGGGGCAGGGGCGCTGTCTCGACGAGTACCTGGCGAAGATTCGCGAGATACTTTTCGAACTTGCCCGCAAGCATCATCTCCTGCATTGAGGAGCTGATGTACTTGCCCTCGCGAGCGAGCCCGGCGATCGCGTCGAGTCGTTCACCGACATCCGCCATCGAGGCGCCCAGCTTGCGCGCCTGGATCAGCTGGGGCACGAAGTAATTGGAAAGTGATCCCTCGACCATCTCGGGATGATCGGTCTTCACGAGCCAGATCTGCCCATCGAGGTTTGCGAGGACCGCCGCCGGACTGGAATCCCGGATCGCCCGGACTTCCTTCCCGAGCTGCGCGTTCTTTCGCTCGAGTCCCCGCATCTCCTCACCCGCCTTGGCGATCGACACCGATAGCCGGTACGTCACGTATCCGGCGCCCGACGCCACCGCAAGTGCGAGAGATGCCACCACCGCGAGAACCACGAAACTTCTTCTGCTCACCATCTCTGACCTCCTTCTTATATTAAAACAAAATTAATCGTATTTGTCAAATAGAACATCTAGATACTTTGGAGCATGAGATCCTCCTTTAAGGCCTGTCTTTCTTCTATCACCAGGGAATCAAAAGTTGGAATTCTTGCCTTTAAAAAACTCAAAACTTCGTGAGGAGTAGTTTTGTCCTGACCAAGTAAATTATCCAACTCGTCCTGTTCCCTCTCAGATAAAATATCTAGAGATCTTGTAAGAAGAGCTTGGTATAAAATTTTACCGATTCTTTCCGCAACCTCTCTTTGTTTTATGGGAGGAAGACCTTCTAGGTTCCACTCCTTAATTATTTCTTTTAAAAGAATCATCTTAGATTTTTTATTAGTATCCAAGCTCTCTCAAAGACTTGCTGTTGTACTGTCTTCGCAAAAAGAAACCCTGCCTTGTATTTTTTATCCAATTTCACATCCGGACCTTTCTTGGTCATTGTTCCCCTTGCAATTTCTACACCGTCACAAGTAATTTTAATTACCACTGTCTCCCCATCCATTTCTTTAATAATTTCTCCCTTGTGGCCTTCAAACTCAATAGGAATTGTTTCACTTTGTGGTAAAGAAACGACACCTTCCTCATTACCTGCCTTAAACGACTCGGGTTGGTTAATTATTGAGGTCGAAACTACTTCTGGTTCTGGAGCTGCCGGCACGGCCTCGTTTACTCTAAGACCACTAAAAGTGCTCGGGGATAGATTCTCAGGTGAGAACAAATTAAAATCATGATTTAGTGCGACAGACAAATCGTCTGCACTCCCCTCATCTAGATTGCCCCAAGTCTTTTCAGCTTTAATAATAATTCTTTCAGATCTTGGTGAACTTCTGACCAGTTCCCGTCTTATCATTTCAATTTCACCCAGATCAAATTCTGGCCCAGGGCCCAGACTCTCTCTCTTATCTCTCCTAGTTCTGTAATATTCATCCCTAGCTGCTATTAATTCACTTGGCTCATCTTTTTGAGGCATGCTGCGAACACCACCTAGGGATTCCATCAATCTGCGAAAAACATCCTTGTTTTTTTTAGCATTCTCTAAGTAGGGACCTAGTAATTTAATGTAATTTTCTCTAGCTTTTATTAACTTTCTATCTAGATCGATGGAAGGCTCAGTTTCCGTGTTCCTGGCAACTACTCCGGGCCTAATCCCGAGAAGTGAGAGTACATCCCTCGTCTCAAGGGGCGTAATCAAAGTGGAGTTGGAGATTATTTTAACTACCTCCTCCATAGAAGCCCTGTCTGTAATATCCCAAATTAAATTCTTTACATTTGCTCGGTCGACAGAAATCTTTTTCAAATAATCTAGAACAGGGCCTGGAGCGGAAAAAGTTGCATCTTTTTTTTCTTTCTGTTCTTTGGGTGGAAGCGGTGCTGGCTCGGAGAATTGTTTTTCAATTTTTTTATCTTGCTCCGTTTCAAGCGGAGGAAGTTCGGTTGGTTTTGCCATTGCCTCAAACCCAATTATTTTTATTGGGACTCTAGTCTCGTCTAAACCAACGGAGTCAACGACTTCGTCAAAGGCTGGAGGGTGAATACTTACTTCACTTTCGATTGGAGAAGGACTATTCATCCCCCAATTTTAACTTTTTTGTTTTCTCGGAGCAATTTAAAAAGCGGAAAAACTGTGTTTTTAAAAGCCTTTCGCAGGAGCTTAGAAAATAAACGCAAATTAGATAGCTGAAGGCATTGTTTGAGCGTAGCGAGTTTGCCGAGAAGCTAAGTCTCATTTGCGCATTATTTTCTTGAGCGACGAGAAGTTCGCTAGGCCAGCAGGCCTAGATAGATTGCTTTTAAAAATACGTTTTTGGAGCTTACTTTCTACTCTCTATTATGGATTTCTCCACGTTAGCTGGCACCACCTCATAGTGATCAAACTCCATCATGACCGATCCGCGACCTTGAGTAAGAGAGCGAATTTCAGTTGTATATCCAAACATTTCGGAGAGTGGAACTTTAGCATGAATTACTCTTAGCATCCCCCTCTCATCCATTCCTTCTATTTGACCGCGCTTGCCTGACAGTGAACCAGTGATATCCCCCATGAACTGCTCTGGCATCACAGCTTCAACTTTCATAATTGGCTCGAGAATAACTGGCTTAGCCCTTTTAGCGGCGTCCTGGAAAGCTTGGGAGGCAGCGATCTTGTAGGCAATTTCAGATGAGTCCACATCGTGGTAAGAGCCGTAGGTTAAAACAGAGGAAATATTTACCATTGGATAGCCTGCGACAATGCCTCGACCCATCGCTTCGTGTATACCTTTTTCTACTGCAGGGATAAATTCCTGAGGTATAACCCCCCCTTTAATTTCATCAATGAATTCAAAATCCTCATGGCGATGAACATTTTTGGGAATTTTTGCACCTTCTTTGAGTGCTTCCATAGGTTTAATCGTAATTTTTACATGGCCATATTGACCCTTACCTCCAGTCTGTTTAATATATTTGTTTTCAGCTTCTGCTGTACCCAAAATTGTTTCCTTGTAAGCAACCTGGGGTTTGCCGACATTTACCTCCACTCCGAATTCTCTTTTCATTCGATCAACCATAATTTCTAGGTGAAGCTCTCCCATTCCAGAAATAATGGACTCGCCCGTATCAGTGTTTGAGGAAATAACAAAAGTTGGATCTTCATCTGAAAGTTTTTTGAGAGCCATACCCATTTTTTCCTGATCTGCTTTTGTTTTTGGTTCAACCCGAAGAGACACCACTGGTGCTACGAATTTAATTGGATCTAGGACAATTGGATTGTTTTCATCACAAAGAGTGTGAGATGTTTTTGCGTTTTTTAATCCAACCGCTGCAGCAATTTCACCCGCAAAAACTTTTTTAACTTCTTCTCGTTTGTCTGCCTGCAGTCTAACAATTCTTCCCAGTCTTTCCTTCTCGCCGGTAGTTGAGTTGTAAATATATGTGCCAGATTCAATTGTGCCGGAGTAAACTCGAAAGAAAGTAAGCTGACCTACGAAAGGATCGTTTTGAAGTTTGAAGGCTAGAGCAGAAAATGGCTCTGTGTCAGATGCTTTTCGATATATTTCATCCCCAGTTTTTGGATCAATGCCATGAACGGGAGGAATATCTAGAGGTGAAGGCAGGTAATCAACCACCCCATCAAGCACAAGTTGAACACCTTTATTTTTTAAAGCAGAACCCGTAAAGACAGGCACAATCTTTACGGCAAGGGTTGCTTTTCTTAGAGTTGCCTTTAATTCATCTAATGTAGGTTCCTTGCCTTCTAGATAAGCTGCCATCTGCGCATCATCTTGTTCAACTATCTTTTCGATCAATTCCCCACGATATTTTTTAGCTTCTTCCAGATATTCTGCAGGAATTTCAGCTTCTTTTATCTGATTTCCCATGTTGCCTTCAAAGTAATAGGCCTTCATTTTGAGAAGGTCGATAACTCCTTCGTGTTTATCTTCTAGACCAATCGGAATCTGCATCCTGACAGCATTTTTTGTAAGTCTATCTAAAATTGATTGGTATGATCTCTCAAATGATGCGCCAGTTCGGTCGAGTTTGTTGATAAAGCAAATTCGAGGCACATTGCCATCATCCGCATAGCGCCAGTTGGTTTCTGACTGTGGTTCAACCCCAGCCACACCATCAAAAACCACCACCGCACCGTCGAGGACTCGAAGTGACCTCTTCACTTCCGCAGTAAAATCAATGTGACCTGGAGTATCAATAATATTGAATCTGTACTCTGGTTTAGCACCCTTCTCTTTATATGTCGGATTCCAAAAACAAGTAATCGCAGCCGCAGTAATAGTAATGCCTCGCTCTCTTTCTTGCTCCATCCAATCCGTAACAGTCTCACCCTCGTGCACTTCACCTATCTTGTGAGTCATGCCTGTATAGTAAAGTACTCGCTCGGATGTGGTTGTTTTACCCGCATCAATGTGAGCGATGATTCCGAAATTTCTAACTTTTTCTAACGAGTAATCTCTGTTCATTTTTTAAAACAAAAAGGCCTTGCGGCAGATAAAACTATATACTAAAAGCTTTTTTGTTGCAATTAGATGGTCGTAGTGATAGAAATTATCTAGGAGGTACTGATGTTTCACCCAGATGAAGATGTCAACAGTGCAATTGTCCGTCTCATCGATGCCCTGACAAGCTGGGAACGCTCAACAGGCCGGGAATCATTTCTGGTTTTAGTTCCAGTTGAATCAGAGGAGAGGGTCGTCGTGGTTGACTCTGGCAGACTCATGGATCTGGAGTCTCTCACAGATGAACTGATCGCTGAACGTGTCTTGCAGGCTCTGGTCTGCCATGACAATCCAGAGGTTCATCGTTTTATCGATGGCTAGGGCTCGACCTAACAGAGGCCGGGCCTTTGTTAGTTATTTTTTATACTTCTCGAGTATTGTTGCTTCTATTTCCGCTCGATTGCCCCCATAAGTTTCGTAAGAAAGTTGTTTTAATTTCTCAGCTGTGGCAGCATCCCCTTTTGGTGGGAATGGTTCTCTTATATTAAAAGCTTTGCTAGGTATTCCATTAACTAACATTTTTACATAAGCATTTAGATTCTCGATGTTCATAATATCTTTGGCAGTAAATGTCGGAGAAAATTGTTTTTCCAAATATTCTGCATCCTCGGCACTCACCCGGAAAGAGACAATAGAACCAACGTTACCAAAAACAGAATCTTTTATCTTTTCTTCCAATTGAGCGATGAATTGATGAGCAACGGTTAGAGAAAGTTTATATTTCCTAGCTTCGGATAATATAGAGGATATCGAGTCTGTAGTAATATTTTGAAATTCGTCCATATAAAGATAGAACGCCGGAAAATCTTTACCTACAAGATCGACCCGTGACAGAGAAGCCATTAGAATTTTACCAACTAGAATAAGACCGATTAGGTTTGCATTTATAGCCCCCAAACGACCCTTGGAAAGGTTAACCAAAAGGATTTTCCGACCATCCATTATTTCCCGGAAGTTAAAAGAGGATTTTTCCTGCGCAACTATTGGCCGCATAATGTCGTTAGCCAAGAACACATCAAATTTACTAGTTATGTAAGGGACGATATTGGCTAGTGCGGCATCACCTCCAGCTTTCTCTGCGACCTCCTTCCAAAACTGCACAACTACTGGATTTTTACATTTGGAAATCTTCAGGTCACGATAAGCTTTATTCGACATCACTCGCGAAACATCTAGGAGGGTATGCCCTGTTTCCGGATCTTCGATTACCAGCATGGTGGCATTTCTAAAATACTGTTCAAACATTGGACCCATCGATTCCGGTACCGCACCATAAAGTTTTTGGAAGATAGAAAATAGTTCATTTACAACGAAAGTTTTTTGCTCGGGATATTTTGGATCATACTCCAGCATGTTTAAGGCCATAGGCCTTTCGGTGTAAGCAGGATCAAAGTAAATAACGTCTTTGTAACGGCTCTCCGGAATATTCGACAAAATATCAAAAATATCTGTACCATGAGGATCTATAAAACAACAACCATTCCCCCGGTTTATATCCTGGATTATCGAATTTTTTAAAAATACAGTTTTACCAGTTCCAGTTTGCCCTACCACATACATATGTCTTAAGCGATCTTGGTCCTGAATATATACTTTAGTTTCGGCATTGCGGTAATTATTTACACCCAAGTAAATACCACTCTCTGACATACCGCTAGGCGCCGGAGCAGAAGTGGCGAGTGATTGTTTAAGCTGAGGCGCCGCCTTGCCAATATGAGTTGCAGGGAAATGTAGGCAAGTTGTCATTTCTTCTATGTTCAAAATCATTTGATTTTTTTCGTCAAATGTTCGTAAGGAAAAATTCTCCAAAAAATCTCGCAGGTTACCCTTCTCCATTTTTTGCCACTCTATTCTATTGCCATGGCCATTCTCAAACTGATTGAAGGCCGACTCAATGTCATTAAGGATCGTCTTAGCTTTTTCTTCAGTACTAGAGGAAGCCGCAGCTCTAATGTTTACAGATATAAATGAGCTTTTGATCTTTCTTATAAACTGCTCGATCGCTTTTTGGTCATTGTTTTGGGCTCTTTTTTCTTTTGCCTCATTTTCCTTTTCTAGTTTCTCTGCACTTTTAAAAATACTTGTTAATTCCTTAAACACACTTGAACCCAAGGAGCGATCGATGTCAGAGACAGCATCAGAGACTTTTTCTCCCTTCTTTATATTTTCAATTGCATGCTCTGCAGACTTAAATAGATCATCCCTCCTGCCTCCAACTATGAGTTGAATTGCTGCACCCTCCCCATCTTTATCTATCTTAGAGAAACTATTTAAAATAACTCCCAGCGGATCAATATTAAATTCTTCGTAAGGTTTTAGTGGATATAAAAATTGCTTAGAGAGTTTCGCACTTCCAGCGACAGAGACACCTTGTTCGTTAAAAATATTGTAGTCATCTTTGTGTTCCTTTATGAGTGAGCCAGGGAAAACCGCTAGAATCTGTTTTTCAAACAATTCTTTTCTTTTAGTAGGAACCGAAACATAAAAAACAAACTGGTCACTGCCATTGGCACAAGCAATTTCCACCGAAAACCACATCGGATCGTTTTTATCCGAAGAAATAGAGAGCATACCAGAATAAAACTGTTCCATCCCGGAGATTAGCTCTTTTATGTGTTTATTTTTGTCTTCCTCCGATGCTTCTGGCAGACTTATTTCAAATAAAGTCATGTGCAGCGGCTTCCACAGAAAATCTTTTTCCTTCAAATCGGCTATAGGATAGCCGGATGCAATAAACTGGACCAGAAAACGGTGAAAATCATCAAATATATGTGGGTCATTCATTTTTTCAATGACACTTAAAACATTTTTTATGCCTTTTTCCTGCATTAGGCTGAGAAGTTCGCCCATTTTTACATCGTGTGATTCGGGAGAAAGCTCTAGAGTAATCGCCCCAGCTTCCTTATCGTTCATGACATATTCTTTCTCCAAAACTTCTTCGTGAGGCAGGCCAGCATAACTTTTAACAACTTCCTTGGCGGCTTGATTAGTAGAAGTTTCTATCCCTCTTTCGCGTAAAATCGTTTCGTAGTTTATGACTGATTCACGGAGTTTGTTAATCTCTTGTTCCGGACTTGCGACTTTTGGCTGAAATTCCAGACTTGGGTTCATACAGCAATTATATAACAAAAAAGCGCTGATGAAAGCGCTTTTTTGTTATATCTTTTTGTTTAGTTAAATTGTGCCTCTCAATACTCGTTCAACAATGGAGCTATTCATTACTTTTCCGGATTGAACTAGCTCTTGTCCGTGGGCCGAAAGCCAATCAAATATTACTTTGTTATTTTTGACAATACTTGCCACTTGATCTGGACTTAGACCTCTAGCATTTAAGAGAGCTTGAGAAATAAGAGATGGATCTTCGACTTTACCAGCAATGTCTATTGCATCACCAATATGGAGAATGTTTGCATCGCCACTAGTAAAGCCAAGATCTTTAAGTTCAGTTGCGCTCATCTTGTCAAAGATATCTTTGAAAGAATCGATGACATGAGTTCTCGCCCCCTCGTCTAAACCGTTAAGAACACTGTTAGAGTCAAGGTTACGCTCTATTATTTTCCATGTATTTTCCCCTGCAACTACTCTGTGTAGCGAATGTACATTTGGAAGTACCCCAGTCTCTGGTAAGCGAGTTGAATCGAGTGGAGGCTTTGGAGTATTTGGGATATTTATGTCCCCTGATCTTGAGGGCTGAACTCTGTGGAAAAGTTTATTGCCAATGAGCCACCCGGTTGCTCCTCCCGCCGCTGCTGCTATTATTTTACGCAGCATTTTATTTATTCTTTCTCGGTCAACTTCAGATTCAATTACTTCGTTTCTGGAATTTGTTTCTCGATTTAATTTATCCGCAATTAGAACAGCTACTCCTGGACCAGAGGCATCAATGCCTTCGGCCACTTGTCTTGCTTGAAGGATATCATCCATTCTGATTATTGCTTCAGCAATCGCACCCGTGCTATCTCCTGCAGAAAGGAGATCCCTCATTGCAACTCCTCGCTCAACCTGAAGCATTCTTAACCTAGAAGCTTCTTTTCTTATATCTTCCGGATTGATATTTGATACTGCTCTATCAACTGCATCCGGATTTACGGATCTGCCTATTTGTTTAGCTATTGCTGATACTAAACCTTTATGCCCAATAAGTTTTGAATACCTCTCCAGACCTGCTTCTGTACCTGTATATGTTCCAACAGACCCCCACACTGCTCTACCTCCCATTACTAGAGGAACAGCCACACCTGTCATAGCAGAAGCTACACCTGCACCCCCAAGCAGAGCACCGGTTACCAGTCTGAATCTGCCCATCTGTCGCCACTTTGTCTTCAATTTCTCAAGTCTGTTTCTTTCAATACCTTCCGTTGAAATTTCATCAACATTTCTCTGTTCTTCCCGAATCAAGTCCAAAGCTCTCCTGGCTAAAAATACACGAAGCATCTTAGGTTGTTCTTGCCCACCTTCCATTCGAGCTCTTAGGGCTGCTTCCTCCATGCTCAATTCCCGTATCCTATGACGATCGAGTTGAACTTGATATCTATCTCGAAACCCCTCTAGCTCTTTCTTACCTTCTTCACCTCCAAAATCCATTTCTTCTTCACCAAATGACATTAAGCGTTTAAGGAACCCCCCAGCTTTGCCTCTAATTACATTGCCACGTAACCTTTTGGCCTTGAAATATTCACTTCTTGCATCAACTAACTCCTGAGGATTGAAAATTTCCGGAGTCCTAGTAGTATCTGGTCCTTCTGGCGGTTGAGGTGGTTCTTCTTGACCTCCTCCGCCACCACCTCCACCTCCGTCACCTCCACCATCAACTGGCCCTTCTCCTCCATCTTCTTTATCCTTCCCACTCATTTCTTTTATTTTGCCTTCAACCTCCTTGGCTAAGCGCTCGATAAGATCATGGGAAGCATCTCTCGTATTTGTGTAAGGCTCACCATTTTTACCTACTGCAAAATCTTTAAGCAAATCAGGGCGATTGACCCAGTCCCCTGGATAATCAGCTGAACTAGTAGAGCCCTTACCGAAGACATGCCAGTAAACATCTTCGTGCTCAACATTGCCTTGCCTAGCTTTGTTTAATAAATCTAGAATTCTTTTTTGTTCCGCAATTTGCCTCATTCTCTCTGCATTTCTTTCCTGTCGCTCTCTTTCTTTTGCCGCATTTTTCTCTACTACCTCTTCAGCACGAATGTCTTGCTCAGTCTCTTTTGCTAGGTACTCAACAAGATCATGGGCAGCGTCCCTGGTAGATTGGTATGCTTCACCGTTTTTGCCCACAGAAAACATTTTCGCCAAGTCAGGTCTCTCAGAAGTAAAATTCCTGTATGCTTCTTCATACTCAACATTTCCCTGTCTTACTTTATCTAAATAGTTAATCCTCTCTCTTAACTGTTCCAGGCTTAATGTAGGCCTTTCTTCAGCTCCTAAGTTAAGTTCTTCTCTGGTTTTGGCTGGACCTCTTTTGATTTCGTACTCAATTCCATCGTTGGCTGGAACAATTTTGGCCTTTGGGTTTGGTTTTGGAGAATCATCTAAAACTACCAACGGTTCCTCATTTGGTCCGGCATCTGGCTTGAATCTTTCCATGGATGTTTTTTATATTTAGATAATAATTTATGCCGCAGGATGAGCTAGTTCAAGCATTTCCTTCTTGAGCCCCGCAACCGTTTCCGCAACTAAAACATCAAAATTTGGAATCTTATCTCTTAGAAATGAAACTAGGTCAGCATCGGAATCTAGAACCTTATCTAACTCCTTTTTGTCCTCGTCCGAAAGATAAGAGAGAGCAGCTAAACTTATCCTACTATGTAAAACTTCTTCCATCTGACCTATCATTGCGTCTCTTTGTTCCTTTGGCATTTGATCCAGTCCTAATTCTTGCACCAAATTAACATTTAACAAATCTGTAAGCATATTATTATTGTTATGAATATACCTGAAGTATAAAGCTAGATTAAATCCTGGTAAAGGGAATTGTGGATTATCGATTTTATGAAGATTTATTTTTTTCTTTTAGGACTTTTACTTCGTTTTCAAGATCTTCCAGTCTTTCATGATCCGACTTGTGATGAGTCAGAGCTTTTTGAATAAAAGGCCAAATAAATATACCAATCACAACATCGAAAACTACCATTAAAAAAACCTCAAATTCCCAGTGAGCTGGATCTTTTAGTAAGTCAAAAAATGTTTCCATATAAATATTCTATGATAAAATTTTGCTGGAGGCGACATGCAAAGTGTACGGGAGCTCGTGCCCGATTTGGAAAAATGCGATAAGAACCCGGACCACCCCGGCGCGTTTTACCTGCCCCAGTACAAAACGCTTATAGAAATCGCGACGGGCCAACCAGTTACGGTGATTACTGCTGACCTGTTCGGCAAGAACCCCGAGTGCGTTTACACTCCGGAGTTGGCCGAGTGGCACCACATTTCCAAATTCGAGCTCCCCAGCTCGACTAACACTGCTTAGTCGAGCTTTGTTAGTTAAGTAGAGAGCCCTGGACGAATCCAGGGCTCGAAGACTACGAGGTTTTGATGCGGTAAATCCCAAAAACTCCCTCACCTCGGTAATCACACGTGAAATCAGCGTGCGTTCCAGAGAGCGCGTCGAGAGCTTCGTGCAACTGTCTCTCGAAGACTCTCACCGCATCGTTACCTATTTGGACGGAGTGGAAATGAACTGAGTAGATCACTGCCTCAGAGCACCCACACCGGATGAAGTTTAAAACCTGGCCTAGGGTATGCATCCAATCCTTTATGTTAGAGGTTGGATGGGCACCCGGCAAAACTACAGGTTGACCAACCGGAATCATGGTAACGTCATCACCTTGAACGATGAACTTCTGACCCTTCGCAGCGACCGGATTTTCATTGCGCATCGTACTTCTCCACGCTTTACGCGCATCACCTGACTCGTGATTGAGTCTAGGCTAGGAATCTAAAGTCACCTTACAGCTAAATATTAAAAAGTCAAAATCAAAACCCGCTTTCGGCGGCCAGGTGCTATTATATTTATTTTTGCGTGCTAAAATCTGAGCAAAATTTTTTGCTCAGAGGATTTTTGCTCAAGGTCGCGTATAAATTTAAAACTGGAGTCGGAGATGTACATTAGTACATTGACGATCCCAGTTTTAAATTTAGACGTTAGAGATTGAGTAAAAAGACCTGAGCAACTACCAGGCGAAATGAGCGAAAGCTTTATTTGCTTCAGCCATTTTATGAGTATCCTCTCTCTTCTTTACCGCCTTACCTTCGTTCTTGGATGCCAAGATAATTTCGTCAGCTAGCTTGGATGCCATTGGTTTACCTTTTGCACTACGAGCAGCTTCGATAATCCATTTCATAGAAAGTGCAGAGCGTCTTTCTGGTCTAACTTCGCGAGGAATCTGGTAGTTTGCTCCTCCCACTCGTCTAGATCTTACTTCTGTAAGAGGCCCTGTATTTTTTAGTGCAGCATCTAAAATTTCTAGAGGATTCTCAACTTTTGTTTTATCTTTTACCTCTTCTAGAGCAGAGTATACGATTTTTCTGGCGGTCTCCTTTTGACCTCGAAGCATTAGATAGTTAATAAACTTACTGATTTTTTCAGAATCGTATTTATAATCTTTCTTTACAATATTTCTGTTAGTAACTTTTCTTCGCATGGTTTTGATTAATTTGCTTCGGAATACCTCAGCACAAGTGTTCCCTTATTTATTTCTTAGCTCTTTTTGCACCATAACGTGATCGTCCCTTCTTTCTGTTTTCAACTCCAGTTGCGTCAAGAACACCTCGTACAATTGTGTATCTGACCCCGACATCTTTTACCTTTCCGCCTCGTAGTAATACCACGGAGTGCTCCTGCAAATTATGGCCCATGCCTGGAATGTAGGCTGTAACTTCTTGGCCGTTTGTAAGCCTGACTCTGGCAATCTTTCGAATAGCCGAGTTAGGTTTCTTGGGAGTCTTTGTGGTTACTTTGGTGCACACACCTCTTTTAAAGGGAGACGGATAAAAAACTGGTCGGTTAGTCAAGGTATTGAAACCACGCATAAGAGCCACAGCTTTTGGCTTGGCTTTGAAGATTTTTCTCTTGCGTCTGACCAACTGATTTATAGTAGACATCGCACGTTACTTTAATATAAGTATTCAAAAATTGCAATAAAAGAATTGAGCGCAGCCTTTTAGCTGCGCTCGGGTATGCCGCGGCCTTTTTAGGCGGTCGAGATTTGGGCTCTGCCAAGGAGGGACTTACGAGCCACACTCAGTTGCCTGTCGGCGTTGGGCAGCCGGTTTGATACCGGCCTTTCTCTTGGATCATGCGGGCGCGCGATGAGCCGTGAGATGCTTGCTTCCATTTATAAATATATAACAGTATTAATCGATCTGCAAGAAAAGTTTTCCACCTTTATAAAGAATCACCCAGCAGCTTTTTGAGCGGCTGGGTGACAGAAGGACCAGGTGAGATCAAGCGGCCAGGAGCAAGCTCCAGGCAAGAGCATTCTCATCCTCCCTGCGTTGACGAGTGAGGGTCGAGAAGTCGTCGAGCAGACTCTGTTTCCAGCCCATGAGCTTCACCAGAAGCATCCCGAGGGCCTCGTCGCCAATTTCCGGAAGGCCCGAGAAGGAAACGAGAATCTTGAACCTGCCACCGAGCTCAGGAACGTCTGCGTACAAGATGAACGCCCCGCCATATGCCCAACGGCTACGCTCGCGGAACTGCCAGGAGCTGACGACTCTGTGGTCAAGCGCATGTTCCACCATGAGAGTACTGGCTTTGTGTCCCGATACGATTGAGCGGCGACCGAAGGCGTCCTCCTCCGCAGTGCCAATGTTGGACTTGAAGAATCTCTGCCAACCCTGAACTCCCTGAGTGGAATCAACCGCATAGAAGAGTTGGAGAACTCCGCCGGTCGCACCATTCGCCTCTTCGCGAAGGACCTCAAGTACTTTCCTGAGAGCCTCCAGCGCAACCGAAGAGATATTCCCCCACTCACGCTGTGAAAGACGCAGAACTACTGCCATGTCACCTCACAATCAGATCAAGCTCACTGCTTGTCTAAAAATAGACTACTATCGATTATTTAGAAGTCAAATTAGGCAACCAAGCCAGTTATGAGATGAAATTCCCAGCCGACGAGAGGAATGATAAATTGCCAAAGGAAGAATATAAAAAATATTATGATAAAGATACTATTTCTTTCCAAAAAGTTTCGGATATTTTGCAAGTGGTATGGCAATACCGAGAAAAGAATCTTGGAACCATCCAAGGGTGGAATGGGAACTAGATTAAACGTAGCTAAAACAAGATTGATGAAAACAATTATGGTGGCAATGTAAACAAAGCCTCCCCCAAACTGCTGCAATACTCCAAAACGAAGAAGTAAGCCGAAGAAAAGTGCTAGCACTATATTAGATAGTGGCCCAGCAACTGCTACGATGGCTTCACCCCATCTCTGATTTCTCAAGTTATACGGATTAAAAGGCACGGGCTTTGCCCAACCAATAATAAATCCGCCGAGAAAATAAGACATGACAGGAAGGATAAAAGAGCCAAACCACTCTAAGTGATTTAAGGGATTTAGATTTAGTCTTCCAGCAAACTTGGCTGTATTGTCGCCTTGATAATATGCCGCATAACCATGAGAGACCTCATGGATTATGACTGAGAAAATAAGAATTATTATTGAAAAAATTAAATCAATTTGCATGTATATCTTTCGCTAAGATGTTTTCGAAAACATCTTAGCTCGATTTGCTAGAGGAACTATTGCATGATAGCATAACTCTGCTATGGCAAAACCTTGCCCAGTTACAAAAAAATCATCTCGCGTAGGCGGTGGCTATTCAAACCGAACTCGTGCCACACAGTTTAATCCTACCGGAATGGTTCGAAAGTACCCTAATCTTCAGAAAAAGAAGATCTATATTCCTGAACTCAAAAAATCCATCTCTCTAACTCTATCTACTAAAGCGATCAAAACTATTCAAAAGAATGGGGCTTTTAGAACACTCAAAGCTGCTGGAGTAATATAACCGTTCGTGATTTCTTTCAAAAAGCAATCTGTCTAGCAAAGCTTTACTAGCGAACTTCTCGTCGCTCAAGAAAATAATGCGCAAATGAGATTGTGCTTTTCGACAAACTCGCTACGCTCAAACAATGCCTTCAGCTCTCTCATTTGCTTTTATTTTCTAAGCTCCTGCGAAAGGCTTTTTGAAAGAAATCACTCACTCTTACAAATTTGAACGCCGGCTCGAATGAGCCGGCGTTACGAACTTCTCTGGATACATTTGAATCACTTCCCCAATCAAGGCCAGCATGAGTGAGCCGATGCAAAACATCGCCACCCAAAACTTGATCTCGATCGGTAGCCCTTTGCCTCTCAGGAGGGCCAAGAGGGTGATTCCGAAAATGATCCAGCAAGCGATTTCCATGCCCATCGCTCGAAAGAAAATCTCGTTTGCGTCCATCAGATCCTCCTTATATAACAGTAACACTCTAATTTTATTTGTCAAATATTACGATTTTGACTCCCAATCTAGGGAGAGTAGAATTATACCGGAGGCGTCCAATGAAACTGCGACTTCTCTTACAGATCGCAAAAAACATTGGATACTTGTTTTCTTTGGACTTCTGGAGGTCTGCGTGGGTGGATCCGGAGACAGCAAGAACACTTGTCGTCCTAGTATTGTTTGTTGGATGTGCAGACATCCTGCGAATGATACTCATACCTGGATATCCAGGTTCTGAAGCCGCCGAGTAATTGGGCGGCTTTCCTCTTAAAATTGAACGACCAGCGAAAAGCTGGTCGTTTCACTTACAGTACATCCTTCGGCTCGAGGCCAAGACCAACACAAAACTTGATGATGGTCTTGAGCTCAATGTTCTTAAGCCTGCCACCCTCAAGTTTCACGAGATAGGATTCTGAAACCCTGCAGACTCTCGCCGCATGCGAGATGCTCATGGCCATCTCATCTCGCTTACACTTCACAGCATGAACGAATTTCTGCATCGAGTGAGCCGCATTTCTCCTGACCAAGTGGTCAAACAATCTAAATGATCGCATGGATACCTCCCATATTCAAACTATCAGAAACCAGAAAAATATCAAAACCTGCACCCAACAACTGCTTCCTTAATATTTTTATTTTTTAAAACAAAATTCTTGCCATCTGATTCAAAAGTAATTCGTCCATTGTTACATGTGTCATAAGCTGGGATATTTAGCTTTGCTGTTGTCTCCAGAGTCTCTTTGTGGGGATGACCGTACTCGTTATTTTGACCCGAAGACATAACCATCCATTTTGGATTAACTTCTTTTACATATTCTTCGGAACTCGAGGTGTGAGATCCATGATGTCCGGCTTTTAAAATATCTGCTTCTAGACTTGTACCATCCAATCCCACAAGATAATGCTCAATTTTTGCCGTAGAATCACCCTGCAGCATGACTGAAGTTCCGCCGTAAACAAGTTTCATAACAATTGAACCGTCATTTGTAGACATACCAGTAGGATCTCGGTCGGGAAATAGAACCTCGAGATAAGCTCCCCCACCTAGATCTATTTTTTCACCACGTCTTGCTAAAATTTTTGTGATTTTTTTGTCAGCGACCTCTTTCTCTAGAACATCGTAAGCTGGGTAATGAGCCTGTGTGCCTGGTTCCATAAAAACATCCGCGGAATATTTTTGCAGTAGGGGGATAAAACCAGAATAGTGATCAAGGTCGGGATTGGTGACAATTATCATATCTATATGCCGGTCATACCAAGCCATAACGTGAGATATTTCCTTCATCAAATTTTTATTTGGACCACCGTCGATTAAAACCTGTGTACCTGTTGGTGACTCAATAAAAAGTGAATCCCCCTGACCGATATCCAGAACGGAGAAAGTAAGTAGCCCTTTATGGTCTTCATAATAAACTGCCCACCAGAGGACTGTGCTTATTACAACTAGAGAAGCGAGAAGATAGGTTCGCCAATTCGCCTTAAAATGAGTTTGCATTATAATTAGTATACTAATTAACATTTTTCTAATAAAACCATGAAACCATTTGTCGAGAAAAAATTTAATATCCCAGAGTTAAAGGGAATCTCAAGAAAAACAATCGAAGAGCACCTAAAGCTTTACGCCGGTTATGTAAAACACCTAAATTTGGTTCACGAAATAGTGGAAAACCAAGGTAATCCAGAGTATGCCAGACGCGAAACCTATAGAAGACAAGCTTTTGAATTCGATGGTATGAGAAACCATGAATACTACTTTGAAAGCTTTGAAGGCGGCCCTCAAAAAATATCGGAAGATTCAGATTTGTATAAAAAAATTGTGGACTGGTGTGGTTCATTTGAAACTTTTATGACAATTTTCAAAAACCTAGCTACGACACGTGGAGTGGGTTGGGCAATGCTCGGTTATGACAAAAAAACTGACAGGCTAATTCAATATTGGGTGGACGAACAACATTTTGGACATTTAACTGGAGTCTCTCCAGTTCTCGCCCTCGATATGTGGGAACACTCTTATGTTGCGGATTACCAGCCAAGCGGCAAAGCTCAATATGTTGCGGATTTTTTTGAGAATCTAAACTGGGGAAAGATTGAAGAGAATTTTAAGAATGCATTGTAAAGATACTTGACTCTCTAATAATTCATGTTACTATCATAGCTAGGAGGTTGGAATGACGCTGTACCAGACAGTGAAGAATCGCCCACATCCCGATTGGGTCACGCAGCATGCTCGACTCGGCGCAGTTGCCGAGATCGAAGGACACAAGGCGGCAATCTTGGTCCTGGAGGAGTTCCTCAGGGACACCGATCCAGGGAAAGTGGCGACTTCGAAGACAAAAGCCCCTACGGAGAAGAGCGGGGGGCGCCGGCGAAAGGCGATGTCTGCCAAGAACCGTAAGGCCGTCTCAGTCCGGATGAAGAAGTACTGGGCCGACAGGCGGAAGGCCAAGAGGGCCTCTCGCAAGAAGTAACAAGTTCGGCATCTGATCGCAAGGTCAGGTGCCGAATTCTCATTTATGCGAAAGTTTGTTTATGGAATACAGACCGGCAACTACTGCCAAATATATAAAAACCAAAACAATCGGAGAAAAAGCAGGGAGACTTACAGCTCCAAACGGGAGACTCGCGCCGATATGAATTATCTTTAGCTGATACCAGAGAAGCGCATAAGCAAAAAGAGCTGGGATAAAAGAAAGATAGAGAGAAATTGTTCCAACTAAGCCCGTAAGAAACCCCAGAAACATTGTAAGTGGTACAACTCCTAAAATTAGAATATTTACCGGCAAAGAAACCAGAGAAAGTATGCCAGTATTGTAAATCAAAAATGGCAAAACTGTAATTTGAGTTGCTATCGTGCTTGAAACTATCTCGCCTAAAACTCCACTTTGTGGAGTTCGGCCGATCGATCCTTTGGATCGATTTAGGCGTAAGCCATATTTTTCGGTAACGAATTTTAGGTACGGTGAAATAATTGGCGAGACCCAGATAAGACCAATTGTCGCCAGGACAGAAAGCTGAAAAGAGGAATCGAAAACCAAAAGAAGCGGGTTTGGTGCAAGCATTAAAACAACAGCAAAACCCAACGCGCGACTAGCTTTGTAATCTCTGTTTAATTTCTTAGCCGAGAGTGCAACCAAAACCATTATCGCGGCTCGCCAAGCTGATGCCCCTCCTCCAGAGAGAACTGTAAACAAAATTACAGCGATTGATCCGAAAACAAAGGAGAGATTTTGGGGCAGAAATCTCAAAGCGCTCATTATACTGTTTGCAACAATTGCAATATTGTATCCAGAAAGAACAACCACATGGGAAACTCCAGCTCTTTGAAACTCGGTGAGTAATTCTTTGCCTAACGACTGTTTTGCCCCCAAAAGAAGACCGGTCATGAAACTTGATTCTGGTTCAGGAAGTGCTTGACCCAGAGCATTTGTGAAAGCATTTTTGATTTTATATAGAATGCTTTTTATCCCTGAACCGTTGTTATGAGAAATTAGGGTAACCTTGTCGTATTTATTGTTACTGGTATACCAAATTCCTCTAGCTCGCAGATACCCACTGTAATCAAAAACTCTACCATCACTTGATTCGATGTTTTTTGGCTCTTGGAGCAAGAGGCTTAATCTAATTTTGTCACCATAAGAGAACTCGGGGTAAATCGGCACCGTGACTAAAACTTTTTCCCTAAATCCAGACGAAGTCTGGATCGGGCGACCATCTGCAGTCGCAGATGGTTTAGCCTCTATTTCGGTAATCTGTAAAGTCAGTTTTGTATTATCTTCCCGCACATCTGGTTCAGAGGCAATAATCCCCTCGACTGAAACTTTTTGTCCCACGTAATCTTTGAGATTTGACGTTTGATAAAGATTAGAAAAATTTACTCTTACCGCACCAACAATAAATCCAACTAAAAACAATGATGTTAAAACCAAAACAAGCCTACCTTTTTGCTCTACGAAATATCTGTAGAGAAAGACTACTGCCGTGACAACAAGAAGGACAATGATTGATAAATATGAGAAATGAAAGAAGGATGCAACTGCGACCCCACCTAAAAATCCGAATATAAAAGATAAAATCATTTAGAATACTCCTTTATTGTCTGTGCCTCCTCTTCTTCGGAAAATACTTTTTTATATTTTGCACCAGATACACCATGAACTCTCACCTTGCATTCTTCCCAAGTTTTGTGAGTTTCTATCCTACCATTTACAACACTTACATAAGAGTATGGTTTTTTTGTTGTTTTTGATTTTTTACTTTTAGAATTTTGTATCTGGTCGACAGAAATTGAAACTTTGTAATCCGAAAGTTTGCCTTTATACAAGGTTGTTGGATTTTTGTCCGCAAAGGACGTGGCAATTTCGTCACATCTTTCGTTTGCGGCTGTACCTGAGTGCCCCTTTATTAATTTCCAATCAATTATTTTAAAATCCGTAAGCTTCACCAGTTTTTCCCAAAGATCTCTGTTTATGACATCCTCCTTTTTTGATGTTCGCCAATTATTTTTCTGCCAACCTTTGACCCAGCGAGTAATTCCATTAAGAACATAAGCCGAATCCGCATAAATTGTTATTTCCTCGCCATCTGAGACTTCCTGCAAAGCAGAAATAACAGCCATTAGTTCCATTCTATTATTCGTAGTATTATCTTCTCTACCTCCTAACTCTGTAACCCCGCCATCTTTTATTAAAATAGCTCCCCAACCTCCGGGACCAGGATTGGATCTCGCCGCTCCATCAGTAAAAATAGTTGTTGTCATTAATTTAAAGTATAACAAAAGCGGCGTCCACATTAGAGACGCCGCTTGACTCATGGTGACCTTTCCGCTCCGGTGAAGGAGCAGTTGCCATTACCAGCCGTCGAGGCAAGCCCCGAGCGCTATTTCATGCTTGTTTCTCCAATGCCCCGGCGATGAACAAAGCCAGAGCCATACCTGCAGCAACTACCCCACCTACGGATACCCCAATCAAGATATCCGAGCTGTAGACGGGAATATCACCCTGGGGCGTATAGATTACGCCGTGAAATCCGTACTTGGTCGCCAGAGTTACGCAGACAGCGAGTGCAAGGGTAAACTCGACTATCAGAATATAAAAGAGTTTTCTCACTGAAACCTCCAGAGAGAGGATAACACATAAAATGCTCCTGGTCAAATTTAGTAAACATCAACTATTCTAAGTCTTATTTCGGGAGTATTTCTAAATGTAGACTTTTCCATAGTCGCAATCATGTTTATTTTATTGCCTACCTCGAGAGAGACTCTAAATTTTTCTGCAGTTGTAAAAAAAGATATTGCAGTAACATCTTCGCCACGAGAATTTTTAAACTTAAGCTCTAGATGATCCTTGGCCTTACCGAACATCTTTACGCCAGAAGTTTCAATATTCTCTAGTAGAAATAGTGGCTTTGGATTATCAAAACCAAACGGGGCAAACCTTTCTACCTCATTCCAGGTTTTCTCATTTACATCATCCAGTGTAATTTTTTTATCAATAAAAATCACATCTTCTTTTTTTTCGTCTTTGACCAATTCCCTGAATGCTTTGTTTAACCTATCTTCCAATTCGTGAATATTTTCCTGCTTCATAGAAAAACCTCCTGCGCCTTTATGCCCACCATACTCCACAAAAAGATCTTTGACCTTATCCATAATACTCACTACATCTACTACTCCATCACCTCGACAGGATCCTTTTATAAGTCCGTCCTCATCTCCATTTCTCCCCCAAAAAAATACTGGCCTGGCATGTTCTTCCGAAAAACTGCTCGCTACCAGACCCAAAAGAGATGGCTTCCAAGCTGGATCACCGAAAACCAGAACATCTTTCATATCCTCCTTATTTTTTATTTTTTGTTTTATTTCTCTCACCATACTACCAACTAAGCCTTTCCTCTCTTCGTTCTTATTATTCAAATGAATTGCCATCTCACCTGCCTCTACTTCATTCGTTGTAGATAATAGGAGAAAGGCATCGTGAGGTACACCCATTCGCGAGGCCGCATTTATTCTAGGAGTTACCATAAACGTTAGATCATCTTCTGTGAGAGTTTGTTGATTAATATTTAAAAGTGAAAATAATTTCATAAGCCCAACTCTGGGAGTTTTCTGCAAAACTTTCATACCAAAATAAGAAAGTATTCTGTTCTCACCAAGTAAGGGAACCATATCCGAAAGAGTAGCTAAGCCTACCATGTCTAGTAACCATTTTTCCTGGCCTTTGGGGAAACTGACTCCCCCAGAATTTATGAGAGCCACTATAAGCCTGAAAATTACCCCCGAACCACACAGCATTTTCTCGGGATATTTATCACCTTTTTGCTTGGGGTTAATAATTGCGTAAGCTTTCGGTAATTTTTCTAGAGGAGTGTGGTGATCGGTTATGATTGTCTCCATATCGAGTTCATTTGCGAGGTCCACCTGATCTACATCGGTTATACCACAATCAATAGTTACGATAAGTTTTACACCTTCTTTAGCAATTTTTTCAATTGCTTCTTTGTTTAAACCAAAACCTTCTTCGTTTCGCAGTGGAATATAGTTAATAAAATTTTTGAAACCTATTTTTTTAAAAAAATCATGCAGAATTACTGCTCCTGGAATACCATCCGCATCATAGTCTGAAAAAATTGCAACTTTTTCTTTTTTCTTGATTGCTTTGAGAATTCTTTTTACTGCCTTATCCATATCCTTGAGTAAATATGGATCTGCTAAATTTTCGTACTTAGGATTTAGAAACTCTTCCGCAGAATTTTGGTCCTCAATACCACGAAAATACAATAATTCTTGGGTGAAGGGAGAATAGACTTCTAGTTTTTCCTGGATTGCTCTCGGGATTGGCTCTCTTACGGAGTAATTTTTCATCCCATCAGTTTAGCACGATAAAACATGCTACTATATTGTCATGGATAATTGTATATTTTGTAAAATTGTAAGAGATGAAATCCCCTCTGAGAAAGTCCACCACGAATCAGGTGAGATTGTGAGTTTTCTAGATATCCATCCAGTTGCCCCAGGACATACTTTAGTTGTACCGATGGAACATCACCAGTGGTTTCAAGATCTACCCGATGAACTTTTTGATAAACTTTTTCGAACAGCCAAGAAACTGTCATCGGAGCTAAAGGAAAAATACAAAGCTGACTACATAAGGTTATCTGTTGTTGGCAAAGACGTACCCCATGTCCACATTCATCTCATACCCCAAAATCTTAAAGATGATGTCCCTACTTCTTAAGAGCCTCAATCCCAACCAGAGTTTCATCAACGAGAAAATCTATCATTGCTCCACCGCCAGTTGAGACGAAGCTAAAGTTGTGATCAATTCCAAGATTTTGGATGGCAGCAACTGTGTCTCCCCCGCCGATAATACTCATAAACCCTCCGTGCAAAGTTTTCTCGGATATCATTTTGGCTAAACTTTCTGTTTTTTGCTCAAAACCAGCTTCGTAGTTTCCTAAAGGACCATTCCACACTACAGATCTCGCGTTTTTGAGGAGTAAATCAAGTTGGTTAATTGTTTGATCACCCACATCTGAGATGTACTCATCTTTCTCTACTTCATTTGCTGCCTTGGAGACCGACTGTCCGTCCTTGGTAGCAGTAACATCAGCTGGAATAGAGAGCTTTGGACTTGAAAGAATATCTTTTAGATCAATTTCTTCTTTTGAAACAAGAGATGTCCCAACTTCATAGCCTTTTTCCTTAAACAAATCATTAGCTAAAGCTCCTCCCACAAAAACATTATCTGCAACTTGCAAATATTTTCGAATTAAGGGAAGTTTTGTTTCAAACTTTGCTCCACCTAGGATAAAGACAAACGGATGGTCAGGATTAAAAATTTTAGATAAGTGCTCTATCTCCTGCCTCATCTGTAATCCTGCGTAATGGGGCAAAAACTCTGGTACCCCAACAATTGAGGCGTGGCTTCTGTGAGAGACCGAGAAAGCATCGTTTACATAAAGGTCTGCCATTTGAGCTAGCTTTTTTGCGAATTCGGGATCATTTTTAACTTCGCCAGGATCATTACGTACATTTTCAAAAAGAAGTACATCTTTGCTTTTCATTTTCAAGATTTTATCTACTGCCTCGGCAGTAAAAAAACTTTTTGAGAATTCTACCTTAAAATAACCATTTAAATAATCTAAAACCGGTAACAGAGTTGTTGGATTACCTTCCTTATCCTCAATATGAGAGAGAATTATTATTTGGGCTTCTTTTTCTCGCAGGAAATCGACTGTACCTATAACCTTTTCAATACGATATGTATCGGAAACTTGGCCATCGACAATCGGCACATTTAAATCGAGAAGTAAAAGAACTCTTTTGCCCTTGAGATCATCTTTTTCTAACTCATCTAAATATTTGAGCATATGAGAATTTAAACCGAATCAACAAGTTTCAAGATTTCAATGAAGTCCTTGGAACGCAGAGACTCCCTCCCCACCAGAAGTCCTGAAACATTGCCGTCTCGAACCAAGGAGTCTGCATTTACTCGATCTGCAGTACCACCGTAGAGAATTCTGATGTAATCTGCTGAGATCCCATACATATCTTTCAATACTTTTCTAATAAAAATCGACATCTCGTGCAAATCTCTCGGATGCATTGCCTCTTTTGCACCTATTGCCCAAATTGGTTCATAGGCGATAACAACATTGTCAGCTGACTTTTTTGAAACATCTCTAAGACCGGTTTGAATTTGCTGTTTTATGAGATTATAAAACTCTCCGTTTTGATCCCGGCTTGATTCACCTACACAAAGAATTGCTGTCATATTTGCATTCACCACGGATTTTACTTTTTTATTTATTACTTCGTCTGTTTCTCCCATCTTTCTTCTCTCCGAGTGGCCCAAAATAACATAATCCACCCCAAACTGTGGCAACTCCGAAAAACTGATTTCCCCCGTGAAGGCTCCGAGATACTCATGATGCGCATTTTGTGCCCCCAAGTAGAGTGGTTTGTTAACTAATTTTGCCAAGGGTAATAAATAAACAAATGGTGGACAGATACAGACGTTAGTTTTTCTTAAGTTCCTAGCTGTTCTTTTAACATCTTTAACCAAATCCTTAGCTTCATTTAAAGAGGGCGGATTCATCTTCCAGTTGGCAACTACCAGCTTTTTCTGTTTTTTCATAGCTATATTTTAACATAAACAAGAGTTCTGAATCTTGTTGAGTCATGTTTCGAAAAAAGCCTTGGGAGCGCGACTGGCGCGAGCACGAGGAATTTTCTAGCAAGAAAATATCCGAGCTTTTTAAGGAATATGACGAGTAACAAATTTGGAACTTTTACTGTATTTCCTGATAGGAAGATATGTCATACCCCCCACTAGGTCCGCTCTCAAATAAAACGGATGGAAGCCCTGTGTCATAAGTAACATTTGCTGAGTTTTGCAAAATTATTTTATAAGCAGTCACTTCTTTAATACTGACAGATTGTTGGAGCGTTATCTGACCATGACTTGCGTAGGCAACGAGCGCGGATGCACCCTGTCCCATGGAAATGGCATTGGTAGATCCACCAGTTTCCGAACTATTATTTTGGGAAATCATGAAAACATATGAGCCTGTAGAACCCGAACCTTGAAAGACGGTGTTTTGACCAATAGTAATTATTCCACTTCCTGTGGAATTCGAAGAATTATCAGCAATTATTGCCACATTACTTGAACCAAGAGATGAGGCCATTTTAATAGTCGGACTTACTTGGGTATCGATGTTCCCCGTTGCCCAAATCGGCCCAGTTACCGTAACCGTTATACCAGAACCCTTGATAAGCAGATCACATGGAATTTTTTTAGGGCCAATAGTAGTGTCACTAGAAATTGTATACTTGCCGCCTGTACAGGTTACTGATCCTCCAGAAGCAGCATCAGATTCCCACTCACTTATTTGAGAATCAGGAATTGGCAGAGCAACATCACCTTGGTCCGGCGCTCCAGGATGGCTAGTACCACCAACAGTAGTACTTGTAATTGTTGTGTAATACGCGTCCTTGTCAACAGTCGAATTCTGAATAGTGTGGGCAAAAGCTGTACCAGTTGCATGAATACCATTTATTAATCCACTCGAACCAGAGGAAACAACATCACCTGCGACAACATTATTGCCAGTACCTGTAACAGAACCGGCGGAATGAACATTTCCAGTTATTGATGAGCTGTTTTGAAGATCGAACCCACCTCGACCAGATTGAACTCCATAGTGAAACGAAATTCCTGTTCCCAGAATAATATCCATTTTCATTTTACGAGCATTACTAGAAGTCGTAGCCAGAGAAATGATATCTTTTCCTCCGGTGATATCAGATGTAAGGGTAGTTGTTGTACTGTTGTTGAGACTTAAATCCTCACGCGTAGAATATACTTTACTGTTTTTTACTCTGTAATAGATATCTTCTAGACCACTTTGTGCGGTATAAAAGCTCTGATAGGAGCGAACTAGATTTTTTGAGATTGCTGCTTCTTTTAGAATTGGATTTATGATGCCAAAAACGATAACAATAGAAGCAAACATGAAAAAGATAACCATAGTGAGCATGGCTTGACCGGATTTAAAATTTTTTAGATCTTTTTTCATATTATTTTCCTCGTACTACCACCGTGGTGTGATAATTTTTTACCTTGGTGGTTGTGCCAACTGTTCCCGTGATGGTCAGATCTATTTTAACCGCAGTAGTAGTGCCATTATCCAGATATCTAAAGATTAAACTTGAGACATTGGTATTGGATAGTGTAAGTGGACCATAGTATGCCCCATTTACATCTACTTTGAGAATGCCGCCTTGAACATAAAACTTCGTGGTAGTAGAAAGAACACCGTTTAAGTTACTCTGAACTGTAAGAACTCCCGGGCTTGTACCAAAAGTACTGTTCACCGTATCAACATCTGCAGCACCACGAATATCTCTAGTCATTCTTTCCATAGAATCAATCCCTGACTGCTCCGTAATACGCAATGCGGTAACAGTGCGATAAGAATTGGTGAAAGACAGCAGCATACTGATAACAACAAACGAGACAAAAGATAAAATAGCGATGTAAATAACCATCTCAACTAAGGAATATCCAGATTTTTTTCTAAATTTGTACATCTTAGATATTGGTTATATAAGCAGAAATGGTTTTGGTGGTTGTAGAGTGACCTTGAAAATAATCAACGTTCACTGTAATCAGTTTCGTGTACGGGTCATAGGTACCGGATGAGGCAATGCGATCGTTTAGATCTCTTTTCACATCGGTAACAGTAAAACTTCGCAAAAAAACACCATCTACGTATGTTGGTGTCGTAGTGGTTGCCCAGTCCGTACTAAAAGTTAAATAATATGTCGTGGTTGTTGAAAGCTTTGCTATATTATTCCAGCCTTTGTCTCTAATAAGCGAAACAACTTCCTGTCCCTCAGCTAAAAGATTGGCTGCCTCGACATTTTTTTGGTTGGCCAAGGCATATTGCATATAAGTATTAAAAGAAACATTAATAGCCAAGATACCCACAGTCATTATGGCTGCTCCAATGACTATCTCGACTAAAGCTACACCTCTTTTAAATCGAATCATTGTGATTCAATAACTCCTGTCTTATATATTGTAACAGTTTTACTCTGGGATATCCCGGGTGATGAAACCACCACCGTACCGTTCTGGCTGGTTTCCCCAGTCAAACGGTTGAAAATAACATCGCTCCCCCCGCCAGATAAGCTGATGGTTAGTATGGTGTCAGTTGTGTTTAGGGGATAAACCACATTAGTGGAATTTCCCGCGCTGTATGTGCCTCCCGTAAAAAAAGTAACCTTGTCTGAAGCAATGTGTACGCCATAATTTGTCGAATCTTTAGAAGAAAGAGTGAGACTTCTTGCTTCATTTAGAACTTCAACAATTATTTCAGTATCCTTAACCAAGGCTTGATTTTTTCTGACATGGATGAAGATGTTCAAAACAATTACGACTATCAAAGCTATTATGCTCAGGACAACCAGAAGTTCTATCGCATTAAATCCTTGTTTGTTTTTTTTCATTAGCTAATTTTATCGCCTATTGAATAAATTGGAGATATGACCGAGATTGCAAAGAACCCTACTGCAAGACCTATGAAGATCATAAGAAAAGGTTCTATTACCGAAGACAGATCCTTGGTCTTCTGATCAATTTCATCCTCATAAAAAGTGGCAACTGAAAGTAACATTTCGCCAATTTTTCCTGTTTCCTCACCCACCGAAGCCATCTCGGAGACAAAAACTGGATAAAGTGCCTGATGATTTGAAAAAATAGCTGACATTGCTCCACCTTTTTGAATACTTTTTTCCACTTCACCTAGGATCTCCTTATAATATGAATTTTGAATAACATCTTTGGTTACCGAAATTGCAACCACAATATCAACTCCTGCGGAAAGGAGGGAGGAGAGTGTCCTAGCAGTTCTGGCAGAATTAATTTGCTTAACCATTTCTTTTAGAATTGGCGTTCGTAGAAGCACATAATCTATTACCCTCTGGCCAATCCTAGATTTAATTGCAAAAATAAATAATGCAATTAGACCAGCAGTACCAATAATGACAAAAGGAAAGTAATTTAGAAGAAAATTGCTTAAACCAATAATAATTCTGGTGGAAAGGGGCAAGGCTATACCAAGACCGTTAAAGGTTGTGGTTAAGGTAGGTACCATATATATCATCATAACCACACCGATTGCTAGCATCAGGCTCAAAATAACTGCGGGATAAATTAACGCTCCCCTTATTTTTCGATTAAGCTGGTAAGATTTTTCAATTTGCATGGCCACATTTTCAAGTGCAGTGGAAAGATTGCCTGATTCTTCACCTGCCTTTACCATGGAGACAAAAAGTGGCGAGAAAACTCTGGGAAAATTCTTCATTGCTTCACTTAAGTTGTTGCCTTTCGAAATCGAATCATTCAAAAGCCCCAGAATTTTTTTGAGTTGCCCGGTGGATTCCTTTTGCATGATAGTTAGACCTCGGGTAAGTGGAAGCCCCGCATCCAGCATCTTACCTAGATTTCTAGCAAAGATAATTTTGCTGTGAGTTGAGACACTATTTACAAAAGGCAAACTAGTTATAAAAGGTATGCCTTTTTTGTCCTTGATTTCTTCCGCAAAAACTACTGTGCTGCCGTCCTGTTTAACCTCATGAAAAAGTGCAAATTTATCCTTAGCTTCGAGTATGCCATTTACTCTCTTGCCCTCCTTATTCATTACTTCATATCTAAATAGCGGCATATTAATCAGATATAGCTCTTAGAACCTCTTCAATCGTTGTAATCCCCTGCACTGCTTGGAAAATTCCATCTTCTATCATGGTAAGCATCCCTTCCTCTTCCGCTATTTTTTGAATCTCATCAGTAGTACCAGATTTCAAAATTACATCTTTGATTGCAGGTGTGACTTTAAGAATTTCGTGAATACCCGATCTGCCAGCATATGATTCTTCGGGCTTAGCATCTTTTTTTGTTCTATAAAAAGGAACCTCCTCCCAGTTATCCCCCTTTGGCACAACCTTTTCCTCCTTTAAAACCTTGAGTACTTTCTCTAAATTTATTGATTTTCCCAAAGTTTCTATCTCCGGCTTTGAAAGGAAATATTTTTCTTTTTGCTCGGTTAATTTTCTGACCAATCTCTGACCAATAATCACATTTACAGTTGAAACAATTAAAAATGGCTCAACTTTCATATCGATAAGTCTAGGAATTGCGCCGGCAGCTGAGTTAGTGTGGAGAGTCGATAATACAACGTGGCCCGTGAGCGATGCGTTCACAGCGAGAGATGCGGTTTCGTTATCCCTAATTTCACCAACCATAATAATATCCGGATCTTGACGCACTAAAGTTCGTAAACCATTTGCAAATGTAAATCCAATTTCCGGCCTAACTTGAGTCTGATTTACCCTTTTCATTTGATACTCGATCGGATCCTCGATTGTTGAAATATTTACATCCGGAGTGTTTAAGATATCTAGAATAGTGTACAGGGTTGTGGTTTTTCCAGAGCCAGTTGGACCAGTGGCTAAAATCATTCCGGTTGTGGACTTCAGAGCCCTATGAATTTTCTCTAATCCATCCCCGTGAAAAGAAAGACCTTCTAAAGTAAAGCCAGAAACATTATCCCGGAGTAGTCGCATAACGATTTTCTCTCCGAAATGAGTCGGCAGGGTTGAAACACGAAAAGAAACCTTCTCTCCATCCGAGTCAATTTTGAACCTTCCGTCTTGAGGCAACCTCTTTTCGTCCAGTTTAAGTGAAGTTAAAACTTTTATACGCGCCGCAACTGATGGCGCCATGTTTTTTGGTAAAACCATAGCGTCATGAAGTATGCCGTCTATTCTGTAGCGAACTAGAAGCTGCGTCTCCTGTGGCTCTATATGAATGTCAGAAGCATTTTGGAGTATTGCATGCTTCAAAAGTGTATCGACAATGCGAACAAGAGGAACTTCATCCGCCATTTTTTTCAAATCTTTCTCATCCAGTTCTGCACCTCCTTCTTCAGTCGGCAAATTCTTGATTGAACCAATATCTTCTTGGATGAGGTCGCCAAACTCTGCTTTAAGAGATTTTTGATATTGCAAAATAGCACTCTTCATTGAGTCAGCGTCAGTTAAACGAGGTAAAATCTTTAGACCTGTTTTCTTTTTTATGAAATCAATCGCAGTGAGATCTTCCGTATCCAGCATGGCAACTTCCAGAGCCGAGTCAGTTTTTTTGAAAGCTACAACGTTGTGATTACGAGCGATCGGTTCTGGAATTAAAGATAAAACATCAAAAGGCAACTTCTCACCTTTTAGATCGACAAAAGGAATACCGAGAATGTATGCTTGCATTCTGCGCAAGTCATCCTCGGTCATCTTGCCCTTATTTACTAAAACTTTGCCTAGATTTATACCTTTTTCCTTGGATTCTTTTTCAGCCGAATTTATATCGGTTCGGGAAACCAGACCCGAATCTAGTATGAAATCTTTCAATTGTGACTCTTCAATATGCATGAGAAAATTGCTCCCTTAATTATAGCAAAATGAGGCCAATTTAGTACAAAATTTGTGTATAAATAAAGGTGATTTGACAAAAATCCTCAGTTCGTGTAGTATTGCGATATTGAAGTTCGGCGCGAGCCGAAACTTTTTTTAAAAATAACAAAACACATATGGTAGATCTAAAAGTAATTGGCTCAGTTTTAACCCAGCTCGAAGAAGAGCGTGGCATACCTCGAGAAAAAATTATCGAGGCTATTGAGCTTGCTCTAGCTACTGCATACAGAAAAGAATACGGCAAGAAAGGCCAAATAATTGAAGCAAAATTTGATATTAATACGGGCAAAACTGAAATGTTTCAGGTTAAAATTGTCGTGGATGACAGTACAGTTGTGATGGAACCAGAAGATCTACCGGAAGAAACACCTGAGGGAGAGACACCGAAGGAAGTCTATAACCCTGAAAAACATATTCTAATTGCAGACGCAAAAAGAATCAAAAGGGGTGTAGAGCTAGGAGAAAAAATGGTTTTCCCTCTCGAAAATCAAGAGGACTACAGTCGTATTGCTGCTCAAACAGCCAAGCAAGTTATAATGCAAAAAATTCGAGAAGCTGAAAAGGTTTCTGTTTTAGGTGAATTCGGTAAACGAGAAGGTGAAATTGTCACCGGAACAGTCCAGAGAATAGAGCGTGGCAATATCTTCTTAGACATGGGACGAGCAACCGGACTTCTTCCTTACGAAGAACAAATTCCTGGAGAGAGATTTTCACAAGGCGAGCGCGTTCGTGCATACCTGTATCGCGTAGAAGAATCCGGCAAAGGTGTTTTCCTAAGACTTAGTAGATCACATCCAAAATTCCTAGAGAAACTTTTTGAAAGTGAAGCACCAGAAATTGCTAATGGTACAGTCATAGTTAAGTCAATTGCTCGAGAAGCAGGTTCCAGAACAAAAATTGCAGTAGCGACAAAGGACCTTCATATTGATCCAGTTGGTTCTATGGTGGGTCAACGTGGTGTGCGTGTCTCAACTGTTATGTCAGAACTAAGAGGCGAGAAAATAGATATTATTGAGTGGTCCGAAGATCCAAAGAAATTTATCGAGGATGCTCTTTCCCCTGCCAAAGCCCTCTCTGTAGATATAAACGAGACAGAAAAACAGGCAACGGTGGTGGTCTCAGAAGATCAGCAATCCCTAGCTATTGGCAAAGGTGGTCAGAATGTTCGCTTAGCAGCCAAACTCACTGGTTGGAAGATCGATATTCAATCAACTGGAGGAAAAAAGGAAGAAAAATCTGAAAAAATAGAAGCTCCGGAAGAAATCTCTGCAGAATAATAACTAAGGAAGTTTGAGGACGGGTAGAATCTGTTTTTTACGAGATAAGATTCCAGGCAACACCTCTGTATCTCCTTCTACTGAAACACCAAAAGAGGCGGAAACTATGTCTTTGGTTAGTTTGCTGTAAGTAAAGACTGTTGCTTCTTCTCTTAAGATATCGATAACAAAAAGTAGCACATCATCTACATCTTTTTCTTCTTTGACTGTCTCTTTTATCGCGGAAATTATTCCCGATTTCCTTTTCAAAATTAACTCCGGAGCAGTTGTCTCTAGAACGGAAACTCGGATATTTTTTCCTCCTACAGGATATTTTTTGCTATCTATATTAATTAGCCCCTGGTCAGTGAAATCTGAAACATCAGATTTCGCCTTAAACATTTCATCCGAATATTCAACTATATTTATACCTAAAGATTTTGCCAGCTTCTCAGCCAGATCCTTGTCGTGGGGAGTCGTAGTTGGCGAGCGAAAAGCCAATGTATCCGACAAAACACATGAAAGCATTAACCCCGCCATCTCTTTTGGAAGTGGAGTACTCCCAATAAGATCATTGATAATAGTAGCAGTTGATGCGTATGTTTTTAGTGTAACGCTAAGTGGAGATTTGGTAGAAAGACCGCTTAACTTGTGGTGATCGATTATTTGAAGGATATTCGCTTCGCCAATATTGGGAAAAAGCTCTTGGGGGTTATTTGTATCTACAACAATAACCTCCTCGCCATCTTTTATTGACTCAAGTAGCTCTGGCACAGGAACATGCCATTGGTTTAAAACAAAGATTGTCTCTTTATTAAGAGGCCCTAAAACATAAGGAGTGGCCTTTTGAGTACTGTAATTATTTAAATACCAGGCCCATAAAATAGCACTACAGGTTGTATCCGTATCCGGTGCCAGATGGCCAAAAACCTTTACATTATTATTCGCCATAAGGAAAATCATACATATTAAGTCTATTGAAATCAATTATAAGTAAGAGTTCCTTTCGACAAGCGTCTTTTCCATAGGTATAATAGCTTTATTATAAGAATAATAACTTTCAAATGTTAAAGAAACTTGTTTTGAGAATTTTGCTTGGAGGTTTAATACTTTCCCCTATCGCAGTTTCAGCAAGTGCCAATGCAATGGCCAGTAGTACCCTAAAAGCTAGGATGGAAGCCTTGCGAATGGAGATGAAAAATATGATGGCCAGTTCGACTATGACCAGAATGGAAAAAATGGAAGGTCATAAATTCCTCAGGATGTCAGCAAGGTACGAAGAAGTAATATTTAGGCTTGAAAATATTTTGGCCAAATTAGTTTCAAGAATAGATAAGGTTAAAGCAAATGGTGGAGACACAACAGAAGCTGAAAGTCTAGCTCTTGAAGCAAAAGGACACTTAGATATGGCAAAAACAGCTTTTGATAAACTTAAACTAGATGTGAAAACTGAAATTTCCCAAGAAAACGCATCAAGTACAAAAGCTACTCTTAGAAAGACCCTGGAACTCATGAGAACTGATGGGAAAAACATAGAGTTACACTTGCGGGAAGCAAAAGAGACTATGATGAAGATCGTGGGTGTACTTCGCGGGGTTTCTGGTCTACACAATGCTACATCTACCAAGGAGGAATAAAGAAAGATTAATTAAAAACACATGGATAATACACAAAACAAATCTGGAGTTGGCGGAATTATTGCCACAATTATTATTATCGCCATCATTATTTTGGGTGGACTATATTTCTGGGGCAAGCGAGTTGAAGAGGCTAAATTAAAACAGGATATGGTCTCTGATAACACTCCTCAAAGCAGTGGGCAAGTCACAAATAACACTTCCTCGGATGACTTAAATACAATTGATGCAGACCTGCAAAGCACACAAACAGCAAACCTAGGAACTGAAATGCAGACAAATCCGTAAGAGTGAAAACCAAAGGCAACCTAAAAACCGCCACGTGAGATGCTGACGCATGTTACTATCTCACGTGGCGGTTTTTAGGTTGCAAAAAAGACTTTTGCCATGTATGTTTTAATGCATGTCAAAGAAAAACTATCAGGATATCGTCGTTAACTCTCTACCAGAAAGAGAGCTGGAGATTGTTGGAAGTATAACTTCCGAAAGAATGTCAGAACTGCGAGAAAGAGCTATAAAAAAATTCAAAGATTCTGTTGAAATTCCGGGGTTTCGAAAAGGTATGGCACCAGATAACTTGGTTGTAAGCAAAGTTGGTGAAATGACCCTCCTAGAAGAGGGGGCAGAGATTGCTCTTAACGAAGAGTACCCAAATATTTTGGCAGAAAACAAGATCGATGCCATCGGCAGACCGGAAATATCAATTACTAAATTAGCCCCAGGCAATCCACTCGAATTTAAAATCAAGACTTCGCTCCTTCCTGAAGTAAAACTCACCGACTACAAAAAAATCGCCGAAGGAGAGAACAAAAAAGAAAAAGCTACTCCAGAAGCAACCGAGAAAGAAGTGGATGATGTAATTGAGAATATGAGAAAAAATATTGCCCATCAAAAACTGCATGCAAATCAGAATTTGGATGAACATTCACACGATCATGCTGAGATAAAAGACGAAGATTTACCTAAGGTAGATGATGATTTCGCTAAAATGCTCGGTGATTTTAAAAATGTTTCTGAGCTCAGAGAAAAAATAAGGGAAAATATTGTATTTGAAAAGGAACTGAAAGAAAAAGATAAGTTAAGAACAAGAATCCTGGAAGAAATAATTGAAAAATCGAAAATTGAACTACCCAAAATACTAATTGAAGGTGAACAAGAAAAAATGCTTGCAGGACTTGAAGACGACTTAGCTCGAAACGGTTTGCAGTTTGATGAATACCTAAAACATATAAAGAAAACTAAAGAAGATCTTAAAGTAGACTGGCGTGAAACAGCAGTGAAGCGAGCAAAATCTCAAGTGGTATTAAATAACATCGCTAAAGATGAGGGGATATCACCAAAAGAGGAGGAAATTAAAAAAGAAGTTGATGGTATTATTTCTCACCACAAAGATGCAGACCGCTTCCGCGTTCGAATTTACGTTGAAACATTTCTTACTAACGAGCTCGTTTTTCAGTTTCTAGAGAAGCAATAACTCTCTCATTGCATTTTTCAAAAAGAAAAGTGTGAGAAAAAAATTTTATAACAACAGCAGACTTGAGATTGCAATTGCAGCTGTTTCACTACGCAAAACTTGAGAACCCAGGGAGACACTCTGAATATTATGTTTGGAAAACTCTTTTATCTCCGCATCACTCCACCCCCCTTCCGGACCAATGAATACCGCTAACCTGTCTATTTGTTCCTTGAAAACATCCGTAACTGATTTACCATTTCTGTCGAGAAATAAAACTCTATCCGGAAGAAGGTTATCACTATCCAAAAGGTTTTTTAGATCGACAACTGGTCGAACTACTGGAACATCTCCCCTACCCGATTGCTCGGTTGCCTCGGTTGCTATTTTCTCTAACCTTTCTATTTTTAGATTTTTCTTCTCGCTTCTATCACAAATAAACGGGATAAATCCCTTTACCCCTAATTCCGTGGCCTTCTCTACTACCAAATCAATATTGCCTCTTTTGGTTATAGCTAAACACAATGTTAAATCTATCTTTTGTTTGGAGTTATTTGTTTTTTTCTCCAAAATAGAAACTGTGGCTCCAAGATTTCTAAGCGATGTAATCATCCCAAGATACTCAATACCAGATCCATCAAATAAAATAACCTGACTCCCCACGTTGTAACGAAAAACACTCCGCCACTGATGAATAAGATCCCGATCAGTTATATCTACTGTCTCTTGTGAGATTGGGCTTTTTAGATGAAATCTGTGAAGCCTCATAGCGAAAATATAACATATTTTACAAAAAGACTCTTTCTGTTATACTGGCCGCATGCTTATACCAAAGCCGACGTAAAAGTCGGCTCTCCGACCGCAAGGCGCGTCGGAGCAGCAACAAAATTATGCTAATTCCAACCGTTATAGAAAAGTCACAATTTGGCGAAAGAGCTTACGATATTTTCTCAAGACTTTTAAAAGAAAATATTATTTTCCTGGATGGCCCAATTGATGACCATATCGCAAACCTCATTATTGCCCAAATGCTTTTTTTGCAATCCGAGGACTCTAAAAAAGACATATCTTTTTACATAAATTCACCGGGAGGCTCAGTATCAGCCGGACTTGCCATAATTGACACTATGAACCATATAAAAAATGATGTCTCCACTGTCTGTGTAGGAATCGCTGCATCCATGGGCGCAATGATTCTTTCCTCCGGAGCAAGGGGCAAAAGGTATGCTCTACCGAACGCTGAAATAATGATCCATCAACCTTGGGCAGAAGGAATCGGGGGTCAGGCGACAGATATTGAAATCCGAGCAAAACACATTTTGAAATCAAGAGACACCTTGAGCAAAATGTTAGCCAAAAATACTGGTAAATCTTTAAGCCAAATAGAAAAAGACGTTGACCGAGACTTCTTTATGACCTCTTCTGAAGCAAAGACGTATGGTTTAATTGACAAAGTCTTGGAAAAATCTCCGAAGTAGACAAAAAACGAGAAAGGTACTATATTGAGATTATTACTTATTTAAATTAAAACAGGCACGTAGTTTTATCCGGTAATTCTTTCTGAAACAGAAATAGAGATTAAAACAAGACCAATATTCCAGTACGCTGAATTAAGAACCTGAGACAGGCGGCCTTTCCGTAAAACATGTCATTAAAAATAGTTGCATTACTGCTTTCGGGAGCATCGCTTATTTCGCTTGCCCTTGGATATTACCTGAGACTTATTATTTCTCTTGGTAAAAAGGGTTCGATGGAATTAGATATCAAGCAGATGATGCTTGATGCAAAAAGCAAAGAGAAGCAAATCACCGATGAGGCTCAGGCCAAAGCTGAAGAGATTTTAAATGTCGCCCGGGGTGAAATAAAAGAAAAAGAAGAAGTAAATAAGAAAAATGAAGAGCGTCTCAACAAGAAAGACGAGTTTTTGGATAACCGCCAAACCGAGATTGATAAGGAAGTCGAAGAAGTAAAGATAAGAATTCAAGAGATTCGAGCTATCAGGGAAAATGCGGAGAATATTGAAAAGCAAAAAAAAGACGAGCTCATAAAAATAGCTAGGCTCACTCCTGAACAGGCCAAGGAAAATATTTTAAAGTCGGTCGAGAAAGAATCCGAGGAAGATATCCTGGCGCGGATGCGAAAATTAGAAATTCAGGGCAATGAGAAACTAGAAGAAAAAGCCAAAGAAATTTTAGCTACTTCGATCCAAAGACTATCGAGCGCCATCTCTTCAGATATGCTCACCTCCCATGTAGCCATCCAAAACGATGAAATAAAAGGTAAGATTATTGGCAAGGAAGGCAGAAATATTAAAGCCTTTGAAAGAGCAACTGGGGTTGAAGTCATCGTGGATGATACACCTGGACTCATTACTATTTCCTCTTTTGATCCGGTGAGACGTCAAATTGCTAAAACAGCCCTAGAGAAGCTTATTGCAGACGGCAGAATCCAACCCGCCAAGATCGAGGAGATGGTTAAGGCTTCTGAGGAGGAAATTTCAAAAATCATCAAAGAAAGAGGTGAGGAAGCTGTCTACGAAACAGGTGTTCTGGGGTTAGATCCTAGAATTGTCTCCATTTTGGGCCGCCTCCACTTTAGAACTAGCTATGGTCAGAATGTTTTGGCTCATTCAGTGGAAATGGCTCACATTGCCGGCATGATTGCAGAGGAAATTGGCGCTAATGCTCAGGTGGCAAAAGCGGGGGCCTTGGTCCACGACATTGGAAAGGCGCTTGATCACGAAGTTGTAGGTACACATGTCGAGATTGGCCGAAGGATACTACAGAAATTTGGAGCTGACGAAGCTATTATCAAAGCCATGCAGGCCCATCACGAGGAATACCCTTATGAGACTGTCGAGTCCATGATAGTTCAGTCTGCAGATGCAATCTCTGGTGGTCGGCCGGGAGCTAGGAGAGACAGCATTGAGAACTATCTTAAACGTCTTAAGGATCTGGAAGCAGTGGCTAACTCATTTAAGGGGGTTGAAAAATCCTATGCCCTTCAAGCTGGCCGTGAAATTAGGATTTTCGTTACCCCGGCTGAGACATCTGACCTAGAGGCCAAAAAAATGGCTAGAGATATAGCTTTAAAAATAGAATCGGAGTTAAAATACCCAGGAGAAATCAAAGTTACAGTCATTAGGGAGTCTAGAACTATTGAGTTTGCGAGGTAAAGTACGCTCAATAACGATTTTTTCAGAGCACGGATATTTTCTTGCTAGAAAATTCCTCGTGCTCGCGCCGTCGCACTCCCAAGGCTCTGAAAAACTCATTATTTCGCTCAATCTAGACCATATAATTAATATATGCGCAATATATTGCACCAAAAAAGCCTTGATATATAATAGCTTTATTAGAAAGGGTCGAGCGAAGTAAAATTTATTACGAGTTTTTAGAAAAAAGAAGTCAATAAATATGAATAAAGCATCAATAGTAGACGCAGTTCATGAGAAATTGGGCGGAACAAAAGTTCAGGCTGAAGAAGTGGTAGATTTAATGATTGATTCCATCGTCAGCACACTTAAAAAAGGTGGAGAAGTTTCAATCGCAGGTCTTGGTATCTTTTCAACAAAGACTAGAGCCGCAAGACAAGCTCGAAACCCTCGAACGGGAGAGACTATCTCTGTTCCATCCATGAAAGTTCCAAAATTCCGAGCTGCTAAGGCTCTAAAAGAGGCGGTAAAATAGTTTATTTTGTATCTTACACTTCTCAAAAAGCATCCTTGAGTAAATCGAAGGGTGCTTTTTGAGTTAAGCGAATTTATATAAAAGATCGTGCCCGGAGATCTTGCTCCGGGCACGTGACGAAAGCTTCAGGCTTCGACTGGGTCTTCTTGCCGCCAGATGACCTTGATCTTCCAGAGGAGAGTGAGCCAGAGATTCTCGAAATCAATGGTTCGATCTCCTTCAGAAGTCGCCATGAACCCGAGGCTCTCTGTATCGTCAACCTTGAGAGTCAGGAGCCCTGCACAGAAATCGCCGCCATGCAATTGGCCGACGATGCAGTCGCTCGGTGAACCGATATCAAGCCGAGGGACATTGATCTTGTCAGCCCATCCCGGACGCTCCTTGTCGAGAAATGCCGCTCCACGACGCACACTCTTGATTGCAGTAAACAGAAACATGGTCACCTACCCTTCTGGTAGTCAATTTACTTAAAATTAGGAAAAAAATCAATTCTGTGCGGGATACCGGAATCGAACCGGTAACTACAGTTTGGAAAACTGTCATTTTACCACTAAACTAATCCCGCTTAACAAAAGCATTCTAGCACAAAGCTCTATTTATCCTAGTTTTGAGTTTTCCGCAGAAATCTGAACAAGCTGATCAAAGTTATCGTCCTTTACAGCTTTATTTGTCCTCTCAAATCCACACTTAACACACTTATGAGTAATAACATACTCCTTACCAATTTTTGAAACAGAAATTGGTTTCATCATACCCCCACAGTCCTCTTTTCTATCACCCGGATCAATATCTACATGCTTTGACCACAAACAATTCGGGCAATGATTGGTATAACCAGAGCCAATGACTTCAAATCCACAATTCTGACAAATAAAATCTTCTTTTGTTTTTATAAAAGCCACTTATTTACTTAAATTCAACATAGCCTCTAATACCTCTGGTAGCTGTTTAATCCCTGCCTCGTCATCGAAATGATTTTTGTTTGGAATGACTATCACTTTTGCACCCAGCATCTCCTCTGATTCTTTCCAATTACTTTTTAGAATAAAAGGATCATCACTTGAGAAGATTGATATAAATTTTTTACAATGAGATTTTATTTTTTGGTAATCCTTTGGGACATCGAACCAATCATTTATTACTTGCATTTCTTCCTCTGTCCTCCCCTCCCATCTTGGGTCATTTATCCATCCCGCGACCAGAATTGCTCCGCCTACAACTGTATTTTCAGGTAATAACTCTAGATACCTCTGAATAGCCTGACAGCCCATACTATGACCTATTAAATAAACATCTTTATCGGGTCCCTGTATCAAGTCTTGCAATGTTTTTACCCACTTAAATCTATTTGGAGTTTCCGGCTCTGGCATAGCAGGAATAAAAACCTCAAACCCCTTCTTTTCTAGTTCTTTTTTTAACCAAGGAAACCAGTTATTTTCTGGGTATCCTTCCCAACCATGGATAAGATAAGCACGTTTCATATTGTCGGGGTGCCGAGAATCGAACTCGGGCCTCATGTTCCCAAAACATGTATACTACCGCTATACTACACCCCGTTATTGCCAATTATTTTCTTTAAAATGCAATATCCTGTGACAATTAGCACACAATATATCACATTTCCCTATTTCCCGCTTCATCTTATCTAGACCATACCTGTTGTAATACCCAAATGAAACCGAGAAATCTTTTTTACTTTTATCCCTATGATGAAATTCTAATACTCTTGGATCAGAAACTCTACAAATCTTACAACCATTTCTAGTTTTATAATCAATTAACCATTTCCCGTACTTGCGCCTAAGGAGATTTTTTGTATCTTGGTAACAAAACTTACATTTATGTCGATAATAAACCTTATCATGTGTAGTTAAGGCTACTCCAAAATATGACTCCGGATAAGGTTCTTTGCAGTAACGACATATCTTCACAGGTAAATTATAACCTTTCGAACTACAAACTCAAGGTTCGAAATTAAAGGACAATATCTTCTATTAAATTTGCTTGTTTAAGTCCTTTATCTAAATCTACGTACACTGTTACTACGTCAAACTGCCAATCAACATCATCAAGATTTTTTTCTAGTAAATAAGACTGCACTGCCCTACTTAGTCTTTTAAGTTTCCAAGGGTGCATATTATCTTCCGGTCTATACTCATCATTTGTTTCATGAATAACACCACCCTTTAGATCTCTACTGACAGACTTTACTTCAATAAAATGAATTTTAGCTGACTTTTTGCAAACTATATCCAGTTCACCCCACTTTCTTAGATAATTCCTTTCAGTAACCGAGTAGCCCTTATCTTTTAGAAACTCACAGGCATAATCTTCCCCTATTCTGCCCAATTTTTGCTTCTCTGTTGGTTCTTTGGGAGATTTTTCGTTATTCATGAAACAATTATATCACGAGATTTTGGATATGGTCTAAAAGTTTCACAAATAACATTTACTATTTTCACGTGAAACGTGATATAAAATATTGCCAATTAATGAGACAAAGACATTAAAGACTGTCCTTAATACACATGTCCACAGGTTTATCCCCAGTTTTCCACAATTTAGACAATATTTTTGGCAAGTTGGCAAAAAAGGCTAATGTGCTAGTATGGACTGCATGCACCCGTAGCTCAACGGATAGAGTACCGGTCTTCGGAACCGTGGATGTGGGTTCGATTCCTGCCGGGTGCACAAAACATGGGTATGTTTTGTGCAAGACGGAGCGCGACAGCGCGAGTCCGGGTCGGGCAAATTTTCAGTAGAAAATTATGCCTGACCACAAATTTTCGCGTACGAAAATTCTGTGCCCACGGAGAAAGCTGTGGGTACAGCTTTCGTCAGGAATCGAAGCATGATTGAGATATTTTTGGAGTTTACGAACAAAAATATCCAATTGGGGTAATGATCCTGTAAGGATCGATTCCTACAGTTTTTGCTACCGGGAATCTTCCACGACTTTTGACTCGCCGTCGCTCGTCAAAGTCGTGTCCGCAGCTCGCGACCAGCTCTACTAAGCTGGTGCCCGCTCCGCTTTTCGATTCCCTAGATGAAAATTCCATTTTCATCTTAGCCGCACAAAAAACTAACGTTTTTGTGCGGCTACCGGGAATCGAACCCGGATCTCGTCCTTGGCAAGGACGTGTTCTACCACTAAACCATAACCGCAAATAATGCTTCATAGTATAATAAAAACTAGAAATGCACAATTTTCCCATTCCAAATGAGGTAAAAAATGTTACAGAGACTCTGGAAAAAGCAGGGTTTGAGGCTTTTGTCGTGGGAGGATGTGTTAGAGATCTAGTTTTAAAGAGGGAACCAAAGGATTGGGATGTCACAACTAACGCGACACCAGATGAAATTATAGCCTTATTTAACAAGACATTTTATGAGAACACCTTCGGAACAGTTGGAGTCGTAAACGAAGAGGTACAGGACGAAAGCCTAAAAACAATTGAAGTTACACCATACAGGCTGGAATCAAAATATTCAGATAACAGACATCCGGATAATGTCACTTTTAGTCAAAAACTGGAGGACGATTTAAAAAGAAGGGACTTTACAATAAATGCCTTGGCCTATTCTGTATCCAAAAGGGAACTAATTGATAATTTTGAGGGGCAAAAGGATATAAAAGACAGAGTCATTAGAACAGTAGGGGATCCAGAGAAGAGATTTAAAGAAGACGGACTTAGACTCCTTAGGGCAATTAGGTTTTTATCGGAACTTTCGTTTGAGCTTGATCCAGAAACTGAAAAAGCGATACTCGATAACGCTCACCTGCTTCAAAATATCTCGAGGGAGAGAATAAGAGACGAGTTTACAAAAATAGTTATGTCCAAGGAACCAATGAATGGTTTGGTTTCCCTAAAAAAACTAGGTCTATTAGCATATGTTATCCCTGAACTCGAGAAAACAATTGGAGTTGAACAAAATAGGGCCCATTCCTTTGATGTTTGGGAACATTTGATACGCTCACTTCAGCACGCTGCAGATAAGGGCTACCCACTCGAGATCCGTTTAGCGGCTCTATTTCATGACATTTCCAAACCCGACGCTCGCAGATGGGGAAAAGAACAAGATACCTGGACTTTTTATGGCCATGAAGTAATAGGTGCGAAAGTAACGAAGAAAATACTGCAAGATTTGAAATATTCAAATAAAATTGTAGATAAGGTAGTAACTCTAGTTAGATGGCATATGTTTTTTTCGGATACGGAGCAAATCACCCTATCCGCGGTGCGTAGAATGATTGCAAATGTTGGCAAAGAAAACATTTGGGACCTAATGAACCTGCGAGTTTCAGATAGAATTGGCACTGGTAGACCCAAAGAAGATCCGTATCGACTTAGAAAGTATCACTCCATGATAGAGGAAGCTATGCGTGACCCAGTATCTGTTGGTATGCTAAAAATTGACGGTAAAAAACTGATGGAAGTAACTAATATCCCACCCGGACCAAAAATTGGGAATACCTTACACGCTCTCCTGGAGGAAGTTCTGGAAGATCCATCAAAAAATACGGAGGAATATCTAGAAAATAGGGCTAAGGAGCTGGTTTTAATGGAAGATACTGAACTTGAAAAGCTCGGCCAAAAAGGGAAAGAAACCAAACAAGAAGCAGAAGAAAAAGAAGTAAAAAAGATAAGAAAAAAACACTGGGTACAGTAGAAAATTATACTTTTCAGAGCCTCCGCAGGCCTCTAGCATGGTCTTGTCAAGGCACCATTCTTGACAAGTAGAGGCCGAGGACAGCTGAAAAAGCTCGCTGGAGCTTTTGAGGGTGCGATGAAAAGTATAATTTTCTACTGTATAAAAAACCGCCCAACGGTGAGGGGTTATGCGAGATAACAACTCATCGTTAGGCGGTTTAAGGGGAGAAGAGCCACCCAGCAAAGACAAAGCAGGACACAATATCACGAAATTAAATAAAATAGAGATAAAGTGAGGATATGTTGATTTCCTAGCTAAACTTAACCAGGACAGTCTTCTTGTGGGAGTCGGCCGACTCAAAAACTAACAAACAACACACTCAAAGAACAACACCAGAAACTCCGTCCGAAGATATCGGACATTAAATCTAGTTCTAAAATAATTTTATGTCCTTTAGAAATTTATGTAAAGGACATTGTTGTGGATATCCTTATTTTGTCTCTATTTCTAGCTCTATAGGACAGTGATCAGAGCCTAAAACATCTGCATGGATTTTTGCTTTTTTAACTTTTGATTTTAGTTTGTCGCTTACAAAAAAATAATCAATTCTCCATCCAACATTTCTTGCCCGTGCGTTTGCAAAGTGACTCCACCAAGTGTAGTGTCCGTTTCCTTTGGTAAACATCCTGAATGTATCCACGAATCCAGCCTTAACTACTTTATCTAAACCTTCTCTTTCTTCTTTTGTGTAACCTTTTAGACCCTCATTCTCTTTTGGTCTAGCTAAATCATCTGAAAAATGAGCGACATTTAAGTCCCCACAGAAAACTACAGGTTTCTTTTTATTAAGTTTTTCAACATATGCAAGAAAGCAGGGATCCCAACCTTTGTAACGAAGGGGGATACGGGTTAAATCGTCCTTAGCATTTGGAGTATAGACATTAACCAGATAAAAGTCCTTATACTCAGCCATTATTACACGACCTTCCGTGTTAGGATCACCATACTTATCAGAAAGAGAACCTTTTTTACATAAATCCTCAGGCAAATCCATTGCTACTGAAATGG
>CAZNUU010000004.1:0-72504 GCA_964576615.1 uncultured Candidatus Saccharibacteria bacterium
GCTCTACCGTAACCAGTAATGGCCACTTTTACATTTATCGGTTCATATTCAAAAACTTCTAAGCCAAGCGAGCTACCAGTGTAAAGAATGATACCTCTGGCTTCTGCCACAAGCATAGCCGTTTTTTGGTTTGTACTAAAAAATAGTTTTTCTGTGGCGAGTGCTTCTGGCTTATATTTTTTTATAATCTCCTTTATTCTCTTGCCAATTAAACTGAGTCTTTCTGCATGAGGAAGTTTAGCTGGCGTTTTAAAACACTCTGAAAAAACTAGGGTCTCTTTTTCTCCCCCTTTTTTATCTATCACCGCAATACCTAACCTTTCGTATCCAGGATCAATCGAGATAATTCGCATATTTATATTATATGTCATGTCAGGCTTAGTTGTTTGGTATAATCGATTTATGGAGTCTCCAGGGTCGCAAGAAGGTTATATAGTAAGAAGCGAAGAAATACTAAAATTTCTTGATACTTTTGTGATCAATGAACAAAAAGTTTTTAGTTTCAGTAGTTTCAAATTCCAAATCCTATTTCTTAATGAGGAAGAAGTAGACGAAAGTGATGCTTTCTGGTCAACCTCAACTGAGATCAAGGGTTATGACATATATATTTTATATGGTTTATCAGCTGAGAAGCAGAGAATGCGCATGTTCCACGAGCTCTTAGAAATCGATTTAAATGAACAAGGTATCTCTTCAGATGAGTCCCATCCAATTGTTCAGGCGGAAGAAGAAAAATTTTTTGGTAAAAGGATAGAATAATTACTCAGCATTCGTGTACACATCTTGCACCTCGTCTGATTCTTCCAGCTCTTCTGTAAGTTTTATTAATTTCTCACCATCCTCATCAGAAAGAGGAATGGTTGAAGTTGGGATCCATTCCTCGCCTGGGTTATGCGTAAAGGCCCAAGAAGCCGCTCCGGGTCCAGCCATAGCAAAACCATTTCTAGATAAAATAGTTTTAACATCCTGATTGGCACGGTTTTTATTATCGGTCAGAGCTTCAATAATCATGGCACAACCCCCAGGGCCATAGGCTTCGTAGACAACTATCTCCATCGCTCCTGCCTCAGCAGATTTTTTTATAGCGCGGTCGATATTGTCATTGGGGACGTTAAATGATTTGGCCTTTTCAATCGCGGCTTTAAGTCCCGGGGAGTTTACATTACCTCCTGCTTTTTTAGCTTCAACCTGAATAAGTTTAACCATTTTGCCAAAAATCTTGGATTTCTGAGCGTCAGTCTTTTCTTTCTTGTGCTTAATTTTTGACCATTTGTTATGACCTGACATGTTAGTCGAATTGTACTTGTATTGTTTAAAAAATCAAAATTCTCTACAATTATGAATGGATCCCAAGGGCGTGGGATTTCCCGAAAGGAGTGATGCCAAAGGACAATGGCGAAGAAAGCCAAGGACGAGAAAAAAGAGGCCGGCAAGAAACCCTAAGCTGACCTCGCCCGCAGAAGGGGTGGCCTGAAAACCTCCCCTTTATCATTGTGGATAAAGGTGTGTTGCTCATATTTATACAAATGCTACAGTGAAAAGTGGACACGTTCCCGGTCCGTGCTGAGGTACGGCCAAGTGTCCGGAGGAGAAACTCACATGCGCATGTCCTTGTGGACCCCCGGCACCACCAATCGCCTGTTCGCGACGATCAAGGGTCACCGCTGCCAGAAGAAGCAGGCCGTCATCGCCCGCTGAAGCTGATCGCCGGTACGCCGGCAGGAAGGGGGCGGCTGTCGCCCCCAACCGTACAACGTTAAGGTTTTATTTCCTTCGGGATCAAAAGACTTTAGCGTTTTTTTGATTTTAAAAATTACAAAAGTGTAGGTGACTTTAACCCCAAGTGTTCATAACCGAGTGTTGTGATAGTTCTTCCTCTAGGTGTTCTGTCTATAAATCCCAGTTGAATTAAATAAGGTTCATTGAATTCTTCAATCGTTGCTTGCTCTTCGGAGAGTGCTGCGGCCAAGGTGTTCAAGCCCACTGGTCCACCGGCAAATTTATTTACAATAGTATGCAAAATATCTCGATCCGAAGGCGAGAGTCCAACTTCATCAATCCCAAGTAGTTGTAACGCTTTATTTACAGAGTCCTTATTTAACTTCGTCTTGTGAACTTGAGCGTAGTCTCTACATCTCTTTAGAAAATAGTTTGCGGTACGTGGTGTAAATCTGGATCTTTTGGCTATTTCTTCACCCGCATCAGATTCCAGATTGATTCCAAGTATTTTTGCTGAGCGCCCGATTATTTTTTTGATTTCCTCGTTTGTATAAAACTCAAGTTTAAATATTCCTCCAGAAAACCTTGATCTTAGGGGTGAAGAAATCATGGCAATTCTGGTAGTTGCCCCGATAAGTGTAAACGGCGGCAGTTCGAGCTGGATCGTTCTAGCAGAAGGACCTTTGCCAATAATAATATCCAAGGAGCCTCTCTCCATGGCAGGGTACAGGACTTCCTCGATAGCCTTATTCAAGCGATGAATTTCATCTATAAATAAAATATCTCCGGCCGAGAGATTGGTTAGGATGGAAGCAAGGTCTCCTATCTTCTCGATAGCAGGACCCGAAGTTACTTTCATCTGGTTTCCAGTGTCTTTAGCTATGAGGTAGGCAAGAGTGGTTTTGCCTAAACCCGGTGGTCCGTAAAAAAGTATATGTTCTGGTGGGTGTTTTCTTTCTTTAGCTGCAGTAAGCAAGATTTTAAGGTTCTTTTTAATATTACTTTGGCCAACGTAGTCGTCCCAGGCAGTAGGGCGAAGAGTGGTATCTAAAAATAGAGCATCTTTGCCGACCACTATCTCTGACTCTACCTCTTTTTTTACTTCTCTTTTTCCTGCCATTTTTCAATTATACAATATTATCCCTTTTGCAAGGGGAAGGAGCGTAGCTGGCTCGGCTTGACACGAAAAGTTTTTTATGCTAGTCTTTAGATCTAAGCACATTGAGCTCTCCAAAATATAAATCTCTAAGCAACTAAACTTCACGGTTTAAGAATGTTTTTGCGAGGACATTCTGGGTATTACCTTGTGTAATACTCTGGAATTATCCTTTGTTTAATATTTAGCTTTCGATATTGATTATTGAAAGTGTTGCTTAGAGATTTATGCTTTGGAGACAAATCTCCTCTAATTGCCAGTATATTTACGAACTCTCTTTAGGCAAGTGGAAAAAGTACTGGAAACTGTTAACCTGGAGCTGTCCAGTGAGTAATAGTGATTTTGAAACCTCCGCAGGCCTCTAGCAGGGCCTTGAGAAGCGCACTTTCTTGACAAGTAGAGGCCGAGGACAGCTGAAAAAGCTCGCTGGAGCTTTTGAGGGTGTTTCAAAATCACTATTACGAACGACTCTAGCCGAACTGCGGAGGCTTAAAAAATCAAATTAGCAAACTAATCTTTCTCAATATCAATAATCCTCTCGAGTTCTTCTAGGGTGGTGATACCCCCTAGGACTTTTACTATGCCGTCTTGTCTTAGACTCAAAAGCCCCTGCGGTCTAGCTGCTGTTTTGATCTCTCTTTCGGAAGGATTTTCTCTCACAACTTCTTCAATGTTGCTATCCATTATTATCGCTTCGTGAATACCAATCCTGCCTTTAAAACCGATCATATTACACTCAGCGCATCCCACTGCCTGATAAACATGACTCTGATCAATACTTTTTAAATAGTTTTTGTCATAAATTTCAGAAATAATTTTAGATATAGTCTCTTTGTCTTCGCCTTCAAGGGGGACTTGTTTTTTGCAGTTATTACAAAGACGTCTGACCAATCTTTGAGCCATGGCTAAATTAATAGCCGAAGAGATAATTTTAGGATTTATACCGAGGTCAATTAGTCTCGGAAATGTTCCAGCAGCGTTGTTAGTGTGGAGTGTCGAGAAAACCAAGTGTCCTGTGAGCGCTGCATTAATAGCTGTTTCTGCTGTTTCTGAGTCTCTTATTTCACCAACCATAATTACATCTGGGTCTTGCCTTAGGGCAGAGCGTAAGCCTGCAGCAAACGTGTATTCCTTTTTTTCATCCGTCTGGGTCTGAACTATGCCAGGCAAATGATACTCTATCGGATTTTCGACAGTGATTATTTTAACTTCTGGGTTATGAACTTTTTTTAGGAAGGCATACAAAGTTGTGGTTTTTCCAGATCCAGTTGGTCCAGTAAGCAAGAGCATACCATTTGGTTTAGAAAGTTCGTGAAAGATTACTTCCAAAAGCTTCGGATGAATTCCTAGTTGATCTAGTGGCACTGAAATTGAATTGGGATTTAGGACTCGAAGCACAATTGATTCGGCATATGCCCCGGGTAAGAGGGAAGTTCTTATTTCTATCTCGTCTTTGTTAATCTTTATACTAAATCTGCCATCTTGGGCACCAGTTAAGTTTAGTTTTAGATTCGAAACAAGTTTTATACGCGAGAGGATTAGTTTGTATGTCTCCAAGTCGAATTGCAGAATATCAGTTAACATACCGTCTAGGCGGTAACGTAGTCTCACATAACCCTCTTCCGGCTCAAAGTGAATGTCAGAAGCGTTGGTAGCGATTGCTCCAGCCAAAATAATTTCCATGGTTCTAGAAATACGATAACTTTTTTTCATCGCCAAGATATCGCTAATCAGTTTTTGAACATCGGGAATAGTATGGACTTGAGAGAGGAACTCAGTTATTTGCTCATTCGAAATATCCAATGCTCCTGATTTTGTTTCAAATGAGTAAGATAAATCTTTGTATCTTTCCCAGACTTTATTGAGACTTGCATGTGACACTAAGTAGAGTTTCACTTCATAACCCTTACTTTTTATTTTTTCAATTGCTTCTTGTGTTTTAGGGTTATTGGGTGCGAGTACGCCAACACTTAAAACTCGGTTTACTTCATTAAAAACAGCAAGTTGGGCTTCTCTTGTTTCAATCTCTGTTATTGCCCGTAGCGAGTCAATATCAATAGGTGTGACTGTAAGGTCAATGTAGGGGATACCATATCTATCAGATAAGGTTTGAGCTAGATTTTCCTCTTCTTGTTTTCGAAGGTCAGAGACACGTTTGTTCTGACTATCCTCGTCGAAAATAACCATATCTAAATAATAACACACCTAATCCTAAGTAGGGTAAAAAAGCCTTTAAAATAAGGGCTTTTTCCGCTTGACATAATATATTTTTTGGTATATAATTGGGAACAGGAGGTGCGCAATGACGCACAGATTGACATTGGTGGCCTTGGTGGCCTTGATTGCGTTCTCCGGGGCGGCGTATGCTCAGGAGAAGACGCCGGACGCCTTGGAGGAGTTCATACTCGCAAAGAGTGTAACTCCGCAGGGCGAGACGCCGGAGGACAAGAAGGTCCGGATGCGGGCCATCGAACTTGCGGTGAAAGAACGCCTCGAACTTCTTGCGAAGGAGGCGCGCAAGTCCGAATCGCGCCTCGACAAAAAGGCGCGCGAGCAAGTCGAGAAGGAAGACAAGAACACTGCCAAGCATGAGCATGAAGAGCGCAAGGCAATCTCACACGCGAACGTGGTCGGCTGTCCAGCAGACAGTGTCTGGGTCAGCTCGAATGCCGAGAACTACGATGTTTTCAATGTCGGGGTGGAGCTGACCGTGGTCAACACGACGCCGCTTTACAAAGACATTCGAACATCGTTTCATGGTTTCGGCACCGTTGTTCGTGGGCTGTGCCCCGGCGGCTCGATCACGCTCTCCTTCAGACGCCAGATGGCGAAGGATAGCAGCAGCGTGCAAATACCGCTTGCTGCCGTGAGTGAACCGAATCCGGCTCAGGGGGTGATCGTCGAGGAGAGAAATTTCTACCTCAACGTATCCGACGTTCAGTACAATCGGGTGCGGAGCGAGACCTGGGAGCTCTACCGTCGTCAGTAAGTTCTTTGCACACGCGGTGGCAATAGTGCCACCGCGAAGGTCGCCAGTAATGGCGGCTTTTTTCGTACTCTAAATATGCTAGTATTTTTTCATGATTTATACTTCCAATTCTCTCGAGGAAACAAAAAAAATAGCAGAGGATTTTGTCTCTAATCTTTCTCCAAAAGGTTCTGCAACAGTTGTCGGTCTTTATGGGAATTTGGGTGCTGGTAAAACTACACTAACGCAGTTTTTAGCCAAAGCAGTAGGAATCGTTGAGACAGTAACTAGTCCAACTTTTGTAATAGAGAAAATTTATGAGCTTCAAGATCAGAAATTTAAATTCCTGATTCACATCGATGCTTATCGCTTGGAAAAACCAGAAGAGTTGGTAAATCTGGGATGGAATAAAATTATTTCGGAAAGAGAGAACTTGATACTTATTGAATGGCCAGAAAATGTGCAGAATATTATGCCGGAGCATATAAAAATAAAATTAGAAACCCTTGAGGGTGAGAATAAACGCCAAATAGAAATAGTAGATTAATGGAGTATCCCCTACACTAAGTTCAACATATTTTGCCAAACGAAGAAGTGATTTTTGTCTAAACTTAGTGTGGGGGTATACTTAGTTTGTGACCAAGTCTAAAGACAAAAAGACACTAGTCCTCCTCGATGTGCACGCCATAATTCATCGAGCTTATCATGCTCTGCCCGAGTTCCAATCCTCTCAGGGCGAGCCAACGGGAGCTCTCTATGGTCTTTGCACCATGCTCATCAAGTTGGTTAAGGATTTAAAACCGGACTATCTTATTGCTTGCTACGATTTACCGGGTGAGACTGTTAGGCACAAAGTTTATAAAGAATATAAAGGCACTAGAAAAGAGATTGATGATGCACTAATAACTCAGCTTGAAAAATCAAAAGATGTTTTCAAGGCCCTAAATATTCCGATGTATTCTCATCCAGGTTTTGAGGCCGATGACATGCTCGGCACAATTACTCAGGCTGTTTCCAAAGATAAAAACATTGATGTAGTCATTGCTTCGGGAGATATGGATACGATGCAGCTCATATCTGGTGAGAAGGTAAGAGTTTATACTTTGCGCAAGGGAATAAAGGATACTGTCATTTATGACGAAAAAGGAATCATCGAGAGGTTTAAATTTCCACCCAAGTACTTTCCTGATTACAAAGGTTTACGTGGGGATCCATCGGATAACATAATCGGCATAGCTGGCATTGGCGAAAAAACAGCCGAGGAACTCATCGTAAAGTTTGGTTCTATTGAAGATATTTATAAAAGACTAAGGAAAGGTGAGAAAGATTTTATTAAGGCAGGTATAAAACCAAGAATCATCGAGCTTTTAAAACAAGGTGAAGAAGAAGCCTTGTTTTCTAAGATGCTCGCAACTATTAGGCGAGATGCACCGATTAAATTTAAATTACCTGAAAAACCTTGGGAGGAAGATGTAGATATTCAAAAGGTTGAAAAGCTATTTGTGGAATTGGAGTTTAGAACACTGGCGACAAAAGTAGCCGAAGTTTTATCAATCGAAGTTGAAAAAAAGGAAGAAAAAGAAGAAAATCCGGATGAAGCTTATGATACTGCTCTCATGCTCTGGGTAGTTGATTCTAGTAAAACTACGCCAACTTTAGAGGATGCACTTTCTTATACCAGGACAAATACTCTATCTGATGCCAGAAAAGCCCTAGAGAAAATTATTAAAGACCAGGATCTCTCATTTGTTTTAGATAAGATCGAACGCCCTCTTATTCCGATAATAAAAGAGATGAAAGAAGTAGGCATAAAAATTGATGCTGATTTTCTGGACGATTTATCCAAAAAATATCATAGAGAACTAAATAGTCTTGAAAAAAAAATCTGGAAAATAACAGGTGAAGAATTTAATATCGCTTCCCCAAAACAGTTGGGCGAGATGCTCTTTGTCAAAATGGGTATTAAAACAAAGGGTCAAAAAAAGACAGCCACTGGTGGATTTTCAACCAAGGAATCAGAATTGGAAAAACTAAAAGACGAGTATCCTATCGCCTCACTTGTACTAGATTATCGGGAATTGGCAAAGCTTTTGGGTACTTATATCGATACTATCCCAAAACTTTTAGATAAAAATGAGAGGCTTCACCCAGAATTTTTGCAAGCCGGATCTGCTACAGGCAGAATGGCTAGCCAAAATCCGGGAGTTCAAAATATTCCGATTAAAACAGAATTAGGCAGGGAAATTCGCAAGGCTTTTATTGCGGAGAAGGGTTACAAGATTGTTTCATTTGATTACTCCCAAATTGAACTTCGGATCGCCGCATTTCTGTCCGGTGATAAGAAATTAATTGAGATTTTCAAGAAAGGCGAAGATGTTCATACGGCTGTGGCGTGCGAAGTTTTTGGGGTTAATCCGGATGAGGTAACCAAGGCCATGAGATCTCAAGCTAAAGTTATAAACTTTGGTGTCATGTATGGTATGGGGGTAACGGCACTGCAGAAAAATATTGGTACAAATAGAGAAGAAGCGCAGAAGTTTTTAAATGAGTATTTCAAAAAATTCTCTGGTTTAGCGGAATATTTAGAGAAAATTAAAAGGCAGACAAGTCAAAAAGGTTATACCGAAACGTTTTATGGCAGAAGAAGATATTTTCCAGAAATTCACTCCAGACTCCCATTTATGAAAGCCGCTGCAGAGAGAATGGCAGTTAACGCGCCTATTCAAGGTACAGAGGCAGACATAATCAAACTGGCCATGATTGAGATCGATAAGGTCCTAGCTTTCAAAAAAATAAAAAAAGATGTGAGACTTTTGCTTCAAGTTCACGATGAACTTGTCTACGAGATTAAGGTTGATCTGGTCGAAAAAATTGCACCGGAAATAAGGAATATAATGGAAAATGTCCTGCCGCCTGGTAAGGCTTCTGGAGTAGTCATGGCGGCTGAAGCCAATGCGGGGGATAATTGGGGTGAGTTGAAGAAGTTGCTATAATTCAGAGAGCAAAAACAAATTTTCTGGAGCACGGATATTTTCTTACTGGAAAATTCCTCGTGCTCGCGCCGTCGCGCTCCCAAGTCTCCAGAAAACTTATTTTTGCTCTCTGAATATGCTTTATTTAATTTTCGGTACAGATACAGAAAAGTCTCGCAGAAAGCTCCATGAGCTTTTAGATTCGGCGCAGAAAAAAAGACCAGGCTCGGAGCTATTTAGGATGAATACAGAAAGTTGGGTCGAGGGCAGGTTTGATGAGCTAGTTGTCTCCCAGGGTTTGTTTGAACAGAAATACACTGTTGTTTTGGACAATTTATTTGAAAGAAAAGAAGTAAAGGATTATGTGTTGGATAGGATTAAGGAAGTGGCAGAATCAAAACAAGTATTCCTCATGCTGGAAAGCAAAATTGATGCGGCTACTCTAACTAAAATAAAAAAGGTTGCAAAACAGGTCCAGGAATTTGAAAAAAAAGATGAAGATAAGTTTAGAAAACCAACTGGAAGTATATTTTCGATTGCAGATGGTTTAGTAAGTAAAGACAAGAAAAAACTTTGGACAAAATTTATTGATTTTATTTACAAAGGTACAGCTCCAGAGGAGATCCATGGAATTTTTTTCTGGCAAGTAAAAAATATGATTATCTCTCTTAAATCCAGTACTTTAGCAGAAACTGGTCTTTCTCCCTTTGTTTATAAAAATGCCTTAAACGGTTCAAAAAATTATAAAATAGAAGAACTCCAAAACATGTCTTCCGATTTGGTACAAATGACCCACAGAGTTCGTCAGGGTGAAGGGGATTTGGAAATTATGCTAGAGAAGTGGATACTTTCACTTTAGTATGTTAACTTTTTTGAAGAGGTGGTATTTATGCGCCGAGATCGGCAATTTGCGGTTACTCTGTCGTCAGAGGAGGAGAAGAGGGCCATAAGGCTTCTAAAGGAAAGCGAGTTTTCCATAAAAGCCATCGCTGTGCGACTGGGGAAGAATGAGGCTCTGATCCGTGACTTAAACCACCGAGAGCAGATCAGATCACAAGGGTGGCATGGTCCTTCATGTTAGCTCTTATGCAATGCGGTCACTGAAAATGGCCGCATTCTCTTTTTGTTGATTTTTAGCCTTTTTTCTTGTATATTTTTCGAGTAGCTAAAGTAATCATGGTCAGGGATATTCTGTTCGCCGACGCGAACAGAATTCCACGACCCTGCCTCACTTGTTTTTTCTACTGAAAAAACATAGTTCCGGCTCGCATAAGTCTTTGAGAAATCAAAGCAGTTTGATTACTCAAAGCTTATGCGCCCATAACTCAGCTGGTAGAGTAGCTCCCTTTTAAGGAGAAAGTCGCAGGTCCGATTCCTGCTGGGCGCACACGACGAATAAAATTCCCTGAACGGGAATTTTTTCGTACGTGTGCGAGACGGAGCGCGTCGTCTGCTCAGGCAGACCCACAAGCGAGTCCGGGTCGGGAAAGTTTTTAGTAAAAAACTATTCCTGACCACATGACTTTTTGATTCTATTTGATATAGTTTTGCTACAAATGAATCTAGAAGAATTTAAAAAGCAGTATGTTATTGGCGAGCTTGGTATAAGCAAGTCTTATGGAAAGATAATGACTGTTATAGATTTTGGGAATGTTAATTATTGGTTTAATGAGGATAGGCAAGATTCCGAGAATAAGCTTCTGAAAGACGATGAAAAATTTAGGATAAAATTACCAGCCCTTTATGACTTTATATCTCTGTTTTCTGACCATGTGCGTTTTTATTATGGTCATGATCCTTCTAGACATGAATCTATTGGCTTTCTTTCAGCAACAAGATCTATATTTGGTAAAAAAGTATTTACAAAACCAATCCAAAAAGTCAGACATCATCTTTCGCCTGAAGAAATATTTTCAAATAAAAGGGACACATTTTCTGATGGTGAGGGTGTTTATGTGCATGTTCCAAAATGTAATTTTGATGTAGAAATATCAGTGGACTCGATGCGTCTTTTAGATCAATATGACACATTAGCCTTATTCTCTAGTGATGCTGATTTTATTAGTTTAATTCGCTTTTTAAAAGGAAAAGGTAAGAAAATTATTTTATTTAAGGGAGGGTTTATTTCTTCTGATTTAAGAAAAGGAGTTGATAAGATAATAAATGCTCAAAATATTAAGAGACACATTGCTGAGGTCGTAAAAAAGCAAAAACCTGGCATTTAGCCAGGTTTTGCGAACCGATAACCCGTATCCACGGGCAGGTATGTAAAGTCTATATCAGTTAAATGAAAATTTCAAGAAGTTGGGGATAATGAATATATTATAGACACAAAAACCCTAATTATAAGCTATATAACTTGTGGGGAAATTAAAATGGCTGTTACAGCCATTTTAATTTCCCCACAAGTTGGTGTACAGCTCACAAGTACAAACATTTGTGTCGCAATTAGAGATTTTGATATAGAAATTAATGATTTTTTAGAGGGCATCAAAGTTCTTATTAAGTATATCAAAAAACAGAGAAAAAATAAATTTATTGGTATAATTAATTTGATGCCGAATAATAGACCTACTCCTCAAGTACTAGAATTAGTTGACGCTCTTAGAAAAAGAGGAGTGGAACTAGAAGTCGAACATTGGGATGGACACAAACACATTGACGTCTACATTCCCAAAGATAATTTATATATCGAAGTCGATGGAATGCATCATACAACTAAACCTGAAACTATTATTTCCGATTTAAATCGTGACTATTTCTCATTTAAGGATGGATTTTTTACCAAACATATAACAAATGAAGCTATCGATACTCATTTAGATGAGATAGCTGATGCAATAGCCCATGTCGCCAAAAACGCACCTAATAAAATTGGTGAAAACCTACATTCCTGATATCTACAATGGATAATCAAAAGCGAAAGCGCCTGGACCGGTAAGGAGAAGAGAGATTAAAATAAGTTCCATGAGGACCATAAGAGCAATTTTTTCCCGAGGAACGGGACCAGCTTTTCTTTCTGTCCAATAATCAAATTTGATTAACAGGATTGCAACCACTGCTGCGATCTGGGTATAAAGACCCACGATAATCATTATGCTGGAGACGATATAAAAGATCCCTGTCCAACCATAGTCTTTCCTACTTCTGTCCACACCTGCAAGAAGACGCAACCCCCCGATTCCTATTCGCAAAATCGTTGGAGCAAAAAAGCCATAATTTAGAAGTAGGGGAAAAACAGTAAGTATATGCATAAAAATATTATATGTTATATTGCTTTCCATGACAAAGCCGAAAGAAGTTGTGGTTTTACTTCACAATATTCGTAGTACTCATAACGTTGGCTCTATTTTTCGAACATCTGACGCTCTAGGGGTATCAAAAATTTATATCTCAGGTTACACCCCAACCCCAATTGATAGATTTAATAGACCGAGAAAAGGTATTGCTAAGGTCTCTCTGGGTGCTGAAAAAAGTATTGCTTGGGAATACCTGAAAGACCCGAAGTCTATTTTAAAGAAGCTAAAGCAAGGAGGTTTTGAAATTGTGGCCTTGGAACAAGCTAAAGGTTCCAAAAACTATAAAAATATAAAAGTTAAAAATAAGACGGTTTTTGTTGTCGGAAACGAAGTCGAGGGTATCTCTCGAAACTTACTTAAACTGTCCGACATCATTGTCGAGATTCCAATGAAGGGTGAGAAGGAATCTCTAAATGTCTCTGTCGCCTTTGCAGTGGCACTTTTTCGGATACTAGATCAATAACTTATTGAATCCACTATTTTTCCTAGATTGTCATATAATGTAAGCGTCTCGCGGCGGTCCCTCCAAACGCTTCCCGTGTGTTTTAAATAAACTCTCCATTCATTGCCATAAAAATCGCGGTCGTTTTTGTGTCTATCGACGCAAGATGGATAATTAATTTTTGTATAGATAAAGTTGTTACATTCATAGCTAAAACTTGGCGGCAAATTGTCAGTTTGGATTCGGCAAGATGGCATGGAATCAATATAGTCAAAACACGTATCATTTACCGGTGTATTTGGGATAGAGGAGAGGTCTTCATTTCTAGGAGCAGGACAAGAAGAAGTAATATATGGAATAAAAGTTTGAAATTGAGAAAGATAACCAGAGCATTTGTTTGATTTGAAGCCTACTCCTACTGGAGAAATTCCAGAGACAACATAGAGATAATCTCCTGAGTTCAGATAGATATTTTGTTCGGAGTTAATTGTAGATGTATAAAAGAGATAAGCGCCTTTTGGAATTTGAACTGTTGTGTTGGTGGGGGATTCTTTAAGTGTCCAACCGGTTACGGGAATTGATTCGCTATCATAACTACTGTCTCTTATAGCCACATATTCCTGAGATGGATCGTTTGCGTGGCTCACATATAGGAGGGAAACCTTACCTTTATAAACTGAATTTAGCTTTTTATCCTCCTCAACTTGGATTTTTTTCTGCAAATCTTCAACCTGGCTTTGAGCGTCGTTTACTCCCTCCTGGATGGTAACGTATTTTTGTTCAGGGGTTCTGGCTTCACCTGAGACAAGACCATTGTGGTGGGCCCCAGTAGCTCCGCCAAAAAGTAGGGCAGCTATTACTATGCCTAAAATCAAAAGTCCTAATAGGCCATCGTTCATGAGTTAATTTTATAACAGAATTTAACAAATTACATTATTTTGGAGACTTGCGAGCACGACGGCGCGAGCACGAGGAATTTTCTAGCAAGAAAATATCCGTGCTCCAAAATAATGTAATTTGTTATTGCTACTTTTGGCAATTCGGACAATAAACTGTTGTGCGCCCAGCAATTTTCGTCTCACTTAAAACATGTCCACACCTAAGGCATTTTTCACCGCCCCGGCCATAAACTTTGTGCTCTCTCGCATAGTTACCCAAGCTTTCATCTAATAGACGGTAAGTTGCAACTGATGAGCCGCCGACTAAAATTGCCCTTTTTATTATTCTTAAAATTGCGGTATGGAGTCTTGCTGTCTCTTCACTTTTTAAGCTTCGGGCAACTCGATCTGGTCTGATTTTTGCCTCAAACAGGCTTTCATCCGTGTAGATATTGCCTAAACCTACCACCACACTCTGTCCCATGAGTACAGATTTTATTTTATCAGTGCTGCCTCCGAGAGATTTTTCGAAATAGCTTAACGTAAATTTCTTGTCTAATGGCTCTATACCAAGTGAGTCAAAATGATTTGTTTTCTCTAGATCTAGAAAAGATGGGTAGTAAAGCAAGTAGCCGAACATGCGCGTATCATTATAATAAAGTGTGCCTTTCTCAAGGTTGAAAATAACATGAGAGTGCTTGTTAGGCAGGATGCTTTCTGAAATTTCTATAGGGTGTCCACCAACTACTTTTGTTTTGTCTTTTCCTTTATACACAAATTGGCCAGACATTTTAAGGTGAACAAGAAGTACTTTTCCGCTTCTGAATTTAATAATTAAATTTTTTGCTCTTCTTTCTATGGAATCGAACTCTTCTCCCTTAAGTTCCTTTTCAAACTCTATAACTTTTTTAGAGGATGAAGTACGGATGTTGCCTTTACCAGAAACTAGTTTGGGTTTTCGAACATTAACGGACAGAATTTTTTGCCCAACAATATTTTTTTCAAGACCTCGCTTTAGATTTTCTACTTCAGGCAGCTCTGGCATTATGAAAGCAACTTTAATGCCTTTTTGACTTTTTCGCCAGTGTCCTTAACATCAGAGGCTTTTTTGAGTGCTTCTCTTGATTCTTGTTCACTGTAGCCGAGAGACTTAAGGGCTTCTAGAGCGTCGATATCACCAGAGAGGGAATGAGTTTCACCGGAGAGATCTTGGATTTTATCTTTTAATTCTAAGACGATTTTTTCAGCATTCTTTTTACCAATGCCAGAAACCTTAGTTAAATGTCCTGTATCACCAGTTGCAATTGCTTTGCGCAAGTTGGAAAGGGAAGCCATTGAGAGTATTGCTATAGCTGACTTGGGTCCTATACCCGAGACGGAGAGAAGAAGTTCAAAGAAATCCAGTTCTTCTTTTTTAGAAAAACCGTATAAATCTAGAGCATTTTCTTTTACGGCCAAATGTGTCCAAAATTCTGTATCTTTGCCTTTATTTAGACTGGCTGTTTTTGTATAAATCTTGTAGCCAATTCCAGAGACATCTAAAACAACTGATTTCAAATCCTTTTCAATGATTTTACCTTTGAGATAGCTGATCATGTGTGTATATGATACCAGTTTATAACGTTATTAATAAAATTGACATTTATTCTAGGGTGGGGTTACATAAGCAATAGAAACCAGCAACATGCTGGGGAGGTGACGACATGCACAGGTTGTTATTGAAGTTCGCGATCTCAGTTGTTCTTGTCACTTTGTCAGGGTGGATCCTGTCGCTCTATTTCAGACCTGGGGTCCAGCCAAAGATGGAGGTTTTTACAAGAGGTGCTTCGGACATCTGGTTCGTGGCGCCGACCTGGGGCAATCCTCAGGTTTGCACCTGGTTTGATCGTGGTGACTTCCTGAAAATTGCCCATGGGCCGGTTGCAGTTACCGGGCCAAGCGAAGACAATAAAATTTCGCTGCATGCCATCGATCGAAATGTGTGTCATGCCTGGACACCGGCCATTTCTCAAGAGGGCGATTTCGGTTACGTAATCTCGGGAGTGGTCGTGACTACAGATTCAATCTCAGTCACTACTAGCAGAAGTTTCGCCCTTGTGTGGCTGTCTGCGTTCGTCTTTGTTGTCGCTCTCGGGTTCTTTTTGGCTTTTCTTGTGCAGCTGGTCGAGTATTTTCGTTATCGACCCAAATTGGCTGAGCCGGCCAACTAACCTACCCAGAGCCTTCGTGTGTAGCACGAAGGCTCTTTGCTTTTATGTTGAGATTGATTTATTTTTTCAAATAGGATAGTATCGAAGCCATGCCAATTACCACATCTGCTAAAAAAGCACTCCGAGTTTCGCACAAAAAGCGAGTTTTTAATAATGCAAAAAAGGACCTCATCAACAAAACTATCAAGCAATTCAAAAAGCTTGTTTCAGAGAAGAAAATAAAAGAGGCTAAGGAACAAATCAAGAATGTTCAAAAAGTTTTAGATAAATCAGTTAAAACTGGACTTATAAAATTAAATACAGCAGCAAGAAAGAAATCGAGGTTAGTTAAAATGCTTAAGAAACTAGGTTAAATGGTGCTCCCGGCAGGAATCGAACCCACATTACAACCTCCGCAAGGTTGCGTCCTATCCATTGAACGACGAGAGCTTGGCTTTACATTATCAGAATCCCAAATAAAGCAAAACTTTTTCCAAAAAAGGTTCACGATGTTCCTCTTCTGGTAGGTATTGGCTTAGAAAAGTCTGGACCTCATCTGGTTTAACCTCTTCAATAAAAATTGTAATCAGGTGCATCACAAGTTTCTTTGATTTGATCAGAATTCTGGGATGAAATTCTCTTGTCTCAACCCAAAAGGATTCCAAACTGGAATAAGGATAAAGTGTTTTATTGATCATGATACCTCCTTCATTTAATTCTACTGCTATTACATGTGGTCTTCTGGATGCAAACAGAGCTAAGGTAAAAGAAGAGACAAGAATTAAAATTGCGAAAATCACATTGTTTAAAATAATAGAAATAATAGCTATTGAAACAGTTACAATTCCAACTATCCAATACCAGTCGGCTGTTTTTTCCGTATGAAAATACTCAACAGTCTCCCAGGATAATTTTTTCATAAGTTAGATTTGAGGGAGGTCGACTGGTCTTTTTGGCGACTCTATCGAGGCCCAAATAGTTAATGCACAGGCGATTAGTGCGATATTTTTTATTATGTACTGACCTTCTAGTGTCGGGACCAGAAACTTTACCCAAACTTCTGACATAATAAAAATTGGTAGAACCGTTGTAATTATATGAATGAAAAACAAAATTAGTGCGTACTTTTCCTTCCCCGGTATTACAAACAGTATACCAATCAGCATTTCAAAAAGACCAAATAAAACAATAAAGGAGCTAAAGGGAAAGAACGGCATTGTTTTGGAAAGTAGGTGCTGAATTAACTCTTTTAACTCGGGATTTGCTAGACCGATAACTTTTATTAGTCCAAACCAAAAATAGATTAAAAACAAGGAAACTCTTGATAAAAGAACAGAATATTGTCGAATGTTCATTCTCTGGTTCATATCATAATAATAACATCTCATGATAAAATAGGTATATGTCAGGATCTGTAGTTTCTCTTTTGCAGTATTATAAATACCCGATAATTTTTCCACTAGCTACTTTTGAGGGTCCGGTAGTTTCTCTGGCGGTCGGTTTCTTGGTTAGAGTCGGGGTATTTAAATTTTTACTGGCGTACCTTGTTATGATTACAGGAGACATTATCCCTGACAGCTTGTTTTATTTTATCGGTTATTATGGCAATGAGGCAAAAGTTGCCAAGAAGTATTTATCTAAATCTAAATTTTTTTCAAATCACTTTCCTGCAGTAGAGAGACTTTGGCTTGAGCATCCAGTAAAAATAATGTTTTTTGGTAAGCTGGCTTATGGTATGGCACTGCCTTTTTTAATCACAGCAGGAATGACCAAGATTCCGTATAAAAGATTTATAAAAATCGCTTTTCCTATTACACTTCTACAGTATTTTGTTCTAATGGTGGTGGGGTATTACTTAGGATCTTTATATGGGGGAGCCACAAAATATGTTGAGTGGTTTTATTTCGTCTTTGCATTAGTCGTTGTTGTATTCATGTTGGTTTATCTAGTCAAATTTGCTAGGAGAAATATTGCCAAAATAGAAAAAGAGGCGGAGTTAGGGAAATAACATGAGTAAAAAAATATCCTGCATAATCCCGGCCTACAACGAAGAAAAAAGTATCGCAAAAGTTCTCTCTGTTGCTGGTTCCCTCCTTGGTTCACATATCTACGAAATAATCGTCATAGATGATAAATCAAAAGACAATACAAAAAAAATTGTTAAGACTTTCTCCCAAGTAAAATTAATTGAAAATCCAATAAACCAAGGTAAGAGTAAAAGTGTGGCGAATGCAATAAAACAGTCACAAGGTGATTATATTTTCCTACTCGATGCAGACTTACTTTTTCTTAACCAAGAAAATATTAAAAATTTAATTGAGCCTATTATGTCCGGAGTAGCTGATGTAACAATAAGCTATAGAAAAAATGCGTGGCCACTTTTTCCATTTAAAGACATAGATTATTGTTCGGGCGAGAGAGTTTTTCCTAAAAAATATGTCACTCCTTTTTTAGATGCTATGTCGCGTTTACCGAGCTATGGGTTGGAGGTTTTTATCAATAGAAACATTATCATTTTAAATAAACTTCGTTTATTAGTAGTGAAATGGCCAAATGTTGAAAACGATTTTCATCACAAGAAAAAGAGTTTATTCGCTGGGATTTATGCAACATTAAGAATTTGGTTTCAGGTAATTAAGAGTTCGTCAATAATTGAAATTTATACTCAAAACATAATGATGAAGGGGCTCATGGTTAAGGAAAACAGATACAAGATAAGTCTTGTTATCTGTGCTCACAATGAAGAAAATTATATTGCTCAATGTTTGGAGTATGTCTTAAAAAATTCTCACGGCAAATTTAATGAAATAATTGTTGTAAACAATGCCAGCACAGATAAAACAAAAGAGATTGCGGAGAAATACCCGGTTCGGGTCCTCGATGAGCCAAACAAGGGTCAGGTACGTGCGCGCCAGAGAAGTGTTGGAGAAGCCGGAGGAGATTTAATTGCATATATTGATGCGGACACTCGTATGCCTGAAAACTGGGTTGACTCTGCTATTTTTGAATTCGAAAAAGACAAAGACCTAGCTCTTTTAAGTGGTCCTTATATTTACTATGAATTCTCAAGTTGGGAGAATTTCCTAACGAAAATTTATTGGTATGTATTTGCTTACCCTACCTATTTATTTGTCGGTTATATGGCGGTGGGAGGAAATTTTGTGATTAGAAAAGATGTATTAGATAAAATGAATGGTTTTGACACTAGCATTGAATTTTGGGGAGAAGATACAAATATTGCAAAAAGAGCCAGCCAATTCGGTAAGGTTAAGTTTAGTTTGCGTTTTTATATGTTGTCATCAGCTCGGCGCCTCAGACAATCTGGAATATTGAAAACAGCAGGGAATTATGTGGTAAACTTTCTAAGCCAGGTTTTTTTGAAAAAATCTGCCATGTCTTCCTATGAAGATATAAGATAGAAATGAAAGCCTTAGTAATAAAACATAAAAATTTATGGAACAACAGAACTTTTGTTGTTTCGGTTTCAGTATCCTTACTTCTTTTAATCATTAGTTTTTGTGTAAATTATGTTGCAGTCAAGGTTGCCACAGAAGACATAGGGAATTCTACAACCGATATTCTCCTCGATAACCTCCCTGTCGTTAATACTGATTTTATTGTGAGCGAAGGCGCGGCTATTTTCACAGCCTTTATTGTATTTCTATGCATATTTGACCCAAAGATTATCCCTTTTTTGATTAAAAGCATTGCACTTTTTATTTTTATAAGGGCACTTTTTGTAGTAATGACCCATTTGGCTCCATTTCCAAACCACATCAATGCGGATTATAGCAATTTGAAGTATATAAGCTCTGGATCAGATTTATTTTTTTCAGGTCATACCGGCATGCCTTTTTTACTCAGTTTAATTTTCTGGGATCATAAATTACTTCGATATGTTTTTCTCGCGATTTCGATCATTGCAGCCGTAGGAGTTATTCTTGGACATCTACATTACACTATCGACGTTTTTTCAGCCTTTTTTATCACTTTTGGGATATACCATATGGTTTTGAAATTTTTCACAAAAGATTACAGACTCTTTCTTCATGGTCCGGAAACCAACTAGCTTATTTATAGTTTGAAAGAATATTTTTTACCGAATTGATTGGTATGGAAAAGCTAATACTATTTCCACCCTGGACTGTGGCCACATTTATTCCAACTATATCTCCGTTTAAATCAATAAGTGGACCGCCTGAATTTCCTGGATTGATCGCAGCATCTGTTTGAATAATATTGGACAATGTCTCCGATTTGCCGGTTTCATCTTGGGCGGTGATACTTCTGTTTAGGCCAGAGACGATTCCAACAGAAACTGAATTGTCATATTCACCCAAAGCATTACCAATTGCCGCAACTGTTTGTCCAAGTTTTAGGCCGGAGGAGTCTCCAATTGATCCGATTGTTTTGTAACTTCCATCAATTTTTATTATGGCAATATCGTTATTTAAATCTCTGTATATGACTTTTGCTGTTTTTTGACTACCATTTGAAAGGAGAACAGTATATTGGGCCGAGGAGTCAAAGATGACATGTTTGTTAGTTACGATATATCCATCTTGTCTAAAAAGTATTCCCGTGCCAGCCCCGACCTTTTTAAGTGTGTTGCCGGTTTGGCGGTAAACTGGAATTCGGAAACCAGGGTCGGGTAAAGAAGGGTCGTCGCCAAATGGATTAACGTAAGCTACTTCGTATTGTGGTGCATATTGAGATATGACAATTGATACAACTGCTGGAGCAGTTTTTGCTACAGCCGAAGTCAGGAGCTGGTCTTGTGATTTTTGCACAACCTGTTTTCGATTCAGGAGTTCCTGGGCAGAAATCGCTGCAGCAAAACTTCTCGAGCTAGATGCCAGAGACATCGTTTGGTTTTGTAGATTGCCAATTTCTCTTTGAAGCGTCAGGACTTTAGAGTTGAAAGACTGATTCTGTTTGATATTCCAAAATACCTGAGTAGCCAGAGCAAGGACAAGAATAAATATAAATCCAATGGTTCTTTTCATACAATATTAATACGAAATATGGAGGGAAAAGTTCCCGATATTATAACACGTAGGTGGGGAAATTGCGGAGGCGGTGAGATTCGAACTCACGGTACCTTGCGGCACTCCCGTTTTCAAGACGGGTGCACTCGACCACTATGCGACGCCTCCAGTATTACTTACTTTCTATTGTCTCTACAGTATACTTTTTAGCCACAAAGTATATGTAGATGATCTCTAAAATACCTAATGTGTTTATGATTAGCAAGGCGACAAACCATTTCTTGTGAGAGAGTCTAGCTGCTTTCCAAAGTGCCCAACCCTTCCAAGGCAGTGTCCAAAGGACAACAAGGGCGATGAGCCAAGCCGGAATGTTACTAAATGTATCTGGCGACATAATTAACTTATTTTAATTTACTTATTAATAGTAGCAAAAAACAGAAAAATGTTAAGATAACCTAATGAAGTATTTAGGCATTGACTATGGAGAAAAAAGAGTTGGCATAGCCATATCAGATGAGGAAGGAAAGTTAGCTTTCCCCTTTTCTGTCTCAGAAAACTCGGAGAAACTTATTTCTCAAATAGTTAATATATGTACTGAGAATAATATCTCGGAAATAATTGTGGGGGAGTCGAAAGATTTTATGCAAAATGAAAATACTATAATGGAGGAAATAAAAAAATTTGCGGAAGATCTAGGGAAAGAAATCAAGCTACCAATCCGTCTTCATCCTGAGTTTATGACTTCGGTCGAGGCGGAGAGAATCCAGGGTAAAAACGAAATGCTCGATGCTTCTGCTGCCGCTTTAATTTTAAGGCACTATTTAGATACAATTAATAACAAAAATAGTGAAAATGTATGATTTCAATTGAAGATTTCAAAAAATTGGAAATAAAAATAGGGGAAATAAAAAGTGCTGAAAAAGTTCCTGAGACTGACAAATTACTCAAACTCTCCGTAGATTTTGGGCTAAAATCGCAAGGCGATTCGCCCGATCAGAACAGTAGTTCTGGTTTAGGGGAGAGAGAAATAAGACAGATTATTTCTGGGATAAGTGAGTTTTTCCCAGAACTAGAGAAACTAATTGGTAAGAAGTGTGCTTTTGCCTATAATCTCGAGCCGAGGACAATAAGAGGACTAGAGAGCCAGGGTATGATTCTCGCAGTAAATGGTGGGGAGGGTGAAGAGAAATTCTTCTCGCTTTTGGAAGTTAATCCCGAGACAAAATCTGGCAGTAAAGTGAAGTAGTTTTACCTGTTTTTTTGGCTTCGCCTTGGTATAATTAAGCAAGTATGTTTAATAAAATACTAGAGGCATTCCCACCGCCCAGGTTTTTAAGTTTGCCATTTTCGGGAGTTGCAATTTCTGACTCGGCTGTGAGATGTATACAGTTCGGTAGGCGTCACGGGTCTTTATATATTGAAAAATATGCAGAAAAAAAACTGCCTCCAGGCGTTGTAATCTCTGGAGAGATAAATAACCCAGATGAACTTATAAACACACTATCTAGTCTTAAAAAAGAGCTTAATTTAAATTATGTTCGGGTTTCCCTGCCAGAAGAGAGGGCCTACCTTTTCACTGCCAAGATTCCAATTGTGAAACAGAAGGAAGTTCGAAGTGCGATTGAGTCGAAAATGGAAGAAAATGTGCCGGTTTCTCCTACGGAATTAACTTATGACTACAAGCTATTTCATCATAAACAAAAACAACATTTAGACATTGTAGTATCCTGTCTACCAGTTAAGTTTATCGATAATTATGTGGAAATAATAAAAAAAGCTGGTCTTTACCCGCTTTCACTGGAGATAGAATCTCAAGCAATTGTCAGGGCACTTCTGCCCCCAAATAGTTTTGGTACATCGCTCATCATACATTTCAATCCTGATAAAGTTGGCCTTTACGTCGAAAGTTTTGGGGTTGTAAGGTTTACCTCGACAATTCCACTAAAGGGGGAGTTGGCTACGGATCCGAATTTTCTTTCAGCAGAGATAAAAAAACTTTTTGTTTATTGGCATACCTTGAAAGAAAATATCGATAAGCCCGACAACAAAATAACTAGAATCATTGCCTGTGGTGAGAATTTCGACGAGACGACGATTTCCTATCTCTCGGGCCACAATAAAACTGCAGCCTCGATTGGAAATGTCTGGATTAATGCTTTTAATATCGAAAAAAAACTGCCAGAAATTTCATTTAATGATTCACTAAAGTATACTGCAGCTGTTGGGCTTGCTCTTCCAACCGAGGCATTAATATAAGCTATGTTTAACGTACTTCCGGAAAATATAAAAAGAGAAATTAAGTCAAACTACAGGATGCGTTTGATAGTTGTGTGTCTGCTCATCATTATTGTAGTTCAGGTTTCTGCTTTAGTGTTCATGCTGCCTTCTTGGGTCAGTTCATACTATAGGCAAAAAGATGTCGCAAACAGAGCTGAAAAAATGAATCAAAACTTGCCAGCCATTGATATGACGGCCATTGATTCAGAAATAAAATCGACCAACTTTAAATTAAAAATACTAACCTCAACCTTAGAATATCCAGAAATTATTCCGTATATTAACCTTATTTTAGAAAACAAGACTAACTCAATTAAATTAAATAGTCTTACTTATACTCTCCCAAATCAGTCTTCAGCCAAGTTTAACTTAAACGGTGTAGCCGATTCTCGAGATGCTCTTCTAGCTTTTGTTAAAAATATTCAAAACACTGGAAAGTTTAAGGCGGTTGATCTGCCGATTTCGAACTTTGCTAAAGATAAGAATATTAGATTTTCACTTGATCTTACTATCAATTCATGAAGTCTCTAAAAGTTACAATAGTAATACTGGCTCTAGTTTCTGCAGTACTTTTTTATGCGAAGTATTATATCTATCAAAATATAAAAGAGATTAATCAAAATGTCTCAGTCCTGGAGAACGGGCTCTCATCTTCGGACGAGAGAAGGGCATACCAAATTGCAACTAAAAAAAATATAGCGAATCTTGAACCAGAAATAACCAAGATAAATAATTCAATCATCGCAAATGGTGAGGATGTTAAATTTATTGAAGACTTGGAAGCCTTAGCCAACAGCAATGGTTTAAGTATCGATATAAGCTCCCTTTCCTTCGAGGACGATCCGAAAATCTCTTCCTCAACAATCACCACTTTTGTTATCAAAGCAAAAGCAAAGGGGGGGTGGGCCGGTAATTATACATTCCTCGCAGAGATGGAGTCCTTGCCCTTTAAGGTAAAGATCAATCGATTTGCACTATCTAATATTGGCTTAGATAGCGGAGCAATTGGTTGGCAGTCAGATTTTGAAATGAGGGTCCTCAAATACAAATAATGAAAAAGATACTTGAAAAGTTAAAACCATATTTGGAAAAAATGAAGATGGGTAATTCCTATCGCAAGGAGGGAATTTGGCCAGAACGTGACTGGAAAATAATTCTGTCAGTTACTTTTATTGCTGTAATACTTGTCGGAGGGTTGTCAGTTTACTTTTACTTAGAAATTGATCAAGGCAACCTTTTTCAGGTTGAAAGCGCTGGGATGAATCAAGAATTAAAAATCGACGCTGGTCTACTTACGAAAACTATTGGCGAGATAAACTCAAGGCAGGATGCTCTCGCAAATATTAAGAATAATGTGCCGAAAGATCCGTCTCTTTAATTCGAGTCAATTTTCTGATAATCTAAAGCCACGCTCTCGTAGTTCAATGGATAGAACCGCGGACTTCTAAGCCGCTGATGTAAGTTCGATTCTTACCGAGAGCACACAGACGAAATAATTCCCTTGAAGGGAATTTTTCGTACTTGTGTGAGGCAGGCTGAGGGGCCGAGCCGGGGTCGCGGAAAATTTCAGGAGAAATTTATCTGTGACCAATATTTATCCTCTTGAATCCGCACTTGGTCCGTAAATTGATGGCACTTTACCGCCCATTGGCCTAAGGTGTGTTGAAAGTTGGCCGCGGTGATGGACGAGGTCGAGTAAAAATCCCCAAACAATTTTTGCTTTGGTGTCTTCCCAGTCTGCCTTGCCGTTTGTAAGAAGGCTTACTTTCTTTTGCCAATCATCCTCTGACATTTTTGCTACCAGGCCTTCTACTGTTTTCATGTTATTAATAAAGACGTTTGCTATTTCTTCTGCCTTTTCCCATTTTGGCTCTGGCCATTTAACAAAATCAACTTCTCTACCTTCCACAATTGCAACCAACATATCGGATTCAACCCCAAACGTGTGTTTCATCAGCTCCAGAGTTGTTCTCGATCTCTCATCATGTTTGTAGGAGTGTTTAGAATCTGGAGTTTCTTCCACCGCCTTAAAAACTCTTTCAAACCTAGGCATCTCGTCTTTTAATGTTTCTAAAAAAAATTGTTTGTCGGACATTGTTATAAAAATTAATTGTTAATGTGTAACAGAGGACTCGAGTCTTACAGACTCTGTATACCTTTTCTGTTTTTTGTTTCGTAAGCTCACAAAAAACTATCAAAGGTCTTCGAGTCCTCACGAAAATGCTCCCAGCATTTTCTCAGTGCGCACATGCACACATGTGCGCACTAGAGGACTCGAACCTCTGACCTACCCGGTGTAAACGGGTTGCTCTACCAACTGAGCTAAGCGCGCAATAAAAGAAAGAATATAATACATTGTTTAAATTGTAAAATAATGTAAAATGGTCCAAATGAGTGGGAAAATTCCGGAGTGCCTTGGCATTATCATGGATGGCAATCGGCGCTGGGCCAAAAGTAAAAACCTTCATACTTTAAAGGGCCACAGTGCAGGAGGGGAGACTCTTAAAAACGTTGCCAAATGGGCCAAGGAGGTCGGTGTTAAGCATTTGATTCTTTATACTTTTTCGACAGAGAACTGGAATAGGTCAGAGGAAGAGGTTTCATATCTTCTTAAATTAATCGGTGAAGTTATTGAAAAAGAGCTGCAAAACTTCAACAAGGAAGGTGGTGTTTTGCATTTTGTCGGTGATTTATCTAGGTTCTCAGAGGATCTTCAAGCAAAACTAATTAAAGCAAGGGATTATACTAAGAATAATCCTGGCCCTCATATTTACTTTGCATTGAATTATGGGGGAAGACCAGAGATTCTTTCTGCGGTAAAAGAAATAGTAAAGGAAAATCCTAACCCCGATGCAATTACAGAAGAATATTTTGGCAAGCACCTGCAAACTTATCCTATGCCAGATCCAGATCTCATTATCCGAACCTCCGGAGAGATGAGATTGTCTGGCTTTCTGCCATGGCAGGGTGTTTATAGTGAATTATTTTTTACAGATACTCTGTGGCCAGATTTTTCCAAGGATGAGTTTTTGAAAATTATCGAGGAGTATGGGAATCGGGAGAGAAGAAGGGGAAAATAATGGAACCAACTATTTTATATGAGGATAATGAAGTTTTGAGTATAAATAAGCCAGCTGGATTGGTTGTTCATTCTGATGGGAAAACTAGAGAGATAAATCTAACTGATTGGATTCTAAAAAATTATCCGGAAATAAAAGATGTGGGCGAACCCGGGCGGACTTCTTCCGGCAAGATCATTTTGCGTCCAGGAATTGTTCACAGACTGGATCGCGAGACATCAGGTGTCATACTTATCGCAAAAACACAGAAGTCATTTGAAAATATAAAAAAACAATTCCAGAGTCATCAAATTGAAAAAATTTACCATGCCTTTGTCTTGGGAGAAATGAAAAATGACCAAGCTACTATCGATAGGTCAATCGGCAGAAGTTCAAAGGACTTCCGAATGTGGTCAGCACAAAGGGGAGCTCGAGGCGAGATGCGGGAGGCAATTACCGACTATAATGTCCTGGCTAAAAAGGATGGCTATTCTTTTGTAGAAATAAGACCAAAAACTGGACGGACTCATCAAATCAGGGTTCACTTTAAGGCAATTAATTATCCTTTGGTTGGAGACTCTTTATATGCACCTAAAAGACCAAACAGCCTCGGTTTTAAGCGGCTAGCCCTGCACTCTCATCAAATTTCTTGGTCAGATTTAGATGGCAAAAAACACACTACAGTTGCTCCATACCCTGAGGATTTTGAAGAGGCAATAAAGATATTGCAAGTTTGAATTTCGTATGTTATCTTAAATGCCTATGGAAATTAAGTCTCCAGTAAAAATAACTGAGAGAAAAGCACTAGATATAAGATCTGGCGATACTATTCGTGTTTGGCAAAAAATTAAGGAAAAAGACAAAGTAAGACTCCAGGCTTTTGAAGGTTTAGTTATTGCAGTTAAACATGGCAAGGAAGCAGGAGCTACTTTTACTGTGAGACGGGTTGCATCTGGAGTCGGAGTTGAAAAAATTTTCCCACTATATTCTCCGATGATTGATTCAATTGAAACAGTGAAGAGATCAAAAGTTCGAAGAGCAAAACTTTACCATGTTCGGGAAAAAGCTGCTAAAGAAATCCGAAGACAGATGAGAAATATATTGGAAGTTCCTGAAATCGAAGAAGAAATCGCAGAGGAAAATACAGAAGTAAAAGAGGAAGTAAAAGAATAACTAGTGCCCAGGAGAGGACTCGAACCTCCACACCTTACGGCACACCCACCTCAAGGGTGCTTGTCTACCAATTTCAACACCTGGGCGCACTAAGGAAGTATATTGAAATTAATATTTAATTTCAATCTAGATTTTAAGCCAGTTTTTTGCTATAAATTGGAAATAATGGTGGCTATGGTGTAGTGGTAACACAGAGGCTTGTGGAGCCTTTATCTCCGGTTCGAATCCGGATAGCCACCCAAGAACTGCAGTGCATAACTTGTCTTTCGTATGTTTTTAAGGAGTTATTATTATATAAGGTTTATTATTAACTTATATCACTATGACTAACAACAAAAAAGTAGAATGGCTTTTACGTGTTGGTGTTTTTGGTGAGTTTTTGGGACACGGTATGCTAGCTATAAATGGCAAAGCAGACTGGATTTCTTGGATAGTCAAACTTATTCATGTAGATACCGGTACTGCTACAACACTACTTATGTTAATCGGTTTCTGTGATATTTTGGTTGCTATCATTGTTTTACTTAAGCCTCTTAATCCAGTCCTTTTGTGGGCAGCCTTCTGGGGATTTTGGACTGCATTAGTTAGGCCAATCGTTGGTGTAGGCTGGCTTGATTTTGTTGAGAGATCAGCAAACTGGGCAGCACCACTTGCTCTCTACTTTTTCAACAAAAAATAATTAATGAAGTCTCATCATAATTTATACGCTGCTATTGTTTTAGGTATTGTTGCGGGACTTTTGAGCACTTACCCTTTCCTTCTCGGTCCTTACGAAAGTTTCTTTTTGTGGGGAATGGTTGCTCTCGGTCTTGGGTTTTTTGCACACGGTAATAAACAAGCTATGTGGAGTGGTGCTTACTACGGTTTCTTCTTGTCTTTATCTTTTCTTTATTCAAGATTTGGTGGTGGGAGTGAGAAGTTTTTGACTTATAGTGTTTTTGTTCTGGGTATGAGTGTCCTGGGAATTGTAGTTGGGGTCTTCACTTCTCTTGTGGGTTCAAAGCTAAAAGGTCTCAAACAGTAGCTCAAAATAGAAGGAGCCGCACCCTCTGGTGCGGCTCCGTTTTGTCTGTCTTGAAGATCTAGGCGCTCGGCTCCGGCTGGTCGGATGACCAGTTCACGTCGGTGCCGTCGGGCTGCCGGAATGCCGTCACACCTCGGATCGACCTGCACTTGGCCTCGAAATCGAAGCCAAGCTTGTCCTTGGCATAGGCTCGCATTTCTGGCCCCACACCCCCCTCGACTTTCAGGCCGTGAGCCGCCTGAAAATCGGCGTTCCGTTTCGAGCCGGTTTCTCCGAACTCACCATCGACAAGGATTCCTTCGCCGAAGCCTCGCTCGATCAAAAACTCAAGCCAGGGGTCGACGTGCGGCCCCTTCGAACCCACTTCCATGTATGGCGGTGGGGTAAAGCCATTAATGACAGCCATCGCTACCTCCTGCGAGCATATTACTTGGGGATGCAATAAAGTCAAATAGATATATAATATTTCTCATGTCAAAAGAATACTCGGTGCATCTTGAAACAAAAAAATATCAAACTAAATACAGAACTGAATTTATTACAATCACAAAAGATGTAGAACACGCTATAAAAAGTTCTGGTATAAAAACTGGTACAGTTTTAATTCAAACTTATCATACTACTTGTGGTATTTGGGTAAACGAGGATGAAAAAAATTTAATAGGTCCAAGCGAAGTTTTAGGATACACCTCGGACTTGCGAAAAGTTTTAGATAGGTTTGCCGATCCCATGCATGACTATGGCCACAATGATGTTAACCATGCCCAAAACCCAAAAGGCAAACGGGATACTCATCTCTGTGAGCCAGATGAAAATGGGGTAATAAATGAATGTATAAATGGTCATGCTCATGCGCAAGCTCTGATGATCCATCCATCAATTTCTCTTATTGTAGAAGGCGGCAAGATCTTAAAAGGCAGATGGCAGGAAGTTATGTTAGTTGAGCTGGATCATGATAGGGAAAGGCAGGTGTCATTTCTGGTTAGTGGTATTAAGTAGCATAAATTCTCTTTCTCATCATATTTCTCAGAGAGCACGGATATTTTCTTGCTGAAAATCTTCTTACAGAAGCTGTACACCTTTCGCTACTACGTGCTCAAGGTCTTGCGAAGCTTCCCTTCTCACCTCGTGATTGCGAAAGTGCGCTCCCAAGGCTCTCTTCGAAACATGATTCAACAAGATTTTATGCTAAAATTACCATCATAATGGAAAATGTTCTTGTTACAGAAAAATCTTCCGATTACGAACTACTAGATAGTGGGGATGAAGAAAAATTAGAAAGATACGGCAGTGTAATTTTATCCCGGCCCGATCCCCAAGCTATTTGGAAAAAAAATCTTGTCCCAGAGAGATGGCAGGAGGCTAGAGCAATATTTAACAGGAATGGTGCGTCTGGTAAGTGGAAAATAGAAAGAGAAACTCCTGATCCTTGGCGGATTCACCTAAATGGTCTCACTTTTAATTTAAAACTTAATCCCTCAAAACATGTTGGTGTTTTTCCAGAACAATCTGCGCATTGGAAATGGTTGGAAGAGAAAATAAAAAAAGATTTTTCGGGACAAAAACTAAATATCCTGAATCTTTTTGGTCACACTGGTGGAGCATCACTTGCCTGTGCTCGAGCTGGGGCCAAAGTCACTCACGTTGATAGCTCCAAATTTGTGGTTGATTTTGCCCACAAGAATTTAATTGATTCGGGACTTTATGATAAACCGGTCAGGTTTATTGTGGATGACTGTCGAAAGTTTGTGGAAAGAGAGATACGGCGCAAGAGCAAGTATGATGTTATTATCCTCGATCCTCCCGTTTATGGTAAAGGTAAGAAAGGTGAGATCTGGAAAATAGAAAAAGATTTACCAGATTTTGTCCTGAGACTAAAGGGGATTCTTTCAGCAAAGCCAACTGCAATTGTTTTAAACGGTTATTCTTCTTCGTATTCAAATATTACCTATGCCCAGATTCTTTCTCCACTAGTCTCGGATCTTGGTGGGGAAGTTTCCTCTGGAGAGCTGGGGATTAGGGAATCCAGTAGCTCACGCATTCTACCATCGGGTATTTTTGCTCGCTGGGAAAAATAAAATGTACGGAATTGATATTTTTGTTCAACGGTATTTATCATCGACCCCAACACCATCTTGGGTCGAGTTTTACTATTTAATCACTGGTCTTTTTGATTTCTCACTAGCATTTATTCTTGTTTCGATCCTGGTTTCATTTTTAATATATTTGATTAGGGGTGTTCGTTACTCACTTCTTTTTCTGGTAACCGTAATTTCAGGCGGGGTTATTGTATACCTACTCAAAATCTTCTTTAATGTGCAGCGGCCGCTTCAATCCATAATCACAGCTTTTGGTCCAAGTTTCCCTAGCTATCATGCTACGATCTCAACTATCTTTTTTGTCATGCTTATGTATATTTTTGACCAGTATTATAAGGGCTTTTGGCGATATCTGTTTAATGCTTTTTGTATTTCTTCTGTAATTCTGGTTGGTTTGAGCCGTCTGTATTTGGGAGTTCATTGGCTAAGCGATGTGCTCTTTGGAATATTTTTAGGGATTTTAATAGCTTATTTTGCCGTTATAATTTTTAGAAATGTGCTAAAATATTAAGTAAATTATTAAGTAACAATATTTAAATGCTGTTTCAAAACCTAAGTGATTCACAGAAGCAAAATCTTTACAGGGCTTTTCTTGCTACCGTAGTTCTCCTCGCAGTATTTTTGGGGGTTAAAGTATTAAGCTCTCTTAAGGAATTAGAATATATTGGTCGAGGCACATCTGCGGCCAACGTTATTGCGGTCTCTGGTAGTGGCGAGGTTTACGCTGTGCCAGATGTCGGTTCCTTCTCTTTTTCGGTTGTGGAAGAAGGCAAAACTGTAAAAGAAGCTCAGGACAAAGCTTCTAAAAAAGTAAATAGTGTTATCGATGCGATTAAGAAAATGGGCATTGAGGAGAAAGATATAAAAACAACCGGATACAATTCTTATCCAAAATATGAATATTCCCAAGCCCAGATCTGTACCAATGGTTACTGTCCGCCATCCAGGCAGACTCTAATCGGTTATGAAGTAAATCAGAATATAACTGTAAAAGTCCGAAAAACCGATCAAGCTGGAGATGTGCTAACAAAGGTTGGGTCTCTGGAAGTTTCTAATATAAGTGGACTTGATTTTGTGATTGATGATATGGACAAGGTTCAAAGCGAAGCGCGCGACAAGGCAGTTCAGGATGCAAAAGAAAAAGCCAAAGTTTTATCAAGAACACTTGGAGTTAAGCTAAAAAGGATTGTTAATTATTACGAATCGGGGAATCAGCCACCGATCTATTATGGTATGGAAGCTAAGGCAATGGGGGGGACCGATATGATGCCTACTGTTCCAGAAATTCCAACCGGGGAGAATAAGGTGGTTAGTAATGTAGTTATTACCTACGAAATAGAGTAAAACTTCCAAATTTGGAAGTTTTGTGGATTGACATTCAATCTTTTTTAAGATATAAAGCTTCAGCAGAGGTGCTTTCATGAAGAGAGAAGATTTTTTGGCCGCACTGGCCGATATCATCCAAGACCTTCAAGGTCTGGATTTCGGTCAGAGTCACGAAGATCTGTTTGGCTACGTAACTCGGATTCTCCGATCCCGTAGCCTGCTCGCCTGGGAAGATTCCGATGCGGCCCAAGCAGGTCATAACGAGCTTGTGAGGGCTGTCGTCTCGATGTATCATCTGCCGTCGGACACTCATCCGGTTGTAACGGCACTGAAGGTTCGGCGACTCGAAGAGAAAGCGTGGAACTATTACCACGACCAGTTCACTTATCATGAGGTGGTACAGCACGGTTGAGATGGTGGGGCGACTAGGCAGATGCCGATGTCGCCCTTTGACATTTAGAAATAAAAGAGTACTATGTGAACAAGCCCTTCGGGGGTTTTTTATTACCAACGCAGCGCGAAAGAAATGAAAGTAATCTTACTTTCATTTCCGAGCCAAGACAGGTAATATGGATGTTAAAGATAATAACAGAGACTATTATGTCACTAATTACATATCTAAAGGATACTCAAGGAGAATTGAAACATGTTTCCTGGCCAACTAGAAATCAGGCCATTGCATTTACAATTGTTGTCATAATCATTTCAATTTTTGTCTCTTTTTTCTTGGGGTTTTTTGACTATCTATTTAAGTTAATTTTGCAGAAGTTCGTTATATAAACTAGACAAAAATGTCAAAGCAACAAGTTCGTAGCGAAAGAAACTGGTACGCAATCCACACTTATGCTGGATATGAAAACGCTGTGATGCGAAATCTAAAACAGCGTATAGAATCCCTTGGCATGGAGGATAAAATTTTTGATGTGATTGTTCCAACCGAAAGAAAGATAAAAATAAAAGCCGGCAAGCGTGTAGAAGAGGAAGAGAAAATTTATCCTGGTTATATTCTTGTGGACATGATTGTAACCGAGGATTCTTGGTATGTGGTTAGAAACACTCCGCGCGTAACTGGCTTCGTGGGCTCTGGGGTTTACCCTGTGCCTATAGATAAAAAAGAAATTGATGAACTTTTCTCCCGCATGAATGCCCAGGATGTTAAGCATAAAATTGATCTGTCCCAAAACGATGCTGTGCGAATAGTGGACGGTCCATTTAAAGATCTTGAAGGAAAAGTAAGCGAAGTGGACGAGGAAAGGGGTAAGGTGAAGGTTTTAGTTGCAATGTTCGGGCGAGAAACGCCGGTGGAACTGGACTTCCTTCAAGTAAAGAAAATTTAGAAAATTAAGGAGTGAAACGACTATAATTTACTTAACCCAAGCACCACTTTATTGATTTAAAAAAAGAAGTATGATAACTTTCAAGAGCGAAATTATATCGAGAAATGGCACTTACTTGGTGTATAAAGTGGTGCTGGGTAATGATTTTTATAGTCACTACGCTCGTTAAAAATCAACCATGGCAAAGAAAGTAGTTAAAAAATTAAGACTTATTCTCACTGCAGGTAAGGCAACTCCTGCTCCTCCAGCTGGCCCTATTTTAGGTCAGGCCGGGGTTAATATTGGAGAATTTGTTAAGCAGTTTAATGATGCATCTGCAAAAATGGCAGGGGATTTAACACCTGTTTCTGTTTCTGTTTACGACGATAGGTCTTTTACTTTCAAACTAAAAACTCCTCCAGCTTCCAATCTAATTTTAAAAGCTGCAAACAAAGATAAAGGTTCCGGTAAAAATACAGTTTCAAAGGCAGGTAGTATTACCAAAGCCCAACTAAAAGCAATTGCGGAAAAGAAAATGCCAGACTTGAGTGCGAACGATATTGAAGCCGCAATGAAAATTATTGCAGGTAGTGCTCGTTCGATGGGGATTGAGGTTAAGGGATAATACCGAAAAACCTAAATGAAAAAAGACACTTATGTAAAGTGTCTTTTTTCTTGTTTTCGTGATAGTACAAGGTCAGACGTTAACAGTTTTTTGAAAGGAAGAAACGATGTCAGCCAAGAACATTCTGTCCAATGGGATTTGTTTGTCGGACCGATACATTCCGAACTACGACAAACTCCAAGAAGTACTGAGGGTGATGCGTTCTCTGGGACACACAATTTCGATGACCCAGGGCGTTTACGACCTCATCCACCCCGGGCACACCCGGTATCTCGAGAAGGCGAAATCCTTCGGGGATATCTTGGTCGTGGCTGTGGATACGGATGAGTACACCCGACTGCGCAAGCAGAGGGAAAATGAGCGTCGGCCAGTTGTGCCGTTCGAAGAGAGGCTGGAACTTCTAGCCAACCTGCGCACAGTCGACATACTGACTGTGCGGGACGTAACGGAACACGAGAAGGATCCGACACACGTAATAAAGATCGTACAACCGGATGTTCTCGTCATGTCGCGATCAACGAAGGATGTGGGGAAAGATTGGTACGACGAGCTTCGCAAACTCTGCGGACGTCTCGAGGTACTCGAGCCGCAGTCAACGGGCTCAACAACCAAACAACTTCGTGATCTCATGATGGACGGGGCTTCTGGACTTGTCGATCACCTCCGTGAGACGATCGACAATTACTTCAGGGCGGCCGGCCGAGAGGTGACGTTTGGTAAAAGGAGGGATGGATGAGGGCATTACTCGCCTACGTTCCTGTCTTGAACCAACGTCACGTTGATTGGTTCAAGAGACATGAGGAGAGTCCGCTCTACCTCATACCGCAAGAGATGGCGGTGGGTTTCTTACCGCGACTCTCTCGAAATATTGCGGCTGTTTCTCCCGAGACGACCGCAACATCGATCAGATTCAACGGGTTGATACGAGAGGTGGCAATATTCAATCCCGAAAACTGGGATCCGCGTTTGGCAAAAGACAGTGGGTGGAAAGATTGGGTTTTGCCAGACGAGGATATCTCACACGAAGTAGCTGAGAGGTACCTCAAACCGATCGGAGCTTCGTGCCTCTTCGAAGAAATCTGGGCACGTTGGGATATGACCGCTGTACAAAAAATGCAGCCGGTCATTCCAGATGTGATAGTCAGCGAGTCCGAATTTGACCAAGTTCGGATGAGGTTAGCTGAGTGCCGAAAGACAGACAGCCCGGATTGGTGGCGGCAGATTGGTGCGGTATTGTTTGATGCGGGAGGTGAACCGATTTCATCTGCCTGCAACTTACACATGCCGAACGAATACGAGACGTATATCTTCGGAGATCCACGTCTCAATGTTGATGCCGGTCAGATCGGCAAGTACACCTCGCTTCACGCCGAGAAGGCTGTCATTGTTTTGGCGGCCAGGCTGGGTCGTCCGACGAACGGCGGATCGATGTATGTCACAGTTTTTCCTTGCGAGGACTGTGCCAGAGAGATCGCGTTCGCCGGGATTTCCAAAGTGTTCTTTCGTGAAGGGTACTCTGCTCTCAATGCTCGAGAAGTCTTTCGATCATGGGGAGTGGAAGTGGTCCAAGTCAAAGGCCCCGAGTCCGCGTAAGCGGCCGGGGCCTTGTCTATTTCTTCCAGCCGAGAGTCACCAGAAGACGGTTTTCGGCAGTCATGTCTTCTGTTTTTTTCTCGCCAACAAGAAAATGAAAGTGCAAGTGGTCTAGAGTGGCGCCTGTATACTCCATGTCCCCTGACCTTGCAAACATAGAGTACCCAGTTACTCCGAGATGGTCCTCGAGCCAAGCGAGAAGTTCAAAAAGTTCCACTATCTCTCTCGTGTCTAGCTCGCTAGCTCTCTTCATGTGCCTCTTTGGCACGAGCAAGTAATGGTGAACACTCCCCAGGTAGGGGAAGTTGTTGGGACAGACGTACCACCACTCCGTTTCATGGATAGTGGTCGGGAGTGTCTGCTCTTCTTCCGATCCACCTCGACAGAAGTAGCAGATACCAGCGTCAATCAATTTCTGCATTCTTCTTCTTTGTTCTGGATCACGCGAGTTACTCATATTCACTTGAGACATGCGTTATACCTCTTTCGGATTTCTAACATTTTAAATATAAAAAGCAAGTCGCCCCAGAATTTTGGGGCGACTCAGTGCAGAAGGACTAGACCGTGACCGGGATGTCGTTCATCACTTCTCCCGGGTGATACTCACGCAGCTCGAAGTGATTGGGTCGAAAATCGAACAGGTCACTGACCCTCTCTCCTTCTTCGGTGAGATACATCGTCGGAAACTGTCGTGTCTCTCGCTCCACAATTTTCTTTGCAGCTTCCATCTGGTCTTCGTAGATGTGGCTGTTGTGGGTTGAGTGAACAAACAGGTGCGGCTCGTAACCAAGCACATGTCCGAGCATCATGGTGAGCGCTGCGTACTGGATGGTGTTCGACGGTACGCCGATGGGGAAATCGGCAGACCTTTGATCCATACGCAAGCTGAGTCGCTTGTTCATCACGGTGATTTCAATGTCACCGTGACATGGTGCGACGACAACTTTCCTCTTACGGCCTAAGTGTTGGATCGCGTAGTGTGGAATCCAGGAGGTGATCTTGTGAGTGATCACATCGGGGTAGTCACGAATCTGCTCGATCACTTCTCGGAACTGATTAAAGGTCCCGCCGTCGGGTGTCGTGTACTGGAACGCGCCGCCATACGAACCCGGACCCATATCGTACGGCTCAAGGTCGAAGTCGGCACATTTCTCTGGTGTGGCCCATTTCTCCATCCACCAGTTGACTCCCCACTTCTCAGCGAGTTCACGTGCGTCGCGGACACCGTGAATGAAACCGAGAAGCTCGCCGATCGGTTTTCGCCAGAAGCCCACCTTTCGTTCGGTGAGTACTGGGAAGCCGTTCGAGAGGATGTAACTCATCGGTGCGAGGTCGAGGACAACGTAACGCCCGGTCCTCTGGAATGGATTCTTGGCGTACTCGCCGCTTGCCAGAATCTGTGCCAGGAAATTCTTGTACTGCGTATCCGGCGTACGAAGGCTATACGGTCGATAATTCGGATGCATGCTAGTCCTTTCAAAAAAGCAGATCTTTTGTGATACTAGCATCTAACTTTTTTAAGTCAAAGGAAGAGCCGCACCCACTGGTGCGGCCCAAGTTATCGTCGGTACTCGACGACATTGAACGAGAATTCGTTCTCTTTGTCAGCATCATGTCGAAAGAGGGAGGAGCCGACGTATTCCCTGGGAATTTCTGGGAAAAATGTGTCACCTCCCTCGATCTCAGTTTCAACGTGGGTTACGACAAGTCGTTCCACGGCAGAAAGGAAGAGTGAGTAAATCTCTCTTCCACCCATCACGAAGACTTCGCGTGTTCTTGAGAGTCTTTGAATCTCAGCGAGATGCAGACCCAACATGGTGTGGCAGCCTGCGGCCCTAAATGTCGGGTCGTTGGTCAGGACGATGTTCTCTCTACCAGGTAGGGGTTTGTACGCCGCTGGGATTGACTTGTAGGTTTTTCTGCCCATGACAACCACATGACCCATGGTCGTGTTCTTGAAGTGATCCATGTCTGCCTTGAGGTGCCAAGGGATGTTGTCTTTCTTGCCAATCACACGATTGGCATCCATTGCCACGATAATACTGAGCATGAGAGACTCCTTTTCTATCGCGATACTACTCTTTATAAAGGCTAGGGTCAATGTTAAGATGAAAGAAATGAAAGATCTCTTAGGATCAGTAATTTTAGAAGAGTTGAAGGCTCGTGGTGTTGAAAATGCGATAGTGAATTTCGATTACCCAACTCACATGGAAATGGGCGATTTGTCTACTAATGTGGCCATGGTTTCTGCGGGGAAATTGAAAACCAGCCCCATCGATTTAGCAAATGAGATAAAAGAGGCAATTCAAATTAAAGGAGTTAAACATATCAAAAGAGTTGATGTGATTAAACCAGGTTTTATCAATTTTTTCTTTGATGAACATTATTTCGCGAAAAATGTAGATGAGATTTTGAATAAAAAAGAGGAATTTGGGAAAAATAACAGATTTGGTGGAGAGAAGGTAACTATCGAATATACCGATCCGAATATTTTCAAAGAATTTCATATTGGACACCTAATGCCAAATGTTGTGGGGGAGTCTCTCTCTAGAATAATTGAAAATAGTGGGGCAAAAGTTAAGAGGGTAAATTATCAAAGTGACATTGGGCTTAATGTTGCAAAGGCGGTCTGGGCAGCCCAGAAAGGGATAAAAGTGGAAGAAGCCTATGCCTATGGTCATAAAGAGTATGAGGAAAATGAAGAAGCTAAAGGAGAAATTATAGAAATAAACAAAAAGATTTACGAAAAAAGTGATAGTGAGATAAATAAAATTTACGAAAAAGGGAGAAAGGAGTCACTCAATTATTTCGAGAAGATCTATAAATTGCTTGGTACAAAATTTGATCATTATTTCTTTGAAAGCGAAGTAGCGGAGTTTGGTAAAGAAACGGTGGAAAAAAATATTGGTAAGGTATTTGAAAAATCCGAAGGTGCCGTTGTCTTCAAAGGTGAAAAATTCGATAAATCACTTCATACTAGAGTTTTTATCAATAAAGAGAATTTGCCAACTTACGAAGCAAAGGAACTTGGCTTAGCTAAAATAAAATATGATGTTTCGCCGTATGATTTATCAATAATTGTTACAGGTGACGAGATAAATGAATATTTTAGAGTTTTGATTAAAGCTATGTTATTAGTTTTCCCAGATTTAGCAGCGAAAACAAAACACATTTCCCACGGAATGCTAAAACTTTCGACTGGCAAGATGTCGTCGAGGACCGGTAATGTTATCACAGCCGAAAGTTTAATTGCTGAGGTTAAGGAGAAAGTCTTACATAAGATGAAGAACCCTTCTTTATCTGAATATTCAGAAAATTTAGTTAAGGGATTCTCCGAGAGTGAACTCAGTGATATTGCCGAAGTTGTTTCTATTGGGGCAATAAAATACTCCATCCTTCATCAAGCCATTGGAGGAGATATAATTTTTGATTTCGATAAATCGATTTCATTTGTCGGAGACTCTGGTCCCTACCTCCAGTATTCAACTGTTAGAGCTAATTCGATATTAAGAAAATCAGAAGGGAAATCAGGGGAGATGCCGAGTGATTGGGAAACAACAAATCTGGAGAGGTTTTTGGAGAGGTTCCCAGGTGTTGTGGAAAAAGCAGGGAAGGAATATGCATCACACTACATTGCGACGTACCTCATTAATTTAGCTGGAGAATTTAATTCTTTTTATTCTGGTGAAAAGATTTCTGGTTCACCTTATCGTCTGGCTTTAACTGAAGCTTTTATCCAAGTAATGAATTCTGGGCTTTATTTACTAGGTATCAAAGTTCCAGAAAGAATGTAAATGTGTTATATTGAGGCTATCTAGGAGCCTAATCACCTCCGATTAATCGGGAAGAAGTTCGTCTGATTTACGAATGTAGAACCCGACGGGTAAGCCCGTTATAGCAGTAATGAGAAACCCTAAGCCTAAACAAGATTACTTGTCGGCCGGGTAAAGCAAGGTGGTACCACGGTTCGAGTTATCTCACCGTCCTTGCACGGAGTTTCCGTGTAAGGAATTTTTTATTACCTGTCCCGTACTAAATTTTTGATTAGGTAATAAAAAATTCATATGAACTGTTTAAAATTTTAGTACTGGGATGGAAAAAGAAGAAAAAAAATTAGGCAAATCAGATGTGGCTTTGAAAGAAGAAGCTATTTTAGAGTCCTGGCAAAAAAATAGAATATTTGAAAAGACTTTGGAAAAAAATTCCCCGAAGGGTGAGTTTGTTTTTTATGATGGGCCACCTTTTGCCACGGGCTTACCTCACTACGGTAGTTTACTTGGCTCCATCGCTAAAGATCTTTTTCCGCGTTACAAAACCATGCAAGGCTATTATGTACGCCGTCGCTGGGGCTGGGATTGTCACGGGCTTCCAATTGAAAATTTGGTGGAAAAGAAATTAGGCCTTAAACACAAAAAAGACATTGAGGTTCTGGGTATAGAGAAATTTAACGAGGAATGTCGGAGCCAGGTTCTAACTTATGTACACGATTGGAAAAAGTACATTGATCGGGTAGCTCGCTGGGTTGATTTTGATGGCTCCTACAAAACCATGGATGCCAGTTTTACTGAAAGTGTCTGGTGGGCACTTTCCGAAATGAATGAAAAAGGACTTCTCTACGAAGGTCGTAAGGTCTTACTTTATTGTCCGCACTGCGAAACTCCTCTGGCCAAGGCCGAGATTGCTATGGATAACTCTTACAAGGACATAACAGAGGAGGCTGTGACAGTAGAATTCAAGCTAAAAGATGACCCTAAGACTTCTATTCTCGCCTGGACAACAACACCGTGGACTCTCCCAGGTAACGTGGCGTTGGCAGTTCATCCTGATATTGATTACGTAGTAATAGAGAAGAAAGATATGGGTGTGGGGGACTTGGTTCGATTTATTCTAGCTAAAAAAAAGCTCGAGGATATTTTTGGTAAAGACGAATATAGGGTTGTTGAAGAAAAAAAAGGAAGGGATTTAGTTGGCCTTGAATATGAACCTCTCTATGAAATTGAAGCAGTTAAAAAAACAGGTAAAAAAGCTTGGTATGTGACTGGAGCGGATTTTGTTAACACGGAAGAGGGAACAGGTGTAGTTCATACAGCTGTAATTTATGGGGAGGACGATTTTAATCTAGGCCAGAAAATTGATTTACCGATGGTGCCCCTACTTTTGCCAAATGGAAATTTTAACCTGGAGGCACCAGAGTTTATTAGAGGTGTCTATCTAAAAAAAGCAGAGGGTTTGATAAAAGAAGATCTCGAGAAGCGTGGGCTTTTATTCGATAAGAAAATGAATACCCACTCCTATCCGCATTGTTACAGGTGTGGCACGCCACTCATATACAATGCACTTTCTAGCTGGTTCATTGATGTTCAGAAGATAAAGGACAAAATAATTTCGACAAACGAAAACATTAATTGGATGCCAGATCACCTGAAACACGGACGTTTTCTAGATATCATGACTAACGCGCCAGATTGGGCAATAAGCCGAAATCGTTTTTGGGCTTCACCTTTGCCGATTTGGAAAGATAGCCAAGGGAATATAACAGTTGTAAGTGGTTTGGAAGATTTGAAAAAGCATCTTAGGAAAACTGGCAATAAATTCTTTTTAATAAGACACGGAGGGTCACTCAGCAATGAAAAAAATGTAAGCAGTTTAGTGCCGGGTGAAGAAAATGATTGCCTCACGAAAAAAGGCGAAGATCAGGTTAGAAAATCAGCCAAAGAGTTTAAAGACAAGGTTGATTTAATTATTACCTCTAATTTTAGAAGGACGCAAAAAACAGCCGAAATTTTCGCTGAAGAAAAAGGATTAAGTAAGGAGGATATCGTGGTTGATGATAGCCTGCATGAATTTATTGATGAGGGTGACCGGGCTGAAAATTATGCAGATGTCAGAAAGAGGATGGTTCATGTTCTCTCGCGTTTAGACAAAGAATATTCGGATAAAAATATTCTGGTCGTTTCTCACGAGTATCCATTGCGAGTCCTGCTTTCCTCCCACGAATCTCTCGACGATTTTGAAGAGAGTGAAAACTTTAATAATAAATTTACTTACCTGGATAATGCCAAAATTACCCCAATAAATTTTATTTCGCTACCCCGAAATATCTTTGCTCAAGTTGATTTTCACCGACCTTATATTGATGAGGTTCAGTTATACAACGATATAGGGGATTCTATATATAGAATTCCGGAGGTAATTGATTGTTGGGTAGAGTCAGGCTCCATGCCTTTTGCAGAATATAATTATCCTTTTGCGCATAAGAAAGAATTTGAAAAGAGAAGCCCTGCAGATTTTATAGCAGAGTACATACCCCAAACACGTACCTGGTTTTACTATATGCATGTCGTTTCCAACGCTTTGTTTGGGCATGAAGCATTTAAAAACGTTGTCACGACGGGGAATGTTCTTGCGATAGATGGTAGCAAAATGAGTAAATCAAAAAATAATTATACCGATCCGCTTATATTAATGGATAAATTTGGCGCAGATTCGTTACGCTACTATTTGACGACCAGTGTAGTGATGCAAGCAGAAGATTTGGCTTTTTCGGATAAGGATGTGCAAGAAATTCACCAGAGGCTTCTAAATATTTTGAGAAATGTTGCGGTATTTTACGAGACTTATAAAAGTGATTCAGAGCCAAAATTAAATCACGAGAATGTTTTAGACAAATGGATATCTATGCGCCTCAAACAATTGAGGGATGAAACCACGGTAAATTTAGATAGATTTGATTCAATCCGAGCTGGCAGACCGCTTAAGCAGCTTGTGGATGATTTGTCTACTTGGTATTTGAGAAGATCTAGAGAGCGTTTAAAGATGGGCGGAGAAGAGGGGGAGAAAGCACTCCAGCATTTAGCCTTTATTCTCGGGGAGCTATCAAAGCTTATTGCACCGTTTGTGCCGTATGTTGCTGAGGAAATTTACCAGAAAGTTAAAGGCAAAAGAGGCCTACAAAGTGTGCATTTAGAAAGTTGGCCAGAAATGAGGGATGTAAATGTTGAACCAGATTTTCTAGCTATCATGTCTAATACCAGAGAAATAGTAACTCAAGCTCTCGAGTTAAGGCAGGAGGCTAATATAAAGGTGCGTCAACCCCTGGCGTCACTCACTATTCCTGAGAGTTTGCCAAAAGAGTTTTTGGAAATTTTACGAGATGAAGTTAATGTCAAAGAGGTAAAAGTTGGTGGTGATTTAAATCTTGATACTAATTTAACCCCCGAACTTCTCGCGGAGGGGCTGGTACGGGATGTTATAAGAGGGATTCAAGATGTGAGAAAAACAGAAGGTTTAAATCCAAATCAAAAGATAAAGATAGTTGCTCATGCCGATAAGGAGTTAGAAAAAATGATTAATTCAAATTTAAGCCAAATTAAACAGCCGACTCAGGTATCTGGCGTTTCTTTCTCGAGAGAAGAACAAAAACATAAAATTGCACTTGAAAAAAACAAACTCTCTGTTTCAATAGAGAAGTAATGTCGTATCACATATATTCTACAGAAGGGATTATCTTAAAACGCATACCCCAGGGCGAAGCCAGTGCTACTTTTTATATTTTGACCGAAAAATTTGGTCTTATTATTGCTTCGGCAAGGTCAGTAAGAGTGATGGTCTCAAAACTTCGTCCAGCCCTTCAAGAGTTTGAAAACATAAACCTGTCTTGCATTAAAGGGAAAAATGGTTGGAAGGTGACAAATGTAGTTAGTTTGGGGAGTTATTTTTTTGAGAGTCAAGATTTTGCTAAAAAGATACTTGCTCAAATCTCTTCTTTTTTGATGCGGACAATAACGGGAGAGTTACCTCATCCTAAAATATTTGAGACGGTAAAAAGTGGATTTGAGTTTCTTCGGACTCTTAACAAAAAAGAAGTTTCTAATTTTGAGGTCTTAATTATGCTGAGGATCCTATTTGAGCTAGGTTACGTTGAGAAAAATCCAGATATTAGAATCTATCTTGATGATTTAACAAAGTGGAGTACTGGTTTACTGGAGAAAATTGAAGAAAACAAGCTTGAAACCATCGCCATAATTAACAAGGCCTTGAAAGAGAGCCATTTGTAAAATCTATGGTATTTTTTGCGAATTTCTGCGTTACTCGCTCCGTTTGCTCCACGCGCAGTATTACTCATACAGCTTGGTCGCAATACTCGCTCGTGCCTTGAACTTCACAAAAAATCCTCATAGCTTTCCTGATTACGGTTCATGATATAATTTAAATATGGATGAAGAAGAGAGTAGTATAGAGCGCCTGAAAAAATCGCTATATACCAGGAATGAAAAACTTGTTCCTAAAGAAAAAAGGACACCAGTTTCTCCCCATGAAGTTGAGGCGCCGCCAGATTGGGGTGGTAAGAGGACATTTGATTATTCTCCAGAGGTTGTAATAAAAAGAAATAATTCTTTTTTCAATAAATTTTTAATCGGCAGCCTTGTCTTTTTTACCCTATCTTTAGCTATTGCTCTCTTTATCTTTTTTGGTGGTCTTAACATGATTTCATCTAATAATCTCACTCTCGAGATTACTGCACCAAGTTCGGTTTCCTCTGGCGAAGAATTAGACATTGGTTTAACCATAACCAATCAAAATAGAACGGATCTGGAAGAAGCCTCCCTCATTATTGATTATCCGGAAGGTGCACAATCTGTGGGGGATAATAATAAACCTTTGGTTCACGAAAAAATTGATCTTGGTACAATCGCCAAACATGACAAAACAAATTACACCGTGAGAGCGCTACTTTTTGGCGATAAAGACGTAACAAAGACGTTTAATTTCAGAATTGAGTACAAAGTTAAGGGTTCAAATGCCGTTTTCTCAAAAGAGAAATCCTTCGATGTTCTAATCGGTTCTTCACCGTTACTTCTCAATGTAAGCTACCCAACTCAGATTACTTCAGGCGATACAATTACTTTAAAATTAGAAATTACCTCAAACTCGTCTGTGCCCATTAGGAATGCTCTGGTGAAAATTGAATATCCATACGGGTTTACGTATAAAACTTCAAATGTGAAACCACTGCGCAGTAATTCTGTTTGGAACATAGGGGACTTGAAAAACGGGGACAAGAAAACACTGACAGTTACAGGGGTTCTCATTGGCCAGAATCAAGAGGATAGATCATTTAGAATTTCTGCTGGAACGCCTGATTCAGGCTCGAACGATTTTACTGAAAGCCTAGCTCAAACTATTGTTACTTTAGGTATAAGAAAATCGTTTTTCGATTTGGGAATAAACCTGGTTGGGGGGACTGTAGTTCATCCCAATGAAAATATACAAATGCAAGTCATGTGGGAGAATACTTTACCGGACAGAGTCCTTAACAATGTTATTTTAGTTAAGCTCTCTGGAAATGCTATTGATCGGTCCCTCATAAGTGTTAATAATGGAGGGTTTTACAGATCTGGCGATGACACTATTACTTGGGACAAAAACGGCGATAATGATCTACAAGAACTATCTCCGGGGGATCATAATCAAGTGACATTTTCACTACATTCCCTACAGGATAATTTAAATAGGCTCGTAAAAAATCCCCATATCGATGTGAATGTGGTTATGACCGGAGACAGGTCTGGAACAAATGTAGAGAGCATATCTTCAGTTGCTGATTACTCAGTTAAAATTTCCTCCACTCTTACTCTGGTAGGCAAAACATACAGAAGTGTCGGTCCGTTCTCAAACACCGGCTCGATACCGCCTCGGGTTGATAAAGAAAGCACTTATACTATTTATTGGTCTGTTTCTAACACAACGAATGACTTAAAAAATACTCTGGTTACGGCAACTCTACCTCCGGGAGCAGTTTGGAAAAACGAGACTTCAGCTGGTACCGGCAGTATTTCATATGATCCAGATAGTAGGTTAGTAACTTGGAATATCGGGAATGTCTCAGCAGGAGTTGGGTATAGCTACCCTGTTCTAGAAGCATATTTTAAAGTTGGCCTAACGCCAAGTGCAAACCAAGTCGGCTCGCCGGCAGTGGTTATAAACGAATCTAAACTTGAGGCGCTAGATACATATAGTGGCAATACTTTAACAGAAGGTATAACTACTTTAACCACCCATTACGCTGATCCGGATTTTTCTACTGGTAAGGATAATGTGACAAAGTAATATTAATTCTATATATTAAGAAAATGAAAAAAGACGAGGCCTTGATGGAAAAAATAGTTTCTTTGTGTAAACGTAGAGGCTTTGTTTTGGCCAGTTCTGAAATCTACGGTGGACTCTCCGGTGTTTGGGATTATGGTCACTATGGTCAAGCTCTAGCGCACAATGTAAAAGATCTTTGGTGGAAACACTTTGTCACGGAGCAAGAAAACATGTTCGGTCTGTCGACTTCCACTTTAATGCCTGAAGCTGTCTGGAAGGCGAGTGGACATTTGGATGGGTTTTCAGATCCAATGGTAGTTTGCAAAAATGGTCATGCTTTTAGGGAAGACCAACTAGAGGATTCTAAAAAATGTCCAGAATGTGGAGCTGAATTTACTCAAAGTAGCAATTTCAACTTAATGTTTCCAGTTTCGATGGGAGCAAATAAAGATAGCAAAAATCAAGCATATCTCCGAGGGGAAATCGCCCAAGGTATGTTTGTAAATTTTAAAAATATTCTCGATACCATGCATCCTAAGCTCCCTTTTGGGATTGCCCAAATCGGTAGAGCATACAGAAATGAGATTGCGCCCAGAGATTTTCTTTTTCGAGTTCGTGAGTTTGATCTTATGGAATTTGAATATTTTGTTCGGGAGTCGGATTGGGAAAAATATTTTGAAATGTGGAGAGATCAAATGTGGCATTGGATAGAGCGAGTAGGTATAGACAAACATAGAGTCACTGAGCTTGAGGTGAGGGCCGAAGACAGAGCACATTATTCCAAAAGAACAATTGATTTTGAATTCGAATATCCTTTTGGCAAGAAAGAGCTCTATGGTTTGGCTTATAGAACTGATTATGATCTAAAAAATCATTCGGCTGCATCTGGGGTGGAGCTTTCTTACTTTGATGAGGAAAATAAAGACAAGTTTATTCCACATGTTATTGAGCCGACATTTGGTCACGGCAGAACAATTCTCTCGGTTATCTTGTCTGCATACAGAGAGGATGAAATGGGAGGAGAATCCAGAAATTATCTTGCCTTTAGGCCTAGTATAGCTCCAGTCAAAGTAGCTGTTTTCCCATTACTTAAGAACAAACCTGAATTAGTCGAGAAAGCTCGCGAAATTTACAAAAAACTGAAAAAGGAATTTGGCGATGTTGAATTTGATGATAATGGCAACATCGGCAAACGTTACAGAAGACAAGATGAGATTGGCACACCCTGGTGCATTACCGTTGATTTTGAAACCATCGAGAAAGATGCGGGAGTTACGGTGCGGGATCGTGATACAGGTAAGCAAGACAGGATGCAGGTAGAAGAACTCATCTCCTATATAAAAGAGAGACTATAAATTACTTTGTTTTTGGTTTGGGGTTGTGCTATATTCAGCTGATGAATTTTAAGAAAAAAACGTTCAAAAATGGAATGCGGGCCGTTGTTGTCTCTATGCCAGAGTCTCCCTCTGTCACGGTAATGTCGATGATTGAGACAGGTTCGGAATATGAAAAAAAGAATAAAAACGGCATATCTCACTTTTTGGAGCATATGTTTTTCAAAGGTACAAAAAATCGCAAAACTTCTCTAGATATTTCTAAGGAATTTGATGGGATGGGAGCACAGCACAATGCTTTCACTTCGAACGAGGTAACTGCTTACTATGGTAAGGCAGCAAACAAAAATTTTGGGAAGATTCTGGATATTATTTCCGATATGTATTTAAATCCTACTTTTCCAGAGAAAGAATTAGAAAAAGAGAAGGGGGTAATAATCGAGGAGATAAATATGTACGAGGATCTCCCTCAGAGACATGTGCACGAAGTATTTCAAGAACTTCTGTATGGTGATACACCTCATGGTTGGACTGTCTTGGGGCCAAAGGAAAACATTAGAGGAATGAAACAAAAAGATTTCATCGATTACCGGAAGACCCACTATGTTGCTAAGAAAACTCTAGTTGTAGTGGCAGGCAATGTCGCTCCCGAAGACGCCTTTAATAAAATCGAGAAAGCTTTCAAGAATATCCCTACCGGAAAAGTGGTTGGTAAAGAGAAGCTGTTGGAAAAACAAAACAAACCTGAAATAAAGATAAAGCACAAGGATACTGATCAAATGCATATAATCATCGGTTTTAGAACTTTCGATCTCTATGATAAGAGAATGCCAACTTTGAAGGTTTTAAATACTGTTCTAGGTAGAGGAATGAGTTCGAGGCTTTTCCAAAAAATGAGAGAGGAATTAGGCATTTGCTATTATATTCGTTCATACATTAACGACCTAACAGATCATGGCAATTTTATTATTACTGCGGGTGTAGATAAGACGCGGCTGGACCAAGCTATCGTCGGCATACTTGAGGAAGTCAAAAAAATGGTAAACGAGACAGTAAAGGGAGAGGAGTTAAAAAAAGCAAAGGATTTCTTAATCGGCAATATGCATCTTAATCTAGAAGCTTCTGATGATGTTGCAAATTTTTACGGATTTCAAGAGATAATGCGGGAGATAGTAAAAACACCTGCCCAGATAGAAAAAGACATGAATAAAGTTAAGGCTGGGGACATTCAAAGACTCGCAAAACAGATTTTTAAGAATGGCAATTTAAACCTTGCAATTGTTGGCAACGTTAAGGATGAAAAGCCTTTACGAAAAATTCTTCATTTTTAATTCATTCTCCCTTGTGTTATTATGTTTTTAGTGTTATTTTTCTATTTCCATGGAAATTAGAGAACAAACTATTCACATAAGTGCGGGTTCCATAGCAAAAGCCATTTTTGTATTGCTACTTTTTGCTGCTCTATTTTTACTTAAAGATTTAGTTCTAGTTCTCTTAATGTCTATTGTTATTGCTTCAGCTATGGAGCCAGCAACCCAGTGGTTTACCAGAAGGGGCTTGCCCAGACTTTTTGCTGTCATCCTGATTTATTTCACTATTGCTATCTGTCTTATTGCAATTGTTTTCTTTTTGCTCATTCCACTTCTTTCGGAAACCTCCGATTTCTTAAAAAATCTTCCATCTTATCTCAATGCCAGGGTGGTTGAGAGAACTATCGCAAATAGTGAGTTCTTATCTTCTCAACCATTCGTTGCCGGTCTTACAGACAGTATAAACATCTCGCATATAATTACTGAGGTAAATGATTTGATAGTTACAATTTCTTCAAATGCGTTCGGGGCAGTGACGACTATCTTCGGAGGAATTTTAAGTTTTATTTTGATGATCGTCATATCGTTTTATTTGTCCGTCGAGGACGATGGAGTAGGGAAGTTCCTTAAGGCGATCACACCTTTAAAGCATGAGAAGTACATGGTTGCCCTCTGGAAGAGATCCCAGAGGAAAATAGGTCTTTGGATGCAGGGGCAGTTTGTGTTGGCTATTATAATCGGAATGCTAGTTTATCTCGGTCTCCTAATCCTAAATGTGCCAAATGCCTTACTTTTGGCTGCTCTAGCTGCTGCATTTGAAATTATCCCTCTTTTTGGGCCTATTTTGGCCTCAATACCAGCAATTGGCATAGCTTTCTCAAGTGGGGGGTTGGCCCTGGCCTTACTTGTGGTAGGTCTTTACGTTATCATCCATCAGTTCGAAAATCAGCTGATTTACCCCCTTGTGGTGAAGAAAGTTGTGGGGGTCTCTCCAGTAATTTCAATTGTGGCCTTAATTGCTGGCTTTAAATTAGCTGGGTTTTTAGGCTTAGTACTCTCTGTTCCAATTGCGACCGCTGTTATAGAATTTGTCAGTGACTTTGAAAAAGACAAAATAGAGAAATTTGAAAGGATGCAATCTGCCGAGTAATTTTCTCTGGATTAGATGAAAAAGACTTTCTATATCACAACTACTTTGCCATATATAAATGCTGATCCGCATATCGGTTTTGCTATGGAGATAATTCAGGCTGATGTCATTAATCGAGCAAAAGTCCTTCAAGGTTTTGAGACTTTCTTCAATACTGGCAGTGACGAACACGGTCAAAAAATGTACAAGAAAGCTCTGGAGGCCAAGAAAGAACCTAAGGTTTACATGGACGAATTTGCAGAAAAATTTAGGAATCTTAAATCACTCTTAAATCTAAGTGAAAATTTAAAGTTCATTAGAACAACTGATGATTATCACAAAAAAGCGGCACAAGAATTTTGGAAGAGGTGTGAGGTGAACGGAGATATATATCAAAAAGAGTACAAGATTAAATATTGTGTCGGCTGCGAGCTTGAGAAAACAGATTCAGAACTTGTAGATGGAAAATGTCCTATTCATCCTGATAAGGAGCTGGAGTTAATTGATGAAATAAATTATTTTTTTAGGTTTTCAAAATACAGCGAAAAATTACTTGAGCTTTATAGAAATAATCCAGAATTTGTAAAACCAGATTATAGATTAAACGAGATAAAAGCTTTAATTCGCAGAGGTTTGGAGGATTTTAGTGTTTCTCGGGTTGCAAAGAAAATGCCTTGGGGAGTTCCAGTTCCAGGAGATGAGAGTCAAGTTATGTACGTGTGGTTCGATGCTTTAGTTAATTATGTCTCGACTATTGGTTGGCCAAATGACTTAGATAGTTTCAGTAAATGGTGGCCAGTCGTTCAATTCGCAGGTAAAGACCAAGTTCGTCAGCAGGCGGCAATGTGGCAGGCTATGCTTCTCTCAGCCGGGCTTACACCGTCGGAAAAAATTGTGATCCATGGATTTATAAATATTGGTGGTGAAAAAATGTCAAAAAGTGTCGGTAATGTCGTCGGTCCAGTTGAGTTAGTTAACGAATACGGGGTTGATGCACTTAGGTATTACCTGACTCGTGAAGTTAATCAGTTTGAGGATAGTGATTTCACGAAAGAGAGATTTAAGGAGGCCTATAATGCCAATCTGGCCAATGGCTTGGGGAACCTAGTCTCAAGAGTGATGAAAATGGCCCAGGACAACCTAGAAGAACCTGTTGAGGTGCCAGAATTTGAGAACATGGAGTCTTATTTCACTTTTCTAAATGCTTTTGATATCAATAAGGCGGTCAATTTCGTATGGGAAGAGATTAGTAAGATGGATAAATTCATTCAAGACAGTGAGCCCTTCAAGGTTGTTAAGGAAGACAAAGAAAAAGGTAAGAAAATGATCAAGGATTTGGTCACAAGGCTCTATAGTGTGGCTAGAATGTTAAATCCAATAATGCCTGAGACGTCAAATAAGATAAAGGAGCTTATCAAATCAAATAAATCACCGGAAAAACCACTCTTTCTTCGCAAAGACTAAAATGTACGAATATTTTGATATTCATTCTCACATTTATTCTCCCGAATTCGACAATGATAGGGAAGAGGAAATTGAGAAGTTAAAGAAAGCAAAAATTGGGACGATAACTATTGGCGCAGATCTTGAGACATCCAAGCAGGCAATCGAACTTGCGGACAAACATGAGAATATTTTTGCGACTATCGGACAAATTCCAAGTGACCTAAATAACAATTCTGTCTTTGAAGAGAAGTTAGAGATCCTTGTCCAAAATAAAAAAGTAGTAGCTATAGGGGAATGTGGGCTGGATTATTTTCGAGATGAATCTCCAGATCTAAAAAATATTCAAAAAACAATTTTTGAATATCACATTGATCTTGCCCTTTCATCGGAACTTCCACTTATGTTACATGTCCGGGATAAGCGCGGATCATTTTTGGCGTATAAGGATACTCTGGATGTTTTAGAGCATCATGCAAAATTAGCAGGTAGTCGTTTGCGAGGGAATGCGCATTTTTTTGCAGGTAATATGGATACTCTAAAAAGATTTCTTGCAATTGGTTTTACCGTTTCCTTTACTGGGGTTATCACTTTTACTCAGGACTATGATGAGCTTATCCAATTTGTACCTCTCAATATGATAATGGCGGAAACCGATGCACCATTTGTTGCTCCAGTGCCATACAGAGGGAAGAGGAACTCGCCACTTTATGTAGCAGAAGTAGTAAAGAAAATTGCAGAGATAAGAAGTGAACCACTCATGCATGTAAAAAAAGCTCTACTAGAGAATACTTTTTCAAGCTTCAAATTGGGCTAATTCGACCCTGGTTATCCACAGAGAGGGGAAGTATGGATGGTCAGGAGTGGTAACGATCAGTGTCACATTTCCATCCATTTTTTTTTGCTGATTTTTGCAATCTTTTATCTCAAAGTAATTCTCAAAGGAGGTCTAAAAATGGCCGTTTGAACTATATGCAACATTACTAAACCTTAATAGGTCTCATGAAAAAATATAGATATTTTTTTGATGGTCTTTTTTTGAAAATTTTTTCAGAATTCATAACTTTTGGACTCACTAGTTTAGTTTTTTTAATTAGATTTGAGCCAAAAAAATACCTAAATTTTCCAACATTTTCTTAGGGGGTCTTTTTACCAAAAAAAGGCTTATTTATAGGCAAATAAGTGATAAAATATATATAAATCGCTGTCCGTTGGACCGATATTAATTCACTCATGATCGGCGATGCAGTAAAAAGAATAGTGAGAAAAGAATTTCCTACTGGAAAAACTGTTTTTTCTTCACTCTTAATTTCTCTGTTAGCCCTCTCGCCCCTGCCACTTTTTGCCTCTACTTATCAAACTTTAGCCTACCAAGACGTACACAAAGACAGATACCTATTTGCCTTTAATTTGATTTCAAGTGTTCAGAATTCTCTTGCGAATTTAAGTGATGGCCAGATAGGAAGTAAGTTTTCAGATGAGGAAAATCAGTTAATTTCAGCGAGCCAGCAGAACGCAGATAAGTTAGGAGAATTAATTAATGAAAAAATAGATTACTTGGGTTATTCAATAAACCAGGGTTCAGCAGATTTGGTGTACCAAGGAGAATTATTTTTTGAATATATTTTTGGTTTATCTTTGAATAATAATCCAAGCGGTAATTATAATTTCAAATCACCGATAAGTGGAGGAGTGTCTTTGAGCAATCTTTTTGAAGGCAAAGTGATTTCAAAGTTTAGAAATTTATTTGGTAATGGGATCAATTTTCCAAAAGTTGCTGAAGCAAAAAAAATAGTAGAAAAGAAATCGGAACAGATTTCAGAAAAAACGAAAGCTGCCGAAGTTGCAGTTTCAAATAAACCAGAGCCAAAAGTTTTGGCTGCAAATATTTCTGTTCCAACAAGTGCAATAAAAAAAGTTATAAATAATTATTTGGCTCCAACTCCTAAACAGGATGCGGCACTTAGTATTTTACCTAACTACGTAACAAAAAAAGATTTAGACAGTCGCTTGAAGTTATTATCTGAAGAATTTATTAAAAAAATATCGGCAATTAACATTAATCCCGTAAGTGGTGACGATTTGGCAAACATATACAGGCAGATCGCTCTAACCCAGAGGATAGACCAAATTTCAAATGTAACCATCAATAATTCCTACATTAGCAGCGGTAGTGTCGGGGGTGTCTCTGTGACCAACATTGTTTCAAATACTGGCTCAACAAGTATCCCGAATCTAGTAGTAAACAACACCTCTACCTCTACATTTGCCGGGGGGGTAGCTATTACAGGCGGATGTATAAGTGTAAATGGTACATGTGTGGGTGGCGGTGGGGGTAGTGGTACACCCGGAGGTAGTGATGGCCAGATCCAATTTAACAGTGGAGGGACATCATTCGGAGGGTCGTCCAGTTTGGTCTGGGATAATACTAACTTGAGGCTGGGTGTTGGTACAACATCACCATACGCTCCACTTTCAGTTGTGGGGCAAATTGTTGCAGCCTATTTTACGGCAACAACAACATTGGTAAATACATTTCCTTATGCTTCAACCACAGCTCTGTCGGTTTCCAGTGGACTGACATTGAATACTTCAACTAATGGTCCACTTCAAGCAGTTGGTGGAATTGTTTCAGCTACCACATCGATTGGTGTTGCGTACGGTGGTACCGGTTGGGCATCTCTTCAATCAAACGCAGTTCTTCTTGGAAATGGTTCAGGGAAAATTGCAACAACATCAGCTGGTACCGACGGGCAAGTCTTGGCATTAGTAAACGGGGTACCAACCTGGCAATCGACTACAACACTTTCTACAATTACTGGAACACTTACAGTAGGGAAGGGTGGTACTAATGCAACATCTTTCTCAGCTAACTCGATTGTGGTTTCTGATGCTGCCGGGACAACTCTAATTGCTACTGGGTCGAAACTAACCATTGGCTCACTCCTTTCTACCACAACCGCAACATCCACATTTTCTGGAGCACTAGGAATTGGCACGACATCACCTTGGGCAGTATTTTCTGTTAACCCAACGGGAGGTACAGCAGCTGCACAATTTGTAGTTGGATCCTCATCTGCAACAAATCTAATCGTGTTAAACTCGGGATTTGTTGGTATTTCCAGTACAACCCCGACATCTAGATTTGGAGTAAACCCTCAAGCCGGAGATATAGTAGCTTTTGCAGTAGGTTCTTCAACTAAATCACTTCTCTCCATCTCGACTGAAGGTTTTGGCACCACAACCCTTGCTGGTCTTAACGTAAATGCTACAGCCACTTCTACATCAAATGTTGGCTGGAATATAAGTAATGGTTGTTATGCTATTTCTGGAACCTGTCTTTCTCTTTCTAATTTGGCTGGAACACTTGCTGTCTCCAAGGGCGGAACAAATGCTACTTCTTTTGCAGCTAACTCCATCATTGTCTCTGATGCTGCTGGCACAACTCTCATTGCAACAACATCAAACAACTTCACACTCGGATCGTTTATTGCCACCTCCACCACACTTAACTCCTACTCACTTAATAACTGGACAGGTTTTGGCACAAGTACGCCGGTATACGAAGTTACAATCTCATCTTCTACAGCGCCCCAGTTAGCTTTATCTGCAGGCTCGGGTATAGCGCAGTGGGTATTTAGAAACGGTGGGGGTGATCTTTATCTCGCGACTACAACTGTCGCGGGAACTGCTACTACCTCAATCACAGCTCTAACCATATCTGGTAGTGGCTTCGGTACCACAACAATCCGCGGCCTAACTATTGCTAACGGCCAAGCAACTTCTACCTCCAACGTCGGTTGGTCAATCACAAATGGTTGTTACGCTATAGGTACGACCTGTCTATCACTTTCATCACTTACTGGAACACTCGCGGTTGCAAGTGGTGGTACTAACTCGACATCTTTTGCGGCTAACTCGATTATCACATCTGATGCCGCCGGAACTACACTCATTGCAACAACATCAAACAACTTCACACTCGGATCATTTATTGCCACCTCCACCACACTTAACTCCTACTCACTTAATAACTGGATTGGTTTTGGTACCACAACATCGAAGTACCCCTTAACAATTTCATCTTCGACGGCATCTCAACTTGCTCTCTCAGCTAGCTCTGGTTTTGCTCAGGTGGTGTTTAGAAATGATGGCACTAACTTTTACATTGCCACAACCACTACTGCTGGTACAGCTACCACTTCAACTCCGGCGATGCAGATAGCAATATCTACTGGTAATGTTGGTTTTGGTACAACAACTTCTCTTGGGCCGCTCACCATGAACTCTGGTGCGTTTGTGACAACAGGAGGTACATGGACAAACGCGTCAGATCGAAACTTGAAGGAAAATTTTGTGGAGCTAGATATTAACGATATCTTAAACAAGATTATGCAGTTGCCGATAACACAGTGGAATTATAAATCTGAAAATATTAACATTCCTCACATCGGTCCAGTTGCTCAAGATTTCCATGCAATATTTGGTCTTGGTAATTCTGATACATCAATCTCGACCATTGACCCTGCCGGTGTAGCACTTGTGGGTATAAAAGCTTTATATAAAAAAATCGAAGACATTGGCAAATATTTTGCAGATAATGTTCTTAAAATAAACAAAGTCTCTACGGAAAACCTTTGTGTAAGTGATGATGAAGGTGAGACGTGTATCACTAGGGCAGAACTTCTAGCACTTCTTTCAAAATCAAAAGGGCAAAGCAGTAATACTCCTCCTCCAACGGCTTCGACAACTCTGTCTGTCCCGCAAGACACTTCCGCTCCAGTTATTACTATTTTGGGGGATAACCCAGCACAGATAGTTGTTGGCTCAACTTATTCCGACATGGGTGCCACAGTTTCTGATACCAACGCAGATGGAAGTGTAAATAATAATCTGGGTCTGCACTACACTGTAAATGGTCTAAGTACAGATTCTGTTTCGATTGATACGGCTACTTCATCAAGTCACACCGTCGTATATTCGGCAGTAGATTCGTCAGGAAACTGGGGCTATGCAACTCGAACTGTAGAGGTAAAAGAAGCTGTTGCGCCGTAAATCGTCCTATGGTAGTCTTTTTGGAATGGAAGGGGATTTTAACAAGGAAAAACAAGGCAAAAATGACGAGGTTCTAGTTTATGAAGTCTCGTATATTCTCCTACCTCATATAAATTCCGGGGATGTTCCAGCAAAAGCGGATTCACTAAAGAACGAAATAATCTCCCTGGGCGGCGAGATTATTTCAGGAGAGAACCCAGTCCTAATTGAACTGTCTTATCCAATGGTCAAAACCGTTGGTGCTACTCGTAATAAAGTTACATCTGGTTATTTTGGCTGGCTAAAGTTTGAACTAAAAAGAGGGGAGGAGGCGGGGATATTAAAGGTGAAGAAAATGTTAGATGGCAATAGTGATATTGTTCGATTTCTCCTAATAAACACTGTTAGAGAAAACACACTGCTTAACGGCAAGATGGTTTTAGTAAATGAGGAGAAAGAAAAGAAATCTCCAGACGAAGAGGTGCCTTATGAAGGCGAAAGTACAGAAGTAGTTGAAGAGAAAAGTACAACCGAAGATATTGATAAGAGTATTGATGATTTAGTAATTGTTTAGAAAATTAAGGAGTGAAACGACTATAATTTACTTAACCCAGCCCCACTTTTGGTAAAAAATGAAACAAAATATAAAACAAACAAATAGTGAAAAAATCTCTAGCGACGCGCGAAGGAATACTTCGGCCCTATTCGGGCCAGCGTCGAGGAATAGTTTACTAGCAAAAGTGGGGCTGGGTGAAGATTTTTATAATCGCTTCGCTCATTAAAAATCAATCATGTATTTAAACAAAGCACTGATTATAGGAAATTTAACTAGGGATCCAGAGATGAGGTCTTTGCCGTCTGGCGTAAAAGTATCGAGCTTTTCGGTGGCCACAAACCGAGTCTGGAAAGATAAAAACGGTGTTAAACAAGAAAATGTTGATTATCACAACGTGGTTGTCTTTGGAAAACAAGCGGATATTGTTTCGCAATATTTGAAAAAAGGATCTTCGATTTTAGTGGAAGGACGAATGCAGACTCGCAGTTGGGACGATGCTTCGGGGGTGAAAAAATATAGAACGGAAATAATTGCAGAAAGAATCCAGTTTGGACCAAAGAGGGAAGGTTCAGGTGGCTACGCTGTGCCAATGCCGGAACATGAAGAAAAAAAGGCAATTGATACGATCGAGTATCCCGAAGAAGAAATTAATCCAGATGATATTCCATTTTAGGTGAAATTTTATGAAACAAGATTATTTTAACGAAAACAATATAAAATACATTGACTACAAAGACGTGGATCTTCTTAAGAAGTTTTTAAATCCGCATGCCAGGGTAATGTCTCGTAGACGAACTGGGGTTAGTGCAAAAAATCAAAGACTGTTAGCAAATGCCGTAAAGAGGGCTCGCTTCATGGGCCTACTTCCTTTTGTAAGCAGATAATCAAGATAGGAAAGGGGCGACCAGCAAGTCGCCCTCTTCTTTACCCAACCATCCCTTCTATTCTTGCGATCAAGGCGATGACGTGCATTCTCACTATCTCGGGTTCGATGTAGCCCCAATCCGTACGATTCCGCATTGTCTCGAGGTACCTTCGTAGTTCCTCCAAGCGGGCCTTCTTGTCGAATCCGGCTGCAAGACCTGAAACGAATCGCATCTCGTCTCCAGTCGAATAAATGAAATCGCTCATAGAGCCTCCAGCGCAATAGTAATATTTTAAAGCTCAGATTTCAAGTTAGAAATTTGCACCACCAACTCTTTCTGTGTATTCGCCAGACTCGGTGTTAATTCGGATAGTATCTCCTTCTTTTATAAACATAGGCACTTGAAGTTCTACTCCAGTTTCTACCTTTACACTCTTTGTGCCGCCTTGAGCTGTGTTACCTTTTACTGCAGGATGAGCCTCGATAACCTTAAGTTCTACTTTTATTGGCATATCGACTCCAATCATCTTTTCTCCAAAGTACATTATCTCAATAACTGTGTTTGGTTTTAGAAATTTTCCTCGTGGTCCAATGACATCCTCCTTTAACGAAAATCTTTTGGATGGATCTTTTGGGTCGCAGAACCAGTATTCACCTCTGTTGTTGTATAGGTATTTTGCTTCTTTGGAATCAATTTCTGCTTCCTCTACCTTTTCAGACACATGAAAAGATCTCTCGGTTACTTTGCCAGTAATAAGATTTTTTAGTTTCGTAGCGTTAACTGGTTTTCTTTGCTGTTTTCTAAAAACATGGGCGTCAATAACTTCCCATGGTTCTCCATCGAGAACTATGTATTTTCGAAGTGTAACCTCACTGTAATCTAGCATTGCCATCCCATTAGAGATTTAAAATAATAAATTTCCCGGTCGATCTTCGTTAGCTGAATCTCTAACGGGACAAGTAGGGGAATAATAGCTAATTTAAGCCATTTTATCTACTTGACATTTTATAATATATATTTACAATGTGGTTTAGGAGGTCGAAGTATGAGATGGTTCGTAAAACGCATTCGTGGTGCCCAGGAGCACGTTGTGGGATTCGCAAACGACCACAATCTCAAACCGGGCGAGCTACTCGTCATCTCGTCAGATCCAGGAGAGTACAGCCGCTTTGGCGGTGGTCGGGAAGCTTCGGTTCTGCTAATGTACTACGCAGAAAAGGAGCTCGAGTCATGACTCGAAGAATTGTCGGAGGATTTCTCGTCCTCGGTGCGATCATTATGGGAGTCATTCAGTATCGAACAGACAATCGTGATCTCATCGTGATCGGTGGTCTCACACTCGGTGTCGGGCTCATTCTGCTCTTCCCCAAAAGACAAGGCGTCTTGTAGCCGGTCAGGCAGAAGCTTGCAAAGCGAGTTTCATAGCTTGGCCGGTTTTCTGCATTTAAATACTTGAGTGAAAATACTCTTTTATAAAACATTGCACAGGAGCTTAGAAAATAAAAGCAAATTAGAAAGCTGAAGGCATTGTTTGAGCGTAGCGAGTTTGCCGAGAAGCTCAGTCTAATTTGCGCATTATTTTCTTGAGCGACGAGCATGGTAAAACTTCAGTAGAAGTTTATACGCGTTTTGCAAAAGAGTATTTGAACGACTATTAGCCCTCGGCTTCCATCCCACCAGTACCTGGAACCATTGATCCACCGTTTTTCTTTAATCCAGCACGGATTTCTTTTAATATTGAGTCAGCAACTTTTTTATTTTCTTTATCTTTCAAAAATTGTCGTGTAGCATCGTAACCGCGGCCAAGTTTAACTTCACCAAACGAGTAGCTTGTGCCAGTTTTAGAAATTATGCCCATTTTCTCACCTAGGGCAATAAGTTCACCCTCACGCGAAATTCCTTCGTTATACATGAGGTCAAACTCTGTTTGTTTAAATGGTGCTGCCACTTTGTTTTTAACAACTTTAACTCTTATGCGTCCACCCATGACTTCTTCACCTTTTTTTATTTGGGCAATTCGGCGGATATCTAATCGAACAGATGTGTAAAATTTGAGAGCTTTTCCGCCTGGAGTTGTCTCCGGATTACCAAACATTACTCCTATCTGCATCCTGATCTGATTGAGGAAAATAACTATTGTTTTAGACTTGGCTACGATGGCGGTTAATTTGCGTAGAGCTTGAGACATTAGTCTGGCCTGCTTACCAACATGATGAGCTCCCATATCTCCCTCGATTTCATCTTTTGGTGTCAGAGCCGCAACAGAGTCAACAACAATTACATCGATTTTCCCGGAGCGAACAAGTGAATCCACGATTTCCAGGGCTTGTTCGCCATTATCCGGTTGAGAAATAAGTAAGTGATCTATATTTACACCGATTCTCTTGGCATATTCTGGATCCATAGCATGTTCTGCGTCTATGAAGGCACAAATACCATCTTTTTTTTGAGCCTCGGCTATTACGTGAAGTGAAAGTGTTGTTTTACCAGATGATTCCGGCCCAAAAATCTCAATTATCCTCCCACGTGGCAGACCACCAACTCCAAGTGCCGCATCCAGACCAATTGACCCAGTTGATACTGCGTTTATATCGACATGTGGCTTTTCGCCGAGCATCATGATGGAGTCATCGCCAAATTTTGTTTTTATTTCGCGAAGGGTATTATCAATGCTCACTTTTTCACCTCGACTAGGCATTTCCCCGCCTGCGCGGGCAGTTTTTTCTGATTTTTGTTTTGATTTCATTTTTTTAGGATTTCGTTGAGCCATAATTTTTCTGGCGCCTTGGGAGCGCGACGGCGCGAGCACGAGGAATTTTCTAGCAAGAAAATATCCGTGCGCAAGAAAAATTATGGGGAGAAAGAAATCCGATTAAACTTTTAATATTCCTTTAAAATCACTTGTAGTTTCTTTTCAGTGTAAGTTTTGAACTTATCACGTGCGTCTAGTTTTATTATATTAAGGCCAGGCGACAGAAGCAACTTCTCCTTAAAGTAGCCATTTTTATCCGTAAATATGGGTCGATCGTCAAGGTTTAGATACGCGGCATTCTGGGCACGGCCTTCTATTTCAATAAGCGTCTGGTTGTAAACCGCACCATCCTGCGGAGTATTAACTTGGATCACTGGACCAGTTAGAAGCTTTTTAGCTTGAAACAATGTATAGCCTACAATAATAACTACAAATAACGAGATTAGGGTTAACCTAATAATAGTTCTAGCATTTCTGGTCATATTTATTGTGGTTCTTCCGTTGTCGAAGCTGTTGCTCCAATGACTTCTCTTGGCTTTGCCCCTGATCCAGGTCCAACGACTCCACGTTCTTCTAGCATGTCAATTAATCTAGCTGCTCTAGCATAACCAACTCCTAGTTTTCTCTGGAGATACGAAGTCGAGGCCTTGCCCGCCTCCAAGACAGTTTGTTTTGCCTCCTCGTACAAATCATCATCGTCTTCCATACTTTCGTTTTCTAACGTCGCCTCAAAGATACTATTTTTCTCCACCTGCCCGGTAATGTTTATCTCGCTAGGTATTTCGTCAGCATACGTATCAACCAAGTACTTCACGACCGCTTTTGTTTCTGTTTCTGATATGTAAGCTGATTGAATTCTGGTCGGTTGGGACATTTCACCCGAAAGATAGAGCATGTCGCCGGCACCCAAGAGCTTTTCAGCTCCGCTCATATCCAAGATTGTTCGAGAGTCGATCTGGGAGGCCACTTGAAGTGCAATACGTGAAGGAATATTGGCTTTAATAAGACCGGTTATCACGTTAACAGACGGTCTTTGAGTTGAAAGAATGAGGTGAATTCCCACTGCTCGGGACATCTGAGCAAGTCGAACAATTGTGGCTTCAAGCTCTCTGGGATAGGCTGACATAATATCTGCAAGTTCATCGATGACGATGACGATATACGGCATAGTATCGATTGGCTTATCATCTTCACTTTTTTTGCCCTTAGCCTTTTTTAGCTCTGGTTCCAAAACATTTTTATGATACGAAGCAATATTTTGAAGCCCTTCTGCTTGTAGCACGTCGTAGCGTCTGTCCATCTCTTTGGCCGCCCACTTTAAAGCCAGAATGGTTTTCTTTGCATCAGTAATAACTGGAGTAAGTAAATGTGGAATTTTATTATACAACGTTAACTCGACTCTCTTCGGATCAATCATTATAAATTTTAAGTTATCTGGGGAATTTCTGTATAAAAGCGAAGTGATAAGTGCGTGAATTGTGATGGACTTACCTGAGCCTGTAGCTCCGGCAATCAAAATATGAGGAGCTTTGGCTAAGTTTTCAAAATAGGAAATGCCAGAAATTCCTCGGCCAAGCGACATTAGAAGTGGTTTATCTGAGTTCTTAAAATCATCTGTATCTAATAGTGTACCGAGCCCAACTGTGGTTTTTATACTGTTTGGTATTTCGATTCCAACTAGTGATTTTCCCGGAATTGGGGCTTCTATTCTGATTGGATGTGCAGCTAAGGCTAAAGACAAATCATTCTGAAGTCCGACTATTCTAGAAAGTTTTACTCCCTCAGCTGGTTTCAAAGCATATCTGGTTATGGAAGGTCCAATTGAGATCTCATCCATCTCCACATTTATGCCGAAATTGGCTAAAGTTCTTTTTATAATATTTGAATTAGCTTTAATATCGCCAACTCCAGGTTTGCCCTTATCACCTTGTAGCAGCGAAAGTGGTGGCGGAGTATATTCTCTGTTCCATAGGAGTGGACTTATACCGAACTCGTCTTTCTGGGTAGATTTCTGAACTGGCGCAACTGCTGCCTCGGGTGGGGGTTCACTTTTTTGAAAGAATGATTTTGCAGTTTCAACTACAGGATTCAACTGCTCCGGATTTGTTATTAATAATTCTGGCTCAGCATCCTCCCCTTCTTCCAACTTCTTTTTTCTAAAGAGTGAAGTGAGGAGTTCAATGTTTATTGTTGCATCAAATATTACCAGAATAGAAATAACAATAAGCGCAATCAGGATCACAATACTTAGGGGAGTATCGAATAATTTAATGAGTGGGGAAGAGGTGTAACTTCCAACCAATCCTCCCTTATCTGGCATGGAAATACTGATAAGCGAAAGGCTAGAAATAAAAAAGATTAACCCTCCGATGCTATGTGTCAGAGCCAATTTTTTGTGAAGTGAACGTAAAAATGAGATGCCGAGGATTACAAATAAGATAGGCAAGAGGTAGTATCCGACACCAAACAGATAATGAAAAAAGCTATAAGTTTCCGCACCCACAACACCACCTTTGCCTATTGGCCCAGAAGAGAGTACAAGAAGCACGCTTAAGACAAAAAAAACAACTGCTGATATAGCTCTCATGGTCTCATCTCGAAGGTAATTTCCAAGTGATAGTTCCGACTCACTCTTGCCCCGTTTCTTATCAGCCTTTTTTTGTCTTGCCATCCTAGATATTCTAACAGATTCCAAAATGATGGGAAATTTTAGTTAGAATAGAAATAATAGGATATGTAAAGTAGGGAAGTCTTGATTCCGTGTCCTTTAAAGCATATAATAGACATGACCTTGACGATATAAAAGACACGTGATATTATAAAGGACATTTAAGGACAGTCAAATTTATAAAGGACATTTAAGTTAGCCATATAATGCACAAATGGAGCAGGAAAAAAACTTGCCAGTTCAAAAAGTAGAAAAAAACCTCGAGCCAGTCTCATTTTTTGAGAATGATGCTGATTTTGTATTTGCCTTCAAAAAGACAGAAAAGTTAGTTTCTGCCATATACATGGTTACTGGTTTGTTTTCAGAAAATGAACCAATGAAGTGGGCTCTAAGGAAGAAGGCTTCAGATCTTTTGTCTTTTACTGCTACATATAAAGATACTAATGAACACAGGGGTGCAGATTTTGTGTATACACTTAAGAGTCAGGTGTTGGAGGTGGTTTCTTTCTTAGAGGTCTGTTTTAGAGGGGGAATGGTCTCTGAAATGAATCTATCTATTTTAAAACAAGAATTTGTTAGCGTTGTATCAGTATTTGAATCTGGGGTTAGTAGAACTAGAGTCTCACACAGAACTGTCATCACACCTAGTTATCTTAAGGTTGATCCTGTAGTAAAGGACAAGAGAAGTTATACGGAGGAGATAAAGGACAGTGTACCTGTCGAAACCAATTTCAAAAGATCGAACAGACAAAACATTATCCTCGGGTTGCTCAAAAAGAAAAAAGAACTAACAATTAATGATATTGCTGAAGTTATAAAAGATTGTAGTGAAAAAACTATTCAAAGAGAGCTTATCTCTTTTATTGCTGCTGGGGTAATAAAGCGAACTGGTGAGAGGAGATGGAGTAAATATTCCTTAAAATAAGGCTTTTTTGGTGTTTGTAACTAAAAGATCGTCTTTACGTCTAAATGCTTGGTCTTCCTAAAGAATTATATAAAGTTGACTTTTTAAGCCATTTTATGAAATAATGGCTTAAATTCGTGGCCAAGCAATTTAGGTGTTTTATGACATAAAACGCTAAAAAAGCTATGGTTATCCACACGGATGTTTGAAAGGATGAACTCGAGAATATATAATACGTCTAATGCATGGCATTTGCTGTGCATAGACCCGTATTCTCATAATTCAGACCGAAAAAGTACGTTGACAATTTAATATGGATTTTATGCACGTTTTAGTGCACGCAGATATACTGTCAATCCCTTGACGAAAGAAATCGGAAACTCAGTCCAAATTCGCATCTATCCGTCTTTTTTGTGTCGAGTTGCTCGGCTCTGCCTACATGTGGAGATATGAGTAAAATATAAAAAGGGCGGGTTAGTATGAAGATAAGATGAAGAAAGATCTTTCTCTTCTTATCTGGAAATTATAAGTTCGGTTAACCGTTTTCAATAACTGGTCTCGAATAATTATTAATAGTAAAAGAGACAAGTTGTTTTATTAAAAACATATATATGAATCTAAACAAATCAAAAACTGCAAAGTTGGCTGCCGGAGTAGTCGGACTTGCTATGGCGGTTTCAGTATTTATGCCAGTAATGGCTTCTGCTGATACAGCTTCAGATTTGCAAGCGCAAATCAATAGCTTAATGGCTACAATCGCTTCGCTTCAAGCAAAGCTTGCGGCATCGACAGGTGGCTCAATGTCAACTGGCTACACATTCAACGTAAACTTGACTGTCGGTAGTACAGGAGCAGATGTTATGAATCTACAAAAGGTTCTTAACATGTCTGCAGACACACAAGTTGCAGCTTCAGGTACTGGATCACCAGGTCATGAATCATCATACTTCGGTGCTCTAACAAAGGCCGCTGTTGTTAAATTCCAAACAAAAAATGGAATTTCTCCAGCTGCTGGTTATGTAGGTCCAATCACTCGAGCGAAACTTAATTCAATGGGCGGTGGTACAACCACAGTTCCTCCAGTAGGAACAGGCGCTCTATCAGTTTCAGCTGGAGTTCAGCCTGCTAACTCGCTTGCACCTCAAAGTGCAGCTCGAGTTCCTTTCACAACAGTTGTCCTCACAGCAGGATCAGCTGATGTGACTGTAAACTCAATCACAGTTGAAAAAGCTGGCCTAGGTCAGGATGCTGTATTTAGTGGCGTCGTTCTTCTAAGATCAGACGGTACTCAAATCGGTATCGCAAAGACACTTAACTCAAATCACCAAGCAATGGTTGGTGAACCATTTGTGGTTAAGGCTGGTACTTCAATGACAGTTACAGTTGCTGGTAACATGGCATCTTCTCTTGCAACATATGCAGGACAGGTTCTTGGTCTAAACGTTGTCGCAGTTAACGCTGCCGGCACAGTTTCAGGCTCTCTACCTATAAGTGGTGCAATGCATACTATCAACGCAACACTTACACTAGGTTCAGTTACTGTTGGTACTTCTTCTTATGATCCTGGTTCATCCCAGAGTAAGGAAATTGGTACAACTGGTTACAAATTCGCTGGCTTCAGACTTACAGCTGGTTCAGCTGAACAAGTAAGACTATGGTCAGTAAGATTTAACCAAACAGGTAGTGCTGCATCAGGCGACCTTGCAAACGTAATGGTCGTTATCGATGGCACATCTTACCCAACAACAGTTTCTGCTGATGGTAAGTACTACACAGCGATGTTCCCAGGCGGACTACTTATTGATAAGGGTCTTTCTAAGGACGTCTACATTCAGGGTGATATCGTAGGAACAGGTGCTGCAGGACGAACTGTAAAGTTTGATCTCTACAAGCAAACTGATCTATACGTATCTGGAGTAACATATGGTTACGGAATTACACCTCCAGCAGGTTCAAACTCTGTAGTTACATGTTCAACTACCCAGGCTTGTGGTAACTTCACTACAGGTACACCTTGGTTCCAAGCAAATATACTTACAGTTTCAGCTGGTTCGGTTACAACAATCAACAAGGCAACATCAGTGCCTTCACAAAACATTGCTGTAAACGTTCCTAACCAAGTTCTCGGTGGATTTACAACAGATATTAAGGGTGAACCAATATCAGTACAGTCAATGGTCTTCACTATTGCTACAACTGGTACATGGACATCTTCAACTGGCATTACCAACATCACTATCGTCGATTCAAACGGCGCAGTTGTTGCTGGTCCAATTGATGAGGCTACATCTTGTACATCTGGTTGTTCAATCACATTCACTGACACAGTTACATTCCCAGTTGGTCCAAGGACTTACACTTTGAAAGGTAAAATCCCTTCTGGTGCACCTAATGGAGCAACAGTTACAGTTTCGGCTACACCTTCATCAGGTTGGACAAACGTAACAGGACAAGTTACTGGAAACACAATCAGTCTCTCAGGAGCTGGTGCGTTCTCAATGAATGCTATGACTGTTAAAGCAGCCGCTCTATCGATTGCAGTATCAGCTACACCTGCTGCTCAGTCAGTAGTTGCTGGTTCTCAAGGCTTCGTATTTGCTAACTATCAATTCGATGCTTCTCAATCAGGTGAAGATCTAAGATTCTCATCTATTGGACTTCTGTATGATGGTGCAAACCAAAGCTTAGCTGCAGATCCATCATCCCAAACAGCTTGTCAGTTGTTCGATAGCTCTACAGCTTTGAACACTGGTTCAAACACTGTTAACCCAACAAATGGTGGTACAGCAACTTCGTCTAACACAACAGGTTACTCATCTACATTCACGTTCGATCAATCTCTCGTAGTTCCAAAAGGAACTGTCAAGACTTTGACTCTAAAATGTAATGTATCTGCTTCGGCAAACAGTAACTCTGTATTCCAGTGGGGCATCGCTGCTTCACCTTCGATCACAGTCACTGGCGTAACTTCTGGAAACACAGTTTCATCAGTTGTTACTTCATCTAACGGTCAGGCAATGACAGTTGCTAATGGTTACCTAACAGTAACTACAGATCCGTCATCACCTTCATACGCCGTTGTTGCAGGAGGTACAACAGGAAATGTTGTGGGAGTTTACAAGATTCGTGCATCAAACGATTCTGTAAATCTAACAACACTTGGTCTTAAACTTACTAACACAGCTTCATCTTCAGCTTCTGATCTAGTTCAGGTCACAGTCTGGGATGGTGCTACTCAAGTAGGTTCAGCAGTCTTCACAGGTAGTAACACAGTAGCTACGTCAACATTGACACTAGCTTCACCTTCTGGAGTATTGCTTACAAAGGACACAGATAAGCTCTTGACTATCAAGGCTGATCTTACAAATATCGGGACTTCACAGCCTGGTACACAAGGTCACTTGATTGCAATTGATATAAACGCAAACGACACAACAGGTACACAAGGTACAGGTATTGGCTCGGGTGCAACAATCAACCTTGCAACTTCAGGTTCCACAGCTTCAACAGCTGTAGCTGGAGTAAGAGTCTTTAGGTCATACCCAACATTCGCTAAATTATCAGTACCTACAAACACTCTAAACAATGGTACTCAATCATTGTTAAGATTTAAGGTCACTGCTAACGCAGCTGGTGATGTCGGTATCTACAAGTTCACATTGAATGTTGCTACATCAACTGCAACTGTAACTAACATCAACATAAAGGCTTACACTGATTCAGGCTTCTCAACACCAGTTTCTGGTTTGAGTGCTGACGGATCGATGCTTGTTACACCACTTACGGGTACAGCATGGGCTGCATCAAACACTGATCTAGAAGTATTTGCACAGAATTCTTCTGCTGCCTCTACAACAGTTCAGGTTCCAGCAGGTCAGACACGTTACTTTGATGTAACTGGTACTGTCGCCGGCGCCGCAACAGGTGCTTCTGTACAGACCCAACTTCAAGGTGATGCTGCTTACCCAGTCAACCAGTATGTATCTAACTTTATGGCAACATCAACTGCTGTAAACAACGATACAAACAACGACTTTATCTGGTCACCAAACGCTACATCAACATCAGTTGTCTCATCTAACGACTGGACAAACGGATTTGGTCTAGTTGGTCTACCAGCAGTTAACATGTCACCAGAGGTATTATCTAGGTAATCAATTTACTCAGAGATACTAAGTTGACATAAGTCGCAAAAACCACCCCGAGAGGGGTGGTTTTTGCTATCTACAATTTATTAACATTTTGTCAACAAAATTACTTCCTACAAAACTCCATGTGATGGATAATTATAAAGTTTAAATTATTCATTCTTTTTAATCCTTATGAGAAAAATAAATGTAGTTATATTACTAAGTCTATTCTTGCCTATGACTGTGTTGGCGACAACTGATACTTTTACATCATCAGGTACTTGGGTTGCACCAGGCGGAGTGACATCAGTAGATATTGATGTTTGGGGTGCAGGAGGAGGGGGTGGTGGGTCCCGAGGAGGTGTTGCAGGATGCGAAGGTTCAGGTGGGGGTGGTGGAGCTTATTCAAAAAAATTATCAGCTTCCGTGATTCCAAGTAATAGTTACACTGTTACTGTAGGGGCTGGGGGTTCAGGAGGAAGTTACGGATTTGGAGGTACAGATGGAGTAGACGGAGGAGATTCATGGTTTGATGCTTCAACAACTATTCTTGCAAAGGGTGGTTCAGGTGGGGGTTCTGGTTCTGGATGTAACCCAGGAGGAACTGGGGGGTCTTCAGTTTCTGGTATAGGAGATACAAAATATTCTGGTGGAAATGGTGGAAATGGGCAAACATATGCTGGTAATAGTGCAGGAGGGGGAGGGGGTGCTGGAAATGCTAGTGATGGATCTAATGGAAATAATGGAAATTTAGGTGGTGGAGGGGGTTCAGGGGGGAGTGCCTTAGGCGGTAATGGAGGAAATGGGGTAGTGTATTCTGGTGGAAATGACGGCTCAACTATTGGTGGCGGAGCATCTGGAGGAGCTGGTAATGCAGGGTATACAGGCGCAAGAGGAGAAATCAGAATCACTTACTTTCTTACCCCTGTCGTATCTTTTTCAGCTAACCCAACCTCGGTAGATTACAATGCTTCCACAACTTTAACCTGGAGTTCCACTGATTCAACATTATGTACAGCTTCAGGAGATTGGTCTGGGAATAAACCAACTACAGGAAGTGAAGCACAGAATAATCTTATGTCTAACAAATTATACGTGCTTTCTTGTACTGGCCCTGCGGGGTCGGCAACAAGCACTATCAATGTGATTGTAGGTGCACCATCAATCCAGGGTTCGGGAGACATAAATAGACTTTCTAAATTTATAGCTACCTCAACACTTGGTGACTCTCTGTTATCAGATGACGGGTTTAATACGACTTTAGTTTCTGGTAATTTATTTATGCCTATTAACTCAATAATTGACTCCATAAATTCTGGAGGAATTAATTTCGGTATATCGACAGCAACAACCATAACTTTTGGCCGTACAGGCCAGGTTATGGTTGTCAATAGCAAGTTGGGAATTGGAACAACTAGTCCTGTCTCGACCCTCTCAATTGTAGGAGATTTATTTACTCATGCAGTAAGTTTGCTTGCTGGAGGTTTGGGTTTAGATACTTATAGTCCAGGGCCGCTTTCTATCGGTTCGACTACAGCAACTTCAATAAATATTGGTCACTCAACAGCCAATACAACTATCTCTGGCTCCTTGAAAGTAACGAATCTTCACACTGCTTCTAATTGTAATTCGACGACTACTCCAGCTTCCTGTGGCTCTGCAGCTGCTGGGAGTGTAGCATTACCGACAGGAGGAAGTACACTTATCGTAAATACATCAGCTGTAACTGCAAATAGTCAGATATTCATTATCGAGGATACTTCATTAGGATCTCGATTAGGAATTACATGTAATACAAATACAGGTAGAGAATATAGTGTGAATGCTAGGATTACCACAACTACTCCAAGTTTCACAATAAAATCTAGTGCAAATCCTACAGTAAACAAAGCCTGTTTGAGTTATTTTATAGTTAACTAGCATAACTATGAATAAAAAACAGCTCATTTATGGGCTGTTTTTTATTCTATAAAATTGTGATAATATTTCGAGGATGATTTTAACCAAGAATCAAAAAATAACTGCAGTAATTATATTCATAATAGCACTTGGGTTGGGTGTTTATTATATTAAAAAAAGCCTTAAAAACCCGCCAAACTCTACTGGACAAAATACAAGCACAGCAACTGCCTCAAATGGTGTAACTCTTAAAACCGAAGGCAGCGGTAACTACAAGATCGAACAAGTCCCGGTAAATGAAGGTCGTGGTTTGCCACAGCCGATTCCAGACTTAAATAGACCAATTACGTTTAGTTCCTCTGTTGTTTTATCGCAAGAAGCAAAGGATTTAGCTACCCAAAAGATAAAGGATTTACAAGCAAAACTAAAATCTGATGCGAGTTATATTCCCGCCTGGATAGATTTGGGCATGTATCAAAAGATGATTGGGGATTACCAGGGCACGATTTTATCCTGGCAGTATACGCTTAAGCTTAACCCAGATAACTATGTGCCATTGGGAAATTTGGGAGACCTTTATGCTTACTATATAAAGGATAAAGATAAAGCAGTAAGTTACTATAATCAGGCTATATCAAAAGGTCCTAAAATGAGTTATTTATATATTCAGCTAGCTGATGTTTATAGACTTATATTTAATGACACCACAAAGGCCAGAGAGGTTATTGACCAAGGTCTTTCTAAAATTCCAAACGATCCAAGTTTATTACAATATAAGGAAAGTCTGAAATAATGAAATATTTCGACAAAACCTTTTTTAAGTTTGTTATGAGCTTTGTCTTCATTATTTCTTTCAGTCTCATAATTATTATGGCCGCGAGACTGTATGAAGAAGGATCAAAGACCCAGACTGCCAATGTGATTTACTCGTCGGTTGACAAAAAATAATTTTTATATAATCTATAGACCATAAGGTCAAAGACAGAGCCGACGTTTCAGTCGGCTTCCCGACCGCTTTGTGCGTCGGGACCGGTAGCCTAAAGCTTTAATTTTCCGGCCGAGACATCTCACGACCTTAGGTCGATTTAAGAATTTAATTTCTTTCTCGCCACAACTTTTTCTGGACACGGAATAATTTTCTGTTGAAAATTTTCCTCCTGCTCCGCCTTCACGGCGTCCGCAGAGTTCCATAAAAAATTATGGCTCGACGAAATTTCACAAATGTCAGTATCAAAAGAAAAAAAGGGAGAAATTCTCGAGAAGCTTGGGAAGATTGTAAAAGAAGCCAAGACATTAGTTTTGGTTAATTTTCATGGTCTCACAATGCCGGATACAATTTCTGTGAGGCGAGATCTTCGGGCAAAGGGCGCGAACCTCTTGGTTGCCAAGAAAACTTTGCTAAAGAAAGCTCTCTCCGAAGGAAATTTTGAAGGCTCTCTACCGGAACTTCCTGGGGAACTGGGAGTGGTTTACGGTGAGGACCAAATCGAAGGAGCTAGGGGAGTTTACGAGTTTCAGAAGAAGCTTGATAAAAAAATACAGATTCTTGGGGGAGTATTTGAAGGCAAGTTTATGGATCAAGCACAAATGCTAACGGTGGCTCAGATTCCAGGAATGAAAACTCTACAAGCTCAGTTTGTAAATCTTATCAATTCTCCAATACAGAGATTCGCAATTGCTCTAGATAAAATTGCAGAGAAAAAAGGATAATTATTATTAATAAAACAAATATCATGGATGAAACAACACAAGCCCCGACGAACGAAGTTGTCGGGGAGCCGACTGCAAACGTCGGCTCAGTAAAAAAGGAAACTCCAAGCAAGTTCAAGACTATAGTTGAGAGCATAGAAAAAATGTCAGTTTTGGATTTACATGAGCTTGTAAAACACCTAGAAGAAAAGTTTGGTGTTTCCGCTCAAGCCGTAGCAGTTGCTGCAGCTCCCGGAGCTGGTGCAGCCGCAGGTGGAGAGGAAAAATCAACAGTTAATGTTGAATTAGCTGATGGGGGTGCAACAAAGATTGCAGTTATCAAAGTAGTTAAAGAAGCACTAGGTCTTGGCCTTAAAGAAGCAAAGGATCTAGTTGACGCAGCTCCTTCAATCTTGAAGGAAGGCATGAAGAAAGAGGATGCGGATGCTTTGAAGAAAAACTTAGAGGCAGCCGGGGCAAAGGTCACCCTAAAGTAATCTTTGGAGTGATACTGAGCTAGAGGGCGAAGTATGAATTTGAATCAAAGAAAAAGCCACGGGTGTCCGTGGCTTTTTCAACTTCATACATCAAGTTACTCTTCTTACTCCTTGTGACCACTCCCTCTTTTCTGTCAGCAGCTCCTGGAGTAGGTTTTTTGCTAAAAGCAAGAAGTTCCAGTCATCCACATTTATTGAGGTTGTCACATTCTCCTTTGTCAGGAGTTTGGCATTTTTGGGAATTGGTCCAAACATTGGTTTTCTGTAGGGATCACGCGTTCTAAATTTCAGTACACGGCCGTTAGGCAAAATCGTGCCATAAACCCAATCCCGATCGTCCTTACATGATTCGTCAATAAATTCGTCCCAAGGTTTCCAAGTTTTTCTTCTCATCTAGCATCTCCTTTTTAGAATAAGTAGTTTACTTATTCTATAGTTTCTGTTTCATTCATGTATTCTGGAAGGGTTGTTCGGTAAAGATATTTCAGTATCGATTTAGCATCTTCGCGTGCTTCTTGGGTTAATTTGAATTTATTGTCTTTTTCAAATTTCCTTTTACCTGTCATAGCTGCCCCGAAACCTTCACCATATCCCCAATAACAACTCTTTTGGGAGTTATCTTTTACTTTTAGAGTTATAACAAAACCTTCTTCTTTTTCGGACCAGCCAATAAGGCCTCTTAGAAGTTTTCCCTTGAAAAATACAGAAACCGGGATTCTTAAGGCCTTGTATTTTTTCTCACGCCTTTTAGCAATTTCTTTCTGCTTTCTCACTCCTGTTTCGGCTTTTTCTCGTACATAAGCACGTATGGGGTCCTTACCCTTCTTAACTATATGTTGCGGTACTACCCCATATCCATCGAATATTTGTGTACCTTCACGTCCTCTCCATACGACGTGTATTTCTTCAGAATACCAGTAGCAAACTTTTTCATCATCTTGTGTTCTGATGGCGATATGAATAGACACAACCTTCCTCCTTTTGAACGCAAAAACCGCCGATATGGCGGTCTTGCTCGGCCGTTAGGCCAAATAGCTTTCACCACACATATCATCTCTCTCCGACCGAAGCGTCGGAGCTGAATTTAGCACCCGTTCGAGT
>CAZNUU010000005.1:0-50484 GCA_964576615.1 uncultured Candidatus Saccharibacteria bacterium
TTTCGGACAATTTCGGCGAAACAACCCAACAAATCCATTCATTGCGGGCAAGTGGGGTAATATCTTCCCAAGCAGAAAGTGCAGCCTTTGATGAAATTAGCGCTTTTTTTAAATCAGCTGGGAGTTTGTGAACTGTCCCACCAGAGATTGGTTTTGACATAACACCATCTTATCAAATTTATATAAAATGAAAGGCCCGGACTCTTGTATCCGGGCCCAACCTCTACTGGAAGTAACGAGACTCGACCGCAATTTCAATACAACGATCGATCTCTGCTTTACCTGCGCGCCAGCCGAGAATGAACGTCTTGGAGAAATACTGGTAACGATACGGCGCGATGTAGTTATCATCGAAACCGTACTGATACCCGCGTTCCCATTCCGCCATCGCCAGGGCCGGAGGCAAGGTCGTGTCTCCCACCGGACACCCCTCGTTGTGAAAACGGTTGTGTGTCATAGGTGGTCCGAGCGGGCAATCCGCCGGGCGCCCGCAGTACTCACATCTCTTGCTCCCTTCGCTCTGGGCCATAGCCATCCTCCTGTGTTAACACAGAAGAATGAACTAGACCTGTTCCAGTTTTCTTCTGTGATTTAATAAATCTATTACAGATAGTATCACACTAAAATTAGCGTGTCAAATAATACTGACTGTGTAAAATCAAAATTATTTCAAACCTTATTTTTTCGGATCAAACTCAATAATCCACTCAATACCGTATTTGTCTCTAAACATGCCGGCTACTGTCCCCCATGGACTATCACCAATTGGTCCCTCTACTTGTCCTCCGGCAGAAAGCCCATTGAATATTTTCTCAGCTTCTTCCTTACTGCCCGCTCCCACGTAGATTTTGCTTCGATTCTCATTCTCGCTTACTTTCCCCATAAACTCTGGCACATCGTTTCCTATCAGCATGTTGGAACCAACTATAGGTAAAATAATCTGCATAATTTTGTTCTCTTCTTTTTCTGAGACTGTAAACTCTGAACTTGCAAGATCTTTGAAACGAATTACTTTTGTAAACTCACCGCCAAAGACAGACTTGTAAAAATTAAAAGCTTCTTCGGCATTGCCATTAAAATTAATCCAAGGGTTTATTGTCGTCATAAGTTTATTATACGATATTTTTGCTGCCCGTTTGATTTGAGTTGGGGCTTTGATCAAATCTTACAAGTTCGAACAATTTTCAATATTTCATCATGCATAATCCCGTTAGATATAATGCACCCGATACCGCCTTCATCATACCTCCTTTCTTCTCCATTTAAGTCCGTAACTTTTCCACCAGCTTCTTCAGTAATAATCTTTAAAGCAGCAACATCATGTCCATGCTCCTTAAAATATACGGCTCCAACATATTTACCATTAGCAACTTGAATTCCACCGTAAATAAAAGAAGGGAATTTCATTACTGCACACTTCATTTCACTTAATGTCTTAATAAGTAGCATGTTTGAAAAACCAATCGATCTCCCAGAAGCGGCAGTATTGAAATATGTATTTTTAAAAGTAGTAGTACTTGGTACAGATATTTTTTTACCATTTCTATATGCACCATTGCCTTTGTAAGCCCAATACATATTTTTCATAACGGGATCGTTCACAATCCCTAATACTGGTAAGCCGTTCGATTGATCCACTAATGCCAAAGAAAAGACAAATGTTGGTAAACCACAAGCAAAAGCCATGGTCCCATCAATCGGATCGCAAACCCAAATATATTTTGAATTTTCCTTTATTTTGCTCCCTTCTTCACCGTAAATACTATGTTCGGGGTAAGTTTCATTTACTCTTTTAATAATTAAATCATTTATTTCAGTATCTGCCTTTGTTAACGGTGTATCGTCTCCTTTCCAAGTAGTTTCAGTTTCAAAACTAAAATATTTCAAAGCTATTTCTTCAGCCTCTTTTGCTAATTTCTTTGCAAACTCTAGGTATTCTTCCATAATTAGATTATATCAAAAGTGTTAGCTGACTGTTTGGTATTAAACAGGTTTGTTTTACCTTACCCAACCTATTACATCTGAGATTTAATTTCTAAAGCTTTCTCCATTATATGATCCCCCACAATGCCCCAATCAAAATATTTTTTATAATCCTGGGGATCAATTAGTTCAATCTTTGTCACTTCTCCCCCGTCTGGGTCACCCACAAATGGACCGTATGGTTCAACAATACAAACAGATCGAGTCTGACTAATTACTCTGGTCGGTTCAAATACTTCTTGAAAACCCACAAAACGTTGTTTTAAGACTTTCATATTAGTCTCTTCTTTTACTTCCCTCGTCACCGCCCCCTCTATGCTTTCGTCTAACTCTCTGCCTCCCCCAGGCGGAGCCCAATACCCTTTTTTATCAGAATAAACCACAACTAATTTATTTCCGCAGAAACAATACGCATGTACTCCGCTCACCTCTCCTTCTTTTATTTCTGATTCACTATCAATATCACGATAAAGAACAGGTAAAACCTGCCCCGATCTATTTGTGAGTGTTGATTTTATTTCCATTTTTTAACTATTCTAAAACATAATCCCAGCCGGGTTTCCAGGAGTGAGTCTTTCTCCAATCTTCTGCGAGAGCTTGCTCCCATGTCTGCCCCTTGAGCAATACATCCATTGCGAGCTGGGGTGCTTTGTGACTAACAATAGCAACTCGTTTACCATCATAATTTTCCTTTAGAAATTTGAGAAAATCAGCAATTCGTTCCTTCACATCATCGTAACTCTCACCATTTGGAAATGGCTTATGAAGCATCTCACCTTCTTGAAGCGGTTCAACAACATCTGATGATGCTCCATTTAGATCGCCATAGTTGCACTCCCGCAGTCTTGCATCCACAACAATGGGGTACATATCACCCCATGCAAATTTTGCTGAATCAATTGCCCGCTTTAGATCTGAAACAAACACCACATCAAATGTTTTGTCTTTAGTTTGATCTTTCAACAGTATTGACTGCTGGACACCCTTCTCTGAAAGTTCCACGTCCTTCCAACCCGACGAGAGATGCTCCTCGTTGTCTGTAGTTGTACCATGCGCAAAGTTTGTGATGTTGATTGACATAAATTTATACCTAATTTAATAAATTATCGAGTGTTTTTTCAAGTTCAAGTGATAAATTGTGACCACCATCGTATTCTATAACATTAACGCCCTTTGAGTGCAGGAACTCAACTGCCTCATCATCACAGAAAAAATTGTCCAGTTTCCCACGAACCACAATCAATTTATCTCTTGGAATAGAGCCGAGAGTCTGAGCAAAATCTGTGCCAAGTAATTTTACACAGCGTGCAAGCTCAATGAAAAACTTAAAGGGATTTACTGTAAATCCTTGTCTCTCTAAAAAGGGACCTTCGGTTGTTATATATCTAAACCAGCACAAAAACCAAGCAAAGAGACTTCTTTTAGGTAGAGGTGGATTAACTAGGATAATTCTTCCTTGAATATACTTGATATCCCTCAAGACAACCATCGCACCCAGACTAACACCAATCACATAATCAGCATTACTTGGATATTCGTCCAATTTTCCATAACAAATATCTAAGTCATGATTATCTTCATAGAATCTGATAAAAGTCATCCATCCTGGTAATACAAGTACTTTTTTCATTTTAATTCTATAGGATTCCAGAAGCTGCTGTCCGTTTGGTACGACGTTGGAACTAAATTAAACTCCTTGAATTTTCCCAATCAACGCCATCTAGTGCAGAAATAGAACCTATTGGTGGTGGAGTTATTTCCACTTCAGGACCTCTACCAAAACCCATTGTATAATAATATTTTCCATTTCTATAATCCATGCAATCTGGTAAGAGGGCTTCTCTCATTGGTGTACCATCTACCATTTTTTCATCATTATCAATTTGCGGTTTTAGATCAACATACAACAATCTTCTCATTCTTTCTGCTTGTTCTCCAGCCCAACCCCTTCTTTGCCCATTATCTCCAACCAGACAAAAACCGATAAAATCTAGGTACGTTTTTAAGACCATTGGATAGTACTTACCCAAAACATTTTTTCCAATTTGTTCCCAAATTCTATCTTCAAAAGGTTTAACGTAACCTTCTTTTAATGCAGGTTCGTAAACTATACCGTGCAATAAGTCGAGAACATGATTGTACCTATCATTTGTTTTTTTAATAACTGATAGTTGCTCAAAGGCTTTATATAAAGCTCCAGCAATAGCTGAATTGATTGTTGTATCAGAAAAAAATCCCGCAGTTTGAGCAGTCTTTTCTCTGTTTGTTACATCAACATTCAATACTTCCTCACGTCCTATAAATAAATAATCATGTCCAAAAAAATGTGCTATGCGATGCAATGACCACCAACTACTCGTTAAAGTTGCGGTATTTTCTCCCATCTCATCTTTTTCAAGTTGTGTATTGGAACAAAGCTCCCCAAAAATATTACTCAAATGTTCGATTCCTCTGTTTATGTTTCGTGCGGGAATATTTCCTGTTTTGAGATATGTTTCTATAGACCTCGACATTGACTCAATAAAAACATTTACCGTTGAATCGCTGGTACTGCCTTTCGCCGAGAAACTTACGGTTGGATAACCAAAAATATCAAAGTTGGCTAAAATTTCAGGAGAATTAAACAAGCTATCGTACAAATTAGCTGAAAGAGCCAAACCACTGTCATCTAATTGTCTATAGAGAAAAGAATCTGAATCAAAAAATAACCCTCTAACTAATAACGGCACCCCTTTTGGCGTATCCCTTTGATCAACCTTATATTTTTTTAAAACTTCAATTATATACAACAATCCATCAAGTCTATAAGTGGATAAAAGCTTTACCATTGACCCCTCGCTTAAGAGAACATCCAAAATATTTCTTGCATCATTACCAGTTTTAGATCTATCTTCTGTCGCACACTTACATATCCTATCAAAATTTTCTAGAAGAACATTTAAAACTAAATTAACATTATCGCCATTAGGCCGTGATATTTCCCAATGTAAAATTTCATAAAACTTACGAGAAGTTTTTTTATTGAATAAACCTTTATTAGTAGCTCTTGTAAAAAGAAAAATTATTGAGAATATGATTGATGAACATGCAAACATTTGCCAAAAAACTGATAGTTGAATTATATTTTGAGGTTTAGTAAAAAATTTTAAAAAAAATAGAGATGAGAAAATTGAGAAAATTATTCCTAGTGAATTAAACGTAATTACAGTTGGTATAATATAACTTCTAATTTTTAATGCTAAATTCCATTTTTCCTTTTTAAAAAGGTATACGGCAAATAAGATTGCTAGAGCGGATAAGGCTTCTCCTGTCGAGAAAAAAATGGGTGGATTCTCGGGATTATAACTTTGAGAATTGAAAAAAGTTAAGTTGTTAAATAAGGATTGAAAGCTCTGATAGTTTATTGAAGGAGAAATAATAAAAACCAGTATAGCTACACTTGCGATAAAAAATAGAAAATCTCTTAACGTGTATTTTTCTGGGTCTTCAGTCATAAGTAATTATTTTTGCAATTATAACACAAAAATAACTACTTTACAATAAGTTTCCTATTACAAAATGAGACGTTATTTGCTTTATGGATTCTGAAAAATTAGTCCCAACATTTATAAACTCTGATGGGATTTTTGCATCATCAAATATCTGCCTAACCCTCTCGTCTCTTTCTATTCGATCTTGTCGTTGATGAGATTTTCCATTTAACTCTATCGCAACTTTTGGTTCAAAATTCTTGTTGCATATAAGAAAATCTATATGTTTTGGTAAAACCTCATTCCTTCTTCCATAATAACCCTTTCCATGTAGAGGATAAACGATATCTGCAATTCTCATTTTTGGGAAAATATAATATTCAGTAGGTATTTGATTTTTAAGTTCAAAGAAAAAAGCTGCTTCACTTTGATTCATTACCGAATTCTTTTTTGCATAACTCGCACGATTAGACACACCCCTAGGATCGACCGGAAATTTTACTTCTAGATACAGAGCAACTGCAACCCCTATGATAATTATTATGAATACAATTATGGACCTGGTCTTTGCTTTCTAGGATTGTAGGGTGAAATTGGAACTTTAACTCATTATATTTCTAGTCCCTAAATTTTGGAAGAACCTTAGGAGATAGCCATCTGGATCTTGGATTAGAAACTGTCTGTTGCCAACTTCTTGTATATCTTTGCGATACCATTTTTCCTCCATATCAAAAAATACTGGGTGTTTGCTATCTTTAATTCTTTTGTATAGGGCATCTACATCATCTACTTCTATCTGAAAGTTTATTCCTTGGCCCAGAGGGTATTTTCTTTCCCCCACTTTCCACCTGTCTTCTGATTCTAAAAGTTCTATCATTAACCTGGCGCCATCTTTATCTAACATCGCGAATTTTTCCTCTGGTCTTTGATATAAAATATCAAATCCGAGAATGTGCGTATAAAAAAGCAAACTTTTTTCAAAATTACTTACTTTGAATTCAGGAATTAATTTGGGTGTGATATTTGGCATATTATGCTATAAGGCTTGGCGTCTTTACGGCTTAGAGACATTAATTAAACCAAGTTTCTTTTCTCTCCGCCAACCCTTGATTTCTGTTTCCCTTCTTCTCGCTTCGATTAAAGTGCTAAATTTTTCCGAGTACAATAAAATTACTGGTCTTCTAATCTTTGTATAATGTGCACCCGACTTTGAACTATTATGCTGTTCGATTCTTCTCTCTAAATTATTTGTACAACCAACATTCAAAGATTTATCTGAACATTTGAGTATATACGTAAAATACATAAAATAAATATTACCACTTATTCATTTCGCCACCTCTTCGCTACGCTCATTCGGTGTCTTCGTCGCTAAAGGGCCGAAGGCTCTGAGGAGCTTCGGGCGACGAAGAGCTGTCCATCGTAAACGAAGTTAGAACCATTATACTACAAGGTAAAACTCTCTTTGCCCTCAAAGCACCTTTAAGTGAAGTAGCCTAATTTACCCCACCCCTGTTTTACCTATTTAATTTTTATATTTTTATGGAGAAACACGACCTTGATACAAAGTTTGGAGACACACGAGCTGTTATAGCAGGATTGGCAGAACTTTTAGATACTGTGTACAAAGAGCCATATCCTGTTTTTACAAAAAGAGAAGCTTTCTTTCTAGCTGATTTACTTTTTACTAAAGATAAAGATTTACTACTTTTTTATATTGCGGACTTTATGGCTGATAATTTTCACGAAGGAGTACGTGTATTTGCAAATGGAGCTTCCTATAGAAGACTTGAGTTTTATAAGCAATTTTGGATTACAAAAGGTAATGCAACCAAAGCGGCTATACAATGTGGTTATAGCCCCAAATCAGCCAAACAACAAGGTCACAGAATGCTTAGATGGATACAAAGAATTACTATGCAAGATACTGGTGAAAATACACCACTCTCAGGCTTTAAAGGTCATTAAAAGTAAACATTTTTAGTGAGTTATCCTTGAAAGTTCACTTGAAACCGATACATTCCCATTCCACAAGTGCCTTGCAAAGTTCCAAGTTGTGAGTTGCCTATGTCAATATCAGTATTTCCTGATTGCGGAAGTATTTTTGATATATTCATACTTGGAATACGAACTGACACTGAACAATCAAAAGTCCCGTTGGTATTAAATCTAATAACTGTCGGCATACCTGCTTTTGCAGTACTTGTTTGTGGTCTATAGCCACCCTTAACATTTATTTCTACAATCTGCTTGCCATCAACAACACTTACATTGTTTACATCTACTGGAGTGAAGTTTGCAGAGGACGTATTGGTATTATTTTGTGAGCTTCCTCTTGAGAACAGAAAAATGCCTCCGATAATGAGAACTATAACTAAAGCTATAATGGTGTTTTTCATGTATTTAGAAGTTAAAGACTGGAGGTATTACTCCAATCACTACAAGACTATTAATGATATTGAACAAAGCAAACATAATAACGACAAGACCTGCTGTCTTGAAGAAAATACCCGCTTTTGAACTGTTTTGAATGCTGAACGAACTAAAACTGATAAGAGCAAGAACTGGTAATGTACCGAAAGCAAATGAAAGCATGGTCAATCCTCCCTTGAGGAAACTGCCTGTGGTAAGAGTATATAACTGCATTGATTGAGTAAAACCGCATGGTAGAAAAAACGTAGCAATTCCCACAAGAAGTGGTGTGAGTGTGTGATTAAATTTAGAAACTCCCAAAGCATGCTTAGAGAGAAACTTTGGCATTGATGGTTGCAATTTTTTCGCCCACGGGAACACATCCAATAGATTAATTCCAAGAATGAGCATCACAATACCGATGAACAAACTTAATACGAATGTTGCATTGGTATTAAGTGTAAATGCAGAACCAATCGCTCCAACCACACCACCGAGAACAAAGAACGATATAATACGACCTCCATGAAAGAGAAGTTGCGGTTTTATTTTGTCTCCTTCTTTAGCAAATGTTGCTGACATTGAAAGTAATAGACCACCAACGACAGCCATGCACGTAGAGAGCGATGCGATGATGCCTATCACAAAAGCAGTTCCATATGAGACGTTACCTCCATGCACTAGATTTACTAGTCCTAATTTTTGAAGAACAACAAACAAAATTCCAAAGCCAATAGCTATGGGAAGGGCATATATGAAGTCGGTCCATTTTTTCTCCTTAGTAACTTTTTCTGTTGAGAGACTGTAACCATGTTTGAGTAATACCTGTGTGAGTTCTTCTGCAATACTTTCTTTTGATTTATCACCAAAATTTCCAGTTATTTCAACTGAATGAGTATGCAGACTTGATTTCGCCTTTGTGACATATGAGACTTCTTCTAACTCACTTTCAGTTAGAAGTATACACGCATTGCAGTGCATACCAGCAATGTGAAATGTATGTGTTTTTAGTATTTGGGTATTCATGTTAGTTTAGTTTTTTAGTCTTCAATCTCAGTGAATTCGAGACAACAGAAACACTTGAGAGTGCCATTGCAAAACCTGCAAATACTGGAGAAAGTAACCAACCAAATATTGGATAGAACAAACCTCCTGCAAGTGGAATGCCAACAATGTTGTAGATGAATGCCCAAAAGAGATTTTGCTTGATACCTCTCATAGTCATTTTTGAAAGATATATTGCTTTAACTAACTTTGAAATATCTCCGTGCAAAAGCGTAATTCCAGCACTTTCAATTGCCACATCAGTTCCAGTTGCCATAGCGATACCGACATCTGCTTGCGCAAGTGCTGGAGCATCATTTACTCCATCACCTGCCATAGCAACAATTTCTCCATGAGATTGTAATTCTTTGATTTTATCGAGTTTATCCTCTGGCAATACTTCCGCAACTACCTCATCAATACCAACTTGTTTTGCAATATGTCGTGCGGTATTTACATCATCCCCAGTAAGCATGACAATTTTTATTCCTAGTTTATGAAGACGAGAAATTGCTTCTATTGCCACTGGTTTTACTGCATCAGCGACCATGACAACCCCAAGCACTTTTTCTTTTGTTGCTAATACAACAGGAGTTTTACCCTCACTCGTTTCTTTCTCAATTGATTTTGTATCCAATGAGAGATTAAGATCACCGATAAGTTTTATATTCCCAGCAAAATACTCTGTCCCTGAAATTACTCCTTTCAATCCTTTGCCTTTAATTGCTTCAAAATGTTCTACCGATATTGTTGCAATACCTTTTTCTTTGCTGTAGGAGACGATAGCATCGGCAATAGGATGTTCTGATTTCTTTTCAAGTGATGAAAGAATTGAGACAAGTTCATCATCACTTTTTGTTGATAAGTTTTGTATTGAGACAAGTTCAGGTTTTCCTCGGGTCAACGTTCCCGTTTTGTCCACCACGATTGTTGTAACTTTGTGTAATTTCTCCAGTGTGCTTGCATCTTTTATAAGTATTCCTTCTTTTGCTCCTTTTCCAACCCCCACGATGATTGCTGTAGGTGTTGCAAGACCCAATGCACATGGGCAAGCAATGACAAGAATACCGACAAAGGAAACTAAACCAAATGATAGAGCCTGAGAAAGACCGAGATACTGAGTTCCGAGAAGAAGCCATGTGCCAAGAGAAAGAAAAGCTAAGACCAAAACTATCGGCACAAAAACACTTGAGATTTTATCTGCTAACGCCTGTATCGGAGCACGACTTCCTTGGGCTTCTTCCACCATTTTGACGATATGAGCAAGCATTGTTTCAGAACCGACTTTAGTAGCTTTGAACGTAAATGAACCTGAGGTATTTAGTGTTCCCGAAACAACACTGTCACCTACATTCTTTTGCACTGGTATAGGCTCACCTGTAATCATTGCCTCATCAACATATGATGAACCTTCGGTTACAATTCCATCAACAGGGATTTTTCCTGCTGGTTTTACGATAATTAAATCACCATGCATCACTTGTTCAATCGGTATTTCAATTTCTTTTCCATCTTTTATAACTAGAGCGGTTTTAGCTTGTAGATTGAGAAGTTTCTCTATAGCATCTCCAGTTTTAAGTTTTGAGCGTGCTTCAAGATATTTTCCGAGAGCGATGAATGTTATGACAACAATGGTCACGTCATAGTATGTATGGTCAACATTGATGAGTGGTCTCAGTGTTTCTTCAAAAGCAGTAATGATAAAGCTATAGAGAAATGCCACCGATGTACCAATGCCTATGAGAGTATCCATGTTTGCTTTGCCGTATCGTATGAAGCGATAGAAACCTAGAAGGTACGGTTTACCAACAACAAAGAGCGTATAGGTGGCAAATATAGGTAATAAATGATGGAAGAACTCGCTCCAAATGTACGGCATAACTGGAGCTATTTTGAATTGAATTAAAATATCCCACGCCATGACAAAGATACTGAAAACAGCAAGTGGCAGTGCAGAAAATACTTTGTTACGCATATCTTTAATTTCTGCCAACTTTTCAGATTTTGATTGGTTAAGTCCTAAATGCTGAGCATGTTCACTTTCTGACATTCCCATTTCTTCTGCTGTTGGAAGAACAATTGAATACCCGAGTGGTTCAATTTTCTCTGAGAGATGATGAGGGCTTGTCTTCATCTCATCAAATGAGAGTTTGGCTTTTTCAGTTCCATAATTTACTTCCACAGAATGAACACCGTCTGTCTTTTTGAGTGTTTTTTCTATGATGCTTGCACAGGAAGCACAATGCATTCCTTTTATTTGATATGTATTAGATTGGGTCATATGTGTTACTAGCTGATAAGAAAAGTCTACGACAAAATTGTGTCGTATAAAACATCAAATAGGGAGGAACTTAAAAAAGCTTTGGGTTAAGAATGCCGTTTGAGAAAAGTTCTTGGAAAGAATGGGTCAGAGGTATGTATTTTGAATACTCACCAAAATTAGGTTGTGTGAATAGATTTCTTGGAGGAGAAAATAACCGTTTAATCCAAAAGACAAACAATACTACAGAAACTAGGAGTAGAATAAGAAGAGTTATATTTTGAGATGGAATACTTGTAAAAAAACTTTGCCACATAGAAATATGTTCAAAGGGAGACATCTTACAAATGACACCTCCAATCATAAACGGGCAATCCTCCACAGACATTTTTCCGTCCATCCCCATATTCATATTGAAGTGAGATAGACCAAAGACACCAAGAAATAGGAAAGATATGAAGGCAAAAATAAGGAATGATTTAGCTATATTATTCAGTGTAATTAACATTAAATATAGTATACCAAAAAATGATAATAAAGAAAAATCACCCAATGGGTGATTTTTCTTCTTGAATACTGCTCTCAGCAGGTATGCGGTGGCGGAATAGATACTCGCTCGTTATCGACGCGTCTCGAGCGCGATAACCTAGCACGAGTTGGCTGCGGGACTTGGGCTCGAACCAAGATAAACGGTTCCAGAAACCGTTGTCCTACCATTAGACGATCCCGCAATTCATTTAGAATATCGAAAAAATTACTATATTTCAAATGCGATTAGTCCGTACTTTTTTATTTTCTCCTCGTAGCCTGGATAACTATGCCAAGCTTTTATAGCTTCAGCTTTTGTTTTGGTAGCAGGGTTGATCTGGTTTGGCTTCCATCTTTTTAAAATTGCATCAATGGATTTAAAATGAGAAACTTTTTTAACTTTCTTTTCTAACTTTTTACCTCCACAACACAGAACAATGATGTCCCCTTCTTTTATTTTCCTATATTTAATCGATCCAGCTCGAGTCTCAATTTTTTTCTTGCCACTTTTTATGTAATCAAAAGTATCTTTATTTATTTCTGCAACTCTAAGAATATGTTTTTTCATTTATTTAGATAGGTTGAGGCGACGGTTTCCCATCGCCTCATAATTTACGTCTCCCGATCTACCCTGTGCCGCCTGAGCCACCCATCCACCTTCCTGGCCCCCTGGAAAGTGAAGAACCCGGTGTAGTAGGAAAGCCCCTTCTCACCTGCATTACCCTTCATCGGCCGGGTAACAGGTGTGATCATCTTTCGACGCAGGAACTCCTCAAAATCGTAGAGGAGACCAGGGCTTACAGACTTAATGTCCATCATGACAACCCGTTTCCGCATATACGGCACAAAAACCTCCTACACAATTTCTACACGAAAGAGAGCTCCTGTGTCAAATTAGACCCTTAGGTATTTCCTGGTTGCAAGATAAGAAGAGACCGCACCTATGAAAATGCCCGAACAAACTAAAATAAGAAAGATTTCGCCAAAATTTGCAGTGTAGTAGTCAAAAATACTGAAACCGACAAAGAAATTCTGAGTCGTACTACCGAGCCACAGGGTCATGGGGTAAAACAATATAAGAGTAAGGATGGCAGAAACAAAACCATATATCGCACCCGCCACAAAAAACGGTCCGCGAATGTAGCTCGCTGATGCTCCGACGAGTCGCATTACCGAAATCTCATCGCGAGACATATAGATAACCAAACGAAGTGTGTTAAATGTAATTAGTACAGAAATAACAATGAGAAATAGGGTGAGAATGAATCCAAGTTTGTCCGCGGAATTTATTATATTAGACAATCTGTCTATGGCATCTTTATTTTGATAATAATTTATCTTGTCGATGATGCTTGAGCCTGGAAGGGCTGCCTCGCTTTTACTTTGTAGAAACTGGGCAATACCTTCGTATTGAGATGGATCCTTGGCTTTAATATTTAAAGTCGCACCTAGCGGATTCTGGCCAAGTTCATCCAGAGCTTGTAGAGTAAACTGATCATTTTGATGACGCTCCTTGAACTGTGCCAAGACATCATCTCGCGAGACATAGGTTACGGACTTTACTTCTGGCAACTGCTCCAAACTTTTTTTCATGGCCAGGATATCGTCTTCATTTGCAGAAGTAACAAAATAGACATTTATATCAACTTTATCTTTGATTTGCTGGAGAGTAGTTTGAAGTATTGCTCCAGAGAAAATAGTAAAGCCAATCACCGAGAGCGTAACCATCATGATGAGAATCGAGGAAAGAGAGACAAAAGTATTGCGCCAGAAGCCAAAGAATCCAGACCGTATTACTCTTTTTATTTTTACCCAAGACATGAATGATATTTAATGAGCGGAGCGATTATAAAAATCTTTATCCAGCCCTTTGGATTAATTGTACCACCAAAAACATCTGGATTCTTCTTGTTACTGAATATATTATTTTGCATAATTTTGTATGTGAATCCAAAGGGCTGGATCATGAAAATTATCTCGCTACTCTCGTAATTTTCAAATGATATATTTACCCTCTTGATCATCCCTGATAATTTTACCGTTCTCCATGGTGATAACACGCTTGCGTAGCGAGTCAATCACCCCCTTGTTGTGGGTAGTTAGAATCACAGTAGTGCCAAGATCATTAATTTTTTTCAAAATTTGTACAACATCAAAAGTGTTAAGTGGGTCAAGATTTCCGGTTGGCTCATCTGCCACAATAACATCAGGTTGATTGACAATAGCCCGAGCAATTGAAACTCGTTGTTTCTCACCGCCGGATAGTTCGCCTGGAAAATTCCAAATTTTCTTGCCTAGATCCACCAAGTCGAGAACGTGTGGCACATCAGCCTCAATCTCCTCGTCAGTTCTACCAGCCGCTTCCATGGCAAAAGCAATGTTCTCATATACATTTTTGTCAGGTAAAAGCCTGAAATCCTGGAAAACTACCCCGATTCTACGCCTAAATTCATTAACATCGTTCCTTTTGAGCTTGCCAATCTCCATGGAATCGAAGAAAACCTGTCCCTCTGTCGGTTTCTCCTCGCCCAGAAGCATTTTGATAAGAGTCGTCTTGCCTGCCCCAGAGTGCCCCACAACAGAAACAAACTCCTTAGGCGAGATTTGGAGGGTAACATTGTCTAGTGCAATAGAGTTGTCTAGATATATTTTTGAAACTTTATCAAAGCGAATCATGACTTAAACATTATAAACTATTGACCTATTCCCGCAATTATTTTAGGGACTTTTCTGCCAGCCTAAAGCTCTCGCTCGGCCAAGATAAATTCATCAATCTCTCCGTCTAAAACTGCGTCCACTTTTGATGTTTCTACGTTAGTCCGGTGATCCTTGACCATCTTATATGGATGTAAAACATAGGAGCGAATTTGGTTGCCCCATTCGATCTGGGTTGTTTTGGAAATATACATACCTTTTTCCTTCGAAATTCTTTCTTCTTCCAAAGCTTTATAAATTTTACCTTTCAAAATTTGGAGAGCTTTTTCTTTGTTTTGGGCCTGGGAGCGTTGGTTATCACTCTGAGCGGAAAGATTTGTGGGGAGATGAACAACTCGCACCGCAGTTTCGCGCTTGTTTACATTTTGTCCTCCCGGACCAGAGGAGCGAGAGAACTCGACCTTAAGTTCACTCTCTGGAACTTCAAAATCACCTGTCTTTTCAAATTTTGGAATAACTTCAACTAATGAAAAAGATGTGTGCCTCAACGACTTCGAACTAAAGGGCGAAATCCTAACTAGACGATGAACTCCGGATTCGTTTTTGAGCGTGCCGTAAACATTTTTACCCGAGATTTCTACAGTAATATTGCGATAGCCTCCATGATCATTTTCATTTTGGTGAACAATCGTGACCGCAAACCCCTTCTTAGCACAAAATTTTAAATACATGTTAAGGAGCATGGCTGAAAAATCCTCAGCATCATCACCGCCTGCCCCCGAGAAAATGGTCATATGCGCATCACCCTTATCATATTTCCCCTCCCCTGCAATCTCCGATTTTAATTCCTGAATTCTGCGTATAGTAGCCTGAGCCTTATCTTTGTTAGTCCAAAAATTAGCCGAATTCATTTCGGCTTCAAGATTTTCTAACTCTAGCTTAAGGTTGTCCATACCTGACATCTTACCAGAGCCGAAGATGAGAATCGAACTCATGTTAGTACTTTACGAAAGTACCGTTCTGCCACTGAACTACTTCGGCTTCATTTTAATATAGCCGTCTTTGATAATTTTCTCAATATAGTCTTTCCTTTTTAGTTTCTTTAATCTGCATTCTATATTCCTTGCGACTTTAAGAGAATCGGACTTCTGTGAAAACACCATGACCAAATCCTTCATTCTCTTTGTAGAATACGTGTGTCCATAATAATGTTGACTGATTCTTCTCTTTAAATCTGTAGTACTACCAATATAAAAATTACCTTTTGAATTTTTAAGAATGTATACGTATCCCATATGAACTACCAAAGCCGACGTTTCAGTCGGCTCCCCGACCCCCGAAATACTTCGTAGGGGCGTCGGGGCTGAGCTACTCTGGCTTACTCAGAAGTTTAATTCAGCTCGGGTCAATTAAGCAAGACGAGTTCTTACCAAATTTGTTGTATATAAGCCTAAATCTCTAAAAAAGAAAACACCGGAGATTAAAACCGAAATTGAAAGTAACTTTACAATCACTCCTGTCTGCCAAAAAGCTTGAGCCAGAAAAGATGGAGAACCGTGTGTTAGTAAGACATTTGCAAAGACACTAGGCACCGAGACGAGAAAAGAGAGAGTTAGATACAAACCACAAAGAATTACAAGCTCCGGAACAAAAGGATTCTTCAACTTGCGAATTGTATAAAGTACATAGACTCGCCACATTATTCTTTTTTCTAAATTTAATATTTTCATATGATTTGTAACATTAAGTCCTTAAAATATTTTTTGGCCCTATGAATCCGGGAACGCACTGCCACTTCACTCATTCCCTCCTCTTTTGCAATCTCTCTCTGACTCTTCTCTTCAAAAAAGTAAAGCTTCAAAAAGCGAGAGAGATTTTCTGGCATTTTCTCTAGTGTCGTCTTTACGTAGGAATAATCGCCTTTTAGTTCAAACTCGACTCTGGCCGAAATATCTAGATCATGAAACTCGAGCCCGACACTCTTGTGCCTTTTCTGCCGATCTAATTCATCTAGGCAAGTGTTGGTAAGTATCCTGTAGGCCCAAGAACTAAAACCAGCTCCGGATTCTTCTTTAAACTTGTGCGCATTTTTATAAATCTTGAGAAATGTATCCTGAACGGCATCCTCCGCAGACTCGTGAGAGTAAAGGATGCTTCGGCCCTTCTTTAAAAACGCTACTTCGTATCTCCTCACAATAATTTCAAACATCCAAGGCTTTTCCAGCGATTCTCTTAAAACTTCCTCATCTGTTTTTTCTGGGACTATTGTTTCGCTCATAGTGGGAGCTAAGGGTAAAGAGCACATTTTTGTGCTCCACCTTTAGCTATTAATCTCGACCCCTTCATTATATTACAACGCAGTAGTGGCCAAAATGTTGCATTGAGCCGTTGACGAGACTTGCACTCATGACCTCTGTCTTACCAAGACAGTGCTCTACTACCCGAGCTCCAACGGCAACTTGGCTATAATATCACTATTTCATTAGCCCTTCCAAGATTTCCTTGTCGTTTACTTTTAGAAGTAAAACTTTTGGTGCAGAGGGCTTGGTAGTCATGGGTTCGCCTTTTTTTCTATCAAGAAAATATACCTGGAGTTCGCCAGAACTAGAATTTATTACAAGATTTTCAGGAGTAATCCTATCACCCACAAAGAAAGCGTTGGTGGTCCTGAAAATATCTCCTCTATCCAGTGCTGCAACAACGTAGTAAAAGGTTCCAGTACCGCCATTGTCACTTGTAACCAGAAAGGCGAAGTCGTCTTTTTTGTCATGGTCTAAATCCCCTTTTGCCTCGAATCCTAGATAACGAACTGTCGCCATGGCAGAACCGGATCCAGGCACTAGCTGCACTGCAACACCGTCTTGAAGGGTAACCTTGTCGCCTTCAATTCTGAAAGTAGAGTTTCTAAAGTCTGTCTCTGGCAAAGCCTCTACCACCAAAAATGGTTTGTCACTTTTCAAAACGAAATTAACCACTTTTGGTACCCAAAGATTTCGAGTAACCAAGAGAAAGCAGCCGACAATTATTAAGATTAAAAGAAATATACGAATAAATTTAATCATTTATTTATTTTGTCACTTTTTCCTTTTTGCTTCATATAAATCAGCGTGTCATAACCATGCACTACTCTATCTTTGGTATCTACCCCCAGCTCGTTTAAAAAGCCAACGATTTCATACTGAACTGTTTGCGCATCACCTTTATCAATTATTTTCTCAACTTCTACAAAGGAGCCGAGATCATCTACCTTGTCTAGGCAAATTTCATAATTTTCATAACTGGCCCTCACTCTTTTTTTCACTATTTCCACTACTGGTTTATAGCCCATGAGAATAAGCATTTCTCTTAGCTCAGTCGGGTTTTTTATTTCTGTCTCGTGTTCTATTGCGTCAAACTCGTTTGTATCGGGCTGTTTTAAGGTAAATATAAACTTACCATCCTCATCCCTAATCCTTAAAATATTCTTACCTCTCTGGAACTCATCATATGGCCCATAATCCCCATCCACAAAAGTGATATCACGCTGAATTACTGGTTTAGAAAATGTGCACCCTAGATCAGTCAGTCTTTTTATGACTGGATCAAGGTTTGAGACCTTTACTTTTACCTCTACTTCCTTGCGCATATGGAAAGAATAGCACAAATGTGTCATTGTTATTACGTGGTCAGGACAGCCTGGCCCCCTAAGAGAACTTCTCCAAGATCGCCAGGAAAATCCAAAGGCTTCCACCTTGGGCGAGTAAACTAAGTCCAGAGTGTGGTGAGGAGAAACTCCACTGGCAACGCCAACTGGGCTATCGAGCTGACGCCTTATAGAGTGCAGCTCACAAAAACCGCGACAAAACACCGTCGCGGTTTCTATATATGTCTGCATCTATTTTGTAAATATTCGCGTATAATTGATAGATGCCAATCAACATCAAACAAAAGATCTCATCATTACTGGTCGCTTTAACAATCATCTTATGCCTCGCCACTGCTGCACCTGTTTTTGCCACAAGCCCATCTGTTTCCATTGGACCTCTCAACCCAGGCAACTCTGTAAATGTGGGCACAGAAGTTTTTTTTACCGCAACCGCAAATAACTTCAGCGGAGGTGAAACGTACACCGTAAGCGATTCGTTTGGAGGAACAACTGTATCCAATAGTGATTTCAACAGCTCAGGGGTTTTTGTCTGGATTCCAGTAACCGGCGATGCGGGAACACATAACTTGACCGTGACAGTGACTGATTCACTCGGAGTCAGCGCTTCAGCATCTGTCCAAATAGTAGTAATTGGACCACCTACTGTCACTATCCAATCGCTTTCCCCGAGTTCATCTGTCACATCTGGCACAAACCTCTCCTTTTCGGCTGTTACTTCAGGATTTACTAACCCTGTCTTTACCTTAAGCGATTCATTTTTCAATTCTACGGTCTCAAACACTATGATTAATTCTTCGGGATTTTTTAGTTGGACTCCGAACCAGAGAGATACAGGGAGTCACAACATTAGTGTTTATGTAAACGATTCTTTGGGCCACAATGCATCGGTAACTCAGACAATTACGGTGACTTCCAGTGCAAGCCTATCAATACAATCAATATTTCCGAGTACAAGTATAGTTACTGGGCAGAATTTATCATTCACTGTAGTACCCACAGGATTAAGCAACCCGACATATACGATAAGCGATTCGTTTGGCGGAAGTAGTATTTCCAGCTCTAACTTAGATTCAGCTGGTAATTTTAATTGGAAACCAGTTTATGGGGATTCTGGAACACATACATTCACCATCTCAGCTAGCGATTCATCAAGTAATAGCGCAAGTGTCAGCCTAACAGTCTTGGTTTCGGGAGTTTCCGGAACGGCAAGTATTACCGTTTCAACCCCCTCTCCTGGCACATCGGTTAAACAAGGAACTGCAGTTTCATTTTCTACTTATACATATGGCTTCACTAATCCAACATTTTCATTGGTTGATTCATTTGGGAGCACAAGCATCGCGAACAGTAATATAAACTCTAATGGTTACTTCAGTTGGATTCCAAAAACCACCGACATCGGTACACACGTTATTATCGTCGCTGCTAATGACCTCTACGGACACTCAGCAAGCTCTAGTACCCAAATAATAGTCAACAACCAGACGACAAGTACTACCACAACTACAACTACAAACACTTCATCCTCCACTATTCACATTTTTGCAATCTATCTCTACCCAGGAATGACCTCAAGTGAAGTGACCGCCCTACAAAAAGTCCTAACTAAACTAGGTTACTTCTCTGGACCTCAATCAGGTTATTTCGGGCCTATGACCAAAGCCTCGGTAATAAAACTTCAGAAATCTCACGGATTAAATCCGCTAGGTGTGGTTGGTCCAGCAACACGAGCTCTCTTAAATCAGCTACAGAAATAATGCGATTTAAGCAGCCTCAAATCTAACTCTATTTTCGGTCATCCACCTTTCCTGTTCTGATTTCTGCTCCTCTGGGGTTAGTCCTGCTTTACCTTTCATTACATCAGCATGTGTCTGCATATAATGAGGCATAAGTGCTTGCATCCATTCTTCAAAAGTCTCGCCTTGCGCTGTTACTTCACAGAGATCACATTTAAGTGTTTTCATCTTTGTTTAATTGTTACTAATACTTTAGAGCATTATTATAACACTAACCGATTCTCAGTTTTTCTGCTTCTTGGAACATCCTTTCGGCTAATCCATTATCCCTTTCTAGCAGGGCTTGGTCTCGCGCATCTAAAAAAGCCTCATACGCCTCATATAGCATTCCTGCCTCCTTTAAAATATCAGCTTTTTCTATATTTAAATTCAAATAATCTCTACTGTTTCTGAAAGTTCTCTCCTTTTCATCCATATACCTAACAAGCGTGCTGACATCTTCCGGATTTCTGCGCAAGGATTCCACTACCAACTCCCTTGTTATTGCTTCTCCGTTAGGAATTCCTTCGGTCATATTATGAGTATAACAAATTATGCGCGAGTGACCGGACGATGTTAGAACAAAGATGAAACAGAATCCGGAATTCGTTTTTATTCCAGGTCTCGAATAATCTCTGTATCGAACCACTGTTCCTGGAAGTGAATCGCCTTGGCAATCTCCTCATCGGTCATTGTCACATCCTTCGGAACAACGATTAGTTTGTCATCGTCATTATCCTTGCGATGTGCAATAGCAATACAAACACCCTCTGCCTCATCAAGTGGCTTATCGACGCCCAAATAATAGGCGTCTAAATCTTCACCATCGGGTGCTTTTATGCTTTCAATAAAGCCGTAATTAACTTCGTACAAGAAGCCATGTTTGGGATGTTTCGAGCCAAGTGGCCGATCCATTTTTACCTTTACGGCTTTACCAAGGAATCCTCGTGCAATTTCAAGCGACTGTGACATCTCATTATTCTAATAAAATGACCGCCTTTCGGGTAGTCATTTTTGAACCGATCTACGGTTATTTTGCGCGACTAGTGGATGATGTTAGAACAGAGATAATAAATCTAACTACTAATCACATCCTTCTTTGTTTTGGTAAGGTAAATTACTGTGATAGCTATCGACAGTAGGAAAATAAAACTTGTAGTGGTGGTACCTAGTCCCAAACCACCGTCGTCATGAGACTGAGAAAGATAATCCCCAATAGAAGCACCGAGTGGACGAGTTAGTATATAGGCAACCCAGAAAGACCAGACAGGACTTAGATTAATTTTTTTATATGCAAAGTAAACAACCCCAATAGCCACTGCGAAAATAATTAATGAAAGTAAGTAACCTAAATTCATAGTTTCTGCAATTAAATCCCCTGCTGCTGTGCCTAAGGCAAAAGTGAAAAGTATTGCTATCCAATAAAACACCTCCCTTTTTGTTGTAAAGATAGAATGGATAGAGAGAGTTTTCTCTTTTGCATACCAAATGAAAAAAGTGATTGCTAAAGCAATTGCAAAAATCACAGTGGTTGTTACAAGGGAGACTCCAAAATTATCTGTGAGATTATCTGTAATGAGTGTGCCCACAACACTAATAAGAACAACAGCAAGCCAGTAGATAGATGGTATATATTTTCTAGATTTGAATTGAAAGATTAACACGATTATTAGAAAAATTCCCATAACCACAGACGTCCCAGTCAATCCCAGATTAAGATTTGTATTTAGATAATCGGCAAATGTCTCCCCAACTGTCGTGCACAGTATTTTTATAATCCAGAAATACAGAGTAATTTCTGGAACCTTATTTAACATTTGTTTACTAAAATCTTTCGTCTCTTGGTTCATGATTAAATTGTAACACGGCCGCGCAACCTGGTGGACGATGTTAGAACTAAGATAATTATTGGAATTAAAAACAACACCGAGGCACTATTGTGCCTCGGTAGGTAATCGACGAATTCTTGTTGGGTTAACAATTGGATGTTGTTCGACAATCTCTCCCAACTTTTTGTAGTAACAATCATCATGAACTTCTTGATTGTCCTGTATGAGCTGAACCGGTTCACCTTCTTTGATTTCTTTTTCGCACAAGGAACAAATTTTCATGTGACCTCCAGATTTATATTAACACAAATTTTGCGCGAGTGACCGGACTTGTTCCCTACTGGAACAGTACCCCAATTGGATATTTTTGTTCGTGAACTCCAAAAATATCTCAATCGGGCTTCAAGTCCTGGGGGTGCTCTCGCATAAAGCAAAACTGAGCCAGCCAAAGCTGACTCGGTTTTACTTAGCGCGAGTGACCGGACTTGAACCGGCAACCTCTTCCGTGACAGGGAAGCGCTCTAACCAGTTGAGCTACACCCGCATAGGGATTAAATTTATCAAAAAAGTTTGCTTTTATCAACGAAATCGTGTGTCGGCGGGAAGAGTCGCACTTCCGACCTTGGGCTTATGAGTCCCACGCTCTAACTGTCTGAGCTACGCCGACAATAGGCAAAATATAACAGAAAAAACTTCCGTTTGGAAGTTTTTTCTTTCTTGTTGCGGAGCCCAGATTTGCACTGAGATCCCAAGGTTATGAGCCTTGTGAGTTACTGTTACTCCACCCCGCTATTAAACCTTTCGGTTTGAGATTAAAATACTATCAAATTACTTGAAACTCTTCAAATACTGATTTATATAAGTCCACTACCCTCTTTGCTTCTTTTTGGTCGATTCTGAAACCGCCACCCTCATGAGCAATTTGGTTTCTTATCTTGTGAGCTTCCCAAGCATTATCAATGGTCTTAAAATCACTTTTTTCTACAGCTTTTAATTTTTCACCAATTGTCTCACCGGGTAGAAACATCTTATCTAAAAGATTGCTTAAAATTATATCGGCCTCAAGTATAGCCTGTCGCCAATCGTTTTCTTTTGGTGAATCAATGAATGTTAGAACTCTCTCCCATTGTGGATTTTTTGGTGTTGCCACCGGCTTTGCCTCAATATAAAGCAAAAGTCTCTCTGCAGTACGGAGTTTAATTAACTCCCGTAAAAGAAGAGTGATCCCGATGACCGCAAGAATGGAAAGAATAATTATTATGAGTCTAATATAACTAACTAGATTAATAATCCAGAGTAGTATTCTTTCAAATAGACTTGGATTATTTTGAAGATATAAAATTCCGCTCTCTCTTACCCAACCATCCACCCCGGTATCATAATCCACATACCAAAATCGTAGCTCATCAATATCAACTGGTCCTTGTAAAATTTTGCCCTGTTCGAGAGATTTATGCTCACCGATTTTATTGCCATCTGGAGCATCGTATACATTTACATCATTTTTATTAAAGACTCTTACTCCGATTGGATTATCCAAAGCTGCAATTGGTAAACTATGAGCAAGGTAGACTCCTTCTTTGGTAAACGCTTTCCAGCCCTGGGAAAATAGTCTATTGTTGTGAACCCCTACCGCAATTGCATTAAGAAGATAAAGCACTAAAAAAACTACCACCAAAACAGAGATAATTTCAGTAAACGGATCTTCCCATGCCGAAGATGAAGCTGGTGCCGGCGCAGGTTTTCCTTTGTCATCTGCCATGGTCGATTTTTAATGAGTAGAGCGATTATAAAAATCCCCACCCAGCACCACTTTATTAATAATATAATCTTTCATATTTATACTGGACTCTCACCAAAAATATTATACCTTTTTGTTCTAATCAATAAAGTGGTGCTGGGTAAAGAAAGTTATAGTCACAAGCTCCTTAATTTTCATTTAAAAAAATTTTACCAACTCTCAGCAGTAAATTTTCGCCACCGTGAGGCGCCATGAATTGAATCCCAAGGGGCAGATTTTTTCCTTCTATATTCATAAAACCAGAAGGAATCGAGATAGCTGGCACTCCCACAATATTTGGCGTAACTGTAAAAATATCTGCCAGATATACAGAGAGTGGATCTGTTTTGCCTCCTATTTTCCAAGGTGGAATTGGGGAAGTTGGAGTCAAAATTAAATCCACCTGAGAAAATATCTCTTTAAAATCTTCTCTCATTGCCCCCCTAGCCATTTGAGCTTGGCCATAATAAGCATCATAGTACCCCGACGAAAGCACATACGTGCCGAGTAAAATTCTTCTTTTTGCTTCAGCACCAAACCCCTCACTACGAGTTAAAAGGTAATCTGACAAAAGATCCTTGCCAGAGACGCGCAACCCATATTTCATTCCATCATAACGAGCTAAGTTAGATGAGACTTCCGCAAAATTTACAATGTAATAAAGTGGCAAACAATATTTTATATTTGGTAATTTAATTTCTTTTATTTCAAAGCCTAGCTTTTTGAGATTTTCGACTGATTTTTTAAAATTTTCTAAAACATCTTTGTCTGTCCCCTCTGTTTCAACCAGATCCCAAGGAATTCCAATTGTAACTTTATCTTTTTTCTTGGTCTCGTATGTGTTCTCTTTTATGGTAGTGCTGTCCTCTGGATCGTTACCCTTTATTACATTGTAAATCGTCTCGACATCATTAACTGTTTTTCCCAAAACCCCAACCTGCTCTAAAGAAGAAGCGGCTGCAACAATTCCATACCTCGATACTCTCCCATAAGTCGGTTTCAACCCTACGACTCCGCAAAACGATGACGGCAAGCGGACAGATCCACCTGTATCAGTTCCCAAGGCAGAGAGGGCCAGATTGGCTGAAACAGCACAGGCTGAACCTCCTGAAGTCCCCCCTGGAACTCGGCTAGTATCATGAGGATTCTTGGTGGGCCCGAAAGCGGAGTTTTCAGTTGAACTTCCAAGGGCAAACTCATCCATGTTTGTTCTGCCTAATATCACGGCTCCTTGAGTTATTAATTTTTCTGATACGGTTGAGTTATAAGGAGCAACGTAATTCTCCAAGATCTTTGAGCCAGCTGAGGCTTTTTTACCGTTGACTAATATATTATCTTTTATGGCCAGAGGAATTCCCAAAAGCGGAGTACTTTCTCCTTTTTTAATTCTTTCATCTGCTGCTTTAGCTTGTTCTAAAACATCAGCATACACCTCGAGATATGCATTTAACTCTTTGTTTTTTTCTTTTATGGCATCGAGATAGGCTTGGGCTAGCTCGACTGCGCTAAATTCTTTCTTGTCTAAGGCGATTCTAGCTTTTTCAATTGTAAGATTCTTGAGATCTATCATTCTAATATTTTTTTAACCTTAACAAAATCACCCTCTCTTTCGGGCGAAAGTTTCAGTAGATCCTCACTATATTCTCCAGGAGTGTGAGTTACCTCGTCCTCTCTTAAAATATTTCTAACGATGGGCAAACCACCGCCCTCTCCTTCTCCTGAAATTTCCTTTACCTGACCAACGTAACCTAATATAGACTCTATCTCGGATGTTAGACTCTCTGCTTCTTTCTCTGTTATTTGTATCCTGGCTAGTTTGGCCAGGTTCTGGACGTCATCTTTGGATATCATTTTAGAATGGTAGCACTTTTCTCTATATTAGTCTCGAAGTAGCTTTAAAAAGTCATTTTCAGTTAAAATAGCGACGCCTAGTTCTTTGGCTTTATCGTATTTTGAACCAGGTGATTCCCCAGAGACAACGTAGCTTGTCTCGCCTGAGACACTGCCGGAGACTTTTCCTCCAAATATTCTTATTCTCTCCCTTGCTTCGTCCCGCGACATACTCTCTAATGTTCCGGTTAAAACAAACGTCTTACCCACAAATTTGGCCACAACTTTAGCTATCATTACTTTTTCAATTTTTACTTCTTTTAGCAAATCAGAGACAATTTTTTTGTTTTCTTTTGATTTGAAAAAATCTACAACCGAGGAGGCCACAATTGGACCTACCCCATTTAACCTCTCTAGATCTTCAAATTTAGCTCTTTCAATTTTTTCAAAATTTTTGAAATGTTTACTTAGATCGTTAGCCGTTTCCTCACCAACTTGAGGAATGGAAAGGGCAACTAGAAATCTCGATAGTTCTACTTTTCTTCTGCCTTCAATTGATTCGAGTAGATTATCGACAGATTTCTGGGCAAATCTAGGCAAAGCCAAAATATCTCCTCTTTTCAAGGTAAAAATATCTGCATACTCAGAAATTAATCCTTCATCGAGGAGCACATCGATAATTTTGGGTCCCAAACCTTCTATATTAAAAGCTGACTTACCTACAAAATGATAGAACTTTCTTTTTTGCTGCTCGAAGGAGTTTCGACTAACACATCTCCAGGCCGCTTGTCCCGGAATTCTTTCTATTCGACCGTCACCACCACATTGCTGAACTATTTTAGGAAACTTATATTCCTTCTCCTTGCCGGTTCGCAAATCTTTTAGAACAGAGACTATATCCGGTATAACATCCCCTGCTTTTTGCAATATAACAGTATCTCCAACCCTGACATCTAGCCTTTTTATTTCATCTTCGTTATGGAGTGTGGCACGAGAAACAGTAGATCCCGCGACCAAAACTGGCTCTAGGTGAGCCACGGGGGTGAGAACCCCGGTCCTCCCCACCTGGAGAACAATATCTAGGACCTTTGTGGTCACTTGCTCCGCCTCAAATTTATAGGCTATGCCCCAGCGAGGAGATTTGGCTGTATAACCCAAAGCACTTTGGATTTTATTGGAGTTTATTTTTATCACGATACCATCTAGACCATACTCCAGAGAATCTTTTTTCTTGCCCCATTCTTTATAAAATTTCTCCACACCTTCTAGAGAATCGAATACTCCAACATGAGGATTTGTCTCAAAGCCTATTTTTTTAAGGTAATTTATTTCCTCGAGCTGGGTCTCAGGAAATTTTTTATCCAGATAATCAATATCGTAAATGAATGAGTTGAGTTTTCTCGAGGCTGTAAGTTTAGGATCAAGTTGACGCATTGAACCAGCTGCGAGGTTACGAGTATTGGCATAAATTGCCTCGCCACTTTTCTCCCTTTCTTTATTTATTTTTTTTAAATCAGATTTTCCGATCCAAGCCTCACCTACTGCAATAATATTTATTTTTTCGTTGAGTTCCAGAGGAATACTTGCGATCGTTCTTACATTGTGGGTAACATCCTCCCCCACCGTACCATTGCCCCTCGTTGCGCCACGAATAAGTTTGCCGTTTTCATATGTTAAAATGATCTTTAGTCCATCTATCTTTAACTCACAACAATATTCTATCTTCTCATTTTGCAGGCCCTCTTTTTTAATTAAATTTTTTACTCGCTCCTCCCATTTTTTTAGTTCTTCGAAATTGAAAGCATCATCATAAGACCACTGTCTGACCTGATGTTTAACTTTTACAAACTCCTTAAGAGGCTCGCCGCCGATACGTTCAGTCGGAGAACTGAGAGTTTTTGATTCTGGATATTTGGCCTCTAGAGATTCTAATTCTCCTATCAGAGAATCGTAAGCCTCATCCGATATCTCCGGCGTATCTTTTGTATGGTAAAGCTGCCTGTGTCTTTCGACAGCCTTACGAAGTTTTTCTATCCTCTTTTGGTCTTTATCGTACAGCGTATTGCCCACCCTTCAATTCTATAACATCAATGCTTTTTTAAAAGATTCAGCTAGGGACTAGAAACATACTCCACAACCATAAAACCATTGCCTCCAACACCGCCGGTCCTACCATTACTTCCACTACAATATGACCCACCCTGACCACCGCCACCGCCCCCACCAGAGATACCATTATAAGTAACAGCTCCACCACCACCTGCACCTCCGCCTGGAGCCGGATTACAACCCGAGTTTCCACTTTGCCCACCCTTACCACCACCTGCATTTGATGGAACACCATTTCCACCAGTACTAGTTGGCCAAGCACCTGTACCCCCAGAGCCACTGCCCCCATCACCACCATTACCCCCCTGATAATCTACTTCACACCACCACCCATTTCCATTGTCGTAACAAGATCCACCGGGAGGAGAAACTGGATTCCAATTTTCATCATAGGAATAACCAGCAGTATGAACATGCCCACCACCACCGCCCCCACCGCCACAACTGGAACCTGACCCGGTCCCTTCGCCACTTGCACCATCACCTCCTGATGAACCCGTACCAACAGAAACTGTTCCGTGCGAACCACCACCACTATTGCCGCCACCGCCCCCACCGCCACCGCCACCGCCCCACTTAAGCCATGAAGAGCCGCCTGTAACCTTAGCTTCTGTTGCCCCACCGCTAGAACCACTACCAGCATTTCCCCCACTACCACCAGAACCAACTGTAAATTGATATGCATTGGCAGAAGTCAGAGTCAAGGATTGTGATACTGGGCTAGCTGCACTTACATTACAAGCACCACCGCCACCGCCACCTCCTGGGTTATCCCCCGGATAAGCACCACCTGTACCGCCACCACCACCGCCACCGCCTGCTCCACGAAATTTTAGCGTTACTGCTGATGCCAAAGTAATATTATAAGTGCCGGTAGTCGTAAGGTTGATAAATTTATTTGTGGTTAAATTTTGGCAACCATTTGAACCATCTGTGTTTGCGCACCCCGATGCTGCACCACTCCACGCAATAAGCGGAGTAACAACATATGAGGCCTGGGAGTAGTAAGAACTTTGCGCATAGTAGCTTGGTTGTGAATATGTAGGCAAAGTGTCATATTTTAGAGTAATGCCTCGTTCGTATCTCTTTGCAAGAGCGGTATTACAAGTATCATAACCTTGGGATGAGACGCTAGTGGTTGCTGCGGATTTATCAACTGTCACAATAACACAACCATTTGGTAGATTTAAACTAAACTTACTTATAGATGCTCCGCCAATAACACTTGTCTGGGGTGTACCTGGAATAGGCAGTGTCTGGCTTCCGGTAGTAATAGTTTGACCATTGCATGTAATTTTTCCTGCTGTCGTAGCTGGATCGAAAGGACTTTGATTCCCGGTCAAATCCCAATAAACTGCACAATCCGTGCCACTGTCTGAGTTATAAAAAGAATACTGGGAAGATTTACCCACATTGTTTAAAGCAACTTGTTTCAGAGCAACATTGGCAACAACAAAACTAACAATAAGTAGAAGCGAAGTAAGAACGATTGCAATAAGTAAGGTAAAGCCCCTTTTCATGATGTACGATTAAAAATTAACTCAGAAACCTGGAAAGTTTTAGACACACCGTGATTTGTCCAGCTTACTGTAACTGTAACAATAATCTCATTTGTTGACAGAGTTGTATACTGCACACTTCTTGTAAAATTCGTCGCTGTCCAGCCCGCATTGTAACCATACAGATAACTTGCTGGGTTTTGCCTCAAGACTGGACATGTCCCACTACATAGAGTCACGGCCTGAGCACCAGAATCAATGGTACATGTACTAGGTGAGGCGCAATTACTTAGGCCGTTAAGCCAGGTGGTAACTCCATCAACTGTATTATGAAGTGCATTTTCATCTCTCTTGTTTTTAATATATTCCACTGCTTCTTGGGCCAAGTAAAAAGCAGTGATTTGGTCTTTAGCAATGTTTGATGTCTTAAGACTCGATTGAATTGCAGTAAAGGTAGCAGTAATGGCTAGACTTAAAATACCTATTGCCACCAGTGTCTCAACTAACGTAAAACCTTTTTTGTTATTATTTTCTTCTTTCATATTATTGTGAATCAAAAAGCCTTTGAGAAACGGTTGTCTCTAGACTAAAACTTGATGACCTGGCTATTTCCCTTTGATTGTTCTGGGAACCAACAAACCCCCTTACCACAACCACTGCTTTTGGTTGGGATAAATCGGAACCGTTGTTATATAAAGCCGAACCCGTAACATAAAAAGTAAGTATCGTAATGCTTGTATCAGTTGATGTCACAGCATAATCTGTGCCCCCATTAATGGACCTGAAGATTTGAGTCCCGACCAATTTATATACGATTAACCGTCCCGTAGAATCCGTTACCGCAATTGAAGTTGCGCCCCCAGAACAATCCTGGGGAGAAGTTAGGGTTCCAGTTGTTATGTCACAATGATAAATTGTTCCAAAGCGAATTGCTCTAGTCATTGCCTCTACAGCTTGATTTAAATTATCCATGACAACTTGTTCCGTCTTCGACTTTTTATTTGCGTCAAAAATACTTAAAATGGACCCCATCGCAATCGTCATAACAATGGTGAAAATAGCAATAGCAACTATAAGCTCAACCAAGCTGTATCCTTTCTTGTAAGATTTAGCTTTCATACTATTGGGCTAGAATTTGACCAGTAATGTTTACTATTACCCATTGGGCTTTGCCCTTGGGAGACGTGAGTAGCACCTTCCCTGTGTCATATGGCCCATAGACTGTACTTGGGCTAGAGAAATAAATTAGGGCATCTGTACTTGGCCTAAGAAAAGTAATATGAAGTGCGGTTGCCCCAGATGCAGCGGATGGTGGACAAGCCAAACTATCACAAATTGAAGTCATGGTAATACCGTTTCTTAGGGTAAAAGAGTCAATGCACTCACTATTACTATTACCACAACCAGATCCAGCATCGTATTTGTGGTTTGCGTTTTTATCAGAGAAAACAATGTAAGTTGAAGGACTGCCTAGATCAAAATAAATTCCGTATGCATAATTAAAATCCGCCGTGCCGGAGGTAGTTTGCTTTGCAGAAGTACCATAAATCTGAGCCTCTCTTATTGCAGCGAAAATTTCTTGACTCGATGCATTTAGGGCTAACTTGTCACTAAATTTCCCATAACTAAAAACTACCACACTTAGAATCATCGAAATTATTCCAACCACAACAATCATTTCTGCAAGAGTATAACCATTTTTTTTAAAATCCTCCTTCATTAAAGTAGACTGATAAAATTATTTAGACCCAAAATATCGTAGTGACTAAAGAAAACTGCTGCGGTCGCCAGTATTAGAAACGGTGCAAATGGCACTTCCGAATGAAGATGAACTTTTTTTCCTTTGGCTTTTGTTATATGGCTGTAAAGGATAATTAAAATACTCCATATCGCCCCAAGCCAAAACCCCAAGACTACTGCACCAATTCCGTAAACAAAACCTAAAAGTGCACCGATGCCCAGGACTAATTTTGCATCACCAAAACCCATCCACTTGCCTCCTGAAAAAAGCCAAAGTGCTCCAAAAGCCAAAAAAAGTAGAATGGGTGCAGATATGTCAAGAAAATCCTGACTATCCAAGGAAGATCCCTTCATATAAAAAAACAAAAAAAGTTTAGCTACACTTAAAAAGATAAATGTGTAAACAAAAGCATCAGGTATTATCTTATGTCTCATATCGTAGACAACTATAACCAGAAGTAAAATCGAAATAAGAACATAATAGAGAAAGAAAAGAGAGGAATATAGAATTCCGTAGTTAAAACCGCTAAAAATAGGCCACAAGTAAAGTTCTCTCATAAAAATAGCTACAAAAATTAATCCGGTGATTAACTCTATTGTTGGATACTGAAGTGAAATAGCACTTTTACAGTTACTGCATTTCCCGCGTAGAGCCAGGAAACTAAAAATTGGTACCATCTCATACCACTCTAGTTTTTTACTACACGAGAAACACTTAGACCGACCTGAAACTATCGAAAGACCTGTATTATAACGTAGGGAGATAACGTTTATGAGACTGCCTACCATTGTCCCCAAAATAAATATAAATATAACAGCAAACTCCATATATTAATTATACATGGAAAAAATCAGAGGAAATAGAGCCTTATTAACTACTTACAACTACTATGGACAAGATGGTTGACCGGTTGGATCATTATCTTCGACCCTAGAAATACCTGTTTGATCTACACAAAAATAATCTATGCCTGAGCCAGAATTCAGTACATTCTGGTTATTGAACTGTGCACTAGCCCTCCAGGTATTTGCAGCGTTTGAGCACGTCGCCGGCACAGGTGAATTGGAAGAGGCCCTGCTTAAAATATCTGTCACATTACCGTCACTACAGACACCTGAGTAGCTGGGTGATAGAGCAGTCTCGTAGATTAGCTGGGCTCTGGTTCTTATGTTATCCAGGTTAGCTCTTATTCCTGCATCAGCTCCTTTTTTCCTCGCCCCATTTAAAACCCCCAAGATAACTGTAGATAGAACTCCAACAACGAAGATTACAACGAGTAATTCAATGAGAGTAAACCCACGTGTTTTCAACATGATTAAATAATAATACTTCCATAAAAAAACAAAAGGGAAAACTAAAAACCGGCGTGAGGCCGGTTTTTAGAATTCTTTCAAGTAGAGTCAGACTACGGACAAGATGTAGCGTTTGCTCCAGTTAGAGTGTTGGTTGGTTTTGCTGTACCAGAGTTGTCCACGCACCAGTATGCGTTTCCACTCTCAGCAACCTTTAGCGATGCTTCTACTGCCCACGATCCCGCAGCATTGTAACAAGTTGCGTTTCCAGCTGTGTTAGCGGCGTTGGTTGCATTAGCTGCTCCTCCAGCGGCTAGAGCTGCAGCGTAGACTGCCTTACCTACGTTTGTGTCAGAACATACTACAGAGTAGTTGTTTCCGTTTGTATCGTAAGAAAGTTCAGCTTGAGCACGAATGTTGTTAAGGTTTGCCTTAACAGCTGCGTTAGCTCCTTTGGCTCTAGCTGTGTTAAGTGAGGCCAAAACCACAGATGATAGGATCCCGATGATTGCAATAACCACCAAAAGCTCAATAAGAGTGAAACCTCGTGATAATCTTTTTGACATATTTATTAAACTTCTTATTTATAATGTCCCGACCATCTTTTGGGCGAGAGTCCGTTCTTTTAAACGAGTAATAGTATTATACGGCTCTAAAGGCACCTTTAAAAGAGCGCCTGTGGATAGTAGAAAAGAAGTGCTAAGAAGCAGATGCAATGTTATATATCGGCAACAGAACTGCAGCAAGAAGTACGCCGACTCCTACCCCAAGAGCAACTATCATAACTGGCTCAATTAAGCCAACCAATGTATCAACTGCTGTATTAACCTCCCTATCGTAGAATTTAGATAAGGACTTAAGAATACTACCCAACTCTCCTGTTTCCTCTCCCACTTTGACCATTTGGGTAAGTAAATTCGGAATTTCTGGATGTTGACCTAACGCCTCAGAAAGAGAGACCCCCTCTTTTACTTTTATGAAAGTAGTTTGTAATACACTCTTATATATATCATTGTCGACAACCGCAGCAGTGATTTCCAAGGCTCGCAAAATAGGTATTCCACTAATAATCATCGTGTTTAAATTGTCGGAAATTCTAGAGAGATAGAGTTTTGTATATAAATCCCCTAGGTAAGGAATCTCTAATTTTAATCTATCAAAGTAAGCGTGCCCGGCTTCAGTTTTAAAGTAACGATAAAGAAAGAAGCAGCCGATGATTGCCAAAATAGCAATGAAAATTCCATAGCTTACAAAAAAATTACTGACCGCAATAACAATTGCAGTATAGAAAGGTACAGGCTGACCAGAATCAGTAATCATCACAGCGATTTTTGGGATAATAACTGTAAGCATGAGGATCATAACAACAAAAAAGGTGGCAACGACAAAGGCCGGATAAATGAGCGCGTTCTTGGCTTTAGTTGTAACTTCGTAAGTACGATCTAGATAATCAGCTAGATAATTAAAGACTTCATCAAGCTTGCCGGATTCCTCTCCAGATTTGACCATGTTTACATAAAACCCAGTGAAAACATCAGGATACTTCGCCATAGCCGCAGAAATCGAACTACCGCCCTGGATATCATCCGCAATTATTGAAATATATTTCTTGAAGATTTGATTTTCAGTCTGAATAGCAAGGAGTCTAAAGGCGCGCAGGGCAGAGACTTGAGCCTGAAATAATGTTGCAACCTGTCTGGAAAAAATAACGACATCCTTACTTTTTACTCTGTTTAGAAAACTGAGTAGTGGTATTTTTATTTTTGCCTCGTCCGGTGTCTTAATGTCAGAAATAATCAGGCCATTTTTTTGGAGTTGATTTATAGCCAAATCAACATTAAAGGCCTCGATAGTTCCTTCTGTGGGTTCCCCTTTTTGAGTTAATGCTTTGTATTTAAATAACATATTTTTATAACATTCTATCTAAGCCTTTAATATTTTGAGAATGACTATAAGCATGTTCGATCGTTATCTCCCCCGCCTTAACCAACTCACTTAAGTATCTGTTAAGGTCAATCATACCTTCACCAGAACTTGTTTCTATAATTGAGTTGATTTCATGAACTCTATTTTCACGAACAAGGTTTGCCACTGCGTTGTTGTTTATGAGAAGTTCACAGGCAGGGATTAAACCACCTGATATTCTCGGCAAAAGACGCTGTGAAAAAATCCCGAGTAGCGAGGAAGCTAATTGGAGCCTGATTTGAGTTTGCTGGGAACTTTCAAAGGAGTCAATGATTCTTTCAACTGTTTGGGCAGCATTATTGGTGTGCATGGTGGAGAATACTAGGTGACCTGTTTCTGCAGCTGTGACTGCCGTTGAAATATCCTCTGATGTTCTCATCTCACCAATCATTAAAACATTCACATCTTGTCTAAATGTCCCCTGAAGGGCAGTGTGGAAATCTGGAGTATCTTGCAGGACTTCTCTTTGATCAATAATTGATTTTTTGGAATCAAAAATATATTCGATTGGATCCTCGATAGTGATAATGTGCTCGGCTCTTGCCGCATTTATCATCTCAACCATGGTTGCTAGAGTAGTACTTTTACCTTGACCAGTTGGGCCAACCACCAAGAAAAATCCTTGTTCTTTTCTGGTAAATGTCTCAAGTACCGATGGTAGATTTAATTCCTTGAACGTTTTTATTTCCTTAGGAATGAGACGCAGAGCTATACCTATTTTACCAATTTGGAAGAAAGCATTACATCGAAACCTAGTCCCCTTATCGTCATAATATGCGAAATCAACTTCTTGTTTACTTAGAAATATTTCTTTCTTTTGGGGATCCAGAAGTTCGTCGATGATTCCTTTTAGATCCTGTCTTGATAATTCTGAATACTTAGCAAGTGGAATAAGGATCCCCGCGACCCTGATAACTGGTTGACGGCCTTCCCCAATATGAAGGTCGGAGGCATTTTCCTTGACTACGATAGAGACCAACTCCTCAAACATTTTTTTATAATCTCCGGCCATTTTATTTTTGTTCTTTGTAAATTGCTAATACTTGGCTAACTACTTCCGAAGGAATAGTCGTAGCTTTTATTATATATCCCTGAATGTTAAAAGCTTTGGCTTTTTCATAATCATCTGCTTGATTAGTGAGCATGATAATAGTAGCGTTTGGAACTAACTTTTCATCACGAATAGTTTTTAACAGCTCCAGCCCGTCCATCCCCGGCATAATTATATCAAGAAGAACTATATCGAAGGCATTGTCAGCTCTTAGTTTCTCCAGAGCAGCATTGGAATTGGACGCAATATCAACATTGAGGCCAGATTTTTTGAATTTCAAAGAATACATATCCAGGAGAAATCGGTCATCATCGATAAGTAGAATTTTCAGTTCTTTCGGCATAGCAAAATTATAACATGTTCACTTCTTCAAACGGAATAATCTGATGCATGGCTTTAACAATTGCATCCTCTTTCATGGTGAGCATTCCCTTTGACCTTGCCAGTTTTGAGATTTCGATCTCATTACCACCCTTCAAGATGAGGTTCTCCAAATCCTTATCCATTTCCATAACCTCCATAACTGCAATCCTGCCTCTGGTACCATTTGGACACTCTGCACTTTCCCCTGTCTTATAAACATCTTTGGTAAAATCAATCTCTTCTAAGTACTTGGACGGCAGATCTTGAAATTGTTTATCAATCATCATCTTTATACTACCTTCAACCGGAGTCTTTACCCCCGCCTCTGGACACAATTTAAGCGCGAGTCTCTGAGCCATAGCCAAAATAAGTGTTGGTCCAATAAGATAAGGATCGATGCCCATATCAATAAGTCGCGGGATGACTCCTAAGGCGTTATTGGTGTGAATGGTGGAAAGAACCAAATGTCCGGTTAGAGCTGCCTGAATAGCTAGCTGAGCAGTTTCCTTGTCTCGTATCTCACCAACCATGATTACATCCGGGTCCTGTCTCAAGGTCGTTCTTAGACCCGAGGCGAAAGTGTAACCAATTTCGGCTTGAACTTGGGATTGAGAAATTCCCTCGATGTTGTACTCGATCGGGTCTTCCAAAGACAGCACGTTTTGATGCTCTTTATCTACTTCGTTTAACATCGCATACAAAGTTGTAGTCTTTCCCGAACCAGTTGGACCGGAGATTAGAATTAAACCATAAGGTCTTTTTATCGCCTTTCTTATAAGACTAAGATTTTTAGTACTTAGGCCAAGATCATCTAAAGTTTTTATACCCTTCTCCTGATCCAAAAGTCTCATCACAACTTTTTCACCAAAATATGTTGGAAAAGTGGAAACACGGAAATCTATTTTTCTGCCTTCTACTCTGGTAGTGAAACGTCCGTCCTGTGGTTTTCTTTTTTCATCCAATCTCATATTGGAGAGAATTTTTATTCTAGCTACTACAGCTGGATGCGTTTTGAGAGGCAAGGTAAGGGATGTATTCATCACCCCATCTACACGAAAGCGGACTTTGACTTGTTCCCGCCATGGTTCAATGTGAACGTCTGAAGCGTTACCGTCTGTGGCATAACGCAAAATGGTTGCCACTATTTTTGTAATTGGAGCATCCTCCGCAATTTGCTTGGATTTTTCAATCCCTATATCTTCTTCTTTTTCTTCAGCTTGTTGTGTCTCTGTGGTAAGTTCTGTTTCTAGTTCAGAGAGTGACTTAGAGACTTCAGCAGAAAGACCTTTGTATTGGGCAAAAACTTTATTGAAGTCAGCTTCACTTATGAGAAAAACCTTAAATGGCATGCCAACTTTTGAAGAGATAAAATTAAGCGCATCTTTTGCTTCAATGTCATCTGGGTCAACCATTCCAATTTCCAAAACCCCCGCGGAGACACCCAACGGCACGAAACGATAGTGCGCTGCAGAATCCTCTGGAATATAATAAAGAGTTTTTTCTGCAACTAACTCAGTAATATTACGAGTTGGAATATCAAAATACTCCCCCTTTGCTTCCAAGATATCATGCGGGGAGACACCTCTTTTAATGAGGGCCTCTTCAATGGTTACTCCCTGCGCAACTGCCTCATCTGTAATTTTGGTTATTTCTTTTTTAGGGAATATACCTTTATCTACAAGTATTTTAAGTATATCCATCTCGATTCTATTTTAGATCTACTGACTTGCGATTGAATCTTGGCCGATTGGTAAGAACGGATTAGGTCTGCCTTGAGCTTCCGGCAAAATAAGCGGTGACCTGTCGGTAAGATGAGTTATCAAATCCGATGAGAAAATCGAAGTATCAAAATTAAAAACTTTTAGTTTATCGACCAGGACCAATATATCCTGACCAACTACTGGTTCATTCAAGGTCGCGCTCGGTGCTGCTGGTGTTCCAGCAAATAAATTGTAGGCAAAATAACCTACCACCGCCGTTACAAGTATGGTCAATATTATTTTTTGAAGTTGTGGAGTAACCATGGTTATTTGAGTGAATAAGTATTTAATGAAAGATTGTAATCCATGCTATCCAGTGCGACCTTTTGGTTAGGGCCGGATGACTGGGGACTCAGGCTAAGACTAACCACATCGACTAGACGTAAGCTTGTCTCCAAGTCCTCCAGAAATTTTACAAATTTATTGTATGGTCCAGACACTGCAAACGAAACTATTTGAGTTTTGTAAGCGCTTGGAGAGCTATTTACAACATCAACCGGATTAACTGAGGAGTCACTCGCGGAAATACTCTTAAGTATTAAGCCATACCTTGAAGCTAGAGCATTTATGTCATTGGCAAAATTAACAGCACTGAAACTGGCTGGAATTATTTTATCCAATCGATCCATATCCTCTGGAGAAATATTGTTGTACTGCTCGATTATTTTATCTCTCTTAGCTTTTATCTCTTTGGCTTGGTTTAAGACGTTCGTGTACTCGTCTTTTTTGAGAGTCAAAGCCTTTACTTCCATTAGTTCAGGACTAATGAAATAGACATAGGTTAGAAAACAAACTCCTATTACTACAATGGGCATTATTATTTTCATATTATTGACTTGGAGCTATCGCCTCGACTGCTTTTTTATACGAAACCACTTCGGGCAAAAGATTAGCCATAAAACTTACTGTGACATTGCCATCGTCTATTGGGCTGAAGTTTGAAAACTGTGCATTTTTTACAAAATCACTTTGGGTAAAGATATTCTGCTGTTGCACTAGTGCATTATAACTTCTAGCTTGAGCCTTCATTGATATAGTAGATAACCCTGCAGCACTTTTGTAACTCAGGTTATCTATTTTCATATTTTTCAAAGTGTCACTCTCCATTAAATGGAGAAATTTGGAAACAACTACGTGGTTGTCCAGAAGAGTTTTAGCCGCCACCATCCTCGCATTGAAATCGAAAAGCTCCTTTATTTTATCTGGTTGAAAAGCAGCCCTGGCCTGATCTACTTTTTTGTCTCCGTCCGCAATTTGGCTCTGCAGGAGGCTTTTGTAGAAATAGAGGGCTCCGGCAGATAGGATAGTGACCAAGAAGATTATGGTGGCAATGATAGTAAATATATTTGTCTGCCTGACTACAGCAAACCCCGTAGATTGACCAGGCACAATCGGTTTTTTAGGAATGAACGATGTCTGAAACTTAGGTTCCATCTTAGTTAAAATTATAATACAAATGCCCAAGTAGAGCTATAAAAACTGTGTATATCCGCACACTACACTTTGTTACAGATTTCATCATGCACATAGTGCAATAACAAAGTTAGTGTGCGGATATAAAAAGAGAAACTCCGCAAGGTGGGGTTGCGGAGTCCCCTTCCTTGCGGAGTCAGATGAGATGCAGTAGGCGAAGCACCATAGCGCCGATCACACCAACCACAGCCAGCACGCCTGCCCCGATGATGACCGGGTGGAGTCTGGTGTCGTTTTGTTCGGTTCTGGTGTCGTCAGTGATAGACATAGCCTCCCTCCAATCTGAAATATAAGCCCAAGAGAATGAGTAGTCAACCAGGCTAGTTAACCTCTTGGAGTTTCCTAAGAGCAACACCGACTGCTACCGCAAACTCTGGTCCAGTATCCTTAAGAATCTTTTCTAGAAATGCTGGAGCCACCACCTTTGAAAAAGGATCCCCGGCTACAACTTCAGTCTGAAACATTTCTTTAGCCGCATCGACAATACCCTTAAGAGCACTGCCGCCACCGATGAGCACCACCCTACTTACATCTTTGTTGTATTTTTTCTGGTAAGCCAAAACAACATGACTAGCTTCGGAAAAAATATAATTTAAAGTAAAGGACGCCACGTCTTTGATCTTGATTCCATTTATTTCGCCCAAAAGTCCGCGATCTCTCTTGGCATACTCCGCATCTTCGATAGTTATTCCTAATGATTTTGACATTTCATCAGTTATGGAGTGCGAGCCTCGATCAATCATATGGGATGAGCGCAAAATTCCACGTTCCACAATATAAAGCTTGGTGCTGGATGCTCCCATATCAACCAGCATCACCGGTTTCATATCCTGATCCAGAATCGATCGCATGGTACTGAAAATTTCTATCTCAAAAAAACCTGCCTCGAGTTGAGTTTTCTCCACAATAGTTTTGTATTTGTTTAAAGTATCGTTGTGAATTGCCACAGCTAGAACTTCTAGTTTTGGGGGCTCGGGATTGCCTTCCATCTGCATTTCCCTAGGATTTTTTTCTTGAGGAATAATGTACCAATCCAAAGTAACTTCAGAGATTGGCACTGGAATATATTTTCGTGCCTCGAGTGGAACCATCTGGTCGAGTTGTTTTTTTGGCACAACTGGCATTGAGATAACTGCCATTAAACTTGAGGCAAAAGGGATAGCTACCCCACAAATTTTACTGGTAATGTTTACTTCTTTTTCCTTAAGCATATCTCTCACGGCTTCCACCATTTTTTCGGTCGAAAGGTTGGTTGATTCCCCCACCCCCTTACCAGTGTAAGGCCCCAGTGCAAGTTCACCGTATGTTTCCAGCACGGCCCTACCACCTTTGCGGCTAATTTGGACCATTTTTATGGAAGATGAACCTATATCTATACCAACTACACTTGCAGTTTTTTTGGAGAATAGATCACTAAAAAAATTAGCCATAATGGATGAAAAATACTTTTTTATTGTAACACATATAGCAGGTTATAATAAACGTATGGTGAAAAGACTTACCTCTCTCTGGACATATTTTCTAGACTACATCCTACCTCAAAGGTCTGACTTCAATATCGTAAAGAGACTAGACGAAAAAGACATCGAAAACTTACCCAAAGCAAGAGATGTCCAAGATTTAGATTGGATTCATCCCCTATTCAATTACAAAGACAACAAAGTTAGGGCAATTATCTGGGAATTGAAATACAAAAACAATACTCGTGTTTTATATTTTATTGGCAGAGGTTTATTCGAGGAAATAATTTATTTGATTTCGGATTTAGCCCTCTTCAATAACGACGCTGGATTTCTTTTAATTCCGATTCCAATTACATCTAATAGACGAAGGGAGCGTGGTTATAATCAAAGCGAGTATATTGCCAAAGCGATTATTGAAAACGATCTAGATCATAATCTGATTTACGCTCCCCAATTTCTCTCAAAGGTGAAAGAAACTCAACGTCAGAGTCACAGTGTTTCGAAAGAAGAGAGACAGAGAAATTTATCGGGGTGCTTTGCGGCAGACTCCAGAGTCGAGGGTAAATTTGTGATCTTGATTGATGATGTGGTTACAACTGGAGCAACTTTGTCGGAAGCGAAAAAAACTTTACTCGAAAAAGGTGCCAGAGACGTTTACGCTTTTACGATTGCTCACTGAAAATCTCATCGAGTCATGCCTTGAGAAAAGCCTAGGGAGCGCGACGGCGTGAGCTCGAGGAAAATTTCAGTAGAAATTTATCCGTGCTTTTCGAGAGATATGACGATGGTGAGATTTTCAGTGAGCAAAATTTTAGATGTTGAAAGCTGTGAAGTTGTGACCTGTGATGATCTTGTCCACCTCTTCGTAACCCGTTAAGTAGGAGTAGTTATACCTTGCTGGAATAGCGAACACATAGGTGTTATTGCGACCAATTTCACTAGGATTTATTGGTGCTGCCCCAATATGAAATTCATCTTTTTGCATACTGTTCCATTGTTTTATTGTGAACACCATAACCGGAATATCTTGACGAGGTGCTTTGTAATCCCAGTCCGGATGACGGATTGAAACAAGTGGTCCATGCTCTGTTACAACCTGCTTACCGTTTTGAATTTCAAAACCATCCCATTCATCTTCAATAACTGTGTAATCCTTCCATGTTTTCGGCAGTGCGAAAGAAAATCCATATTCTGTGTTCTTGTATAAAATCGTGTCATTTTTAACAACTGGAGTTGTGGTCGTAGAATTATTTCCAGTAGTGGAAGTGTTTCCTGATTGTTTTGATGTTGAGTAATAAATACCGAGAGCAATTAAAATAATTACAACAAAAAGCAAAATCATTTTATACCTGTTCATGTGCATATTATAGCATTTTCTATAAACCTAAATGGTGTACGCTCAAAATAAGAAGCCCGGTTGCTACGATTTGAGCAACTACAATTCTTTCCGTGATCATTTCATTTTCTCTCCAATTTCTGAAGGCAAAATGAAGTACTAGTATCGGGGCTAAAACAAGCCATATTTGAAAAAGGTGGGCACCAACCCCCTCGTCTGGCTGGTAAACAACACCATATTTTGAAACATCTAGAATAATCCAAGAAATAAAAACTACCGGCACAAGTATCGGCACCCAAGCCCCTGGTTTTTTTAAAAGATTCATGGCGGAGACGGATGGATTCGAACCATCGGTGCCTTTTAAGGGGCACGCCTCTTTAGCAAAGAGGTACATTAGACCACTCTGACACGTCTCCAAGTGATGTTAGATTAACACATATTGACGCAGTAGATAAGAGTTTATTTTATAGATACAATGATTAGTGTAATTATTCATTAAATAAATCAAAATGGAAGATTTATCTCAACCAAATCAATACACCAACGAGGATTTAGAGAGTGCCAAAAATTCAATGGACGAAGCGGAAAGAATAATACAGGCATTTAATTTCGAAGATCCTAATCATGATAAAGCACAGGCCCAAATAAATCATGAGGACTGGAAAGAAAAGCGAACAAAGTATTTAACAATAAAACACGAACTAGAAAAAGGAGAAGGGATGGCAGCATAGTTATTGGACAGATGGGTGAGTGGTTTAAACCAACGGTTTACTAAACCGTCGTACCTTAACCGGTACCGCGAGTTCGAATCTCGCTCTGTCCGCCAGAGAACAAGACGAAGTCTTGTGTCGGGATTCGAAAGACAGAGCGGGCACTAGCTCAGTAGAGCTGGTCGCGAGTCCGGGTAGGGAAAATTTTTGAGCGGCGGCGAAAAAATTATTCCTGACCGAATCTCGCTCTGTCCGCCAAGTAGAATTTTCTCCATTGAGCGAGTAGTGGAATTCTTATTGACTCTTGCTTAGACCTGATGTAATACAATAGCAGGAGGACGAGAGATGAAGACAGTGAATGCTTTCTTGCTCGGAACAGTGATCACACTCGGAGGTATCGCCTGCATCGAGTACCAGACGATCATCTCGCAGGCCAGCGAGCTCACGAGTCTGCGGACAGCAAAAGCAACCCTGCTCAAAGACGTGAACGAGACCAACCGGAAGTTTGGTGAAGCCGATCTCGCTCGGCAGATCAGCGAGGCCGCCTTCGAGAAGTGGCAGAAAGAATCAACCTATCTCTACACGCCGGCGATCTTGCGACAGCTGAAACCGGTGCCGCTCCCCGACGGGACAAGCAAGGTGGTCTGGCCGAATCCGTACGACCTCCCCAAGCTTGTCGAGGCGTACTGCACCGCTCGACGCTGACAAGTCTCCAGTCTCGACCCAACACAGAAACACCGCCGCCCGAAAGTCACCTGACTTCAAATCGGGCGGCTTTCTTTTCTTATACATAAGGAATTCTAACTTGACATTACTCGGTAATATTATACTCTCGAGCAAGAGGAGGTTGTGATGGGAGCAATTGTTCTGTTGTGTGCTCTTGGGACCATTGTGTCTCTCCTGTCCCCGATGTGCACACTGATTGAAGTGGAGATGAAGGACTCAAGGTTCGTGGGGATCCCGCTTTTCATTGTCGGACTCGTCGGCTACGGGATGATCTTGCTTTCAACCAGTTCCCAGCCCGCAATGTGGGTCGTGATGCCGCTGCTCGCGGCCTTCACGATCTACCTCATCGTGAAGGCGATGAAACTCAGACTGTTGTGCACACTGTGCATCGCAGCCTGGATCATCAACTTTTCCATTGTCTACATCTGGGCCCGTTCTCTCCTGGTCTAAACAAATGCCTCGTGTGATCGAAAGATCACACGAGGCATTCGATTTTTAAAAAATGCTATGATATTTCCTATGTCTAGTTTGAAAAACAAAAATGTCTGGATCACAGGTGGCAGGAGAATTGGCCAGCATATCGCAGAGGTCTTTGCGCAGGAGGGAGCTAACTTAATTTTAAGTTACCGAAGCTCGTCTAAGGAGGCAGAAGAAATTGTAAAAAATGTTGCTAAATTTTCTGTAGAAACACTCCCCCTTCAGTGCGATGTCTCCTCTCGCGAGAGTGTGGAAAAAGCAGTCCACGATATTTCCAAAAAATTCAAGCAAATAGATACTCTAATTAATCTCGCCTCAGTTTTTACTCCTGTAAAATTTGAAAATATTACTGAAAAAGAGTGGCTAGCAAACATTGATGCGCATATTCTCGGGACATTTTGGCCATCGCAAGCCATTTCAAAAATAATGCCCAGTGGCGGACACATTATTAATGTAGCGGACAGAACTTCGATCGGAAAAGTTTACAGCGGCTATCTCCCCTACGTTGTAACAAAAGGTGCAATCGCAACAATGACCGAAGCACTTGCAGTAGAACTTGCTACCCAAGGAATTTTTGTAAACGCAATTGCACCTGGACCAATCCTTCGGCCTGAAGATATTTCCGAAAAAGATTGGCAAGAGATTCGTGATAATTCCCCACTTAAATATCATATAGATGACAAGGAAGCAGTTGATCAGTTTGCCAAGCTCGCTCTCTATCTTGCCCAAGTAACCATGGCAAGCGGTTACACCTACCCTCTCGATCAAGGCCAGAATCTATAGTAAGAAACCTTGCCACAGACGTCTCTTTGTAGTAGAGTGAACCAAATCAAAACTGGCTATATTAAGCCATAAAATGACTACAACAAAGGAAAAACTGGATAAATTGGAGGAGGAATTATCGCGAGGTAGCGATATTTCTATTATTAATCTCGTCGATTACCTCATTGAGAAGGCTCATATTAGCCGAGTTTCTGACATACATATCGACCCAACACCAAAAGATATAAAAGTTCGTTTTCGAATTGATGGCGTTTTGCAAGAAGCTTACGTTTTTCCCAAAACAATTCACGGTGAAATTATTTCTAGAATAAAAGTTCTCTCGCGGCTAAGGACTGACGAACACCAAGCAACCCAGGATGGTCGTTTCCGATATATTTTTCCTGACACTAATGAGTTTCTGGATTTGCGTGTCTCTATCATTCCAACTTATCATGGCGAAAACGTGGTGCTAAGGCTTCTTTCCGACAAACAAGAAAGTTTTACACTAGAAGCTCTAGGATTTTCCGACAGCGATCAGAAAAAAATTCAAAAAGCTATAAAAAAGACAAGTGGCATGATCCTCGCCACTGGCCCAACTGGCTCTGGCAAGACAACTACGCTTTATACCCTCATCAAAAAGCTAAACTCACCTGAAGTTTCTATCATAACCATCGAAGATCCGATCGAATACGCGGTAAATGAGATAGAACAGATCCAGGTAAATCCAAAAGCTGGACTTACTTTTGCAAATGGCCTGCGCAGTATCCTTCGCCAGGACCCAAACATCATCATGGTCGGTGAGATTCGAGACTCCGAGACAGCATCGATTGCCGTAAACACAGCTCTCACCGGTCACTTGCTACTTTCAACTCTTCACACTAACGACTCAGCTACATCAATTCCTAGGCTTCTAGATATGGGTATTGAAGAATACTTAGTTGCTTCAACACTTTCAGTTGCAATTGCTCAAAGATTGGTTAGAAAAATCTGCAAAAAGTGTAAAGAGAAATCCAAAATGACCCCGGCTCTCAAAGAGAGTCTAATGACTACACCTTTTGGCAAGTACATAAAGGACGACATGGTAATTTATAGAGGAAAAGGTTGTGAGGAATGCAATAAAAGTGGTTACCAAGGCCGAATTTGTATAAACGAGGTTTTGGTCGCAGATGATAAAATTAAAGAAGCGATCCTTCGAAAAGCTTCTGCAAACGAAGTAAGAAATTTGGCGATAAAAGCCGGCATGACCACGATGTTCGAAGACGGTTTTCACAAAGTCGAGAAAGGTGAAACAACTGTAGAAGAAATCCTACGCGTCATCCATGAATAAAATCAATTTTAAATTTAACCGGTTAAAAGTTGGAAAAAACCAGACTCCAAAAACAGAGGTAACAAAGAAAAAAGAACCGAAGAAGAACATATATGCTAGAAAATTGTCGATTAAGGATCAGACTTTTTTTGTAAAAAGACTTTCTTTTTTGATTAAGGCTGGCATTCCTCTCTTGGAAAGCTTACACATTATTACCGAACAAACTAAATCAAGAAATTATTCTAGAATTTTAGAGACGATAACTGACGATGTGGCGAGTGGTCAAACTCTTTCCCGAAGCCTAGGGAAATTTAAAAAATCTTTTGGTGAATTCTCGATAAATATTATTGCTTTTGGCGAAACTAGTGGAATTTTAAGTGAAAATTTGGAATATCTCGCAGACGAACTAAAAAAAAGACAGGCTTTGCGAAGAAAAGTTGTTGGTTCAATGATTTACCCTGCCGTAGTTACTTTAGCTACAATCGCAATCACCTCATTTCTGATCCTATTCCTTTTCCCTAAAATAATTCCTGTTTTCAGTAGCCTACATGGCACACTACCTCTCTCAACCAGAATGCTTATCGCTCTAAGCAACTTCCTCAAAAGCTACGGTCTTTATCTCTTGGCAGCACTTTTTATTATTGCAGTAGGGACGATTGTTGCAATGGAAAAAAGCTTAAAATTTCGTTATCAATTCGATAAATTTCTTCTGAAAATTCCGGGTATTGGTAATGCTGTGAAAAATTATAATCTTGCAAACAGTACTCGAACTTTGGGTCTTTTATTAAAAAGTGGCATAACTGCTAGCGAAGCTTTCCCAATCACGGCTAAAACAAGCCAGAATTTAGTTTATAAAGAAGGTTTTGAAAAAATGTCTTTATCCATTGACCGTGGTGAGAGATTATCTGCTTATATAAATAAAAGAAGTGATATTTTCCCAGATGTAATTTCGCAAATTATTTCTGTGGGCGAGCGAAGTGGTAATCTTTCTAACTCATTGGTTTACCTATCAGAAATGTATGAAGCAGAAGTAGATGAATTCACAAAAAACCTGTCTAACTTAATTGAACCGGTGCTTATGATTTTCATGGGTATAATAGTTGGTTTTATTGCAATATCTATAATCACACCTATATATAGCATTACTCAATATCTCCAGGTAAAATGACAACTCCAAATAAACAGGGTGGTCTTACTTTAGTTGAATTAATTGTGGTAATTGCAATCATCGGAGTAATCATAAGTTTTGGATTAGTAATTAGTATGGATTCTTATCGAGCTTACTATTTTAGATCTGAAAGATCTAAAATAGTAAGCGTCCTGGAAAGAGCTCGCAGCAGGAGTTTGAGTAACTATTTTCAAGTCGAGCATGGGGTATGCTTTATTACTTCAAATTATGTTATATTTCGCGGTAGATCAACTTGTACCCCTGGTGCCACAACTGATGAGTTGATACCAGCTAATACTGATATTGCAAGTAAATCTAATTTTTCAGGAACCTTTCCAACAATCATCTTTAGCCAACTTACCGCAACTACAACTGGTGGGACAATCAACATTACTGACGGAAATAGATCAGCAATAATAAATGTAAACTATGAAGGTAAAATCAATTGGTAAATATAGATATTCCAAAGGAAGTATGACCCTAGAAATACTCCTAGCTTTTGCAATAGTTATCTTATGTATGAGTGCTGTTATTTCCTTAAGTTTTGGTAGTCAGTCACTTACAGTTGATGCAGAGACGAACACGGAGGCAATTTCCAAAGCAAAAAAGATGCTTGAGGATGCTCGTGATGTTTCCAGACAAGACTATCTTTCGATAACATCAAATAGTATAAATGAAACCGTTGGCCCATTAACTTATCTAAAAAAACTAGATGTTCAAGACATAACTGCTTGCAAAAAAATCGCCACAAGCACAGTCAGTTGGACAAATGGGGGAAAAAGTGAATCTATCACATTTGCTACATACCTGGGTAATGTAGCTGAGGCATTATCTTTGGGAGGAGATTGTATAAGTGATTCTCCCACTTCTGGTTGGACCAATCCGCAACGATTTGCCTCAGATACATTTAGCCCAGGTAAACCAACAGCAATCGATCTTCTAAACAAAGTTGTATACATGGGTGAAGATAAAAATCCTTTTTTTGCAATTGCTAATACAAACGGTGCCATCCTTGGTCAGTCTGGAGGATTATTCGTTTCTTTTTCAAATGGTTTTGTAGCAAACAAACAGATAAACGACTTGGATGCAATAAATTGGACAAGCCCAGGAGGGACACAAGAAAAGTATATTTTTGCCGCTGAAGATAGCTCAACAAATCAATTGCAAGTCATAAAAGCAACAACTATGACTGCTCCCACTTCAGCTGCCCTAGTTTCACTGTCCCCTTGTGTAGCTGGTTCAGCTCCACAAGGATGGAAAGTTTATTATTACGGAAATAGATTATACCTAACTACTCGATTCACAGCAGGACCAGAATTTCACATCTTTGATGTTACAACCCCTTCTTCCCCATCAGAAATAGGGATTGGTGCATGTAAAGGCACTGATTTGGGCGACACAGTAAACGATTTTATTGTTAAAGATCAAATGATTGGAGGTGTGACCCGTAGGTTCGTTTACATGGCAACAGATGAGTTAGATAAAGAACTCAGAGTCTTTGAAGTCACAGGGGATGTTGTGACTGAAATTTTTGCTGCCAACCAAAATCTGCCTGGTGCACAAAACGGTGAAAGTGTTTATTCAGTTGGAAACAAACTTTATCTTGGCAGACAATCAACACCAGGCGGGCCTGACCTTTATGTCTACGATATCAAAGACCCAACATCTGGTCTAACATTACTCGGATCAAAAGATATTGGAACTGGTGTGATTGGGATTAGGGTGGCTGGAAATTTTGCCTTTATTTCCACACCTAAAGTAAACCAGGAGTTTCAAGTTTGGAATATCTATGACCCGAATAGTATATCTAACATTGCTGTATATAATTTCGGTAACGTAGTAGATCAAGGTATAGAGTACGAACCAGATTTTATATATGCGACCGGCCAATCAACTCCAAACTTTCAGATTCTATACAGCCCATAATGAAAAAAGGATTTACTTTAGTCGAGACAATTGTTTATATTGCGCTGTTCAGCATCATTATGACTGGTGCTTTTGTTACAGCTTATCAATTAATTGTGGGTTCGGATAGATTAAATACGAAAAAAACCATTCAGAGTGAAGGCAACTTTGTGTTAGCAAAAATTGGTTGGGCCCTCGATTCGGTTTCGACTAGTTCAGCAGAAATAATAAGTCCTCCCCAGACTCCCCCTTATACAAGCAACACACTTTCTCTCAAAAAATACTATCTGGGAGAAAAAATCAGTGTATCTATTCAATACGATGCAGTAAATAAAGCTGTTTTATTCCAAGAGGGTTCTGGCCCATTAGTTCCGATTACAACTAACAACGTGAGTATTTCCAAGATTGAGTTTAGATTTATGCCTCCGACCGGTTCCTCCCCTGCGGGCCTAGCGGCAACCACCACCATAAATGGAATTGATTTTGCCATAACAAAATATATTCGAAAATGAACAAGGGATTTGTGGCTTTAATATCCAGTATTATTATTTCAGCGATTCTTTTAATTATTTTGACTACACTTTCGTTAGGAGAATTTTATACTCGCTATAACATACTGGATTCGGAGTTAAAAGAGCGGAGCAGAGATATTGCAGACGCGTGCGTCGACGAAACATTACTAGCAATCGCAAATAACTCTGCTTATACAGGTAACGAAACAAAAACGGTGAATGAGAATACTTGTTTTATAGATACAGTTGTCACAAATGGTAGTGAAAAAAGTTTCAGGATCCGAGCAATTTACCAGAACTACTTTACTAGTTTAAAAATTATTATAGATTCAAGTACCTTAAATGTTCTTTCTTGGGAAGAGATCAGAAGCTTCTAGGTCTTCACAAATTCATTATCTTGTGGTAGCTTATGGAAATCTTATAAAACAGTTTATAAGTTTTACAAGTAACAATAAATATGAAAAAAAACGCTAAAAATAAGGGTTTTACTCTTATTGAGATCTTGGTGGTTATTGGGATTATAGCTATTCTAGCTACTATAGTTATTATTGCTATTAACCCAGCCAGACAGTTTGCTCAAGCAAGAAATACCCAAAGATTAAGTAACTTGAACACAATACTTAATGCTATAGGCCAAAACATGGCAGACAATAAAGGTATCTGGACTTGTTCGAATGGAGGTGTACCAGTTTTCTTTAAAACATCAACCGCAAGTACATCGATAGGAACATCAGGCTCAGACTTGAGTTGTTTAGTACCAACGTATATCTCCTCTGGTATTCCTATGGACCCATCAGATGGAATACAAAGTAATACAGATTATTGGATCTCAACAACTTCTACAAATCAGGTTATGTTATGTGCACCAAGATCAGCTGAGACGGCAATCAGTAGCCCTCCCCCAACACCACTCTGCGTAACTCGTTAATCACAACACAAAAAACACCAGGGGATAAGACCTCTGGTGTTTTTTGTTATGCGGAATAAAATGTAATAAAGGCGTATTTCAAGCGTCTATATAGTTTGTGAGTTGAATAGATTATTTATTAGTAATTAAAATAAGATATGAAGAAAATTGTAAGTTTAATTATTGGATTATCGATGGTGGCTGCGCCAGCATTTGCTTTTGCAACCACAACCCCAAGTGCTAGTGTCCAAGCACTGATTGATCAAATCAAGCTTTTACAGACCCAGATTCAATCCCTTCAGACAGCCCAGAATAATGTTGCAAGCACAACAATAGCTATTCGAAACTTGAGAAAAGGTATGTCTGGTGATGACGTTAAAGCTCTGCAGGCGATCCTCGCAGCTGATCCAACCATATTCCAAGGAGGCATAACTGGTTTCTTTGGCCCATTAACTGAACAAGGTCTGAAAAAATGGCAGAAGAAAAATGGCTTGGAAGGAGTTGGTTTTGTCGGACCAAGAACCTTGAATAAATTGTTTGAGGAATTAAACCACCTGGGTTTGAAGCAGGAAAAAGATGATGAGAATGAAAACCATGCCACAAGCACAGGCAACAAAATCTGTATTCCTCCTGGTCATGAGATTGCTCCTGGCTGGCAAAAACATCACGACGATCAAGGTAATGGTGATCTACCAAGTTGTAAGCATCACGGTGAAGACGAGCATGGAGACAATAACAAGGATCAAC
>CAZNUU010000006.1:0-48083 GCA_964576615.1 uncultured Candidatus Saccharibacteria bacterium
ATGTTGCTTGAGCTGAAATGTTTAGACCTCGAACTGTGGTAGTTCCAAAACCAGAACCTGAGATCGTAAGCGCTGAAATAGAAGTTGTTGCTGTACCAGCTATTGTTGTAGTCGACAGGAAGAGATCCCCTCCTGCATTTCGAAGCACCCACTGAGCTACACCAGAACTAGCTGATAAAGAAAGCTGAGGAGCGGTCGAGGAAGCGAGAGTTAATAGATATTGCGGAGTACTTGTGCCAAAACCAGTCCAGTTGTTAAGTGAGTAGGAGTTGAGTATTGATGAGGTTGAAATGAAAGACGAAACCGTGAAGTAATTTGATGTTGTCGCAACAAGCGTTGTGCCATTGGCATCAGAAGTGATGATGGAATTAGCAGCAAAGCTTGTTGCATTTGTTCCACCCTTCGCTACGCTCAGAGTTCCAGTGATTGTTGAGAGAGTTGTAGTACTTTGCCAGGTTGGTACTCCGTTTACTAGGGCAAGGACTTGGCCGTCGGTGCCGGCGGAAGTTGTTGCAATTTTTCCAGCACCATTTCCAAGAAGGACAGTGTTGGATTGGAGATTGGCCCAGCCTGTACCACCTGAACCAACAGCAAGAGCAGAAGCTAAAGTTAAGACTCCTGCATTATCAAAAGTTGATGTTGCAGTTCCACCAAAGTAAGCTCTGTATGCAGAGAGCATGGTGGTAGAAGCATTGCCTCTGAAAAGAGAATTACCTAAAACTTCAAAAATATTTCCGGTTGTGGATGTGGCATTTGTACCAAATAATATAACATTGGCGGTATTGGTAGGATAAATAGCTAAACTATCTGAAGTAGTCGACCATGCAGTTGAACCCCCTCCGCCACCAGTAGTTAAATCAGTTTGCCAAGACGGCACACCACTTTGTAATTTCAAAACCAAACCATCAACTGAGGCAGGAAGTTTCGCAAGTACATTATTTGCAGATGCATACAAAATATCTCCTTTGGTGTATGTTGTCTGATTTGTTCCACCAGAACTTTCTGGGAGGGCCAGTCCAAGAGAGATAATGCCATTTGAATTTATTGTAAGTGCAGTTATGGTTGAAGTTGAGTAAGTATCAGATGAAGTTGCAATGTATAAACTTCCTCCTTGGGACGAGATGGTCCAATGTTTTAGATTTGCTCCGGCTGAAAAATCAGAAAGTGCTAACTGGGGTTTAAATGTTGCTGAAGCCGTGGTGGAAGAAATTTGTAGGAAAGTAAATGGTGTAGTTGTACCAATTCCTAAGTTACCTGAGAAGTAGGAACTACTGGTTGTTGTTGAAATTAATGAACCTACTGTTAATTGAGAACCTGTGGCGACTAGTGCTGTACCCGCAGAGTTTGAAACAACAATTGAGTTTCCTGCAAAAGATGTTGCATTTGTTCCACCTTTAGATACTGCGAGTGTTCCAGAAATAGTTGATAGGGTTGTAGTTGCTTGCCAAGTTGGTACTCCGTTAACTAGTGCTAGGACTTGGCCGTCGGTACCGGCAGATGTTGTGGAGATTGCACCTGTACCATTTCCAAGAAGAACTGTGTTGGATTGAATTGTTGACCAACCTGTACCACCTCCCGCAACCGTTAGCAATCCAGATATTGTTGGGGTGAATGTTAGAGCACTAGCTGTTGGAACAATTGTTTGACCAAATGTTAATCCGTTGAATGATGTAGTTGTAGTTGAGAATGTGATAGCACTACCGGTTGTAGTTGCGTAGCCGGAACCTAGAGCAGTTAGTGTTCCTGCACCAGAACCTATACAAGTTCCTCCAACCGCAAAACAACCACCAGTTAGATTAAACCCAACGTTGGAGGTCGAAGTTGCTTGGCCTGAAATGTTCAACCCTCTAACTGTCGTTGTACCAAAACCTGAAAGTGCAATTTCGAAAGCTGAGATAGATGTGGTAGATGTTCCAGCAACAGTTGTTGTTGAGATGTAAAAATTTGTACCATCATTTCTAAATGTAACTTGACCGAAACCTGCGCCAGCAGAGAGGGAGAGCTGAGGCCGAATATTAGCGGAAGATGAGGCAATCGTCAAAGCATAAAATGGAGTTGTCGTACCGATGCCTACGTAAGCATTACCGGTTGTATCTGTCGCTCTGATTGTAATGTCTTCATAAAAAGTCCCTGATCTGTCATGGCCAAGCCTCCAATCACTGTTATTTGTGGCCAGGACCGAGTTAGAATTTCCGTCTGTCCCGAGATACCATGCGGCGACATTATTATTCTCACGTCCGATTCCGACAACATAATTTTGGTTACTACCGCTTGTAGTGAAGTCATCTCTAAAAAGAGCAAGTGGAGTAGCTACAGCTCCGCTATTACCCTCAACTGCAAATTTATTTGAAAGTGTAGCTAACCCAACCCCTACACTTCCGTTTTTATCCACCAAGAAACTAGTACCGCTTGATGATCCTACTGCAAAACCAGTATCGCCTGCACTTTGATTTACGGAAAGATTTGCCCATGGAGTTGTCGTACCAACCCCAAGTTTACCAAGGAAATAAGATGTGTTTGTCGACGTGGAAATAAGTGAACCAACTGTTAGCTGTGACCCGGTTGCAATAAGCGTTGTGCCATTGGCATCTGAAGTGATGATGGAATTTGCGGCAAAAGAAGTTGCATTTGTTCCACCCTTCGCTACGCTCAGGGTACCAGTGATTGTGGAGAGAGTTGTAGTACTTTGCCAAGTTGGAACTCCATTTACTAGTGCTAGGACTTGGCCATCTGTGCCGGCGGAGGTAGTGGATAATCTTTGTGTTCCGTTTCCAAGCAAAACTGCATTGGCTTGAATGTTAGACCAACCGGTACCACCTACATTTGCAGCAAGTGTCGAAGAAGCACTGACCAGTCCATTAACAGCCTGAAGTGGACCGTTAAGGGATCCGCCCAAAGTAAGGGTGCCAGCAAATTCATTTGTAGATGAGGCGCTGGCAAAAGACGAATACACTGTTGATGAAGAATACGCAAATGTGATTCTTCCCGTTTGATCAATTGTAGTTGTGCCTGTTCCTCCGAAGTATCCGTAGTTTGCAGAGATTCCAGTTGTAGAAGCATTTCCATTTAGAAGAACGAGAGACGTTGTTGCTGACTGGCCTGCGGCTGGATGAGTAAATGGATCAGTGATAAAAGCTCGATCATTGTTAAACCATGAAAGTTGAATTGAGGATGATGCAATTGTATTAACTTGACCTGTTGAACCTGTGTAAGCAAAGCCTTGAGATAGTGATGAGAGATAAAGTGATGAGGAGAATGTAGATGATGCTGTAGAGAAGAGACCGTTGAAGCCGATGACTGTTGAGGTTGAGTTGTAACCTGTGTTAACAGTAAATGGAAATCCGAAGTTAGAGTAATCAGATCCAGCTGTTGCCGGCAAAATATTGCCATTGGAATCCGTCTTAAGAAGTGATCCAGTAATTCCTGTAATAGCTAGCCTGGATGTTGTCGCATTTGTTGCAAGAAGTGTTGGGAAAGTGGATGTTGCTGTTGTAGTCGCAGTAAAATATGAACTTACAATCTGTCCGACCACAGAGAGTGGAGCGTATGGTGATGTAGTTCCGATTCCCAAATTACCCAGGAAGTAGGAGTTGTTTGTTGTGGTAGAAATTAATGACCCAACCGTAAGCTGGGAACCGGTGGCAATGAGTTGAGTACCCGCTGAATTTGAAACAACAATCGAATTCCCTGCAAAGGAAGTTGCATTCGTTCCACCCTTAGCTACGCTCAGGGTACCAGTGATAGTGGAAAGGGTTGTAGTACTTTGCCAGGTTGGTACTCCGTTAACTAGTGCTAAGACTTGGCCGTCGGTACCGGCAGATGTTGTGGAGATTGCACCTATACCATTTCCAAGAAGAACTGTGTTGGATTGAAGGGATGCCCAACCTGTGCCACCATAAACAACTCCGATTGTCGTAGTAGCAGATACAACTCCGTTGTTTGCTTGGAGCGGACCGTTGAGAGATCCTACCGTTAGACCACCATTAAACGTATTTGAATTTGTAAATGTATTAGATGAGTATGTTTTTGGAATTGTGGAACTTCCGTTTACAAAAGACTGAACTCTGGCATCTGTGTAGTAAAGATTTGAACCTTCAGCAACATTTGTTGTAAGTAAACCCAAAGATGAAGTTGCGATTTGCTGATACCCTGTGCCGGCGTAATTTCCCAAAAGAACTCCTGCAGCTGTTGGGGAAGAAATATTTGTTCCACCTCTAGCGACAGAAAGTACTCCCGTCCAGCCAGGTGCAAATGTGTGAACATCACCTGACGATGTGATTGTGAGTTGAATGTTTGCATCCGATGTTGTTGCAAATGTTTGAGATGACCCGTTTTGGAAAGAAGAGTACTGTGCACCTAAAGCAGTGATACCTCCGCCAGCTCCTGCATCTGCTCCACAACCAAATTTCCCAGTTGCAGAATTCCAGATCAATTTATCCGAAGAACTAGAACAAGATGTTAGACCTGCACCAAAAATATATCCTGAATTCAGATCAAGACCCCGAACAATACTTAGTCCGCCGTTAAATGTAGATGTTGCTGTTGTTGTAGTGGCTGTGATGTACGAAGATACAATTTGACCAGAGACAGAAAGTGGAGCATACGGCGATGTCGTTCCGATGCCCAATCTAGAGTTTGTACTATCCCAAATAAAATTATCCGAACCAGCTAAAGTTCCACCATTGTTAAACTGTACATCTCCATTTGAACCTCCAGGTGTACCGCTGCCACCGCCGGTACCTAAACATGTTCCGTTAACAGAAACACAACCACTGGTTATGTTAATTCCCCCCGCAAAAGTTGAGGTAGAGTTGTTTGTGACATTTAGAGTAGTAGCGGTAATAGCGCTGTTACTAACTGAACCGCCACTTATTGATGGATTATTTATAACCGTATTGTTTAACTGATCGATTCTTTGGCTTCCTGCAATCTCTTGGTAAATATTGGTGACAGAGCCCCCACTTCCAGTCGAAAGTGAGTAGAATTTCGACATTATGTTGTTGTTGAATTCTTGAAGTCTTGCCTCTAGTTCTGTTTTTGTAACTGCATAATTAGCCGGTCTCTCAATTATTCTTTCAATTACATTCGTTGTATTTATTATTGTTGGCTGAGAAGAAATTGTGTTTTGAGCCACAACTTTTGTCGGTGTGGAAGTTGGAGATTTGGGAATATTTTTTGTTTGATTCTCAGTGGTAGCAACATAAGTCGTGTTAATAATATTTGGAGTTGAATTAAATAGTCCAGCAATCGGAAGATAGATTGCTCTTTCAAACCAATTATTTACAGTTCGATAAACTACGAGTCCAGAATGATCGATTGCATTCAAATCATCACCCGCACCAGTTGCAACTGCTGCAGTTAAGTTTCTTGATTTATTTTGAAAATAATTATTTGCATAAGAGGCACCACCGAGTGAATCCGATACAAAAGCTAAAAATCTAGTACTACCGTTTGAAAGGGAAGTGCTCAAATTAATTCTGCTCCCATCTACAAATTTTTTGTCTTGAAGCGATAATTTATCTAGAGTCCCTAAAATATATGCGGGTGGATTTTTTAATGCAGCGACTCCCTGGTTAACAAAAGCAAAACTGACTTCGTTTAACCTGTCTCCAAAACTTATGTAACCATTTTTTAGCCTATCTGAATAAAAACCAATGAGACCATCTGCTGCACTGTAAAGGTCATGTGGAGAATTGCTTATACTCTCTGAGACATTTGAAAGACTGAGGTTCTTAGGACTAAAATCACTCGAAACTTTAGCAAATGAACTTTTAACTTCTGAGAGACCTTGGGGGAACGACGTTAAGCTGTCTTTTATGGAAATAGCTCCTATAGCCAAGATAAGACCTATGGTTAGGGGTAAAAATTTACTAGAAAGACTATAGTCAAAACCAAACAGTGACTCGTGAATTACTTGCGATGCCCTAGGTAGGATCTTCTTTTCAGGTAATTCAACTTTTACTGACTGTGTAATTTGCTTACCACTTTCCTGTACTGGAGCCTGTGTACTGGATCTGCCGTAAAAATTCTGAGAAAAATCGAATGTGGTTGGGGAATTCTTATACTCTCGGATCGATTCCTCATTTACGTACCATGTGTGGCCTACCCTTCTAGCTAAAATCTTTTTACTTCTGCATAGTTGACCGATGTAATCTTTTGAGTAGCCCGTAAGAGAGCTAGCTTCCTTAGCTGGAATATATTTTTTGTTGTCAAAAAATAGATCAGAACCCATTACACTAATTATATATGTTTTACATGGTGTCAGAATATAAAAAAACGAAAAAAACTGTGGATAAATCTCAATTTCTTGGCGATCCAAGAATTTGGAATCAAACCAAGATTTTGCCGAAATTTGAAATAAATTTTTTAGTAAAAATAGGACTAAAAATATAGTCAGATCTGGACCAGATACTCAATCATTAGAAATTAAAGAAAAAAGAGTGAGGAAATAGTCGTAAACAGTCTAAAAACAATGACTATAAACAAGAACTAAATGGAAAATTACCTGAAAACAAACAATCTCAAACTAAAAATATGTAAAAAATAAATTTTACGCAAAAAACAATAGGATGTTAAAAAATCAAATACTTAATTAAAAAAGATTAATAATAAATACTACTATTTAGTATTAATTAATAAACAATACATAGTTGTTTATTAATGTTTATCAACCTATTTACTTATCTTTATATAGTTCCTAATCACTTTGGCACTTACTTTCAATAGATCACTTTGTTCTTTCAACTTCTTAGCTACAACTTCGGGTGAAAGTCCTTCTTCTAACTGTGAATTAATGAAAATTTGTAGCCGTTTATTGGATAGTACCCTATTTGATTCTCGTTTCTTATTCCTCTGTTTTAATGTTGAAATATTGTTGGCTTTCTTTGCCTCATATAGGCTCTTCCCCCCGCCCATACTTATCTCCTCACTTATAGTGGAACGACCCCTATTGAGAACCTGAGCTATGAAGCCTGAGCTACAACCGGCCTTAAGTAACTTTTCGATACAGTATCTTTCCTCAAAGGTAAGATGTGATGATTTATTTCCCATTAACATTATTATATAGTAATTCGTATTTAAAGGTAAATATTGAAATAGTATGCATTTAGAAAATAGTTGAATATGTGTTGATAAATAGCAAATTATCGGAGATACCAGAAGTGATTTTGACATATTTTTTTAAAGCCCCACTTCAGCATCTGATGAATTTTCGTCTGCAAAATCTTCGATTACATGGACTAGTGATATACCCCCATACATTCATATTTATAGCTTATAAAGCTAGTTGATACCCTATATTATTAGCCATGTTATAGAAAACAAATAACAAATCCTCTCGCTAAGTCCAATTTGCATATTGATCTAGCCAGGAAAAAGCTATCCACAAAGTCACAATTAAATCATTGATAGATCTCATAAAGCTATATATAATAGTATAAATGGTATAGATCGAAATGTATTAACCTTTAACAAGCTTCTAGAAAATAATGGCAAATTTATACATAACAATTAAGCAGGCTTCTAAGATTCTTGGGGTCTCTCCCCTAACACTCCGAAACTGGGACAATAATGGCAAGCTCAAGGCCCACAGGCATCCCATGAACAATTACAGGGTTTATAAGATTGAGGATCTCGAGACAGTAATCCAGGAGATTGAAACAAATGCTGGATTAAGAAGAAGCCCTAAAAAGGATATAAGAAAACTGATTGTTAAACACTTAGAAGAAGATGAGAAATAAAAAATGCTCCCTAGGGAGCATTTTTTATTTTAGTAGTTCTTTAATAATTACTTTGAGTGATTCCGGATTCCCCTGACCCTTAGTCTCTTTCATTGCTTGACCAACAAAAAACTGAAGAACAGACTCTTTACCTGATTTATATTCTTCTACAACTTTTGGATTATCTTCAATAATTTTTCTTATTATCCTTTTAAATTCTTCTGGATCGTTTTTTTGGATAAGATTTTTTTCCTTAGCAATTGCTTCTGGATCACCACCATCTTCGAAAATAATTTTAAGTAAATCTTTTGCGCCCCTGGAGGATAGGTCACCTCGACTTATCATCTTTATAATTTTTGAAAATGAAGCATTCTCTAATTTGCCACTATCAAACTCTAGTCCTTTTGTTTTGGATAAACCTATTAGGTCGGATACGATGTAGTTGGAGGCAAGTTGCATTTCATCCTGCGACAATACAGAAGAAACTGAAGTGAAATAGTCCCCTGCCCCGGTATTTGATATATAGGTCTCAATATCTGCGTCCTTCAAACCAAAGCTGCTTTTTAACCTAATTCTCTTTTGTTGTGGTGTTTCTTTAAGTTCCTTCTTTAGTTTGCTTAGGTCAAACTCCGGGATTTCACCTATCTTAAGTTTAGGTAAATCTGGCTCTGGAAAATACCTGTAATCGTGAGCATCCTCTTTAGACCTCTGGGATACGGTTAGACACTTATTTTCGTCAAACCCTCTGGTTTCCTGTAAAACCCTCTCTCCCCTCTCCAGGACTTCCGTCTGTCTTTTAAATTCGTATTCGATTGCCCTACCGGCTGCTTTAAAAGAGTTTATATTTTTAACTTCTACTTTCGTTCCGAAATTTTCATCTTTAGAAACAGAGATATTTACTTCGACCCTCATTTCTCCTTTTTCCATGTTTGCATCCGATGCTTCAAGATACTGAAGAAGGAGTTGTAACTCTTTTGCAAAATTCATAGCTTCTTCGGCTGAATGCATGACAGGTTCTGTCACCAATTCCATAAGCGGCAGCCCTGCGCGATTGAAGTCAACTAAACTAGCTTCTTTTCCTTCGTGTGTTGACCTAGCCGTATCTTCTTCTAAGTGAACCCTGGTTATAGCAACCCCGGAAAGTAGACCACCGGAGATTAACGGGTTTTTGTACTGACTTATCTGATAGCCCTTTGGTATATCTGGGTAAAAGTAGTTTTTTCTATCAAAATATGTGAGATCTGCAATTTTTCCCTCCAAAGCAAGCCCGACCATTATTACTTTTTTTACAGCTTCTTTGTTTATTGTCGGCAGCGTCCCAGGGTGGCCCATACATATAGGACAGACATTTAAATTTGGCTTTTTCTCAAGTGGCGCGTTCCTGCAGCCACAAAACATCTTGCTTTTTGTTTTTAGTTCGGCGTGAATTTCCAGGCCGATTGTCATCTTATATTGAGACATGGACTTGGGTTAATATTACAAGCTTCGTAGAAGATTTACCAATTTCTGTGTAATTTCGTCCTTTTTTGCTGGGTCGTAAGAAGAAAAAGTCATAACTTCTGTCCTGTTTCCCTTAAATAGAGAGGTTATTTTTTTAAGCTCTGTCTCACTTATTAAGTCTGTTTTAGTTAAAATTATTGCCTCAGGTTTATTTAACAGTTCCTTATCGTATTTTTTTAACTCCTTCCTTATCACATCGTATGCCTCCTTTGGATTTTTGTGTTCGCAAGAAATACAATGAAGAAGCATTTTTGTTCTGGAAATATGCCTTAGGAATTTATGCCCCAAACCCTTGCCCTCACCAGCACCCTCGATAAGTCCTGGAATATCTGCCAAAATAAATCCGTAAAGCTCTCCTAAATTTGGAGAAAGAGTAGTAAACTCATAGTTCCCAACTTTGGCATGAGCTCTGGTTAGAAAGTTTAGTAAGGTTGATTTACCAGCATTTGGCAGCCCAATTAAACCCAGATCAACTACTAATTTTAATTCCACAAAAAAATCTCCGCTTTGTCCTAGTTTACCTTCTGTTTTTTCTTGTGGTCTTCTGTTTTTAGGACCTTTAAAATGAGCATTGCCATATCCCCCAAAACCACCCTTCAAAAATAAAAAAGTTTTTTCATTTAAAATTTCCGTCTCTTCATCAGTTTTATCATTCTTTATGATACTTCCGACTGGAAAATCAATCACCAGGTCTTTGCCTGATTTACCGTGCATTGATTTTTTTAATCCATCATGTCCGTCTTCAGCCTTAAAATTTTTAACAAAACGGTATTTAGACAAAAGACCCAGGTCCTTTACACCCTTAAGATAGATACTCCCCCCATTACCCCCATCTCCCCCACCTGGGCCAGCCTTATCTTTGCCTTTCTCATGTATCCAGGAGACTATACCAGAGCCTCCCTTGCCGGCCTCAAAATGAAGACTAATTTCATCAATAAACATAAGGTCATTTAAGCATAATATAAGCATCAAAACAAAAAGCTTAAGGGTTTATTAATGTTTTTATGCTCAAATGCTTAAATACTTACATATTTACAGTTATCCACATTAACGGCTCCTGATTCTATTTGCAAAAAATAAACAATTTGATACAAATATTGAAATCGACCATGAGAGTCTGGAACATCTAAGCTCAAGTGGTAAACATTAGCAGGTATTAAAACAAAAATATGGATGATGATGGCCTAGATCCAAAAGATATCGAAGATGAGGAGGAGGACGGGGATGGTGGAGAAGAACTCGACGATCTTAGTGGAAAGAAGAAATCAAAAAAACAAGACGATGACTCATTGGAAGCTTTAGCCGACGAAGAAGACGAAAGCACCCCAGAGGATTCATTCGATGATACTGAACCAGAAGATATGTGGTAAATCTAAAAACCCCGTTAGGGGTTTTTAGATAATTTTTAGAAATCTTTTTTTCCCAACCCGATAGGCGGCAGATTCAGGCATAATATCTTCTGAAATTTTCTGCCCTGTTTCCATATTTGTTATTGCACCTTCTTTCAAAAGTCTCCGAAACTCTGATTTAGATGCAATTATTTTCTCCCTTAAAAGAATTTCAGAAAATGAACTTCCTCCCTTAACTTCCGAAATATCCTTTGGTATCTCGCCTTTCCCAAAAGTTTTTTCAAAATTTAACTCAGCCTCCTGCGCCTCTTTATCTGTATTAAGAGAAGCAACAATTATTTTGGCTACTTTCTTTTTAAGTTCAAAAGCATTTTTTTTCACATCAAACGACTTTACTTCATCTAGAGGAAAATCAGTAAGCAATGTAAACATTGGAATGATCGATTCATCCCCCAAAGACATTATCTTGCCATATAAGTCACTAGGTGAATCGGTAAGACCAATAACATTGCCCTCTGATTTACCGATCTTTACACCTTTGGAGTCCGTAAGAAGTGGCACAGTCATCACAAATTTTTCCTTGCCTTTCATAGCCTGCATCAAAGTTCTGCCAGCTAGCATATTAAATGTCTGGTCAGTTGCCCCAAGCTCAAGATCTACATCCATTGCCACAGAGTCATATGCTTGAAGGATGGGATATAAGAATTCACGTAGATTTATTGACTCCCCCATTTTTATTCTTTCTTGAAACATATCCCTCTCGATTAGCTGTTGAACTGAAAAGTACTGGGTAATATCTAGTATTTCGGGGAGTGCTAGTTTATTTAGCCAATCCCCATTATATAAAATCTTGATTGGATTGGGACCATCAAATCTTACGATTTTTGAAGCTTGTTTGATATAACCCTTGGCATTCTCACGTAATTCTTCTGTAGTAAAGAATTTTTCTCTAGTTTTTTTCTTACCGGTAGGGTCTCCAGCCTGACCAGTGCCATCCCCAATGAGAAATATTACTTCATGACCCAAGTCCTGCCACTGCCTGTGTTTTCTAATTCCAACCATGTGACCTATATGGAGCTTGTCACCGGTGGGATCGAAACCTTGATAAATCCTTAACTTTTTCCCAGAAAGTAGGACATCTTTTAACTTTTCTTTGGAAGGGTAAATCCGGTCTACGCCACGAGAAAGGAGTCTTTCTACCATCTCTTCTTCGGAATTTCCTTTAGTTTTAGCCATATTATTACTTTAACACAAATATGATAAAATACGAATCTGATGGATCAATTGAAATATTATTACGATTCCTTGAAGAAAGTAGTTGGTCGTCACGGTATGCGTAATATTCTTGTCTTTGTTTTCTCCTGCCTTATTTTAATTGCCGGACTCCTCCTCATCTGGGTTTCAACCTTCAAAGTTCCATCCCTCGACACAATTGAAGAGAGGAAGGTCAGCCAGTCAACAAAAATATACGATAATACTGGCAAAATACTCCTATACGACGTGTATAACAAAGCCAAAAGAACAGTCGTCCCGATCGAAGATATTTCGCCCCTCATAAAAGAAGCCACAGTTTCAATCGAAGATAAGACATTTTATACCCATCATGGCGTAAGACCCTTGGCCATCCTGCGAGCAGTAATAATCGATCTTCTGACCCTAAATTTTACCCAGGGTGGATCGACCATAACACAGCAAGTGGTTAAAAAATCTATTTTAATCGATGATAAAACACCTGCCAGAAAACTAAAAGAGTTGGTCCTAGCTTTAAAATTAGAGAAGGTTTTAACTAAAGATCAGATACTTAGTATTTATTTAAATGAGAACCCTTATGGGGGTAGTGTGTACGGGGTAGAAGAAGCTAGTCAGAATTTTTTTGGCACAACTTCGGCTGCTGTAACCCTAGCTCAGGCCGCATACCTTGCCGCAATGCCTCAAGCTCCCACATTCTACTCCCCATATGGGCAACACAAGGACAAATTGGATGAGAGAAAAAACTTAGTTCTCAAGGAGTTGTTAAACGATGGCAAAATATCGAACGAAGATTACAACAAGGCAATAAACGAAAAAGTAGAATTTTTACCCAAAGCTTCTGGAGGAATCAGGGCACCTCATTTTGTTATGTTTGTTAAAGATTATCTGGAGAAAAAATACGGTGCTGATGTTTTGGAGCAAGGGGGCTTGCGGGTCACCACAACTCTAAATTATGATCTGGAAGCCAAAGCAGAAGCAATTGCTAAACAATATGCCCTATCTAATGAGAAAAACTTCAATGGCTCGAATGATGCTTTTGTGGCAATAGATCCAAACACCGGAGGAATTTTGACCATGGTTGGATCCAGAGATTATTTTGATACTGGAATTGATGGCAACTTCAATGTCACCACAGCACACAGGCAACCTGGCTCGACATTTAAACCATTTGTTTATGCAGAGGCATTTATAAAAGGCTATACCCCAGACACAGTTTTATTTGACCTGCCCACCCAATTCTCCACAAAATGTCCCAAGGAAGACATGACCAATGAAAAGGACTGCTATGCACCCCAAAACTACGACGACAAATTCCGGGGTCCTATGACAATGCGAGATGCTCTTGCTCAGTCAATCAACGTGCCATCTGTTAAAGTTCTTTATCTAGCGGGAATTAAAGACTCAGTTGATTTGGCGGAAAGTATGGGTGTCCAATCCTTGGGAGATCCCAATACTTATGGCTTAACTTTAGTTTTGGGAGGTGGTGAAGTCTCACTTCTGGATATGACATCGGCCTATGGTGTATTTGCCACAGAAGGCATCCGCAACCCTTACACCCCTATTTTGAAAGTTGAAGATAAAAACGGAAAAGTGCTGGAACAAATAAAAAGTAACCCGATTCAGGTTCTAGATCCCGAGATAACCAGAAAAATATCCGACATCCTATCTGACAATGTAGCTAGAACACCGCTTTATGGACCAAATTCAGTAATTTATTTTTCAGGACGTGACGTGGCGGTAAAAACAGGTACAACTAACGATTATCGCGATGCCTGGACCATAGGTTATACCCCAAATGTTGTGGTGGGTACTTGGGCAGGAAACAATGACAACAGTCCGATGGCTAAAAAAGTTTCTGGGCTTATAGTTGCTCCTATGTGGAGAGCTTTCATGGATGAAGTTCTAAAAACAGTACCAGGAGAGGGCTTCATTAAACCAGAAAAAGAGGATTCTTATGATCTGAAACCTGCTCTTAGGGGTAAGTGGCAGGGTGGTATTTCAAGTATCCCATCCGGAACTGTAGTCGACCCAAATAGTCCTCTGGTTGAAACACTCTCAGGAGGAGTTCACTCTATATTATTTTGGCTAGACAAAGATAACCCTCGTGGACCAGCCCCAAATAATCCAGCTGATGATCCTCAATTCGAAAGATGGGAGTACGGGGTAAGGCTATGGGCCCAAGGCCTTGGCCTGCCTTAAAATCTTATCTCGACAATAGGTAGTGTAGTTTCTTTGGCAATCTCTTCTATTATTTTTGATTTATTAATAAAAATTTGATTTCTTAATCCTGGGGAAACCCTTAAATAAATTGCTGAGTCTTTAATTTCAATGTTTTCTTTTGTCACCTCAAAGTTAACCTCTTTTTTTATTATCTCGATTATCTTGTCCTTATTCGAATCACTTAAATCTACTTTTTTTGAAAATTTCTCTAGGAATTTGGAAATATCGCTGAACATCTTACTTATTCATTGGCATCACCAAATACAAGAAGGACTTATCTGAAACTCCCCTTATAAGCATTGGTTTGTTTTGATCCGAGAAAGAAAGTGAGACACTGTCTGAATCAATTGAGTTAAAACAATCAATTATATATTTATAATTAAAGCTAATATTTAACTCTTCGCCTTTTATTACTGCATCCAGAGTATTGGTGTTTTCACCCACTTCCATATTTTTAGTGGTGATTTTGAATGTTTTTGACTTGGGGGAAACAGAAAAAACAACTTGGCTGAACTTGTCTGAGAAGATATTCGATATTCTTAAACTACTAACAAAATCTTGCTTTAACAGGACAATCTCTGTTTTGGTCTCTTTTGGAATAATTTGCTTGTAATCCGGAAAAACCCCATCAATCACTCGCGAGGTTAAATAAATATCTCCGAATTTAAAAGAGATTTGATTATCACTCAAACTAACTTCAATTTCATCTTTAATATCTTCGAGTGTCCTTATAATTTCGTTGATATTTTTAAATGGAATGAGAATTTGGCTAAATTCCTTGTGTTTTTTAACTGGAATTCTCTTCTCAGCAAGTCTAAATGAGTCAGTCGCTACAAAAGTAACACTGTCATCTTCTGAAGAGACCAGAATACTGGATAAAACTGGCCTTATAGTTGAGGTAGAAGAGCTATACATCACAGATTTTAAGCCTCTTAATAGAGCTGGAGTATTTAGGGTAAATGGTGTACCTGAGATCTTAGGGATATTCGGGAAATCATCGATTGGGAAGGTTTTTATGAGCGATTTTGAGTGTTTAGTTTCAACCTTTAGATTGTTGTCCACAACCTCAAGAGTGATGTTTTTATCGTTGGTAATATTGGAGATAAAGTTATATAGAACTGAACCTGGTACTGCCACTTTCCCTGGTTTATTGACCTTAACCGGTAGACTAATCTCTACCCCAAGGTCTAGATTTGTTGCTTTAATAGTAAGGGTTGAGTTACTCGCTTCTAAAAGAAGACAGTTTAAAATTGGTAAGGTAATGTTTTTACCTGTAATTTTTTCAGCTTTACTTATTGCGTAAACTAATTTTTCTTTGATGCATTCTATATTCATAGTATTTATTTTTTATTTAAATACCTAACTCTTATTAGGGGTGTGGATATGGGGATAAGTGTCCTTGTCTCTATATTTTTATTCATTTTTTGGATTAATGTTGTCATTTTTGGTGTTTATAACTTCATAGTATCTTCACAATCTTTTTTTCTTATCCCCACCTTTATTTTTTTATCCCGTTTTTTTCCATACTAATTCACAAATAATTCACAGTCTTTTACACAAAAACAGAACGCAACTGATTTATCTCCTGGATAAGAGATTCATCGGCTTTCATATCATTTTTTATTTTTTCACAAGAATGCATAACAGTCGTGTGGTCTCGACCACCCAACTTTTCCCCAATCGCAGGATAGGAAATGTTAAAGTCTTCCCGCAAAATAAACATTATTATCTGTCTTGGTTTAATTATTTCCTTCTTGCGGGTTTTGTCGTATATAAGCTGCTCTTCTATATTATAAAAGTCAGCTACTGTTTTAACGACTTCTTTGGGCGAGACAAGTTTTTTAGGTCTAGCATTGTTTTTGACATAGTTTTTTACTTCGGAGACCCCCACATCTCTATTTTTCAGCTGAGCTTGGGCGGTTATAAAGTTTATTATTCCTTCTAGCTCACGAATATTACCAACGACTGAATAGGCCAGGTAATCAACCACCTCCTTGGAAAGTTGAAATGGAGAGTTTGCTGATTTGGCCTTAATTATAGCCGCCCTAGACTCATTATCGGGTGCGGGTATGTCTATTACCATGCCTGCACTAAATCTAGATTTCAGCCTTTCTTCTAGGTCCTGGATCAAACCAGGGTGTTTATCTGAAGAGAAGATGATTTGTTTGTTGTTGTCGTAGAGGTGATTAAAGAGATGAAAGAGTTCTTCTTGGATCTTAGCTTTGCCGGAGAAAAATTGGATATCGTCCATGATCAGGACATCGTATTTTCGATATTTTTCTTTAAAAAGGTTAGGTTTGTTTATTTGGATTGCGTTAACTAACTCTTGGGCAAATTTTTCTGACGTAGTGTAGAAAACCTTTCGACCACTAGAGTTCTTAAGAAAATTTCCGACCGCTTGAATTAGGTGTGTTTTGCCATGTCCGGTACCACCATAAATAAAAAGTGGGTTGTAGACTATACCAGGTTTGTTGATAACTGCCTGGCTTGCTGCGTAAGCGAATTCGTTAAAGGGTCCGACCACAAAGGATTCAAATGTATATCTTGGGTTTAGACCATCTTCTTTGTTTATGTAGGTATCTGCGATGGGCAGTTCCTTGGTAATTGGCAAAATTTTCACAATTTCGTGTTTCTCATCCCCATCTTCCCTGTGGATCACATATTGTAGAGACTGGACGTTACCCGAGAGAGACCTAAGTGTTTTTAAAATTGAGTTATGGAATTTACTGGATAACCAATCCTGGACAAAAGTGTTTGGTACTCCCAAATAAACCGTAGTGCCGTCCAGTCTTACTATTGAGGTGTCCTTAAACCAAGTATTGAAGTTCGGCTTTGATAGAGAGAGTTCCATTTCGACCAGAACGCTATCCCAGAGTTTTTTGTTATCCATCATTTTTTTCAATTATATATATAATAAGGAAAGTTGGTACTTGCCGGGAAGCTTCGGCTGTGTTAATAATATGTGTATAAATTGTTTATAGTCGAAATTAGATAAATTTTTTAAAATATGTCAAAAACTTATAATCCTAAAAAAAGAAAGAGGGCAAGGACACACGGTTTTCTTAAGAGAAGTAGGTCAAAATACGGCCAAAACACTATTTTAAGGAGAAGGAGAAAGGGAAGAAAAAAGATTACGGTTCGAGCAAAGTAAGGAATTAAAACATGCTTTCTAGAAAAAGAAAGATACCAAGGAAAACCTTTCCATATATTCTTTCCCACAATAAAAAATACAACTCAAAACACTTTTTGCTGTATTTGTCAGTTAAACCCGTAGAAGATAAAACAAGCTTAAGTCAATTCTCCTTTTCTGTCTCAAAAAAAGTTGCAAGTTTGTCAACGGAAAGAAATAGAATAAGAAGATGGGGGTATGAAGCGTTAAACAGTGAAATAAAAAAAATAAAACCAGGATATTTTCTTTTTTTTCTGTTTAAAAAAAATAAGGAGCCTCTTTCCTTTAATGTAATTCTAAGAGAAATAAGAGGATTACTTTCGGACTCTGGTGTGATAATATAAGCCAATGTCCGCAGTTTTCACTTTTTTAATTTCTAAGCCGCTTTACAACGGTTTCATTTTACTCATGAATGTTCTACCCTTCTTTGATGCAGGAGTAATCATTATAATTTTTACAATTGTTATTAAAGTTTTTCTTCTCCCCCTTTCTATCAAGGCATCCAAGACTCAACTGGAGATGAAGACTACTGAAAAAGACTTAGCAAAGATAAAAGAGAAATATAAAGACAAAGAAGAGCAGGCTAGAAAAACAATGGAATATTATAAAGAGAGGGGTATAAACCCTTTCGCGGGGTTTTTAATTCTTCTTATTCAACTTCCGATTCTCATAGGTTTGTATAGAGTTTTTATTAGATCGGGGTTACCCCAAATAAATTATAGTTTGTTATATGGTTTCGTTTCTCCTCCGGCTGCTATTAATATGGTATTTCTAAATCTAATAAATATCTCTCAAAAAAGTATTGTGTTAGCTCTTTTAGCCGCACTATCTACTTATATACAGATAAGTCTCGCTAGCGCATCCCAAAGTAATGAAGGAAGTCAGACTGATTTCGCTCGGGCCATGGCCTTGCAGACCAAATATTTCTTCCCAGTACTAATGGGTTTTATCGCTTATACCATTTCCTCAGCAGTCGCACTTTATCTAATAACTAGCAATGTTTTTGCTATTGGTCAGGAGTACTATATTAAAAGAAAATATCACAAATCAGTATTAGTTGAGTAGTTACTTTGTGAGATCCAAGCTCCAAAGACTATTGTCAACTTTATTCATAAATATAAGGTATTGTTCATTCTCCGATAGAATTGGCTTTATAACGTCGATACTTTCTCCAGCATCGCTTGCCAGGTTTTCAATGATACTTGAAGTGTTGTCCTTCAAGTTGTATTTCCAGATATCATCGTCTTCTAATTCAAGTCCTTGATACCATCTTGTTTGGCTATCACTGCCAATGTAATTTTTAGGTACTGCACAGTATACAGTGGAAGAATCTTTGCTACTCCAGACACATTTTTCTGGAAAGGTTGCTGGCGTAGCTTCTATACTAGTTTTAGCCTTACTGTTCCAAAGAATGAATCTTACGGTTTCACTTTGTGATAAATAAATTACCTGCGAACCGTCAGGGCTAACCAAAGATGATAAGCCTGGGATATCTCCCAATATTCTTCTGGTATTACCTGTTGTTGTATCAACCAAATAAAGATAGCCTGAAATATCTGGGTAAGGTTTTGTATTTAAAGCCACTGTCTTTGTGTTAACAAATTGAGAATTTAGCTCGCGCAAGGGTGAGCTCCAGATTTGTTTTTTCTTTGTGCCATCGAAATTTGAAACAAAACCTGATGATGAATCGTCAGATAAAACCAAGTAAAAAACATTTGTCCCAAAAACCGAGACATCACCTATTCTCTGGGGAAATGCAACTCCCAATACCGATTGTTCTGTAGATGTGCCGGTTCCTTTAACTGTTATTCCGTATGTGTCCACAGTCTGGTTATCATCATCTAAGTATCTGGCGACCAAAGAGTTATTTTTATTTCCCCAGAGTGCATCATACACAAGGGGGATTGTAGTGTTTGAAATTCTGTTTTTGTTTGGTGAAAAAAGCTCCACTTCAAATACGTGACCGGTTGCTTTTTCAATATACCTAACGACTGTTCCTGCTTTTAAGTCCAGGGTTCCAGCCCCCGAGACGGGTTCTGATGATAGTTCACGCAACTTTACTGTAAAGTTCTCTGATGGTTTGTTTTGCTGAGGCTCGTTTCTGGTTGTCGTAGCCGGAGCATTTTCGACGTTGTCGTTTCCACCAAAAGGAAAGAAGTTTTTAAAAACACTACCACTGGTACTTGTGTCTCCAGTATTATTTTGAATAATGAAATAGTATCCAATAAGGCTTAGTAGAAAAATAATCAATATAACAGATATTGTAATTATTATGGTTTTACGTGACATTATGGTCCAAAAGTTACATGCCAGTGGTTTCCAGTTGAACCGTCTTGGGCAGTTGTTTCATAGTAGAAATTAGCATGACCACCATCTTTAAACGCCACACTTCTATTTGTTACGCCGTTAGTTGGGTTTGGGTATCCCAAGAATGTATTTAATGTGCTATTCGGTCTAATATCGACAACTGGACTACCTGGGCCATGAGATTTGTGCCCTGCCTCAGTTCCTCCGGTAACGGTTATAGCGCATTTACAATCCTTTCTTAAATGTTTAAGCCCGTAAATGGCATTATCTGGCAAGCCGTTCATATTGACACAGTTTTTTGTCTGTCCTGTTGAACAAATTGCGGCATAAACATAAACATCATCAGGTGGGGTTGCCAATATTGCTCTAACTCTAGCATCATCTGCGATCTCTTCCGGGGTTAGGGCTGCACCTACATAAGCTGTACTTGTTGCAACAATCTCTGGTCCAGGCATTTTGTTTAGAAAGCTGAAGTCTAGCATTTTGGGATTAATAGTATTTATTATTAGCCAAGATGATATTACTAAAATGAGTCCCCAGATTGCATTCCAGATATAACCCTTACCTTGTTCTTTTTTGGTAATTGCATCCGATGTCGCATAAATTATTCCACCAAGCGTAATCATCACAAATGCTAGAACTGCGGCGATAGCTATAGTTAAGTTGAATGCTGCTGGTAAGTAGGTTTGAATATTGGTTGTACCCCCAGCGTCGCCAATTTTAGGTAGAGGGGCTAAGACGTTATAGTCTTTAATCTGGGCCAGAGCTGAGATTGGGACAAACAAGGCCAAATAAGCTATTCTTTTTAGATATTTTCTCATACTAATTGTTCTTATTAAATTCTAGATTAAAATTTCCTGAAACATACTGAAGAATTTTTTCAGTATTTGTTATTTTTACAGAAATATTTGAAACTCCAACCGTACCAACCTTTTGTCTAAAAGTCTCAATATTCGAGGTATTGTTATTATCTACTGGGGTACCGTTGATTGCCCATTTGAAATCCATGTAAGCTGTTGGAAGGCTTAGTATTCCGAAATAAAACGGTATTGCTATTACCGAAATTTCCTGTGAATCAAGACTTACGTTTTCATTTAATGCTTTTTGAAACTGTATTCCATAGAGAGGGTCTTTGTTGTAAAAAATTATATTTGGATTACCTGGCTCTACCACAATGTGTCCAAGTCCACTTACGCCCCCACTTGGTGATGAAACTCCTACTGTAACATCAAGTGGCCTTGGGATTATTGAGCCAATAAGTGTATAAGAAGTTTTACCGTAGCCCGATGCATCATCAACTACTTGGTTATTTAATTTCCAGGTATAAATCAAGTTCTTTGGAGAAATTTCCGCAGAGCCGTTGTTAATGTGGGGGGTTGCGACAAAAGTAATTTTATTTTGGGCGATAAACAAGGCTTTGCCTTTATAAAAAGGTGGGGTAAAACTTTCTGATTGCCACACCAGGTCAACTGTAGAAGGTCTGATCTCTACAGTTTTTTGGATGGTTTTTCCATCGTTGGTTACAGCAATAACAGCTAGTGTGGTAAGTGTGCCTATATCCCCTACACTAAATGAGAATGTTTTTAAGCCAGTGCCCGACTGTTTCTCTGTGCCATTTAGTCTCCATGATATTTTGGCAGCATTTAAGTCAGTAGTGAAACTTGTAATATTTACGTTAACAACTTGATTGGGGTTTGGGTTTTCGGGTATTAGTTCTACATTTATATCTCCTGATTGGGAGCTATTCAATTGAGCCGACACATATAGCGGTATAGCTAAGACAGAGAAAAAAATTATGGCAACTAGAACATGCCTCATTGCCATAATTGTATCATGCTAATTGACAAAAAAACCTCATATTATGCACAACACATTAAGCAGCTTTCTTCCCCTCCCAGTACAAAGTATCAACAGCATCACTTTCAGGATCCATACCTGATTTTCTTTTAACTACCCCTCTCACATTTCTTGAATTATTGTTCTCAGAATCTTCTATACCGCTATCCCCTCCTGCGCTTCTCATAGCCTCCAGTCTCTCACTTCTTAAGTTTGTTGCTTCATCCAGTCTCATGTCGTATCCCGTTCTCGATCTTCCTCCGGATTTTTTTTCCTCTTCCAGCCTCTCTCTAGCTTTTATGGCATTTTCTTTGCTTGTGAAATTGGCATTATTTGGGCCACCAGCACTTTGATTTTTACCAAAGTTTCCACCAATAACATTTTGAGGTAACCTCTGGGGTTGCTTTGCTTCTGGAGTTTTCAGTTCTTTTTTTTCCTCCCTTTTTTGAAGCTTTTCTAAGCCCTTCCCAATCCCTGCAATTAAAGGGCTTCCACCCGAGAACCTAACTAATAGGTCTGGTCTACAAAGTATCATGTTGTAAAAACCATCGAGGCACCAGAGCGGAAGCTCATCGACTATTGGTATAAATTCTCCCACAAAAGCAGTAATAAACCCGAACAATCTTTTTGGATCACTGAAACTAACCCCCCTCATCTTTAGGTACAATGGCAAACTCATCCCAACCACGATATCTATTCCCCAATTAATAAGTACGCCAACCCCGAGCCAGTCTAAAAACCACTCGACACCTATTTGAATCAAGTCAATAAGACCTAAAATAGCAATAACTAAATACCATTCCGATATACTTATATTGCAACCCTCTGCTTTATTTTCCTCTTGCACAGTTAAAATTTAGTATAACACTATAATTATAACAGTATTGAAAATACACACTTACGAGCTTACTTTCCGGTGCTCTCCAGTTCTTTTTTTGCAGCTTTAATGGCCAAAATTTGAGATGGATCGGAGGTAATAATTTGCTCTTCGGTATAGGATGGAATAATTTTTATAGCCACATGTTTTAGACCTGCAAAGAATATTCCTTCACCTACATCTGATTCCAGAAGGAGGTATTTTTCTTCATCGGTTAAATTAAATGTTTGTTGGAGCCTATCTATCACAGTTGGTGATTGCTTAAGCAGGATTTGGATGGAAGAGTTAGTAATAATTGGTGTCCCGTAGGATGATTTCATAAAGTCATCCACATCTTGGGTAATGGTAGCTAGTCCCAAGTAATATTTTCTACCTCTTTTGGCAAGAGAGAGAAGAAAAGATGCTGTATCATCTGATTTCATCATCCACCAAGCTTCGTCTACCACCAAAAGTCTCTTTTTTAACTTCTTTCTAATCATGTTCCATATATAGTGCATGACTATATACATAGCGATTGGCTTCAGCTCATCTTCCATATCCCGCAGAGAAAAGACAATAAATTTTTTATTTATATCGACATTAGATGGTTTGTTTATAAAACCTGCCCAAGTTCCCCGAGTATATTTAGACAGTCTTTGAGCTAGAGAATCACCCCCTTCCATACCGGATAGAACCAATTCAAAGTCAGACATAAGTGGCGGCTCCAGATTTGAAAAGTTTGAATCGGCGGTAATATCTTTTAGGGCGTATGTTTCGGTTATGGCTCTGTCAATAATAGCGTCCTCTTCTGGGCTTAATCCGCCCATCATGATCCTAAAAAGCCCCACCAAGTTTATAATGTTGGATCTTAGAACCGAGGAGAATGATTCATCCTCCGCTGGGGTTGGAAGCTCGAATGGGTTTATGTGGTGTTCGGAGTTAAGGGATATATTAAAGTATCTCCCCCCAGTTGCTTCAGCTAAGTATTCGTATTCCCTTTCTGGGTCAATAACTAAAACATCTGCGTCGAACATCAAAGTTCTTAGAATTTCCAGTTTTGTACAAAAAGATTTTCCGGCTCCGGATTTAGCAAACATGATGGAGTTGTAGTTTTCAAGTGAAAATCTATCAAAAAGAACCAGAGAAGAATTGTGACGGTTAATGCCATAAAGAATTCCTTTATCTGAAGTTAAGTCAAAAGAAATAAATGGAAATAGGAGCGAAAGTGGTGAGGAATTTAGTTTACTGTAGACTCTAAGTTCGTCAGTTCCAAGAGGGATAGCTGTTCTAAACGACTGTTCTTGCTGAAAGAGAGCGGGCTTTAGATAAACCAGCTTTGCTTCCAGAATTGATTTTATTTCCGATTCGATTTTATCCAGTTCGTCCATCGAATCAGCATAAATAGTTATATAAAGTCCTACATCAAAGAGTTTTTCCTGGGCCTGCTGGAGCTGATCGCGGAGATTCTCCAAATCTTGGTAAGCAGTATCGAGCATGGGGTTTCTGACTAAGCCCTTTGCTTCCCTGGTGTTTATTTGGCTTTGAACTTCGGCCACTTTTTTCTGAAAGGTCTTGAGTGCCCCGGCAGAGTCAATGGGTTCCACGAAGATAGAGACGTCAAAAATCTTGTCCAAGTTAATAATTGGGGCAAACCAATTCTCGGAGAGGAATCTCGGATAAGAGATAACAAAAAAACCTCTCACAATTTTTTCACCCAGGTTTATTTCTTTAGGCGTAACTTTGAGTGCACTCGGAGCAATGACGTCTTTTAATTCAAGACTGGTGGAGTCGTAAATTTCTCTCGGCAAAACAGTCGAAATTGGTTCTTCTTGTTTCTTTTTGAAAAAATCTAGTAGTGCCATTTAAGTAATTTTAATTGGTTTTTCGGTGTCCCCTGGGTTAAATATCTTATAGAACAGCTCGATTACTTCTTCTGTTCCAAGTCTGATAACCCTAATACCACAGCGGGATAGTCCTTGTTCGACCACTGAGACTCTTTGTTCCAGCTGGGTTCTGTTTTCTTCAAAATTTGCTGTTTTTTCTTGACTTTGTTGGGCAGAAGTCAGTTTTCTAAAAGGCAGTATGCTAGCTGGACCCTTTATTTTTATCAGGGCTGGGTCATAAGGTACCACGATAAAGAAACTTTTAGTCATTATACTAGTTGTTTCAGTGAACTTTTTTATAAAATCTATATATTCTCTGGTTTGAATCTTCATAAGATCGTTAGTTTGTTCCTTGTAGCGGTTCTCCAGAAGAGCAATATAAGGTCTTATATCCAGACGTCTGGATTCAATACAAATTTCAACTGAAAAATCGAGTGAGTTTAGGAAATCTTGAAATTGTAAAATAATAGCGTTTCTTTCGTCGTCGGATTTTAGACTGAAGTTTACTGAGGAAGCCAAAACAACCGCCCTCATGGACTCATTTTTGAGGATTACTATGCCGTCCTTCACCTCTTTTATTGGAACGAACTCCTGGGTTGCTTTTGAACTTACTGCCATAATTTAATTATACCAAAAAATACTCTATCTGGTGTTATTTCCGTCTTCGCCAGTTAAGGGGTTAAGATTTTCATTTATATCAAGTGACCAGGAAAGCTCTTTCAGTTTACTTTGGGATAGTCTTGGTACATAAACTTGATTTTGCTCTGCCGGCGTTTCCTTACGGGCCTCGATTTCCTTCGGTTTTTTTCTCCAGATGTATAAATTTCCTTTGGTGTAATAAAAAAAGGCTGACTCTATAAAGTCTATAAAAGGTTTATTGTTTATTTTGTAAAAGGCCAGCGCTAGGGAAAACGGTATTATTGCGGCAATAAGAATAAGAGCAAGGTATATGTTTAGATAATTGTAGGCAATAAATGACATACCTAAACCTCCAACTAAATAGATAAATTGTCTTACGGTAAAAGGACCGATCACTTTATCTTCAATTTCAATAAATTGGGGGACCTGGTATCTCATTTTATTCTATCGGTTCTCTGTAGGGATCGACCGCATACTTTTTAGGTTGTTCTGCCTGAGGCGGAGGGCTCATACTCGGTGTAACGGATTTTAATTTTGTTTCGACCACACTTCCTACGTTTGCCGGCGCCAGCGGAGCCTTCATTGGTTCTGGAGCAATTTTAATCTCTGGAACTTTAACCGGCTGCTGCACTGTTTCTAGATTTTTACTGCTATAAGTTACCCCCGAGACATCTTTAGGAGTCTGTAATGAGCTAGGTGGTTTAATGCTGTCTGGAATTGAAATTGGTCTATATGCAGAGGATACCTTCTCAGTTTGCGGCAAGATATTTGGTGGTATTTCAGGGGGTTGTGGACTGTTGATTATTTGTTCCACTGCCTTTACTTGGGGTTGCGTTTTTGGTTCTTCTCGTTTTATATCTGGTGGAGCTGTCTTTTTTGTATCTGTCTCAGGATTTTTGGTTAAAGAGTCAAAGACTCGTTTTTTTAGTTCCAGAGCAATCTGTTCCGAAAGTAATCCGGAGACTCCCAAATCAGAGATGATTTTTTTCTGTAAAGTCGTAGTCTCGGGTTGTTCCGGTTCTGACTCAACGATCTTTACCAATTTTTCTGTCTGTACGTCGTTTAGTGAATATTTTTTTGAAACTTCCGTGGTCTTATCCCGGATTTCTTTCTTGCTTAGATTTAAACCTGGTTGTGTCCTTAGATTTTGTAGTTTATCAAATACATCTCGTTCCAGATTTAGGTTTAAATCTGAAAAATCTTCCACTTTCTTGTTACTTAATTTTACAATGTTAGATATTGCGTCCGACAGCTTTTGTAGTCCTAGCATTGAAAAAAATATTTCACTATCAGCCTTATCCAATTGATCATCTGTAAGACCGATTCTATTTAAATACCGTGAAATTATGTCGGTGGTATCTGGATCCATAACAAAACTTTGTACTTTTTCTGGAAGTTTTTTATACGCTTCCTTTCTTTGTGTTAGTGTGAAACTCATATTGCTGGGAAATCGATCATACCCTTGTCTGGGTTTGTAAGCCATGCTTGGGTAGCTGCACTTCCGTGGGCTAAGAGAGCTGTGCGTAGAGTATCGATATCGGTATCGGTCATATCATCATGGCTGGCCATTCGTTTCAAGGTTTGGGGTGTGTACAAAGGCAAGACGTCAAGATCGAGAGCGATATTTGTACCTGCTCTACCAGGGGTCTTCATATATCTAACCAATGCTTTGTAGTCAGCCTTTCTTATCTCCCGTTGTATATCTGGGGTACTTCCAGCAGCAAGGGCGTCTTTAAGTGGCCGCATTCTCTCATCCCTAATGTTATTCTTTTGGGTTGTGGTAAATTTGCCACTCTTGTTTGTAGTTATGGTTTCTACCTGGCTAGCCTTTAGTTGAGATATAAACTCTCTACCTTCAGGACGGCTTGGATCAAGATAATTTACATCAATCATTTCCAGTTCTGAATCTGAAAGACCCTTTACTCTGCTTCTGGCATCTTCCATGCGTTTTATGTCAGCAACTTGAGCTGGTGTCCTTGCTGCCACTGGTACAGCTGTAGCTGCTGTGTATGCAGCCATAGCTGCTGGATTGTAAATTGTTTTAATTTCTTCGAATCTCCTATTTTTAAGCTCATCTTTTTCTTGTTCTGAAAATTGATCACTTTTATTGATGGCTTCAAGCTGTTTAACACTAATCGTATTTGCGAACTCTTGACTCTTCAAAAGTTCTCGGTTGCTAGCCACCAGAGTCTCTGTCTCTTTGTCTGAAAGTTTGGATAAGGCTTTTTCCATAGCCTCAATTTCCGCTGTTGTTGCACCTGGTTTTGCCCCATTTTTAATATCACTTTCGTTTTGAGCTTGCCTCAGTTCAGAAGCATCTGTTTTTTCACGTTCACGAATCCTCTTGGCTTTTTCTTCGGATAGTTCTCTGTAGCCTTTTTTACCACCTTCTCCGGTACCAGCTATTCCCGAAATACGCGACCCTACCGCAATACTAGGTATATTAACCTCATTGAGTCCTATACTCTTTCCAATCCTAGTTCTACCAAGCGTGCCTTCTATTACGCTCCCTAAAGCATTTGTTGGTATCGCAGCATTTCTAACATCAAATGTTGCATCTCTTGCAGTTCGGGCAGTGTAGAGTTTGGTTCTAGCCCATGCACCCCTAAGGCCGGTTTTTGTTGAGGCATCTTCTTGGAGTTGAGCACTACTTGCCCTACTTGCACCAAATCTTCCAATTGTATTTCTCCCCGCCCAGGCCGTCCCTCCCATTACTGCACCACCAGCAAAAGCAGTTAGATTTCCGGTTGCCTTGCCGATTAGTTGGTTGCCATGACTCGAAGTATTTTTTGCAATAACAAGTGAAGCAATGAGTAAACCAATAATTACCCCGAAGTTTAAGACCAAATCCCAACCAGAAGGTGATTTACTGAAAACAGTTGTGTAGTTACTACCAGAAAGAAATCCTGGGCTGGCCATGAGCGTTAAAATTACCCAGGTGATCATCATGTAAATCGGAGCAAACAAGATCTGACTATTAAAAGCACTCCACCACTGCTTAGCGTAAGTTTGCATAAAAGGTAAACCTAATCCCATGTAAGCGATAGGTGAAAGCATAAGGAGAATTATCAAGACCAAGTATCTTATGACAAAAACAATTGAGATTGCAAAAAAAACAAATGTGGCGATAAGTATAACTAACGCACCACCAAGTGTATTTACTAAATAATCCGCAGAGCCTTGGGCAAAACTATCTGCTGCATCACCGTTATAAATTGATGTTAGCTTCAGTGCATTCATTATTGGGTCAGAAAGACCATAATTTGGATCATTTTTTGTGTTGCCTTTCAAGATAGACTGGTAAAAACCTATAGTTACGACGTTCGATGCGTCGATGATGACTTTTGTGAAAAAAAGACTAAAATTCACAAGAAGTGACGCCAGGACAACTCCAGTAATGAATTTCTTTATATTGTCAGTACTACTTTGGTTAATTATCAGTTTTACCCCCTCATACACCAAAAGGAATATAAAGAAAATATTCATTATGTTTCTTACTACCTCCCAGGCTGTGTTTATTCCTTTCAGATCTCCGACATGAATTTTCATGTCAATTATCGTGTAACTGAGTATCCAATTAAGAAATCTACCAGCAAAGCCTAAGAAGAAAGCAAGAATCGTTAGTATAATTTGAGCAATCTTGTCGAATGCTGATTTGATCCAGCAAGACACCGACGCACACACTCCAGCTAAGGCCATTCCAATAGCAGCTCCTGGTCCCGCCTGGGCATGTGTAAACGATACTGGCGTGAGGAAGCACGCCAGAACCGCTATTATTAAAATTAATGACAAACTTCTTTTCATCAAAATCTTCTTATCCAAACCCAACTACCACCACAGTCTTCACAGTTTGCACTGCTTATATCAACTGCCTTGGTACACGTCTCACCTATTGTTGCAACCGCAAGATAAACCCTGGAGCGTAACATTCCAGCAGTGTTTCGTTGAACGCTTCCACCCAATGCACTTACTGCGTCCTGCACGCATTGTAGACCCTGGCTGGTAACAAGTGGTGTACATTCAGCAGCTTCGATAACAGATCGCCATTGTGCCTCTGAGAAGTTAACCCCAGCTCCTCCCACATCGTTGCACTGTCCCCCGCCGCCCCCACCAATATTTCCCCCTCCATATGTAGATTCAGAATAATTAGGTGTTGTTCCGTTGCTGCCATTACAAGAACCTTCCACCACGTTTCCGTTTGCTGTTTTCACTACTCTCGTAACACAAACATCCCTGGTAGCTGTAGCTGTCTTTCCTGCGGAATTGGTTACTTTGTAGGTGATAGTATATCTTGCAACAACATTTACATTAACACTTCCTGACTTCTGTATTTTACTGGTAATATCGCCATCTTTTGCATCCACTGCAATTGCACCGGGATCTCTGAATTGCTGACCTTGGAGTATATCCAAAGGATTGGGGTCTATAACTACAAGGTTAGGTAAGCTAGGGTCAACATCAGGAGGTATGGTTATAGTATTGCTTGTTCCCTTAAGACCAGTGTCTCCCAACCCCCCTATGAGTTTTTTAGTAAGTTGAGTAACTAGAGCAGAAATTATTTCATTAAACGAATCAGCTAAATTAAGTTGGTCAATACCTGATCCCAAGACTTTTTCTAGCTGGTTGTTTATGACAGAACCAGGTGTAACATTTTCCATGTGGTCTCCATAACAGTCTCCCACCTTGTATATTGCTTTAAGACCTGCGCCAAAATTATTCCATTGTGCTTGTGTAATAACATATTCCGGCTGACATTTTTGAAAGGATAAGAAGCCACTTCCATAACTAACATCACTATGTTTTGTTTCTTGGGCGGCTGTGACTTGTAGATCTAGTTGGTTCTCGGCATTGGTGTATGCTCCATATGGATTGTTTGCGTCAATTTGAGTCAGTTCAAACCATCCTGTCCAACCGCCACTGCTAAAATTGTTTATAAAAGAGTCGTAATTATTCCTTAGAACGGAAAGACTACATGAATAGTTCTGCTCAGACTGAAGGTAGTGCCTTACTAACGCTAACCTGATCTGGGCTTGGAAAGGACTACAAAGTTTATTTAACTGTGTTTCAGAGAGAAATTTTGAAGCGGTAGTGTCCCCGATATTAAGGAAAAAGTCACTAGGATTTGTTACATACGCAGGGTTCCCTTTAAATCCGGAGTTAATCCAGTTAACCGTTTGGGCTGTAATCCCTTGCACAATATTTTTAGCGATTACCCAGGCCAAGGGATCTAAGATAAAGTGTTTTACCTTCTCTATCACACTCATTCCTGCGGTTACCGCGGATGAGCCAGAAGTGAGTGCAGTTTCAACGTTGTTGGTAGGATCCCAGACAATGTCTTCAACTCCCCAAAAGGCAAAAGCTTTAATAGGAGACAAGGACAAGACTAAGGATAGGACAAAGACAGATACTATTACTTTCTTCAAATAACTACGAGGCTTTAAATTAGGCATAATATATAGAAATTGTACTATTTCCGTAGCCTAATAACTAGATTAATCTGTTGAAAAGTTTATATGCCTTTATCCGCAAAAAAATTGATTAGATCAAGGTAAGATTGCTGAAAATCAGTAAGATGCTGAGCATACATTGTTACACTGGAGAGGGCTTTGACTGGATCATTAATGCCATTTCTCATACCCTCTAAGTTTTCCAGTCCATTACTTACAGAATTGACTATCTCTAAGTGAATCTTCACAACTGAACTGGGGGTTTGCATGTAGAGTAGGTCACTTAAGAGTCCTTTTGCGGCAACTACGAACGGGTCTATTTTTGATAACTGACTTGGGTCGTTTTGAGTTATTGCGGTGTTTACAATTATAGACGGGTCGCCATCAAGTTTAGAAAGGTTTTTTTTCAAAACTGAGACCATTGTATCCCTGTATCTTACTAAATTGTCACGGCTATTATTTTGGTCAATATGAAGGTTTGATTCTGAGTAGGTTGCTCCTGTTCCTTTGGTATAATTTGGAGAGGAAAGCACACTTTGAGCTATTTGGTCAGCAGTATTTGTATTTACCGGCTGGCCTCCCTTTGCTGAAAGTATGTATCTGGAGAAAATATCAATAGCCAGTTGACCGGTTAGGGTATTGTCCTGAAGAACTTTTGAATCAACTTCATTTTTTTTAGTTAAGTCAACTATCGGTTCATTTTTTGTATTGACGTTGACTAGCAGTTTCTTCCAATCATCATTTGTGTTCTTGCCTGAATCTGCGTAATTAATTGAAATAAGATTTTGAGTAGCTTTTTCTTTTGGAACGATCGTTTTTTGGTTATTAAGTAGCCACACTGAAATTATAACAGCAGTTGATAAAACCAAAATTGATAGGACTTTATTACCAGGCATTTTGTTAATTATATCATATTTTGAATTACTACTTGAGAGTGTAAATAAATACGGAAAGTATCAAAAAACAAAAAGCTAATACGAATATATATTTTTCCCTGTAATTTTTTTTAACTACAAAATAGTATCCTAAAATTGCTGCCGGGATCGATGCGGCATAAAGCCTGTTTAAATTAAGTAGGGTAGGTATTAGGAGGAAACTTAAGGCCAGTAATACACCTACAATTTCCTTCCCCTTTTTTGTAAAAACCACAGGTAAGGTTTTTACGCCATCTTTTGTATCTCCTTCTATATCTTTTATATCCCGAATGTTAGTACCCAAAGTGAAAATTAATATTATGAGAAAAGATAAATTAAGAGGAAAAGCTCTGATGTCTCTATTTGCGGAGATAAAAAAGAATCCGCCCATTACTGTGGCTAGACAGGCTAAACTAATGATAAATGAGGATAAAATCGTAACTCTTTTTAGTCGCAGTGGTTCCGAAGAGTAAATATAAGATAAGGCAACGAAAACTAAATTCATAAAAAAAGCATACAGGCTCACAAACCAGCTACTTAAAAGTGAAATAACTAAAAAAATAAAGGCGATTTTCCACATTTCGGCTTCGGTCAAGTCGCCATTTACCAAGGGTCGGTCTGGATTTGATACCTGGTCAGTACCAATATCAAAAATATCATTTATTTGGACTGCAAACAGCCATACACATGACCAGGAAAGCATTAAACATATAAGAGTCAAAATATCTACCCAAGATAAAAAGTGGCCATAGCCCTTTTCCACTCCATAACCGACGCCCAAGAGAAGCAAAACAAGATAGAAAATAATTCTTTCTACCCTAGCGTTTTTTAATACAGCTTTAAACTTTTCTTTCTCTGTTTGCCAGAAGTAAAGTCCCAGAAATATAAATGAAAAAATAAAAAGTATCTGAGAGAGCAATTTATCGAAGGCAAGCTGGACATATTTTGTAAGTGAGTTAGAAACCACGCCTTCATTTAAGGTGTTGTGACTTAAGTTGGAGCGATATAGAAGCTGTGTAATATAGCCGATGGTGTAATCTGGGCTAGATCCGTGAAAATATTTCAGGGTATAAATTATTCCCGGCAATGAACCGATGATAAAAAGAAGAGCATAACAAAGAATAACTGCTAAGAAGGTTTTTTTATAATTTTTACTACTCAAATACACAAGATATCCAACTCCGGCTAAAACGACTGCAATTTCAAAACGTATACCCAAAGTTGCCCCAAACTCAAAATTTTTCCCGAAGAAAGTTATGAAGTTGTAGAGAATGGAAACTCCGGAATCAAAAAGATAAGCCAGGGTATTTCCTTTGCCACCGCTTAGGATCACATCTAAGCTGGGGCCGAGCCAGATTATTGGTAATCCGAAAAGAACGAGTTTGCTAGTGCCCCTATAATCTTTAGTTAGGGAACCAATGATGAGCATGAACCCAACTGCTATACAGAAAAAAAGTATCCAAAAATGAGATATCGCGTATAAGTCAAGGGATAAATCCCCTGGTCTGGATGGACTAAATAAAGATTCGAGAAAAAACCTAATCAAAACTATTGCACTGAACGAAGAAAACCACGCAAAGAGACTTATATTTGTTCTTTTTATCTTCTCAATAAGCTCTTCTATCATTAATCTATTTTATTACAAAGGAGAAGCCATGTCTTAAGAGGCAAATCCTCCGCTCTTACCTGAGGGTCAATTCCAAGATCTTTAAAGCATTTTATAAGATAGTTTTTGTCATACACTCCTGAGAGATTCGACACAAGCTGTTTTCGTTTGTGACCAAATCCCGTGTGGAGAATTTTAAAAAACTTCTTTTCATCCAGACTACCCAGTTTTTTTCTAGAAATTTCTTCAATGTTTAATATGGTCGAATCAACTTTGGGCATTGGAGCAAACGATCCTCTCGGTATTTTCTTTACAAATCTTGGGTTTCCGAAAATTTTTACTGAAATTGAAAGTATAGACTCTTTCCCGTCTCTAGCGATGATCCTATCGGTTACTTCTTTTTGAGTCAGTATGGTCATTTGTTCTGGTTGGTTATCACTTTCCAGAAAAAGTCTTAAAATTTTGCCTGTAATGTAATACGGAATATTTGCCACAACTTTGTAAGGTGTTCCAAGATTTTTTAGGTCGAATTTTAGTATATCTCCTTCGATTATTTTCAATTTTTTATCTTCAATTTCGCTTTTGAATTTTTCTTCAAGTATGGGAATTAGATTTCTATCTTTTTCTACTGCTATTACTTTTGCCTTGGCCGACAATAATTTTTGACTTAGGGCTCCATGTCCTGGGCCTATCTCCAAGACAGTCTCACCCGGTTTTATCTTGGCCGACTTCACCATATTCTCGAGTGCTGGCTCTGATTTAAGGAAGTGTTGCCCTAGGGATTTTTTAGCCTTCATACTAGAAATCTATACTATAAGCTGATTCAACGCCAAATAGACTTTTCTCTTTATCTATATATTTTTCTGAAATATCTGCGATAAACTCCGAAGACAGATTTGCTCCAAGAGAACCGAATATGGTCCTAAATTCTGCCCAGGTGAGATAAAGTTTTTTTCTAGCTCTAGTTAGTGCTACATAAAACAACCTTCTTTCCTCCTCGCGATCTTCAGCTTTCTTTTTTTCGCGTTCACTTTTGCTGTGAGGGAAGAGTCCATCCTCCAGGCCCGAGATAAAAACATAATCGAACTCTAATCCTTTGGCAGAATGGACTGTCATTAGTTTTACCCCCTTTTTTGTTCCATCTAAAACGTCCTGATCAGATGTAAGTGCTGTGTCAGTTAAGAATTTTTCCATCCCTTCCGGAATTTCAAAAATATCGTATTCCTTTGCTAGACTCACTAACTCCCTAATATTTTCTAGTCGATCCGTGTCTTCTTCTGAGCCCGTGTCATAGATTTTTTCCATACCAGATTTTTGGATTATTTCTTTTATTGCTTCGCTAGGTCTCTTACTTTCTAGATTTTCCTTGAAGTTATCTAACATTTCTCGAAAAAAATTTATTTTGCTCTTTATGTTTTCCGGAAGCTCATTTTCTTTTCCTTCGATTATTTTTTTCAGGGTTACCTTGCCAATACCGCGAGGTGGAATGTTAATTATCCTGGTCAAATCAATAATATTTTCTCTGTTTAGCGAGGCTTTGATGAAGCTAATTACATCTTTTATCTCTTTTCTTTCAAAAAATTTTGTACCAAGCATTTGATATGGTATGGCATAGGACAGGAAAGCCTCTTCCAAAACCCTTGATTGAAAATTAGCCCTATAAAGTACAGCAATTTCTTCGTCTGGAACGGAAAGTGAGATAAGCTCCTTGGCTTTTAGGGCGATAAAATGAGCTTCCTCTGTCTCATTTCTGGCCTTAAAAAGGCTTATTTTTTCACCAACCTCATTTTCGGTGTAAAGTTTTTTTGGAATACGAAAGTTATTCTTTTCAATAATCTGGTTTGCTACGGATAGGATGTTTTGGGTGGAGCGATAGTTTTGCTCCAGGAAAAAAGTTTTAAGTTCAGGATAGATTTTTTCAAAATGAAGCATATTTTTAATTTCTGCACCTCTCCAGCTATAAATATTTTGATCAGTGTCACCCACCACACAGATATTTCTATACTTCTTTGCTAAAAGTTCGGCGATTTTATGCTGAACGGTGTTTGTGTCTTGGTATTCATCGATATGAATATACAAAAATCTCTCATGGTATTTATCTAGAGTTTCTGGTTTTCGTAATATTTCCAGCGCTTTAAGTAATAGATCGTCAAAATCAAGTGATTTTTCTTTTTTTAGAATCTCTTCATACTTACTCCACCCTTTTTTTACTAAATCTCCGGTGAAATCATAACGGTCTCGCTCCAAGTAAGTTTCAAGACTTACCCCCGCTCCTTTTTCTTTAGAAATAATACTTCTTATTTTTTCTAGATGCTCTTTTGGATCGATACCAAGGGATACCAGTGCATCTTTTAGGATTTTTTTACTATCGGACTTATCCAGGATACCAAAATGTTTTGGTAAATTTAAGACTTGTGCATTGTTTCTTATTATTTCTACACCCAAGGAGTGAAATGTGCTTACAAAAGGCAATTTATTAGAAAATTGACGGGAGTTGTGCTCATAACCCAGCATTTTTAAAACCCTGTCGCGCATCTCCTTGGCTGCTTTGTTGGTAAATGTAATTGCCAATATTTTTTCGGCTGGAACTCCAGTTTGGATAAGGTGAAAAATGCGATGAGTAATAGTCTTTGTCTTCCCAGCGCCCGCTCCAGCTACAATTAAGACTGGTCCAACGGTCTCAGTTGCTGCGTTTCTTTGTTCCGGGTTTAGTGAATCGAGGTAGTTCATGGCTGGTTTAAATAACTACAGCAAAATTTACCAAAACAGATAAAATAAAGTGTAACAATGCCGATGGCAAAAAAGATTTTGTTTTAATGGATACATAACCCATGACAATACTGTAAAAAAAGGCAAAAAATATCTCGGGCAAGGGTCTAGTTAAATGTAAAAGAGAAAAAATTATTGCAGAAATTAGGATACTATTTAGCTTCACTTTCTCCCACAAGGAAAAAAGTAAGAAACCCCTAAATAGGAATTCCTCAGAAAGATAATACAAAAATGCAGTTAGGTTAAAAATTATTAATGAAGCTGACATTTTTTGCCAGTAAAGAGAATAGTAGTTCTGAATGGAGGCTTGTTTCAAGAGAAAGTATAGAGCCAATAGTATTGTAAGTGTAATTAAAAAAATCTCCGCTTTCTTGAGGCCGTTTTGAGGTAATTTGAATCCAAAATCAGATAAATTCTTTCCCCAGACTCTTTTTATTATGAGTGCTGGGATAAGAAACATAAAAAGAAAGCCACTAAGGGATAACGTAACAAGAGGTGTTACCCCATTTGTGGGTAATTTCAGGCTTTGATATACAAGGACGAAGGGATAGGAGCTTAAAATTGCCAGTATTAAGCATACAGATATAACTCCAAATGGTTTATCAATGTATTTTCTTAGGTAATCCACGTGGCGATTATATCATGGCTTGTAACTGACTAATTTTTTCCTAATTTTTGACAAAATAACCTGTTTACAGCCTGTGTGTAATTTATGTTGACCACATGAAGTGAGAATAGATATAATTTATACAATACTGAGATGTTGTAAATATATGGCTCTGTGAAGCCATTTATTTATTCTGAAATTCTGAATTGTCATAATTTTAGTTTTATCTTAGGTTTCAAAAATGATCCTAAGTCTGAGCCAGGTCTTAAAAGCATTCACTCCAGTTTCATAAGAAAAATAAGAGGAATGGGATTTGGCAAGGCAGCGGTGAACATAGTTTCTCTTTTTCTAATAAATCCGCTTATCTTAAGCCTGTTTTTTACGCCTGTTTTAGTTGAGGCCTGTGGTTTTTTTGATATTCTTTCCTGTTTTTCGGGTTCTACCAGGGTTGAAGCTGAAGAAATCCAATCCAATTCCCAGACTATGGCTCTGCTTCAGGCTACGATTTCCCCAAATCAAAATGCCAGTACATCGGGAGAGTCTTTGGCAATAGTGGGTGGTACCTCTCTTTCCCCCGAAGTTCAAATGCCTGCGGATAAATCTCTGGATGATGATCAAATTAGCATCTATGTGGTAAGAGATGGGGATACTTTACCTGCGATTGCAAAAATGTTTGGGGTTTCAGTTAACACTATTCGTTGGAGTAACAATTTAAATGGCAACTCCATTACTCCAGGTCAAAAATTAGTAATTTTACCTATCTCCGGAGTCCAGCATACGGTTAAATCAGGAGATACACTCCTAAGTATAGCTAAGTTATACAAAGGAGATTTGGATGAAATTCTTCAATATAACAATCTTAGTAAAAATTCAAAGTTATCTGTGGGCGATATCATTATTATTCCAGACGGAGAAGTTAGTGTCTCTTCATCTCCAAAATACAACGGTTCTGGTGTAGGTAAATCCGGTCCGTCTTACCCAGTTTATGAAGGTTATTACATGCGACCAATCATCGGGGGCATAAAAACTCAGGGAATTCATGGTCACAATGGTGTAGATCTTGCCTCCTCTTACGGAGCAAATATCCTTGCCTCAGCAGAAGGTGATGTAATTATTTCCAAAAATTATGGTTGGAACGGCGGTTACGGTTCTTACATAGTTATTAAGCACGGAAATGGGACTCAGACACTTTATGGCCACTTGAGTGCAACATTAGTTTCAGTGGGAGATCACGTAAGTCAGGGGCAGGTCATTGGCCGAATGGGTGCAACGGGAAAAGCCACTGGCGTACATCTACACTTTGAAATCCGTGGCGCAAAAAATCCTTTTTAGATATAATTAATTTATGAAAAAGATAGATGCAGTTTTGGATATCGTCTTGCCATTAGTAATCCTTTACTTTGGTTACAGTCAAGGAGGACTATACGGCAACGCGACAGCCATATTTGCTTTAGTTATTTTGGTTTACGAATTGGCCACTTTCAAGCGCTAATCAAATTGCTTGATATTTTTTCGGTCTATATTGAAGAGCTTCTAAGATATGATTCTCTTCGATGTTTTCTTTTCTTTCCAAGTCAGCAATTGTTCGGGCAATCTTAATTATCCTGTGATAGGAGCGGGCAGAAAGGTCCAATTGTTTTGCCGATCTATTTAGAAGCTCCTTTACATTGTCACTGAGTACAATATTTTTTACTAAATCTCTAGCGCTAAGTTCTGCATTAGTTTTTATCTTGAGTTTTTTCTTTTTATATCTTGTTTCTTGAATTTTTCTCGCATTCTCTACTCGAGGTCTGATTTTCTCTGTGCTTTCGTGAAGTTCTCTCGCGTCTATTAATCTCTGGTGCTCAACTTTCGAGACTTCAACCCAAAGATCTATTCGATCCACGATCGGACCAGACAATTTTCTTTTGTATCTCTCTATATTTATGGCGGAACACGTGCATTCTTTACCTTTAACTCCATAATTTCCACAGGGACACGGGTTCATAGTTGCTATTAAAACAAAATGTGCAGGATATTTAACTGAACCTTTGGCTCGCGAGACGGTTACCTCCCTATCTTCTAGTGGCTGACGCAAACTCTCCAGAACTTTTTTATCAAATTCTGGAAATTCATCTAAAAATAGTACCCCTTTATGTGCCAAAGTTACTTCACCTGGTTTCAGGTTTGCTCCTCCCCCAACGATTGATACATAAGAGGCCGTATGATGGGGTGATCTAAATGGCGGATACTCCATAAGGGAGTCATTTAGTATTCCTCCAATCGAATAGATTCCGGTTACTTCCAATTTTTCATCAAAGGAAAGTGGTGGCAGAAGGTAGGTAAATGCTTTAGCTAGCATTGTCTTACCTGTGCCAGGTGGTCCATACATAATTATGTTGTGTCCGCCTGCGGCTGCAATTTCTAGTCCTCTTTTTGCTGCCTCCTGGCCCTTAACATCTGCAAAATCAAGTTCGACATCAAGTTTTTTTGTTTTTGTTTTTTTATTTACAAATGGTTTTAATTCGTTATACTCTAAAGTATTTTCAGCCTCCTTACCTGGAATATTTTTTGTATTTATATGCCTAATAACATCAAGTAATGTTTCTGCACCATAGACTTTTATCCCAGAGATGTTTGCTGCTTCGGAAGCGTTTTCCTTGGGTAAGAAAATTTCTTTAAATCCAAGTTTCTTTGCTTTCTGGGTAATTGGCAAGGCCCCTTTAATTGGTCTAAGTTTTCCATCCAAAGATAATTCTCCTACAAACAGTCTACTTTTAAAATCAGCTTCTATATCTTCCGAAGCGATTAAATAAGCTAAAGCAATTGGTAAGTCAAAAACTGGTCCTTCTTTTTTCAAATCTGCCGGCGCTAGGGAGACAACAACTTTTTGATTTTTATTTTTGGGTGACTTAAAGCCGGAGTTTTTAATAGCCGCAGAAACTCTGTCCTTTGATTCATCAACTGATTTGTCGGCTAATCCCACAATTGAAAAGGAATGCAGTCCTCGAGATAAATCGACCTCTATATCTATAATCTGGGCATTAAGGAGATTGGCTTGGGCTGAATATATTTTGGAGACAGCCATAATGCCAAATTCTAGCTATTCATATGAGCTTTGCAAGTCTTGGCCGCAGGGTTTGCTTCTAGCCTATCTTCCTCGATTGTCTCTCCACCCACTTCACATTTCCCGTATGTTCCCTTTTCTATTTTATCAAGCGCGGATTTGACCTCTTGTAGTCTGGTCTCGAGCTGAGCGACAACTGCGCTGTTTTTCTCGTATTCTTCAATGCCCTCGGCTACATCACCTTCTTCTGCCGTGTCTGTTACCACGTTACCTTCAACTGCTTCCCAGTCAGAATTTCTTGGGTTTTTTCTACCAACGGTTGAAAGTTCATTCTCTAAAATGTTTTTTTCCTTGACCAAAAGTTCTTTAAAATGTTCCGTTTTTATCATGCTGTCATTTTAGCAAAGGAGCGACTTTAGGCAAATTTACTTAGCTTGTTTGCTTATCTGGTATTTCCCAACTATTGCTGAAAAAATATTTTCGTTTTTTGTTATTACCAAAGTTTTTCTGTTTATGAAAGAATAAAGGAGCTGTGTTTTTCTAGAATCATCTTGCAAAACTCGTAAATCGTAATTCTTTATTGATTTATCTACAAAAGTGAGAGTACTCGAGGCGTTGCCAGTTATGGAAAATATCTTTCTAAGATCGTAAACAATACTTCCCTCCCACCTTAGCATGCCGGAGTAACTCAAGGCGTAATCATTAGTAGTTAAAATAACAAATGGTTCGTTGGTATCGTAGGAATAAATACCAAACATGTAACTACCCTCAAAGGATCTCTCTAGAGAAGGAGGCATGTTGGGAAAAAGTAAGTGCAATACATCTGAGATGTCAGCTTGCTTACCTAAATCTCCCACATAGTTTATATATAGTACTGAATTGATCGGTAAATTGAACGATTTTTTCTCGGATACAATTTCGTCTACTAACGCTGCATTATTTTTTCCCGCGATAGGAATGTCAACATTTTTGGAATAAGCAATAAGAGTTTGAGGTTTTTCAACCAGCTGCTTGTCTTGGTTTGAGCGCCAGAAATAAACTCCGGTAACAGTGCCTATCCCAAGTATAAAAAGTAAGATAGAACCATAAATATAAATATTTTTGTGGCTTTTTTCCTCCGGTATTTTTACTAGTTCGGGTTTTTCCTCCCTTCTTTTTTGTTCTGCCAGGGCAATAGTGGAAGCCGAAAATTTTTGTTTTGCAATTGCTTCTTCAACGTCTCCGGCAAAGGTACGCAGAGACTTTATTGGTTTTCTTTCATCCTTGTTTTCTGGAGAGCTTTGTGGAGGCATCTAAAATATTTTAACAAAAAAAGCCATTCCCTACGAGATTGTAGGTATGACTCGCTTTTGCGAGCCATTTTATTTTATTTCTCCATCATTCTGGGAACCCTCCTCATTCTCTCATCCCTATAACCAAGCAGGTATTTTTTCGGATTATCATCCAGGTCTATAAAATCATCAACTGCTTCGATAAGTCTGCCAGAAGAAGCCTTACCAAAGGCCATAGCTTCAACCTGACAACCTTCATTTACCTTAAGATACTCCACCAGCGGTACGAAATCTCCGTCACCGGAAACAATGATTACAGCGTCCAATTTTGGAGCTAATTTTATCGCATCCACTGCAAGTCCCACGTCCCAATCTGCCTTTTTTGCTCCGCCTGAAAAGATTTGAAGGTTTTTTGTCTTGGCCTCAATGCCCATCTTCTCCAACGCCTCAAAAAAGCTTTTTTCCTCACCCGACTCTGTGGTTATCACGTAAGCCACACACCTTATAATCTGTCTTCCGGCTAAACCATCTTTTACTACTTGTCCAAAATTTACTTTGCAACCATAAATGTTTTTTGCAGAGTGGTATAAGTTTTGGGTATCTATGAAAATTCCCACTCTCTGATTTTTGTGTTTAATTACTGCCATAAATTATTAAAAACTAATAAATTTGCTTATAAAAATAAATCCGCACACTAATTTTGCCATCGATTTTATCGTGCTCCGCACAATGGCAAATTTAGTGTGCGGATAAAAAATTTCAATGATCGACCTCATACAAGCATATCAGAAAATCAATTAAATTGCTTTAGATGCTAGGCGAAGGAGACTTTGCGAGTGAGCCTTACATTAGTAAGGTGAACGAGCAAAATTGAACTGCAACAACGCAGATGAAGTAATTTTATTGATTTTACTTCTTAAGACCTAGTTTTTTGACTAGTGCACCATATCTCTTAGGATTCTTCTTCTCCAAATACTTCATGTGAGTCTTTCTAGTAGCAACCATCTGTAAAAGTCCCCTTCTAGAGTGGTTATCCTTGGCATTTTTCTTTAAATGACTTGCTAGATCGTCAATTCTTTTAGTCAGAATAGCGATCTGGACTTCAGGAGAGCCAGTATCCTTGTCGTGTACTTGGACTTCTCTTACAATCTTTGATTTTTTATTCTTAGTAAGCATTGACTGCAAGATATCACAAATTTCCTTATTTTGCAAGGGTTTTCTAACTATAGTATTATTCTTTTATGTTTGAAAAATATCTCAAAGATATTGGTCTAAGTGATAAAGAAGCAGCCGTCTATATTACCCTCCTTTCTTTCGATAAGGCACTTATTGCTGAAATTTCTACAAAAGCCAAGGTTAAACGTCCAACCACATACGTTATTTTGGAATCCCTTCAGAAAAAGGGTCTAGTTAGTGAAACAAATATCGGCAAAAAAACTTTTTATATGGCTGAACCCCCTGAGAAACTAGACATGTTTGTGGAAAGACAGATCCATTTGTTGGAAGAAAATAAAAAAAGCTTAGATGTAGTCATTCCCCAGCTTAAAGGAATGCAAAGAGAACAGGGGGAAAAACCTATGGTCCAATTCTATGATGGCAAAGAAGGTGTTTTAAGCTCTAATTATGATACGTTTGCCAAAAAATTTGATAGTGAGCCGGTTTATATTGTCTACTCTAGAGATTTAGTTAAAGACGTCTTTACTGAAAAAGAATCTAAAGTTATGAGGGATAAACGAATATCTATGGGGATTAAATCTAAAGCCCTGTATAACTCCCATGAAGGTGAAAGGCCATCTGATGAAACTGGTTATAGATTAAAAATCGATGAAGCCAAGTATCCAATCAACAGTGATGTAACAATATATGGGGATCAAGTCAAAATTGCAGTTTTTGGTAAAAGAATTTCCGCAATCTCAATTAAAAGTAAAGAATTCGCTGATACCCTCAAAAGTTTAATAAATTTTATCTTCGATAATAAAAAATAGAATAAATAATTTATGCCGTGGCGACTATTGTCGCCACGGCATACGCCCACCGATCACTCTCGGATGGGTCAGAGCAGAGAAAACACTTCTTCTTGCGTCGGCGCACCACTACTGGTTCGTCGAAGTCCGAGATGATCCCTCTTTGCATCGCTTCCGGGCGGACGCAGCCCCTTTTTCAGTCGTGCATGACATTTTCTCCTCGACTCCTATCGACTGGACTGACCGCCAAGCCTTTACCCGGGGCACCAATTTCACCCCGGGCCAGCCCGCTACGCATCAGTCGTTCATAGAACCTCCTACATATAAGTATATACCCTATCTTTTATTTGTCAAATCCAAGTGACACAAGCATCATGGTTGTTTTAAAGAAGTCCGATTTTAATTTAAAAAGTCAGACTAAATTAATTTAATTAATCAAAATATGGCTTTAAATAAGGCCATATTTTTGTATATAATGAGAAAATGTCAAAACAACTTGACAAAATAACGAAACGGGTATATACTGTCCGTGTAAGTTGATATGAGGTCGCTGATTCAACTGCGAGGCAACCGTCCAGATTATTATCACGGACCCGCAAATCAGTAAATTTCAGAGAACTTAAGGTTTTTTACAAGATGGAAGGGGCTAGCTAATAACTATCCTCTCCACTTAAGAAGATTTAAGAAGTCTTTTTAAGTGGGGGTGGGTAGGATGCCAAATATAACGCAGATGGGGATCTCCTAGCGTTGAGCGACGTTAGGAGTTCTGCGGGCCAGGGGCGTCGAGTACGCCAAGGCCAACCCAAAATGGGACCGGTTGGACGGAGTCCACCGTGGGCTGACGCCTCGGTTCGCTCCCGAGTGCTAGGTCCCAGTCCAATCCCATCCCCACGTTCTTTACAACATGGTGAATCCGCGAGGGCCACCATTGCTCCTAATCAGAGCCGGGATGTTATCGCAGTCCTGGGAACAGAAAATGCATACGCGGAGAGGCTAAATCCGAGAGAACAAAGAACTAGGCTAGCCACCTTAACGGCCTGTTGTGAAGTGTGTGCTTCACCTGATGAGATCAAAAGATCGAAACAGAAGTTTTTTGAAAAAAATTCCAACAATGCTCACAGAGCGTATTCGGAACTCAAATCAAACTTGAGAGTCGAATATGCTCTGGAGAGCATGACAGTCCAGCAATGGACGATTTGTCTCGGCCAGCACGTCCGAGGCAGGGTATGCCGAAAGGTAAATCCTAATCTCCACGGAAGTGGTTATGAGTAGGGTCTACCAAACCCGAGGTCTCTTAGCCAATTTCGCTTTTCACGCTTGGCAGTGTGGAAGGAGTCAGAAGACAAGCAGATCCGAGGGAGTTGCATCCCGAAGGGTTTCTGCCGAAAGGCAGGAGCGTGCCAACGCCTGTAAGTTGGAAAGTCAGTGGCTAAGCTTAGGGGTCGCAAGCCTCTTTGTGAATGCCTCTCCCATTACTGACAAAGTGCTGCAGCAAACTTTCAAAGTTTGCCAAGGTAAAGATGGGGGAAAGTTGTGAGCGTAGGGCCAGGCCCCGTCAGGGGAAGTGAGGATTTGACCCCTCACATGCGAAAAGCCCCGGCCAGGGTGGATCGCAATAAGCTCACAATGGAGCCGCAAGGCAAATCGGGCAACCGGATACCTCATAAGGGTGCAGGTTGTGGTCAAAAGAGTGAACCGGTGGCAAACCGGTGGTAAAAGCGAGGGGTCACCCTTGCAAACTCACTCACGGGGCGAACGTTGACCTTATGTCGCTCCACTTAGTTCTTTGCTCTTCTTGAGCTACTCCCAACCAAGGTTGGGTTTCCGTAAAAATTTTTAACCAATCGAAGCTTGCTTGAAAATTTTTACGGGAATAGTTCCCGGCAGTTCTTTCCAAGGAGACGTTATGCGTATGAGTGTGATCGCGATTCTGTTCTTCCTTACCTTCGTCGTAACTCCGGTTCGATCGTCGGCGCAGGAACTCGCTTCGCCCGCCCCTGCCGCTTGCCACGACCCGGCGCCCATCGCCGGCCCCCGCGGCCCTGCCGGCCCCCGCGGCCCGATCGGGCTCGTGGGTCCCACCGGTCCCGCCGGTGAAGTGCCGGCCTGGTATCTGTGGGTCGTGCTCGGTGCGGCCGGTATCGCCATTCTCGCACTCGGTCTTGCAATCGGTGCGTTGTCGAACCGGCCCGCTCCCGCGGCTCCGGCACCGGTGGTAGTCGTGAACTACCCGGGTGCCGCCCAGGCGCCTGTCGGTCCGCACGGACCGTAAGATCTTCCGGGAGTACCCGATCCTTGCGCGGGGAAACCGAGGCCTTCTGTGTTGGGCTTTAATACGAACACTCCTTAAACTTTGGTGGTCAAAAGTTCCGAATCTTTTGATTCGGTTTCCGTCAGAGATTTTTTAAAAAAGAAATTTCTGATGGGGAACGATGGATACACCAGGTCAAAGCAGGAGAAAGGCGTCGCGTAAGGGGTTCAAGGACCTGAGCTCGCAATGAGCCAGCGAGAAGCCCCGATACGCTGATTACCCGAGCCTCATTCCGGTAGTAATCGTTTCCCTTCAATTCGCGGTCCAGGCATGTGTGTGCAGATGCCAGAGGACTAGTAGAGTCGCCTTATAAATTCCTAAGGCGGATGATCCCGAGAGAGATCGAGGGATAACTGGATCGCTACGCGAGTGGCTAAGTCGAATTCCACAAGGAGGTGGCCCCGACTCGCAATGCCAAAGATCCAGACTGCACACGTTTTTCAGATGTTCTTCCAAAGCACCGCTCTTGCGGTGCTTGACTTTATATATAATTCATGGTAGAGTTCGAGCAGGAGGTGCCATATGGCACAGTTTGTGATGCTGCCGGGCATGGTTATCGTGCGGTCGTTCTCCGAGGGGGACAAAATCGTGCGGAACGTGCCGGCTCGTCGGGAAACGGAAGTCGATGCCCTGGCCCACGCTCTCTGGCTGGATCGCCGGGGGTTTGCAGCCGAGGCCGACGCCTACCTCGACGACTACATCCGGCGCAGTGCCGGGTGCCGACACTGACTCGTTTCCTCAGGTTGACCGTCTCCCCTAAAAAAGGAGACGGTCTTTTGTTTATGTGAAAATATCGTGCGAGCTTTGCTTTGTATAATATTTATTGTGCGACATGCTAAAATACTTGCATGTCCTCACTTAAAAATCTGAAAACTCAATTTCTGGAATACATTGAGATCGAAAAAGGACGTTCGCTCAAAACAGTTGAAAATTATGATCACTATCTTTCTGTATTTCTGGAGTTTTTAAAAAGCGATTCCCCTTCTAGCATTACGGATGACTCGGTTAGAAATTTTAGACTTTGGCTTAACCGTAGACCTGCTCACAAATCTGGGCAGACTGTTTCTAGGAAAACTCAAAATTATTATCTTATTGCCTTGCGAGCATTTTTGAAATATTTAGCTAGACAACAAATAAAAACATTACCAGCGGAAAGGATTGAATTGGCAAAGACATCTGAGCGGGCACTGGATTTGATTACACCCGAGGAATTAAATCGTCTACTTAACTCACCCAAGGGAAATGATTTGAGATCGCTTCGGGATAAAGCAATTCTTGAGCTTCTTTTTTCAACTGGCCTTCGCTTATCTGAACTTTGTTCCCTCACCAAAGACATCAACTTAAACTCAGATGAACTCTCTATTCGAGGTAAAGGGGGGAAAATACGAGTGGTTTTTCTTTCGGATAAGGCTAAAAAAATTATTAAAGAGTATTTGAAGGCACGCAAAGATATGGGCGAGGCACTTTTTATTCCACTTGGCTCAAAAAAGGATAAGGAATCAGAATATAAATTTTTAAACAAGAGATCTGTAGAAAGAATAGTAAAACACTATGCAGTCAAAGCTGGAATTTCCAAAAAAGTTACGCCCCACACCATGCGTCACATGTTTGCAACTGATTTGCTTTCAAATGGTGCAGATTTACGTTCAGTGCAGGCCCTGTTGGGTCATTCCAGCATTGTTACAACTCAAATTTATACTCACGTTACCGATAAACATCTTCGCGAAGTTCACAAAAAATTTCACAACAAGAATTAGTTGACATTTCGAAATTTTAAGATATGGTATTTTAAGATAAATCTTTAGCGAAAGGGCTAAAAATGCTAAGAACTTTGTCAGAGCAGGAGAGGCAAGCAGTCGAGTATTACGACTATGAAATCAGAGAGCGAATTCTGTGGGATACCCAGATATGGCTCGATGATTTCATGCATTCCATCTTCTGGCGGCTCGCCGAGTCAGGCGGGACCGTAATCGACGTGGGCTGCAACATGGGCCGAGCAATTCCCCTCTTTGAACAGATGGGGGTGAAGGGGTACTTCGGCATCGATCCATCCGTGGAGTCGGTGAAGTACTGCCGGGAGAATTTTCCCAAGTACTCGTTTGAAGAGGACGAAATCCGAACCATTGGCGAGAACTATCCCAACAGGTTCGGCGGTTTCTTTCTCGCTTGCGTCTTGATGCATCTTCCTCGAAAGGATATGGCAGTTGCTATCAAGTCGCTTCGGGTCTCTCTCAAGGCAGGTTCTCCCGGTATGTTCTCAACTCCCGCTGGGAAAACAGAAACAGATGAGGTTGAGAACAAGTCTGGCATGAAGCTCACACTTCTGACCCCGGAGGAGGTGTACGGATTCTTTGCACAGAATGGATTTGAGGTTAGTTCTCTGGAAGTCGTCGCGGGGATGCTTCTTGGCCATGTAGTTGCTGTTTAGCTTCTTTCGACCGAGTGATCCGCCCCAAAGTTGGGGCGGATTTCTTTTTATTTCAATTATTGTATGCTTGATGTAAGAAGAATTTTACAATAAAAATTAGTTGACATTTTATAATTATGTGATATTCTGCGAATAGAAAGGATTCCGCGTCATGCGGAATTTGGTGATTTTATGGGACTGATGTACTTGTTTCTCGCATGGGCGGCGTTGTTCATCGTTGTGGGAGTCTGGAGGAGAATTATGTCTCTCACAGTCTGTGGCGTGGCCCTCCTTCTCATCATCGGTGGTGGCAAGGCCTGGAAGGCGATGGCCGCCTCGAACGCAACATTCGCCGCGGCTCACGCCGGGCACGAGCAGATTCACGCCGAGTTCGCCAAGGTTCTCGGGACAGTCGAGCCCGGCGACCTGCTCATCTGGGATGACCAGGTCTACGTGTATCAGTACTCCGATTTCCGTTCGGGAGACGAAAGCGTTCTCCGCTACAGGCCACCGAATGCGTTGACAGCTGGTGGCGAGGCAGATGGCATGAAGCTCAAGTTCTTGGCCGAGCGTCATGTCAGGGTGGTGAAGGCGGGTACGCCCGAATACAACCAAGAACTCGGCACCTACTTCACTCGTATCACCGGCCGCAACCGAGCTGCATCGTCGGCAAGGTAGTTCCCTACGTGGCTCGCATCCAACAGATGCGGGCCACTTCGTTTATGCTAATATCTTTATATGAAAATTTTCTCTTGGAATGTAAATGGTATTAGAGCAGTCCATAAAAAAGGTTTACTTTTGCCTTTTGTTGAAAAATACAAGCCAGATATTATTTGTTTCCAAGAAACTAAAGCTGAAAAACATCAAAGTGAAGTGGATTTGAAAGATTATGAGGAACATTGGAACTCGGCAGTACGCAAAGGTTATAGTGGAACGGCAATTTTTACCAAAGAAAAACCCATTTCAGTAGCAATGGATTTGCCTGAGGATTTATGTAAAAAAGGTTCTCTTTC
>CAZNUU010000007.1:0-40862 GCA_964576615.1 uncultured Candidatus Saccharibacteria bacterium
GATTAATTCAAATTGAAATCCTCCGACTGAAAACGTCGGAGATGTGAGTCGATCTCTTACTAGGTTTTTGTTTAAACGACCTGGTAAGCGAGACAATGATTGTAGTCTTTAAAACAATCTGACAGCTCCGACGTTACAGTCGGGGTCCCGACCTAAAGCGTCGGGATTGGAAAGACAGCTTGAACGGAACAAAACAGGAAATAAGCAAAAATACCGCTAACTATAGCGGTATTTTTGTTATTGACTTTTGTATAATATATGTGATATAATTTAGTGTGGAGGTAAGCATGCAGAACTGGAGCTGGGGCCGTTGGGCCATGTTCCTTCTGCCGTTTTCAATTGCTCTCTATATCATGGCAAGTTCCCATGATCGACCGATGAGTGTTCTCGAAACGCTCATCGCTCTCGGAGCAGCTGGAGCGGCGATCGGACTGGCGATCATGCCGGCTCGTCGCAAGAAGACGCAGCAGGAACTACTGATCAACGTTGATGTTCATCGCTATCCCGTCACGGATGGTCCAATGAAACTCAACAGTCAGTGGCGGTGACTCAGTCGACTCGACAAGGGGGGCAATGTGCCCTCCTTTTGTATTGTTTTAATATTTCTTTTCTGTTATATTTTTTGGGTTAGTAATGGTCAGGGATAATTTTCTTGCCGTCGCAAGAAAATTTCCACGACCCTGCCTCGACAGTTTTTCTACTAAAAAACATGTCTCCGGCTCGCATGAGTCGGCGAAAAGTTAAAGCAGTTTAACTTTTCGGGGCTCATGCGCGCGTAGCTCAGTTGGTAGAGCACACCACTGATACTGGTGTGGTCCCAGGTTCGATTCCTGGCGCGCGCACACGACGAACAAAATCTCCTGGGTAGGAGTTTTTTCGTATGTGTGCGAGACGGAGCGCGACTGGCGCGAGTCCGGGTCGGGTAAATTTTTAGCAGAAAATTATACCTGACCACACTCATGATTTAGTGTTATAATTACCCCATGAAAACATTTTCTATAAAAGAGGCGTTTAAACAGGGCTGGTCTAATACAAAAAAACACATTGAATTTTTAACAGTCTCAACTTTTGTTTTTTTGGTAATTTATTTTATTCTAAAAGTTGGGTCACACGGTTTTTCTGGCCTCTTGCTTGGTCTCGCATCCTTTATAGTAGGAATGCTTTTTGATATAGGTATGAGAAGAATCGGAATCCTAATTGATTCAGGTCAAACTCCCAAGGCAGACCATTTCAGATCTGATTTGGGTCTTTTTCTCTCGGTCTTATGGGCGACAGTGATTGTCAGTGTATTAAGTTTCATTGGTTTCATTCTATTTGTTATCCCAGGCATAATCGTTGTTATCAGGTTATCCATGGCTATCTATCTAATTTTGGATAAAAAACTAGATGCTTGGGCAGCCGTAAAAGAAAGTTGGAGACTAACTAAAGGATCTTCATGGAAATTGCTTGGTTTTTTCATCCTAGCCTTTGTAGTTGTTATTATTTCTATAATACCCCTCGGTCTGGGTCTTATTATTTCAATTCCATTCCTCTCTATGACGCACGCAGTCATTTATCGAAAGATTGTAAAAATAAAATCTGAAAGTACGTTACCCACACCAGCATAAGTAACTTTTGCAGTTTGCTTAATCATGTATAATAAGCTCTATGATTCACAAAAAGAGCACTTTTTTTCTTGGACTTTTTGTTCTTCTCATACCTTTTTTGGGAGTGCCAACTTCTTGGAAAACAACTCTTATTATACTGTCCGGATTAGTTTTAATGGCTAATTCTGTTACCATCACTTTACCCAAAAAAATAATAAGGCCAAAATTAAAGAAAGAAAAAGTTTACGAACCACAAGTGGTATCCTCGCGAGAACCATTTCAGTATGACCCAATAATAAGAGACGAAACAATAGTTCAAGAGGCACAGGCACCATCACCCAAAGTTGACTCCATTTCACGGCCGCGCAAACGAAAACCAAAAACAGAAGGAGGGTTGCCTGCGCAGTCAGGTAATAAGGCAGAGTAACATGGTCGAGATTTTCAAGAAGCATAAGTTGAACATAGGTCTTCTATGTCTAACCATTTTTTTCTTTATTCTCTTTTTTATTATTTTACCTTGGGCGTTCAGCAATCATTACTCCTTCTCTGCTGATAAGTTTCTAGTTCAGGCAGTATCTAGCACTACAATTTCCCAGATTGTATTTAAGCCTAGCTACGTTGATACTCCAGGAGAGGTAAAAGGTATTTATATGACTAGTTGGACAGCGAGTAGAAAAGATTTACGAGAGCCACTGGTTAATTTGATAGAAAACACTGAGTTGAATTCTATGGTTATTGATATAAAAGATTATAGTGGCCGCATTGTCTTTCCAGTTTTTAATCCACTCCTAAAGTCTTTTGGTTCTGAGGAAGTTAGGATTATCGATTTACCGGAATTTATCGAAAGTCTTCACAAAAAGGGGATTTATGTGATTGGCAGAGTGGCAGTGTTTCAAGACGCATACTTTGTAAAATATCGTCCGGATTTGGCTGTCCGGAACTTAGATGGCACTTCCGTTTGGAAGGATAAGAAAGGTATTTCTTGGATTGATCCAGGTTCTAAGGAGTATTGGAACTACATTGTTCTTATTGCAAAAGAATCTAGAAAAATAGGTTTTGACGAAATCAATTTTGATTACATTAGATTTCCGTCGGACGGAAACATGGAAGATATTTCGTATCCTTTTTCTAGTACGACACCAAAAGCAATTGTTCTTAAAAACTTTTTTAAATACCTTAATGAAGAATTAAGCGGAACAGGTCTGAAAACTTCAGCAGATATATTTGGGATGACTACAACTGCAACTTCGGACATGGGCATTGGTCAGATATTAGAAAATGCTCTGCCATACTTTGACTATGTCTCACCCATGGTCTATCCATCGCACTATCCGCCGACCTTCATGGGCTACAAAAATCCAGCTGAGCATCCCTACGATGTTATCCATTATGCCATGGAATCGGCGGTAAATAGAGCACAGAAGCTTGCAGTTATGGCTTCAAGCACAGTCGCCAGTTCTACTGTCAGTTCTACCCCAGATTACAAAGGCAAGCTTCGTCCGTGGCTTCAGGATTTCAATTTGGGGGCTAATTATGGGCCAGATGAGGTCAGGGCCCAGATCAAAGCAACTTATGATGTAGGCCTTAATTCTTGGACATTGTGGTCTGCGGCAAACAGGTATACAAAGGGAGCACTCGAGCCAAAGTAGATAACTGTCTTTCTCGGTTAGTTTTTTGGTTGTATAATTTAGACAAGTTACAAGTTATCATTTTAATATGAAATTTTTCAAAAGGGGATTTACCCGTACACCAAGTTTGGCATCGTTGCGTGTACGCAACCGTAGTTATGTAATGCCAAATTTGGTGTCCGGGTTTACACTTATTGAACTTTTGGTTGTTATCGCCATTATCGGTATTTTGTCCACGATAGTTCTAGGCTCGCTTAATAGTGCTAGAGCTAAAAGCGCAAATGCCGCAGTTAAGGCGAACTTAAATGGCATAAGAAATCAAGCAGAAGTAATCGCGGATAATAATAATCTGGACTACAGCACTGTTTGTAGTAATCAAAATGTTATAAACGCAATTCAAGCTGCAATAACAGCGGGGGGAGATCCAGGCACTGTTGCCCAGAGATGTAATTCGGTAAATGCTGGTTGGTCTGCAAACGTTTTACTTAAGATTCCAGAAGGTTCAAATAATTACTGGTGTGTTGATAGTACAGGGACTGTGAAGGGGGAGCCGGATGAGTTAGGTGGTGCCACAGCTTGCAATTAACCGGGGCCTCTTTAATGTTTTTGCCCAAAATCTGCCCAAAAAGCAGATTTTGTGTTATAATAGGCCAAATTATGGATGATCCTAATCAAATTACGTACTTTGCTGAAACGGATGCCAGGAACAAAAAGGTTAGATTTGGTATCAAAGCCAAAGATCGCTTGAAGCACATGTACGTTATTGGTAAGACAGGTATGGGTAAGTCGACTCTTCTTGAAAACATGGCTATTCAAGATATTCAAAATGGTCATGGCATAGCTTTTATTGACCCACACGGTGCAACAGCAGAAAAACTTTTAGATTATATTCCGGAATCGCGCATGAAAGATGTGATTTATTTCGCGCCTTTTGATTTGGATTATCCAATCGCTTTTAACATTATGGAAGATGTAGGACCATCTAAAAGGCATTTGGTTGTTGCGGGTCTTATGGCTACATTTGAAAAAATTTGGGCAGATGCCTGGTCAGCCAGAATGGCCTATATTTTGCAAAACACACTGCTTGCACTTCTGGAATTTCCTGGTGCCACACTTCTTGGTGTAAACAGAATGTACACGGACAAGGACTTTCGAAAACAGGTCGTAGACAATATCACTGACGTGGCAGTACGATCGTTTTGGGTAGATGAGTATACAAAATATACCGATAGATACACTCAAGAGGCGACTCCCGCTATTCAAAACAAAATCGGTCAATTTGCTTCCAATCCACTAATCAGAAACATAATCGGGCAGTCAAAAACAACAATTGACCTCCGAAAAGTCATGGATGAGAAAAAAATCCTCATCATGAACCTTTCCAAGGGTTTAGTGGGTGAAGGCAATGCGAAACTTTTGGGTTCCATGCTCATTACCAAAATTTATTTGGCCGCTATGTCTCGAGCTGATCTTAAATCAGATCAGATGAAGGAAGTGCCTAACTTCTACTTTTTTGTGGATGAATTTCAGTCTTTTGCCAATAAGTCGTTTGCGGATATATTATCTGAAGCCAGGAAATACAAATTAAATCTTACGATTGCTCATCAATATATCGAGCAGATGGAAGAGGAGGTTCGAGAGGCTGTTTTTGGTAACGTTGGTACCATGATCACTTTTCGAGTCGGTGCCTTTGATGCGGAAGTTCTGGAGAAGGAATTTGCACCGACGTTTACTGCCGAGGATTTAGTTAACTTAGGGGCGAGGCAAATCTACCTGAAGCTCATGATTGATGATATCGCTTCCAAGCCATTTTCAGCTTCTACTATGCCGCCGATTGTTATGCCGGAGGTCAATTTTAAGGATCAGGTTATTGAGTCTTCCAGAAAAACTTTTGCCTCCGCCAGAGCGGAAGTTGAAAAAAGTATTATCGACTGGCATGGGTCAACTCAAAGTAAAGAGGCTAGTCCTATTCGACCTGGCGATAGAATAGTTATCCAGGATAAACCGAAGGAGAGAGTTCCTGTGAACGAGGATAATAAAAAAGCTTTTATGAAAGCGGCCGAGGATTTAAAAAGCCGTCACCAGGAAAAGGAAAAGATAAAAAAAGAAAATATTGAAAGCGAGAGATTCAGAGAAATCAAAAAGAATCCAAGTAGAGAAAACATGGGCAGCTTAAAGGATGCTCTCTCTTCCGTGATGAATAAACCTAAATCTGAAGAGCATAAACCCAAAGAAGAAATAAGACGGGAGGAGAAGCCAAGACCACAAGAAAGACCACAAGATGTAAAACAAGAAGCCAAAAAAGAAGTGCCAGAGGATGTTTTAAGGAATCTCCTTAAGGTGGATGGTGAAAAATAATATGTCGGGCAAGAAAAAAATTCTCATTTTTTCTACCGCTTATTATCCTTTCGTAGGTGGAGCAGAAGTGGCAATTAAAGAAATAACTGACAGGATCTCACCAGATTATGAGTTTGATTTAATCACTGCAAGGTTAGATAAAAAACTCTCAAAAAGAGAAAGAGTTGGCAATGTAGATATTTATAGGGTTGGTCTGGGTTATAAAATTTTAGATAAGTTATGGTTACCGTTCGGGGGAGCTATTCTTACAAGAAGGCTAAACCAAAGACAGGATTATTTTTCTTTCTGGGCAGTAATGGTTAGTTTTGCAAGTGGAGCACCTTATATTTTTAATATATTCAGGAGGATTTCTGGGAAAAATAGAGTCCCAATCGTTCTAACTCTACAAGAAGGGGACTCAGAGAACCATCTGCAATTTAAATGGTTTGGTCTCATATCTCTTTCTTGGCGCTTAGCTCTTAGGAGAACGGCTCTTCTTACTGGAATAAGTAATTTTCTCATTAATAGAGCTAAAAAGCATGGTTATCTAGGTGAATCGATTTTGGTTCCAAATGGGGTTGATTTGAAATTATTTACTGAAGAGATAAAGGGAGAAGTGAAAAATAAACTTATTACTCATTTTGATAAAAAATCTGATGATGTGTATCTGGTTTCTTGTGGTAGGCTGACGCATAAAAATGGCATAGATACTATAATCAAATCCCTGAAATTTTTACCTAGAAATGTCTCCCTCGTTCTTATTGGTAAAGGTGAGTTAAGAAATAAGTTGGAAAAAGAAGTGCTAAAACTAAACCTCAAAGATAGAGTTAAATTTGTAGGTTTTATTCCGTATAAGGATTTACCAAAATATTATTCTATCTGTAACATTTTCATAAGACCATCAAGGTCAGAGGGGTTCGGTAATGCTTTTATCGAAGCTATGGCCTCAAAACTGCCAGTTATTGCCTCTCCAGTTGGTGGGATAGTCGACTTTATCGACGACCAGGAGACAGGATTATTTTGTGCACCGGATAACCCCCAGAGTATTGTTAAAGTTGTTAACTTGCTTTTAAAGGAGTCTTCCCTAAGGGAGAGAATTGTGAAGAATGCCTATAATCGGGTGATTTTGCGATATTCCTGGGATGATGTTGCAAAAGAAATGGCCTTAGTATTCAATAGGATTTAAATCTCATGAAGATACTAATGTATGCATCAATTTACCCCCCAGCTATTGGCGGTCCATCGACCCAAGTTTTTTCTCTTTGCCAATCTCTAAAAAAACACGGAGAGGGTGTGGCAGTTGTAACGATTGGAGAGAAATTTGGTGTTGAGAACACGGACGGCTACCCGGTTTATAGATATCCCTGGAAATATACGAATACTCCAATTGATAAAGCAATACGTTGGGTAATTTTTCCATTCTATTTTTGGCATATTCTAAACAAAGAAAAACCAGATGTCGTGCATGCACATAGCGCCAGCGTTCTATCTTTTTTGGTGGGCTTTATTTTAAAAATCAGAGGAATTCCCTCTGTTATAAAATTTGCTGGGGATTGGGTTTGGGAAACTATCTCAACTGGTGGTGTTAAGGCCAAGGATTTTAGTGATCTAAGAAAGAAATCAGCCTACGCTAGATTTTTATGGAAAATAGAGAAACTCGGGCTCTCCTTTTATGATTTTATTTGGGCGCCATCCGAATTTAGAGCGAGAAATGTTGTAGATGTTCAGGGGCATAGGAAAAACGTTGTGGTTATCTATAATGCTCTAGATTTGCCAGATGGTGGTTATCATGAAGTTTCAACAAGCGATCCATTCATTGTCGTTGCGGCAAATAGGTTTATTCCGCACAAAAGAATTCCAAAACTTGTGGAGGCCTTCTCCAATTTGGGAGACAATTCCAAGCTTGTCCTAGTTGGTACAGGCCAGAAGGGTGAAATAGAAGCAGCAAAGAAAGTTGTGGAAGATAAAAAGATAACAGATAAGGTTACATTTACAGGGAGAATAGAAATTGAAGAAGTTTACGAGCATTTCAGGGCTGGGAGTATTTATGTTTCAAACTCTTTAGAGGAGGGATTTCCAAATGTTTTTGTGGAAGCTATGCATTTTGGGTTGCCAGTTGTCTCCACAGATGTAGGAGGGTGTAATGAAATAGTAAAGGATGGTGAAAATGGGTTTCTATTTGATCCTCAAGATCAGGATGCACTAGTTAAAAAAATGAAAGAGCTTAAAACGAATCTGGACCTAAGAAACAAAATGGCAAAGGCAGCTTATGATACATCCAAGAGATTTGAGTTGTCTCACGTCCTAGATGAGTTTTTGGGTTTGTATAAAAAAGCCCTTAGTCGGTAAATTGAGTAGTCGTTTGGTACCACTCGACAAATTTTTGAATACCTTCTTTTAACTCCACCTTCGCCTCCCATTTCAATAATTTCTTAGCTTTGGAGCTGTCTGAATTTGTAACGGCCATATCGGATGGAGGTGGTTTTAGGGTCTCACCCATCACAGCTTTTTTACCAAGTATTTCCTCGATTATTTTTATTGATTTGGATATTTCAACTGGTTTGCCATTGCCCAGGTTCAAAACTTCGTAAGTATCTTTTGGCAAGTCCAACATAGAGATAAGACCGCTGACAATATCACCAACATATGTAAAATCTCTCTTCGGATCAGGATCATAATTGAGTATTGGCTTTCCCTCTGAAATATTTTTGGTGAATTTATAGACGACCATGTCTTGTCTGCCGCGAGGGCCATAAACACTAAAAAATCGAACATTTACGGCTCCAATTCCATAAAGTACATGATAAGCATGACATAGAAGTTCCGCGGCTCTTTTGGCAGCTGTATAGACAGAGCCAGGGGAGTCAGTATCGTCTGTTTCCTTAGATGGTTTACCTTTAGTTTGGGCGTAGACAGATGAAGTACTAGCATTAACTATTGTTTTAACTTTATATTTTGCACAGGCTTCTAGAATATTTAGTGTTCCTACTACTATGTCATCTACATAAAAAAATGGATCTTTTTTTGACTGGGGGATACCACCTCTTCCGGCTAGATGATACACAAAATCAAATTTTTCCTTCGCAAAGACTTCCTCCATTAATTTTTTATCTCTAACATCCCCTTCAACCAAGGAGAAATTATTTTGTTTTTTGAGCCATTTTAGGTTTTCCTCCTTTTGCCTGCGAGGATACATTGGGTCAAAATTATCTACCGCAACAACATTGTGGCCAATTCTAACCAAGGCTTCGCAGAGATGTGAGCCAATAAAACCCGCCCCGCCGGTAACTAATATTTTTTGTTCCATTAGTCTTTAATAAATTTCTTATATTCTACTGTTTTCTTTCTTTTTAAGGCTGTGATTGGATTGAAGATGTTTCTTTTTATCGATTGACCGAGTGTATGCAGAGCTACCCAACCGGAACCAACTTGCTCGGGCCAATTAGAATACCATTCAGGCAAGTGGGGATATTTTTGCTCCATTTCTTTATGGAAATTATTTGATTCCTGCAGGCCATCCATAAGCAAATTTTCTTTGCCATTATCCTTGCACCATTTTACATAAGCGCGAGTGTCTTTAGGTAAACAATGTCCGCCAAAAGATTTTCCATAACGTTTATATGGTCCGTTCTCAAAAAGAAAGTTTATTACTTTGTCTATCCTCTCGACAGCTTTATTATCTTTCGGCTCAACAATAGATGAACCAAACTCATTCGTAAAAGCTACCCGCAGAGCATTCCAAAGATTAGACATATATTTGACATGAGAAGCATCTTCCGGGGAACATTCCATGGCCTTCTCACTTCTCTTGGCCCAAACATCAATAAAGTGTGGGACTGTGGCAGATTCTCTTTTGCCAATGACAACATACTGAGGGTTAATAGATTCTTTAACCGCAGCTTTTTCATGTAAAAATTCTGGAAGATAGATATCGAATTTAAGATCCTTAAGATAAGAGGGGAGTATTGTTGAGCGCAGTACAATTTTGCCCTTGGTATTCTTTACGGATTCCAGTGCAGCTTTTATACTTGAGATATCTTGATTGCCATCGGCATCCACTCGATCACCAACGCAAACAATATAATAGGTATTTTCTCCGTCTTTCTCTAAAACATTGCCAAGCCTTTTTAATTTCTCGTATTTGTCTTTATATTGATTGTAGTGTCTCTGTGGTTCGCCAGTATCGAAGTACGAGACATCGTAATTATCGTAAGAAAGAGCCAAGGCATTAGCTTGACCGACCCAGCCAAAACCAACCACAACTATTCTTTCGTTAGACATATGAAGTGGTCACACTCTATCATTTTTTAGCTCTAAAAACAAGGTTATTTTTGAGCTTGGTATATATAAATATTTTTGCCCAAACTTCTGATTTTGAAATAATCTAGATCGAAATAATTACCCATGTTGTAATCGACAGAATGGTAGTCTTTTGTAGGATTCGTAAATTGTGCAATTAAAATATAATCTGGTTTTGTTGTCTGTCTTTCTTCAATTAAATAAACTCCTTTAAAATTTTTCATGGAACTTGTAGCAGAATTAACAGATTGATCATCAAGGACCAATGGCAGAAAATTTTTATTTAAATCGGAATCTATCGTCGCTTTGCATTTTGTGCCGCAATAAATATCTTGGGAAAGGAGACTGGATGCCTTATTTTTTGTTAGTCTAAAATCTCGTATATTATCAATGATTGTTATATTTTTTTCCGAAAGATTTATGTTTACCCAATTCAGAGCATGGTTATACGTTGTTGATATCGATAAGTAATAAAGTGTTAAAGCAAAATAAACACAAGAGATACCGACAATCGGATAAAGAAATTTCTTGGATAGTGGATGAAGGCTAATCAGAATAAAAAACAGAAAGAAATTAAGTGAAACTAAGTATCGTAAAAACGAACCGAACTCAACTGGCCACCTAGCTACCATAACTATGGCTGAAAAGTATACAAAAAAATAGATAAGTGAAATTGATAACAGTTTTCTATTTCTCACTCCATTTTTAATCGACAATAGAATTGCAAGAATTGGGAGTGGGAATAAGGCGAGAAGTTTTTTGGTATATGTAGAAAGTGAGACCCAAAAAGTCATCTTTGGCAGAGTGGGGTTTTTAACTAAAATAGGGTTGTAGCCAGTGAAAACACTGATGATTTGATCCTTTATGCCATGATAATTAAGGGCGATAATAGGTAAAGCAATTAAGGCTCCGATGACAGTATATTTCAATAGCTTTTTAATTATCCCTTGCTCACTTCTTCTGTAAAACCACAATATCGGTATATTGATTAAGGTGAAGGCATTTAGGGGCAGATTAGAGAGTGCAAGAAAGGAGAAGATTATGGTAAGTAGTGTGTGCCTGTCTTGCTTGTGGCGTTCACCCGTTGCCACGCTTAAATATAGGAAATAGAAAGAGACGACTTCCAGAAACACACTTAACACCCACATTTTTCCAGTGTGCATGATGACTGTGGTTATTATGTTTGAGAAAAGTAAGATGGTAAGCAGATATTTATTTTTTCTATCAAAATCTTCTTTTTTTAGTAATTTTAAAATTACATATAAATAAAAAAGTCCGATTATGGCACTCACGATTCTGGTGGACAGATACATTGTTGTCGGTGAAACCAAAAGATAAAATTTGAGGGCAGAAAGCTTGAAAGAAAAAAATGGCAAAAGAACAATAAGCCAAAAAATAGTAGCTGCGTAGTTTAGAAGGTAGGTGATTGTTCCGTACGGCACATCATCTACTGCAGGAATTATAGTGTGGTGTTCCATTGCCCTAAGAACTCCACCCACAAAATACATCTCATCTGAAATTACATTGAGAATGGGCAGTGCATGCCAGATACCAATAAAAAATGTTAGACCAAAGAGTAAAAAGAATGTTTTGTCCGGAGTTAACCGAAGGCGTTTCATGAGAGTTTAATTTTTTCAGTATATCATTTCTAAAATTCTCGAACAAAGATATAATATTAGTGTGAAATATCCTAAATTAAAGGCTGTAATAATCGCAACAGATCGTTCGGTATTTAAAGATGGCAGCCCGACTTTATCCAGGCATCTCTCTTATGCCAAAGAGATGAAGGAGCTCCATCTTTTTATTTTTACCTTAAGAAATGAAAACCTTAAGTCTAGAAAGATTGGAAACTTATATGTATACCCAACCAACTCTTTTTCGCAATTTACATATATTTTTGATTGTATAAAGGGGGTTAAGAAACTTCTCTCCAGAAAATCATTTTCGAAAAAGGACTTAGTTGTATCAACCCAAGATCCGTTCCTAACTGGTCTAGTTGGTTTGTTTTTATCCAAGAAATTTAAATTACCATTTCAAGTCCAGATACACACCGACTTCTTGGATCCACATTTCTCAAGAAATTTTTTAAATAAGATTCGTGTTTTCCTTGCCAAAATAACTCTAAAACAGGCTTCAGGTATAAGGGTGGTGAGTGAACCAATTGCTCGGTCGCTAGAGAAGCTAAAAGTGAAAAGAAAACCAGATATTTTGCCAATTTTTGTAAATGTTGAGAAGTTTAAAGATACTCTGGTGAATAGAAGCCTAATCGACCCCGGTTTGCTCTTTAAGAAAAACATTCTTATGAACTCAAGATTAACTGAAGAAAAGAGATTTGACACTGCTCTATCTGTATTTAAAAAAGTTTACGAGAGAAATAACGATGTTGGATTAATAATCCTTGGTTCTGGTCCAGAAGAGGAGAATATTAGAAATAGAATTGCGTATCTTGGCTTGACCGACAGAGTTCATTTTTCGGGCAAATGGGAGAGTATGAATAAAATTTTGGTTTATTATAAACTGGCAGATGTGTTTCTTCTTACTTCTGAATTTGAAGGTTATGGTCTGACCCTAGTAGAGGCTGGTGCCTCAGGTTGTCCTATTGTTACCACCAAAGTTGGTCTAGCTAAGACCAATTTATTTAGAAATGGAGTTAATTCTTTTGTGTGTGAAGTGGATGATATCGTCTGTCTCGCGAGCTCCGTACTCGAGGTCATTTCTAAGTCTCAGATCGCCAATTTGTTCAAATCAGGCATGCAGGATAGTATTATGAGCACGGCCATAAAAGAGGACGAATATGCCCAAAAATATGCCTATTTTCTGGCCTGTCTGGTCCAATGATTAAGTATTTCACGCAGTATGTCATTGTGCGGTATATAATCTCGGGAGGCAGTGCAGCTGTCACCCAGTTTACGCTTTTTTTTATTGCCTTTCATGTTTATGGTATTCATTATTTAATTTCAAGCACAATTGCTTTTGTGGGGGCCTTTATTGTTAGTTTTACTTTGCACCGAACTTGGACGTTTAGAAATGACATAACAACTGAAGATATTTTTATTCACAAGCAAGCAGCACTGTATTTTATAACTACACTATGTGCACTTATGGTCAATAACTTTCTTCTCTACATCTTCGTACATTTCCTGAAAGTAAATGTACTCGTTGCCCAGGTCATAGTTATGGCCCTAGTTGCCTGTGGGTCATTTTTTGTATCAAGAAATTTTGTTTTTAAGTATAAAAAAGAACATCATATCGTATGAAACTCCTAGTTATTACACAGGCAGTAGATAGAAAGGATCCAGTTTTAGGTTTTTTTCATTCTTGGCTTCTTGAGTTTGCAAATAAGTTCGATTCGGTAGAAGTCATTTGTCTCAAAGTTGGGGATTATGATTTACCCAAGAATGTGAGAATTTATTCCCTTGGTAAGGAAAATAAAAAGTCGAAGCTCTCTTATATTTTCACTTTTTACAAGTATTTGCTGAGCTTAAATGGCTTATATGACAAGGTTTTTGTGCATATGAACGAAGAATATATTATTTTAGCTGGACTATATTGGAAGCTAAAGAATATATCAGTATATTTTTGGAGAAACCATCCTCGGGGTAGTCTTCTAACCAGGTTATCTGTCATGCTTTCAAAGAAAGTTTTCTGCACTTCTACAGAGTCATTTACTGCTAGATTTAAAAAAACGAAAGTTATGCCGGTGGGTGTTGATACGGAGTTATTTTTTCCAGTTCCAGGTATCATAAAAAAGAAGTACTCGGTCTGCATGGTCGGTAGAGTTTCACCGATTAAAAACATATTCCTGGCTTTAGAGTCTATGAGTCTATTGGTTAAAGAAGGGATACAGGTGTCGCTAACTGTAATTGGTTCGCCGACCGACAGTGATCAAGATTATTTCAGCAGTCTTAAAAACTATGTTGCAGAAAACAAATTAACTAATGTCGTCTCTTTCTTATCAAGCGTAGAGCAATCAAAATTACCTGAAATATACAGCAGTTACGAAATTTGCCTTAATCTAACCGAGACGGGTTCGTTTGATAAGACAATTGCGGAGGCGGCCAGTTGTGGGACCATTCCACTTGTCTCCAATTCATCTCTCTCAAATTTATTACCCCAAGAATGTATTACAAGAGATAATAAAGACAATATTGCAAAATCCATAAAAAATCTCTTGGAGCCTCAAATCAAATTGGCTATCTCTGACAAGCTAGCTCAATTTGCCAAATCACAAAGTTTGCATAATTTGGTCGAGAAGTTATATTCTGAAATGAACTAAAATGTATAAAAATAAAAAAGTAAGTATAGTCATTCCAACGTATAATGAGGCTGATTCCATAGCCTCTGTTATTGATGGTTTTTTTGCTACGGGTTTTGTGGACGAAGTTGTCGTTGTCGACAATAATGCATTAGGTAACACAAAAGAAGAGATTGAGAAAACCAAAGCAAGTAGAGTGGTTGAGTCGGAAAAACAGGGCTACGGTCATGCTCTTATGCGAGGTCTTAAGGAAGTTAGGGGGGATTTAATTGTTATGGTTGAGTGTGACGGTACGTTTGATCCAGATGATCTTCACAAGTTTTTGCTCTACAGTGATCATTTTCCTGTGGTTTTTGGAACAAGAACTTCCAGGGCCAGTATATGGTCAGGAGCCTTTATGCCTTTTCCGGTTAGATTTGGCAATTGGGCTGTAGCCAAGCTTTTAGAGATTGTTCATAACGGTTCAACATTTACGGACGTTGGTTGTACTTATAAATTAATATCAAGAGAGGCACTTCAAAAAATTATTCCACTTTTCCCACTTTCGAAAGGCGATGGCAAGTGGTCGCCAGAGTTTATGATTTGGACAATTAGAAAAGGTTTTATGCCGATCGAAATTCCAGTTATGTTTAAGCCAAGAGTGGGGAAGTCCATGTACACTGGGAGTATTTGGAAAGCAGCTGTACTCGGAGCTAAAATGATACCGATGATAATTTCTTACAGATTCAAACGACTATGACCGATTCATACTATAAATCTAGATACACTTGGGATTCGGGAAGACCTGTCGTTTGGAAGGAGATAGTTTCGTATCTTTCAAAGTATATTCCACAAGATGGCACGGTTCTGGACCTTGGGGCTGGCTATTGTGATTTTATAAATAATGTTAAAGCTAAAAATAAAATTGCTGTTGATTATTCACCTGATTTTAAAAATTATGCGGAAAAAAATGTAAAAGCAATTGAGTCTCCCGTTACTGATTTAAGTCCAGTCTCGAGCGATTCGGTAGATGTAGCTTTTGCGAGCAATTTATTTGAACACCTAACGGATGATGAATTAACAGAGACAATCAAAGAAATAAAGAGGGTTTTAAAAAAGGATGGGAAATTAATTCTAATGCAACCAAACTTCCGACTTTCAGCTAAAACTTATTTCGATGATCCTACTCATAAAAAAATCTTCTCGGATAAGTCTCTCAAGGCATTTCTAATAAGTCATGATTTTAAAATCGAGCTAGAAAAGCCAAGATTTTTACCTTTTTCATTAAACTCACGCCCCAAAGCTATACCCCTACATCCTATTTTAGTAAGAGCATACATTCATTCACCCGTAAAACCTTTTGCGGGCCAAATGCTTTTTGTGGCAAAAAAATAAGGAACACCCGCCACAGTTTTCCGTGACGGGCGGTTTCTAGAGCGTGGGCTGATGAAAGCCCGCAAGTTTCACCATCTGTTCGCGCTTCATGGACGCGAACATCGGTGTGAGCAGAACGTTAAGAAGGAGGATTCGCCAAGCTGTGCGATACGCAGTCATCGGGCTCTCCCTCTCGATTGTCGATCGCAGTGGCACCGAAACAATGAACACTTCGGCTAGAGGGAAAAACCTGCGCCAGATGAGCCGGCAGCGTCGCGAATGAGCCTCGTCAGTGACAATGACGATCTTTCTTGGATCGCACGGCACCATGGTCATGAGCTCCGCTGCTTTCATCGCTTCTTCCGTGGTGCTGGCCACCTGACCCAGGAAGTAACCACTGGGTAGCGATTGAAGTTTGAAGGATCTCTCTTCCCCGTGGTACTCAGAGAATGTAAATTCTCCGAATGCCAAGATTGTTCGGGTGGTGTTCTTGCAGTATACCCTCATAAGTTCCTGGGTCCGCCTCACGACGGCGGCCAAGCCCACTGAGGCGTGTCTGCCTACGCTGCCGTGAGCGACTACAAAAACGAGATCTGCGAATTGCGGTGGGGCGTTGTTCACAGCCCACTTTCGAGCAAGCCAATCAACCAACATGAGTCACCTCTGAGAGTGATTATGTCACATTTCGTACAAATGACAAGCATGTCAAAAAAGTCTTAATTTTGCTAGTATTTTCGAATGGTCTCAAAGTCTACAGACTATCTCTTCGACAAAAAAATACTTCTGCCGGTAATCGTCATTGTCTTCTTGCTGGTTAGACTGCCTGGAGTTCATTTGCCACTTCACCAAGATGAATACAAATGGCCGACCATAACAGATCCAAGCTATAAGTCTGAAGTTTCAATCCCACATCCGCCACTAGGTGAATTTATTTATAGGACAGCAGGTTATGTTGTCGGTTTCAATACGAATTTTAGATTTGTGCCATTGTTTTTTGGGGCCATCAACTTGCTTCTGCTTTATTACTTGGTTGAGGTGGTATTTGGTAGAAAAGAGGCAGTAATAGTATCGCTAGTTTGGTCTCTATCATATTTTTCTGTCCTGGCTTCGCTTATGGTTGATACAGACGGGGAGATTCTACCCTTCTTTTTTCTCCTATCGTTAATTAGTTATTACAAACTACTCAAGTTAGAGGGCAAAAGCAGATACAAATGGGGGATTCTGCTCTGCGTTTTTATGCTACTTGGTCTTTTGGTTAAAGTTAGTTTTATTCTCGCGGTGGGCGCTATCATTTTAGATTTTTTGTATCTGCAAAAAAGCAGCCTTTCAAAAAAGAATGTGTTTAAATATTTACTTGTATTGTGTGGGGCCGGGGGTGTTTTTATTTTAATTCTTATTCTTTCACAGAAAATATTTCCTTTCTTTAACCTCAGCACGTCAGTCTCGTATTGGGAACATTTTGCAACATTAAACCGGGGATGGTTTCAAACGTTGATTCAATGTATCAAGGCGATATTGTACGCCTCCCCTGCTCTTATTGTTCTGCCTTTCTTTGGCAAGAGAGAGGATCTCAATAAAACTAGAGTTTTTGTTTTTTTTCTGATGCTAGCTTTTATTTTCTATGTCATTTTATTCGATTTCTCTACGGGCGCTTTAGACAGGTATCTGCAACTCATTGTTTTGCCTCTTTCAATTCTATCGGGATTATCAATATCTAATTTCTTATGGAAACCAGATCAAAATAAAAAAGAATATTTTGTCTTCGGCCTGTTAGTTGCTGCAGCGTTAGTATTTCTACAGTTTCTACCTCATTATGTTCCTCCTCTCCACCCCAAAACAGAATGGATTGGGAGAACCCTAAGTTTGAAGTGGAATTTTCTCTACCCATTTTCCGGTGGTTCTGGGCCATTAGGTTTTTACGTCTCATTTCTTTTCATCGCGCTTGCCTGGATAATCTCAACAATTACCTTTATCGCGTATTTTGTAAAACCAAAATACTATCAACTCTTTTTTTCACTCATTCTGGCCATAGGTCTCACTTACAATGGGTTGTTTATTGAGGAATATTTATTCGGTCTTTTTAATGGTAGCGCGGCTAGACTTCTCACTCCTGCAGTTTTGTTTATGAAAAATGATCCGGAGATAAAAATGGTCACAGTTTACAACGACAACGGGGGATACGAGATTCAGCAAATCGGCAAATATAGAAAAAGACTATATGTTGATCCAAAATTCGATATAAATCTCAAGGTAGATAGTTTAAACAAATACAAAGAACACTATTTTGTGCTAGATGTTCCGAGGATAGATCCGAACAGTGTCTATGTTAGGTATTTTAACTCCTGTAAGGTTGTATACAAGGAAACAGATCAAAATATGTCTGCCACTATATATGATTGTCGCAACGCACCAGATATAAAAGTATGACTAAATTAAATCTCGCTTGCCCTTTCTGTAAATCGTCTCTAACCAGGAAAGATGGTGGACTAGTTTGTCCAAATCACGGTACTTTTGAGATCGATAAAACTGGACGTCCGATTTTAATTGAAAAAAACATTTATTCCAAAAATTCAGATGAGCATGAGTCGGGCATCAATTGGTTAAAATCTTTCTTTAAGAAATGGCCAAAGCTCTACTACTCAATCTGGCATGTCTTCTGCCCGGTTATGATGCTAGTAAATGGCCCCCGAATGATACTCAAACATATAAAAGAAGGTGGAGTAGTTTTGGACGTGGGCTCCGGTCCGGAGAGGTTAGGCAAAGAATTTACCAATATTGATGTCTATCCATTTCCGGAAGTTGATGTGGTGGCAAATGCAACAGAATTGCCATTTAAAGATAATTCTGTGGATGCTGCAGTCTCCGAGTCCGTTTTTGAGCATGTGCCAGATGCCTACATGGTAGCCAATGAAATGGTAAGAATTGTAAAAAGAGGTGGGTATATATATGTCAGCGCGCCGTTTATTCATCCGTATCATGCCTCCCCGGACGATTTTAATCGCTGGACTATTTCTGGGCTAAAACACTTGTTTCCGAATCTGGAAATAGTGGAATCCGGCGTAAGGTCAGGTCCTTGGAGTGCATTTTTAATGTTTTTAGCTTATTGGTTAGGAGTTGTTTTTTCTTTTGGTTACAAAAAAGCCGCACCATTTTTGGCGCATGTTTTCATGCTAGTCTTGGGGCCGCTTAAGTATCTAGATTATTTCTTTATGAAGATTCCTGGATCGGAAGCAGTCTCTGCCCATCTTTATATTTTAGGTAGGAAAAAATAAAATGCTAAAAAAGTTAATTTCTGATTTTAAAAGTGACAAGTATAAAATACTACTAACAGCTGTTCTTTTATTTCTTGTTGTATTTTCACCTTATGCTCTTAAGCCACAGATCGCTGGTGACAGTTTGCTCTATGTAGATAGTATAAGTGTCCTAAAAACAAATATAAAACCCCCAGGATTTGAGCCAATGATGATTCTTACAACTCCACTTGGACTTTCCGGCATCATGTTTTTTGATTTGTTTTTTAAAAATTTAGCGATTTCTTGGCTAGTTTTAGACTCCATTCTTTACGTTATGATGGGTCTTTTCTTCTACTCACTTTTGGTCAGAATTCTGAGAGATAGGCAAGCCGCATTTCTCGGAACACTTTTTTTGGTCACAAATTATGCAGCAGTAGTTTTCGGTCTCGGTTATCTCATGGATATGGGGGGTTGGGCTTTTTATATGGCTTCAATTTATTTTTCCTATCGATATTTGGAGGATGGCCAAAACAAATGGCTTTACGTCTCCTCGGCTCTTATAGGGCTTGGTGGTCTATATAAAGAGTACGCTTTTGTAGCTTATCTTATAGTTTTTGCTGCAATACTTTGGAAGAATTGGAGAGAATGGAAAAAGATTACAGTTTTAGTTTTTGTTTCTGGTGTTTTAGCTTTCACGCCATTTCTACTTGCAAATATTTACACATACACACATTACAATCATTACACTTACTTAAATTGGTTTAATCACCAAAAAGTTTATGCTTATCAGGATCGTCTTGTTGAATTCATAAAGTCCTTAGGTTCAATTTATAATTTTGCCTGGTTTTTATTTATTCCTGGACTTTACGGTCTGCTTAAAAGATACAAAGAAGTAATAAAAAACAAGGATTTGTTTTTTATTTGGCTAGTTATTTTATCTGGTTTCGCGGCTCTCTTGTGGCCAGTAGTAACCAGGGTTTTGTTTATTGCTATGCCTGGCGCAGTTTTAGTTACAACTTTATTTATTGAGAAAGTGAAAAATAGGGCATACGTGATTTGGCCAATTTTATTTATTTACATATTCTCAAGTTTTCTTATGGACGCTTTTATCCTGGATTTTGTAAATATCAATCCAATCCTTCACTTTTTACACTTGTAAATCTGTCTCGCAGAATGACTAGAATTCCCCAAATTCCATCAAAGTAATTTATCTTCTTACCTTCTGCCACAGTTCTAGGGTTGTTGTAAGAAATCGAAACCTCCTCTATGCCAAAGCCACTTTTTATAAGATTAGCTGAAAAAGTTAGCTCTGAATCGAAGCCCCCAGCTTTAAAAAGACTCTTCGATTCTTTGGGAAAGAATTTGTAACAGGTCCACAAATCAGTAAGTTTAGTGCCAAAAAGTAGATTAAATTCTCTGGTCATAAACCAAACTCCAAATCGAGCGAGGAATGTTCCCTTTCTATGTGGTTTTAAATTACGCGAGCCAAAGACTGCTGTCTTTGAGTTTGTTTTTTCTAAGAGCAGAGGAATATCCTGCGGGTTATATTCCAGGTCAGCATCCTGAATAAGAATAAAGTCGCCAGTGGCATAAGTAAGACCTGTTTTTACAGCTGAGCCCTTGCCCTTCGTCAATTCACTAAAAGTTAGAACTCCTAGAGATTTTGCGATATTTAATGTCTTGTCACTTGAGTTATTATCTACGACAATTATTTCTTTCTCCCAACCTGGGGTATTTAAACTTTGTAGTTTTTTTATTATTTCTCCAATAGTTTTCTCTTCGTTGTATGCCGGAATTATTACTGACAGTTTCATTGTTTAAAGATTATACACATTTTTATTAAATAAGATAAAGATTTAGCCTCGGGTTGCCCCGAGGCCATCTTTATCTTGTCAGCTCCAGGAACTCTCTGTGGTCCCTCACATACTCTTCCTCGTCGTACTTAATCGAGTTAAGGACGAAAAGGACGGATCCTTTCTCCCACTTGCCGATGTCGTGCCAGACCATGGGTCCCGTGTAGAGGACTTGGGTCGGGCTATCCAGGGTAATTTCTTCCTGGTTTGCCCCATCGTCAAGGGCGAAGGTTACAGAGCCAGAGACACAGACGTGCACTTGCTCATTGCGTCTGTGTGCGTGACCTGCTCTAGTTGTTTCTCTCGGGACACCATAGACCCAGAAGGCTCGACTGACCTGAAATGGCAGATCCTTGCCTATTTCAATGAAAGACAAGTGCCCTCGTGAATCTACAATATCTCGAATCGTGATGAGACGGGCGTTTTGGATATTCATTCTTAAGGAAGACTATACTAGTTTGTAATAAATATCAATATTGTTTTAAGCCAAAATCTGTAGTATATTAGCCGTATTATGCGTATCCTTATATCTGGTACGACAGGGGACTCCATGCCCCCTCCTTATGCGGGTGTCCAAAATGTTTCTCTTCTGTATGCGGGAGCCTGGGGGAAAATGGGCCACGAGGTTGGCATAACTTTTGTCTATAAGCCGGAGAATGCTGATGACATTGGCGCTGGAGCAGAATATTTTTTTGAATATAAGGGTAAGCCAAACAAATTCAAAAAAATAATTTTCCTCAAATGGTATTCTTTGAAAAATCCAATACTTTATTTCTCTCTTCTTAAAAAATACTTGAAGATTTATCCGAAGTTTTCAGCTGAAGTCATTCTTTATCCGGCCTACGGGGTGTTTATAGATGGGGTAATAAAAAAGTTCAAGCCAGATATTATTGTGTCGGAAGCAGCACTTATAAAAACTTTTATGGTTTCAGAAGTTGCAAAAAAACACTCTGTACCAGTGGTTTTCGATACTTATGCTGAAGTTCATGACCAAAACATGGGAGTAAATAAGAAATTGGATAAGAGTGAACAGAAAAAATACTGGACGTATTTACTTGGTTTAAGTGAACTTGTTATTGGTATGGATAACTGCTCTCTTGGGCCACTCTCTTATTTGCCAAGAAATAAAGTCAAGATCTTTTACGATACGACTGATTACAACTCTTATCAGGTTACTTTAAAAGAAAGCAGGGAAGAGTTGAGAGATTCTTTTAAATTACCTCACGATATTTTCTTTGTTGGCATGATGGGCGCATTCCATTATAGAAAAGGGCACGACCAATTAATCAAAGCAGTTTCGATTTTAAAGAAGAAGGGAATAAGATCTGGGGCAACTATAGTTGGTGGAAATGCAGGAATAGAGGAGTGGCAAAGGCTTATAAAAGAAGAAGGTGTGGAAGACAGAGTATTTCTGTTTCAAAACTTTGGAGAGGAAAAAAAGATAAGATTATATAAATGTATTGATGCCTATGCTAATCTTTCGAATAGCACAAGGAGTTGTGGGTTGGATTTAGCATTACTTGAAGCGATGTCGTGCAGTCTTCCACTCGTTGTATATGATAACGGAGCCTTACCTAATGCAGTAAATGGCCACAATGGCTATATGGTAAAAACTTCAGATGTCAATGCTGTTGCTGATGCCATAGAAAAATTATCTATGAAATCGAGAGGGGAATTACAGAAAATGGGGGAAGAAAGCTCTAAAATTGCCTCGAAAACAGACATAAATATTACATCAAGAATTAAGCTTGATTGGTTTAAGGAAGTTATTGCAAATTATAAATCCAAATGAAACTTATCTACGTAGCACCAATAGGTCTTTTTGATGACTGGGCTCACACAGTTCAGATTATGAAAATGTGTGAGGCTTTTGCCAAAAACGGCGCGGAGGTTGAATTAGTAGTTCCCGACAGAAAAGTCTCAAATAATGGAGTTGACCCCAAAAAAGCAGATCCTTATGCATACAATAATGTCGAAAAGGTGTTCAAGATAACAAGACTCCCATTCCTCGATCTATTTTACAGTAGTCCCAACAGAGTTTTCTATTTTGTTAGACTTATTACTTTTCTTTTGTCTGCGAAAGTTTATCTGTCATCCAAGAAATATGATGCTCTATACACTAGAGAAATATATACTCGACTCTTTTTTAAGAGAATTAATTTAGAGCTACATAAATTCCCAAAAAATCTAAGCAGCTATAAAAAATTTGTTTTTAAATCGGCTCAAAAACTGATTACCTTAACCTCTCATATGAAAAAGAAATTGGAGGAACTTGGTGTAAATACTTCTAGAATTGTTGTTGCACATGACGCGGTTCGTCTGGAGGATTTTTCGCCGGTATCAACTAAAACCGATTCCAGAGAAAAATTTGGTATAAATCAAGACGATCATTTGTTTGGTTATATTGGAACTCTCAGGACATTTAACATGGAAAAAGGTGTAAGCACAGCTATTTCAGCTTTAGAATTTTTGCCAGGGGATTATAAGTTATTTGTTGTAGGCGGGGAGCCTGTGGATGTCTCGTATTACAAAGGTTTAGCTGAAAGTAAAAAATTGAGTGATAGGGTAATCTTTGCTGGTCGCGTGTCGCAAAAAGATATCTCCAAATATATTTCAGCTTGCGATGTATTGGTTGCTCCATTTCCTAAGACTGATCATTATGAGTACTATATGTCACCACTAAAGATATTTGAATATATGGCGGGGAGACGACCAATGGTTGTAACTGATCTTACCTCTCTTAGAGAGATATTAAAGGATAATGAGACTGCATTATTTGTCCCGCCAGAGAATCCTAAAGCCCTGGCCGACTCAATAAAAAAGTTAATAGAGGACAGAAGTTTGTCAGAAAAGCTCATAAGTAATGCCTACAAAGAAGTTTCTGAAAAATATACTTGGAATAAAAGAGCAGAGGCTATAATAAAATTTATTTCATGAAGGACGTAATAGTTATTCCCACATATAACGAGAAAGAAAATATAAGCAAATTAATACCGCTTATATTTAAATTCATACCGGATGTCTATGTGGTGGTGGCAGATGACTCTTCACCGGATGACACAGGTAAAACAGTCTCAGATTTGTCTTTCAAGTACCCTAAAGTTTCTTTAATCACTCGGGATAAAAAAGATGGTCTGGGTAGGGCTTACATCAACGCGTTTAAAGAAGTTTTAAGACAAAATGATGTTAGAACTATAACTATGATGGATGCTGACCTCTCCCATGACCCGAAATATTTGCCGGAAATGTATAAAAAATCCAAAGAGTATTCTGTGGTAGTTGGTTCGAGGTATACGACTGGTGGTAAAACAGTCGGTTGGGAACTGTGGAGAAGAATACTAAGTTTCTGGGGTAATTTTTATTGTCGAACAATAACTGGCATGCCAATTTATGATTGTACGGGGGGGTTCAATGTAATTTCCGCAAACTTACTTAGAAAGGTAGATTTTGAGAAAATGGATATGTCGGGCTATGCTTTCATTATGGAAATAAAATCTCTTCTGTATAAGGCGGGTGGAACTTTTTTTGAAGTGCCAATAACATTTGTGAACCGGCTTTCTGGGGAGACCAAAATATCAGGGCATATAATAAGTGAAGGTATAATAGCACCATGGAAAATAAGACTGACAAAGTAACCTGTCCACTTTGTAGTAGCACAGATACCAACTTTTCTTTTTCAAAGAAAGGATTTGAAGTATATGAGTGCCAAAACTGTAAACTCCTGTTTACTTGCCCTGTGCCAAAATCCAGCGAAGTATATAGTGAAGACTATTTTTCTGGCGCTACATCTGGCTATGGCTATGTTGATTATGATGCGGATAAAGAGCCCATGACCTCCGTTTTTAATAAATACCTGGATTTAGTCAGTAGCTTTGGGGTGCGCAGTGGCAAACTTCTAGACATTGGTGCCGCCACAGGGTTTTTTATGAAAATTGCCAAAACTCGTGGCTTTAGTGTCTCTGGTATCGAGATTTCCGCATTTGCTGCACAAAAGGGTAGAAAAGAGGGCCTCGAGATAGTTACCGGTGACTTAATAGAGCACAAATATGGTAACGAGAGTTTTGATGTAATCACGATGTTTGATGTACTAGAGCATGTACCTGATCCAAAGGCAATTATTTTTGAAGTTCGCAGAATTTTAAAAAAAGATGGCTTGCTTTTAGTTAATACCCCAGATGCAGAAAGTCTCCTGGCGAAGATACTTGGTAAAAATTGGCATCTCATTATGCCTCCAGAGCATATTAATTATTTCTCCCCAAAAAACCTAGGGGATTATCTATCAAAGAATGGTTTTTCTGTTCTACTTTCCACAAAAATAGGCAAGAGATTTACTTTGCAATATATATTAAAAATGCTCTATAAATGGCAAGGTTGGAGAATTTTCCTAGTTAAATCAAATTCTGCTAGGTTTCTATCTAAGATTTATCTACCAATCAATCTACGGGACAATTTTTTTGCTATATATCGTAAAAACTAAATGAAAGTTTACCAATTTATTAAATCAAATATTGGAATAATATTGTTAGGAATTTTAGCGAGCGTGATAACTATTTATCCTCAAATATATTTTGAATACAAGCTTGGGAATAGTTACAGGGGCGTCTACAGAGCAATAAATGGCGATGAATTGTATTATTTGGCTCGGGGTCAGGATGTTCTGGACGGCCACTCTACTTTAGGTAATCCATATATATATGAATTAAAGAACAAACCCCCAATTCAGTTTTTTTTACCAGATTATATTTCTGCTAAAGGATTGGCCTGGACCGGACTTAACATAGAGCAAATGTATTTTGTCTATGATATTTTATGGCCGTTTGTCTTAACTTTACTCACTTACCTTTCTCTTTTTTACCTGACCAAATCTAAATCGTGGGCAGTTTGGGGGACGGTCTATCTGTTTTTTGGTCTGTTCTTTTTTTACTTTAATCGACCAATTAGTCCACAACTTATCTCCATCTTTTTTCTTTCACTGTTCATTTTTCTAACCTTGTTTATCCAAAGTGATGGAAGGAATAAAAAATATCTATTACTTTCCATAATTAATTTTGGTCTACTGTTTTATGTTTATACATATTTTTGGACATATTATTTTGTAATAATAGCTATCTCCGCAGTGGTTTTCTTTCTAAAAAAAGAAAAAAGGTTAGCTTCCGGTTTGCTTTCGGTCTTAATTGGTGGCTTGTTTTTTGGTTCCTACTACTTCTATAGCTCTTTTTCTGCGACAAAACTACCTGAATACTGGGATACTCTGACAAGACTTGGGATGATATTTAGTCATTTTCCGTCTGGGATTATTATTGTTGTCTTGGGTTTGTTGGTTTTTCTTCTTTATTTTGTACTATGGCAAAAAGAAATTTTGTCGGATAGATTAAACATCTTTATCTTATCCGGTGTTATTGCTGGCATGATCGTTGTGAATCAGCATGTAATAACTGGTAAGAATCTTGAGTTCACACTGCACTATTATTTGCCTGTAATTTATTGGTATGTTTTTGCAATAATTTTCGCATTAGCTAATTCAAAGATATCACAAAGTCTGAAAGTTTCTATTTTCATAGCATCTTACTTAGTTATTGTTTTTGTTACTGCAGCAGGTAACCAAATGTATATGAATCCAGTAAAATATTTTAATTTTTTCTCGAAAATATCAGAGGAAGAAATATACCCAGAAAAATATGCCGACACATTTGATTGGTTAAATAAAAATACTAATAAAGATGACGTAGTTTTTGCGGATGAAACTCTCTCGGAATATGTCCCGGCATATACTCATGACAATGTTTTTTTTGCAAGGTTTGCTAATTTACATTTCATGACGGATGAAGAGATCTTTAGAAGATTTTATATAGCTAGTATTTTTAACAATTTTAATAAACAGTATGTTGCCGATAATTATAAATCATTGTATGGAGTGAGGTTTTTGGATAAATATGGGCATGATTTACAGATAAATAAAGTTAGAAAATATTTAGGTTTAGGACCGGTTAAGGCAGATTTTCTGCCTGATGGGGCCATAAACCAAGTTTTAGATGTAGTTTCGGACATGAGAAATAAAAAACCGGTTGATCTTTTTAGTATTTACAGAATAAATTTTTTTGTATGGGACAAAGCAAAGGATACAAATTGGGATCTAGATAAACTGAGTTTTCTTAATATAGTTTATCAAAGTGGAGATATTGCGATTTATAAATTCAATAAATAGTTATTTCTTTCTAACAACAATAAATAGTTGAGAAGAGTTTTTCTCTGAAGCCATAAAATATTTTCTCGTGTATAACCCGTACAGGTACTTTTTAAGAGGAGAGTAGTTTAAAATAAAAAATCTGTTTGCCAAAAATTTTTGGATAAAATTTGGGCCGACTCCTTTTCCACTAATATATTCTAGAGATACAATATCGAAGTATTCTTTGAGTGTGTCTTTTACCGAAATCTTATTAAAATGCTGATAGTGCTTAGGATTTACTGGTATATTGTCAGATGGGGTGGTTATTATTCCGAAAGCCCCAGGTTCCAATTTGCCGTTAATAGAACCCAAAAAAGAATTCATCTCTGTTGGATTAATATGCTCCAGGACCTCGATTAGGATAAATCCGTCAAATTTATCATTAGTATTTTTATCAAAAGTAATTGCTGGTGAGAACGCCTTGGCAAATCGAAGGGATTTTTCCGAATAATCAATGCCCATTAGCCTTCTACCTTTAAAATTTTTTTCGACCTCTTTAATAACCCGACCATCCCCACAGCCAATTTCAATTAGTGATTTAAAATCAAATTTGCGTAAAGTTTCAATAATTTTTTCTATATAAGCGCTGTACTGATACCCCCAAAACAAATGTTTTGATTCAGAAAAAGGATCAATTTCTACTAAGTGATGGTAGGGAAAGTCGTATTCTTCTTCTTGTATCTCTTCCTTTTTCATTACTGGGATGATTGAGGTAGTCTTCTTAGTAATATTATTGAGTAAAGACAGGAGAAAGCTCTAGATATTATTCGAGAAATTATTGCACCTAAAATGCCAAAATAATATATAAATAGGAAAAGAACGATAATACCTAGGGAGTTTGTGTATAGATTAAATTTGTAGATCTCCTTTTTGGCTTTCTGGGATTCAAGGGTGGTGTATAAAAATCCGGCAATCACCGCAGGTATTAATGAGACTGATAATAGCTGGGAATAAAATATTGAAGGTAAGTACTTGGGGAAAAATATCCTAAAAAGATAAGGAGATAGTAAAATATAGCAGAGGACAATGCTAGAAATTATCAGTGTCATAATAATAACCTTATGCCATATTCTAGATTTGATCTCCTCACCAGTTCTTTCCGAGAATTTTGGCATAGCTAAAGAGTTAACATTTTTAAACATGCCTTTGATTTGGTCGTTAGGTGCAGTGGCAAAGGAGTAGACAGCTAGGTTGGCTGCTCCAACATAGTGGAAAAGTAGAATCTTATCGAGTTCAGAAAGAATTGTGCTAATAACATAAGCTACACTTAAATGTTTGCCATACTTTACTCCGTCGGGATCAACATTATCATTTGACTGGTAATTTGTTTTGGTTCTTTCATAAAAAAAGATGTTCGGCAGAAGTGTTCCCAGAAAATATGCCAATAAAATTAGATATAAATTTTTGGTTAAAAATAGAGTTGCGATTATTACACTCAAGGCGACAAGCTTTTTAGCTACATTGTATTTAGTCTGTGGCCCAAATAGTTTTTTGCCCCACAAAAGCGAGTTGTACATGTCGAAGCTCTCAATAAATGGTGTAAAAAATGCGCAGACAGAAAAGGCTATTGCCAGGACATTGCTGCCGTTTAAATAGTAATAAAGAGAGATGACAAAAAGCCCAACTGAACCAAGTACACCCCATTTCATTTTTTCTTTTACAGCAGGTGAGAGAGTCCCCTCAAAGCCCCTGGCGGTTGACTGGGTTACGGCAGAATCCATACCGGATAATGTAGTTATGAGAAGCAGAGAATTAATAGACAGGATATATTTATAGAGACCAAAAGTCTCCGGTAGGAGTAGATTTGCAAAGGCTATGGAGGTAAGAAAAGCCGAGAGGGAGGAGATAAATTGACCTAGGCCTAACCAGAATCCACCCGAAGCAATGTAAACCATGTCAGTCTGAATGTATTTCTCCGTCCATCTAAGGAGTCGCAGGGCAGTTTCCTTCATTTGAAGCATAATATCGTATTTTTGGCTTATTTACTAGCTTAGATTGGATTGATTTGTTATACTTTTTGCCATGAAAATATTTCAAAACACGCTTAAATACACCATTATCCTAGGTCTTTTTCTGGTTCCGTTCATTGCCTTTGTTGTTCCAAAAACTATGTTCTTTCCGTTTATTACGGGTAAGGGTTTTACTTTCCGGATACTAGTTGAAATAATTTTTGGACTATACCTTATTCTGGCTTTCTCAGATCCCCAATACCGACCCAAGAATTCCTGGATAACTAAATCGATACTTTTGTTTCTTGGGATAATGTTGGTCGCAGATCTTTTTAGTGCTAATCCCTACAAAAGTCTCTGGAGTAATTATGAAAGAATGGAAGGTTTTGTTACTTTAGCCCATCTGTTTCTTTTCTATCTTGTCGCCACTGCTGTCCTCAATACAAAAGCTCGCTGGCACCAGTTTTTTGATGTTTCAATTGTCTCTTCGGTGGCGATGTCAATTTACGGTATGCTCCAGATTGCAGGCAAGCTCACCATTAATCAGGGTGGGGTTAGAGTTGATGGTACCTTGGGTAACGCTTCCTATTTTGCTATCTATATAGTTTTCAATATCTTTCTGTGTCTCTACATGTATGTTAATTCTACGGAAGTCTGGCGAAAATGGTCTTATATTATTGCTGCCGTTCTTAATCTTTTTGTTCTTTATTACACCGCAACTAGAGGTGCCATCCTCGGTCTTATTGGGGGTTTAATTTTAGCTGGAATAATTGTTGCTCTAGGAGAGAGAACAAACCAAAAACTTAAGAAAATTGCTATCTCGGGTCTTATCGCCATGTTTGTTCTAGTTCTCGGTTTCTTTTCTATTCGAAATACAAATTTTGTTAAAAATAGCCCAGTTTTATCGAGGTTTTCTTCTATAGGAGTAGGAGAGATTCAAGGTCAAGCCAGGTTTTATGTTTGGCCAATGGCTATTAAGGGTTTTACCCAGAGTCCCAAAACTTTTCTCATTGGTTGGGGGCAAGAGAGTTTCAATTTCGTCTTCAATAAATATTACGACCCAAGGATGTATAACCAGGAACAGTGGTTTGATAGAACTCACGATATATTTCTTGATTGGCTAATAGCTGGGGGTCTACTAGGCCTACTTTCCTACCTCGGGATTTTTGTCGCACTTATGTATTACATCTGGCGGAAACAAAGTCCTCTCAGGCTTTCCGAAAAAAGTTTACTTACTGGACTTATGGCTGGCTATTTATTCCATAACACTTTTGTTTTCGACAATTTGATTAGTTATATTTATTTCTTTGCTATCCTAGGTTTCATTCATACTGTAAGTACTGCAAATGAAGTAAAGGTAAATAAGTTCTATACAAAGGTTTTGTCAGGGGATGCGTTAAACTACGTAGTTTTGCCCGTAGTTGTCATCTGTACTGCGGCGGCTGTCTACTTTGTGAACATTCCCGCTATCCTAGCTAATCAAAGCTTAATTCAGGCGATCAGTCCACAGGGAGATTTGGAAAGAAACATTTCTTTTTTCAAAAAAACCTTCGATTACAATTCATTTGGCAACTCTGAGGCAGTAGAGCAAGCAGTTCAAGTAGCGTCACAGGTTTATGGTTCAACAGCTTCTACTGCAGCTAAGCAAGAGTTCTATGAACTAGCAAAAGAGAAGATTGAAGAAAAGGTCAAGGAGACTCCTCATGATGCAAGGTATCTAGTTTTTGCTGGAAGTTTCTATAATAGATTCGCTCAGTACGATGATGGCATAAAATATCTTACTCGTGCACTAGAAGAGTCTCCAAACAAACAATCAATTTATTTCGAACTAGGCACTTCTTACTTGGGCAAGGGGGATGTAAAAGATGCTTTTGGGCAATTCAAGGCTGCGTACGAATTAGCTACTTCTGCATCTGAATCAAAGATTATTTACGCGCTGGGAGCAATCTATTCCAGAAATACCGCGGCTCTACAGGAAATTGGTAAAAGTCTAGATCAAAATATTGTAATTTCAGATGACAGATTTCTCAGAGCTTACGCCGACGTAGGGGACTATAATAGTGTTCTGGCTATTATTAATGCACGGATTGCTAAAGATCCGGATAACATCCAAAACAAACTAACCCTAGCTTCTGCTTATGCGACCATGGGTCAGAAACAAAAAGCCATAGATGTTATAAACGCTATTATCGCCGAGCATCCTGACTTCAAGTCTCAAGGCGAAGTTTACCTCAAACAGCTAGAGGCGAAATAATTGCATATTTTTAGAATCGTGATATAATAGGGGCTGTGAGTGTTAGTACAGGATTGCTTTGCAATAATGTAGTAGCTCTTAACAAATGTCTCACAAAACCGGCCTTTGGCCGGTTTTGTGTTTGTGGAGGGAATATGAAATTTCAGTTTGTTTTGCGTTTAGATTTGGAATATTATTATATTTAGAAATTGTCTTTGTAAATGGTGGGCGGATCGCACTCACAAAATTTACATTTGTTGGAGCTTGTCTCCGCTCACCGTTTGCGAATGCAATTTAAAAAATTTGAAAATTTTTTACAAAAGTTATCCACACCTTTCTTCTCTGTAGTATTTAATTATTTTTTTATGAACATATAATTAAATTGTGGTCGGAGAAAACTTTTAAAATTAATTTCTGCTCCAAAACTCAAATGAAAAAAAAGAAAATGAAAGCAAAGAAGAAATCTTCAAAGAAGAAAGCAAAGAAGAGATCAAAGAGAAGATAATTTCTGGATTGCTTAAAACAAAAAACTCATTTTTAAAATGAGTTTTTTGTTTTAATGTGGTATAATCGGGTGTTTATGTCAGTTTTAAGCAAAATATTTGGTGATGAGTCAAGTAAGACCATAAAAGAACTTGAACCCATACTAGTCAAAATCAACTCCCTGGAGAGTGTCTTTTCTGTGCTTAAAGATGAGGAACTTAAAGAAAAAACGGATGATTTTAAAGGACGTCTCAAGGCAGGCGAGAGTCTAGATGACATCTTGCCCGAAGCTTTCGCTTTGGTCCGGGAGGCATCCAAGAGAACCTTGGGCGAAAGACACTTTGATGTGCAGATTCTCGGGGGAATAGTACTTCACCGCGGTGAGATTGCCGAAATGCGAACTGGCGAAGGCAAGACCTTAGTTGCGACTCTACCGATTTATTTAAATGCTTTGGAAGGTAATGGGGTTCATTTAGTTACAGTCAACGATTATCTCTCGAGGCTCCATGCTGTTCTTATGGGACAGATCTATAATTTCTTGGGTCTTTCTGTTGGAATAATAAATCATGAAGAATCTTTTTTATATGATCCAGCTCATACTGAGTTAGATAAAAAAAGGGACGAGACAGGAACATTTAAGGTTTTCAATGAGTTTTTGCGCCCGGTTACAAGAAAAGAGGCTTATTTAGCCGACATTACATATGGTACGAATAACGAATTTGGTTTTGATTATCTACGCGATAATATTGAATATGACAAAAGAGATCTACGCCAGAGAGAAATGAACTTTGCAATTGTGGATGAAATTGACTCAATCCTTATAGATGAAGCTCGTACACCTCTAATTATTTCTGCACCCACTACTGAGTCGGATGATTTTTATGTCAGGTTTGCAAAAATTGCCGGACAGTTGAAAAAAGATGAACACTATACTGTAGATGAAAAATTTAGATCGATCGCTCTGACGGATTCCGGAATAAGCAAGGCTGAGGAGCTACTGGGTATCGAAAATATATATACCGAGAAGGGAATAAAATATGTTCACCACCTAGAGACAGCTGTCAGAGCTGAAGCTCTGTTTAAAAAAGATAAGGATTATGTGGTAAAAGATGGAGAAGTGGTTATCGTGGATGAATTTACGGGGAGACTTCAACCTGGTAGACGTTGGTCAGAGGGTTTGCATCAAGCAATTGAAGCCAAGGAGCATTTGCCGATTCAAAAGGAATCAAAAACTTTTGCTTCAGTCACTTTTCAGAATTACTTTAGACTTTACAAGAAACTTGCAGGTATGACGGGTACGGCTATGACCTCGAAGGAGGAGTTCTACAAGGTCTATGGCCTAAATGTTATTTCAATACCGACCAATAAGCCTGTGCAGAGGTCTGATGAAAATGATGTAATTTTTCAAACAGAAGCTGGGAAGTATAAAGCTATAGCCAAAGAAGTAAAGAATCGTCACCTAAGGGGTCAGCCTGTATTAATAGGCACTGTATCGATCGAAAAAAATGAATTACTCTCAGAGTATCTTAAGGCCGAAGGTATACCTCACGAGATTTTGAATGCTAAAAACCACACGAGAGAAGGTGAGATCATTGCTCAAGCTGGCAGACCTGCGGCTGTTACAATAGCTACAAATATGGCTGGTAGAGGTGTAGATATAAAACTAGGTGGCAATCCTGGAGGGTTAGAGGCGTATGAAAAAGTAAAAACAAATGGTGGGCTTTTTGTTTTGGGAACCGAGAGGCATGACGCTCGACGAATTGATAACCAGCTTCGAGGTAGATCTGGTAGGCAAGGGGATCCAGGTGATACCCAGTTTTTCGTATCCTTAGATGATCACCTGATGAAGGTATTTGGTGGGGATTCCATAAAAAATATGATGGGCAAGCTTGGAATCAAAGAGGATGAGCCTATTCAAAATAGAATGATTACCAATGCCCTGGAAAACGCTCAGGAAAAAATCGAAGGGTTCAATTTCGATGCCAGAAAACACGTCCTCGAGTTTGACGATGTTTTAAACTTCCAGCGAAAAGTGATGTATGAAAAACGAAGGAATGTCCTAACTGGGGATTCAACTATAGTAAAAAAATTTGTGGAGGAACTATTAGTAGATGCGGGAGAAAAAGAGAAAGAAGTAATAGAAGAAAAGTTAGCTAAAGCCGACGAAGCTTATATCGAAACATTGAGGCGCGGCATCCTTCAGATGATGGACATGTTTTGGATAGAACATCTGGAGGTTATGGATTATATGAGATCCTCGGTCAATTTGCGGGCTTATGGCCAGAGAGATCCACTGGTGGAGTACAAGAAAGAAGGTTTACGACTTTTCAAAGAAATGGAGTTTTCAATTAATCAAGAAATCATAAAATTAATTCCTCAAATTGTGCCGAATCTCAAGCTTTTCAAAGAACAAGTTAAACTAACTGAGGGCAGAGAGTCTGTGGATGATATGAAGGAGGGTCAAGCTTCGGCCTCTAGAGAAGTCGCTAAATCAAAAACTGGTGAGAAAATCGGACGAAATGATCCTTGCCCATGCGGAGCGATCAATCCTGAAACGGGTAAAGTCTACAAATACAAACAATGCGGCATGATTAATGCCCCATACCACAAAGGTTAGCGTAGTCCAGCACCAAACTTTGTTTTGGTGCTGTGATGGCAGTGGTAAGAAATATAAAAACTGTGGGTTAATCAATAGCGAAGAGCATCAAAAAAATATTGGCAGAAATAGTTATCCACAAATAACAATAAATATATATTGACAAACGATAAACTATAGAATAGGATAAAGACATGAAAAAAAGTTCAACAATATTGCTTCAAGTAATTGTCGTGCTCATTGGGCTTGGAACGCTTGCTCTTCTTTTGTGGGAGCCACGTATTGAAGGCAGAAACGCACTCTCTACAAACTATGAAATTTATTTTAAAGATCCTTTCTTGATGCTTGTGTATGCAGGGTCCATCCCTTTTTTTATTGCCTTGTACCAAGTGTTCCAGGTACTTCGATATGTGGGTCAAAATAAGGCATTCTCACCCGAAGTCCTAAAAGCACTAAGAGCAATAAAATATTGCGCGATCACTATTATTGGTTTTGTAGGAGCTGAGGAAGTATTTATTATGTTAAATCATGGTAGTGATGATGCGGCGGGGGGAGTTTTTATGGGGCTTCTAATAATTTTTGGCTCAGGTGTGGTTGTCATTGTCGCAAAGATGTTAGAGAGGATTTTACGAAATGCTCTAGAGATGAAATCAGAGAACGACTTAACAGTTTAAGTATATGGGAATTATCGTAAACATTGATGTCATGTTGGCGAAACGAAAGATGAGCGTTACCGAGCTAGCAGAAAAAGTTGGAATCACAATGGCCAATATTTCCATTTTAAAAAACGGAAAAGCAAGAGCAGTTCGTCTCTCTACTCTGGAAGCAATCTGCAGGGCTTTAGACTGTCAGCCGGGAGATATTCTAGAGTACAGGGGTAAATAAAGTTGTTAGCTGGAAAAGAATTTTTCGCTAAATTCAAGTCCTTTTTTGATACAATCCAGGCTAATGTTTTCAGAGGCCGAGTGCATGCCACAGTCTGCGTTTGCAAGGGGGATCATAACCTGGGGTGCCTTCAGGTATTTTTGGAAATCACTAACAATCGGCAAAGTTCCACCACTATGCTTAGTGATAGGGTCTTTTTTGTATACTTCCTTCAGTAGTTTTTTGGCTCGAACAGCAAATTGATTTTCTGTTTCTAACCTTGCTCCAATTGAAGCCCTATCTAATTGGATTTTAATCTCAGCGTAATCTGGGGTATTCGATCTCAAGAAATTTTTTAAGAGCAAGAAAAGCCTATCGGGGTCTTGCTCTGGTGCTGACCTAAGATTTATTTTAGTCGACGCTTTTGAGGGGATGCTATTTCTAAAACCTTCCTCGATATAGCCAGTTTTTAATCCAGTTATCTCAACAGCTGGCTCAAGACCAGTTCTCACCTTGTATTCAGTCTCACTTCGGGCAAAAACAATCTTTGTTCCAGTTAGTTTTCTAAAATCCATTCTCGTTTCGTTTTTATCCCGAATTTTTTTTAAATCACTATAAAAACCCTTAACCAGTATTCTTTGGTTTTTGTCGTGAATTTTAGAAACTATCCGAGTTAACTCCAAGCCTGCGTTAGGCATAACGCCTCCAAAAAGGCCTGAATGGACGTCGTCTTTTGCTGTTTTAAGTGTTACCTCTAAGTTGGCACTACCTCGAAAACTGCCTTCCAAAGCAGGTATACCGTCTCCAGCAATTTCGCCATCTGAAATAATAATACAATCAGTCGCCAGTTTATCTTTGTAATCTCTTATGAAATTACTTAAAACCGGTGAACCAGTTTCCTCATTTCCTTCAATGAGAAAAATAACATTGTAACCGAGCCTATTCTCTCGGAGTAGTTTTACCACCGAGAATAAGTGCATTAGTATCTGTCCTTTGTTGTCAGCTGAACCCCGTCCATAAAGTTTTCCATTCCGTGAACTAAGAGAGAATGGGGCAGTTCTCCAGCCATCAGAGGTCTTAGCCGGCTGGACGTCGTAGTGACCATAAACCAGAATAGTTTGGAGCGCAGGTTTTTTAGGGGTTCGTATAATTACAATAGGATTGTCATATCCTTTTATAATTTCTGTCTTCAAGCCTGATTTTTTGGCAAAATCCAAAAGCCACTTTGCAGCTTTGTCAATTTCGCTTTTATAGGACTTGTCAGTCGATACGCTCTCTATTGCGACAAACTCTTTTAATAACTTTATAAATTTTTCCATCGTAATTTTTATTACGTTTAATTGATAAATTAGTTACGTCCAGCTCCAGTTTTATTAAACTGGGGCTGGGCGTAACTCGGAGGGGACATTAGATCGTGTCCCGGTGTCCCGGTCCACTTATGACAATGTCATCCGGTCCACCGTTGTGGATTTCGGGCCATTCTCCATCTGGGGAAGGGTGTACAGTTGTGCCATCGATGTCGATCGAGGTCACAGGCTTGCGTTCCGAGGCCTCATTTTGAGGCCCATGCACAGCAGTTTGTCCGGCCGAAACAGGATCGGTCATAGCTCACTCCTTAAAGAACTGTTCTATAAAACAGAACACCAGTCCGAGAGGACTGGTGTTTGAGCTTTAAATTTTCCCCTGTCTTTTAGTTTATTAAAGCGCAAAAATCAGTCCTCTCGTATCTAGTTGAGAGTCTCTTCATCCATGTAAAGCAGTAATGATTTTTGCCTACCATATTTTGACCATAACATGGCGTTTTAAATATCGCAAGTATGCCTACCATTGACATAATCGCTATTTAGTATTAGATTCTGTTTAGAAACTCCAAGGGAGGTGATGAACTTGAGTCGTGTAAGAGGCAGGGAATTCGAGAAGAAGGTTTTTGGGCACTGTTGGCACGGTTCTTTCCAGGGCAGGAACCTGAGGCCAGATTACCTCGATCTGCGGCAGAGTATGTCTCGGGTCGTGGATCTAAACTGGGCACTTTACGCCGAAGCCATTGAGAAAGGAGATGAGAAGCATCACAATCCAGCTAAGCCGTCGCTGGGCAAGACCGGAGTCCTCTGGTCTGCGGTCAGCAACTTTCTTCCCGGTGATAAGCGACAAATGCCACTCAATCTCTACGTGTCGATTGGCAGGAACTCGCTGGACCATCACCACGGAGTCGACGCATTCTTTTGGTGGCTGGGAGGTTACGCCACCATCGATGTCTCGACCAGGAGGAAAGGGGGGAGATCTCTCAAGGCGGATTTTGTTCTGGTGCCGGGAGAGTTGCGCAAACCGCAGATCTTCTCTTTCGGTAACAGAGTTGCGCGGCTGCTTCGGGACCGAAGCGAAGCTGCGACGCAAAGAGAAAGGATCCAAAGTGAGAAGAGCGTCGTTATAGCGGCGACTCTCGGGTTGGGGCAGTAGCCCCAACCCATTTTTGTTTATGGAAATAAAAATCGAAATATGTTAGTTTATTTGTATGAAAAAATTTATCTATATAGTCATCGGGCTTCTTTTTGTAGGAGGAGTAGTGTGGTTAATTGTGACTCCGGGTAAATCTGGTAAATATGATCAGTTTGCCCAATGTATAAAAGATAAGGGAGCTCTGTTTTATGGCGCTTTCTGGTGTCCTCACTGCCAGGCCCAAAAGGCCAGATTTGGTACATCAGCAAAGTATTTGCCTTATGTTGAGTGCTCGACTCCAGATGGTCAAAACCAGAACCAAGTTTGCAAAGATAAGGGCATAGAAAGCTATCCAACTTGGTTTTTCCCACAGCCAGGAACTACGACAATGGAGAGAGTTAATGGCGAGATTGAACTGGTTGATTTGGCCAAGAAAACAAGCTGTACTCTGCCTTAATAATAATTATGACAAGTAACATTACTTTGGTCGTAACGACCCTTACTTTAATTTCGCATGCCGTTTTTATTTTCGGACTACTACTCATGCTGGTTGAGGGTAAATTTAGGGCTTGGATCTATAGTTTTGTAAATAAATATGTTCTCGAGCTCGTATTTGCGGCTTCGCTTTCTGCAACATTGGGTAGCTTAGCTTATTCAAATATTGTCGGTTTTCCACCTTGTGAACTTTGTTGGTTTCAAAGAATACTGATGTACCCACAAGCTCTTTTAAGTCTAATGGCTCTTATCAAGAAGGATAAAAATATTGTGAGTTATCTTCTACCAATTTCAGTTTTGGGTGCTTTAGTTTCCTTTTATCATTCGTTAGTTCACTGGGGGATTGGTACATCACTTCTTGCCTGTACAGCTAACGGAGGTGAATGTGGCAAAGTCTATGTTTTGGCCTACAACTACATAACTATTCCGTTTATGTCATTTACAGTTTTTGTATACCTAATTGCTATTTCTCTTATTTATTTAAAATCGAAGAATGTTGAACAAAGGGCATAAAACAATTCTTACGCATGATGGCAACTTTCATGCAGACGATATTTTCGCTGTTGCAGTTATATCGTCTCTTCTCGAAAAAAGGGGCACAAGCTATGAAGTTGTGCGATCCCGAGACGAAGCTCGCATAAAAGATGCGGATTATGTTGTGGATGTTGGGGGAGTACATGACCCAGATACTGATCGTTTCGACCACCACCAGAGAGGAGGTGCTGGAAAAAGAGAAAATTCGATACCATTTGCAGCGTTTGGTCTGGTTTGGAAGAAATACGGGGAAGATTTATGTATGTCAAAAGAGGTTGCCGAAAAGATTGATGAGATCCTCATACAATGGATAGATGCGGCTGATAATGGCATTACTGTCGTCGAAACAAAAATTCCCAATGTTTATCCTTATGATATTGGACTTTTTTTCAATGCATTTACTCCTCGTTGGGATGAAAAAAGTTACAACTACGATGACGGCTTCAGCAAAGTTCTGCCGATTGCAAAAGAAGTACTGAGTCGCGAAATTTCAAAAAGACAGGGATTGGTTGAGGCTAGGGAAATTGTTGAAGATGTTTATAATCGATCTATAGATAAAAGACTTATTGTATTGGATAAGCCATATCCATCTAGTGAAACTTTAGCTAAATTTCCTGAGCCACTTTTTATTGTTTTTCCAAGGCATGATCAGAATTGGTCAATAAAAACGATACGTAACGATAAGAATAGTTTCATTGATCGTAAAAGTTTACCTAAAGAATGGGCTGGTAAAAAGGATGGAGAATTAGAAAAAATCACTGGTGTTCCTGGTGCAATTTTCTGTCACAATGGTCGTTTTTTAGCTGTTGCCAAAACCAAGGAGGCTGTACTTAAAATGGCTGAAATTGCCCTAAATTCTTAGATAAATAGGCCCGGTAAATACAAGAGAATCATACCAACAATCATAACTATGCAGACTATTTTCCAAATAGCCTCGAGTTTCTTTTTGTTCTTTTTCTGAAACAACATATAATGAGTTATCATGCTCGATTTTGTTCAAAAACGCAAGGTTCGTTCGTTTTTGTATAACAAAGTGACTCTTGGCTTGCTTGGTCTTTTGACTTTGTTAGTTTTACATTCAACTTGGGTAGTTTATGGTAAAAAAAGAGAAAGTGATAATATGAAAAATCTCTCACTGGCCAATGTAAATGAATTGAAGGCTAGAGATTTGGAGCTTCAAGGTAAGATGGGTAAGCTGAATACGGATGCTGGTCTTGAGGAGGAGATAAGGTCTAGATTTTCTGTGACAAAGGGAGGGGAGAGCATGGTCGTGGTGGTGCCTAATCAGGACGAAAATGCTTCCACTACGGGAATAAAGGAGAATTTTTGGCAAAAAATCTGGCATTTTTTTACAGAATAATATATAATCGAAACATGAAAAAAGTAGTTATATATTCAACTCCAGTTTGTCATTTCTGTGCTATGGCTAAGGAGTATTTCAAGGCTAATGGCATTGCTTACGAAGAATTTAATGTTGCTGCGGATATGGAAAAGAGAAAAGAAATGATGGAAAAATCAGGTCAACTTGGTGTGCCTGTAATTTTGATTGATAGTGACGTAGTAGTCGGCTTTAATAGGCCCAAGTTAGCTCGACTACTAGGATTAAACCCACCTGCAGTTCCTCCTCAACCAGCAATGGCCTAATTGCTCTAATCCGATCACTCACGATCGGATGGGCGAACATAGCTTGCTATGTTTTAGCCGCCGTAGTTCAATGGATAGAACAGTCCCGTCCTAAGGGATAGATGTACGTTCGATTCGTATCGGTGGCACAATTTTCTTTGATTGTTAGCCATAAATCTGCTAGAATTTACCCATGGATCCGGAAGAGAAAGAGCTTCTTGAAAAGAGTGTTGAAATTGCAGAGGAAAACAACGAAATTCTGCGAAAGATGCAGCGCTCGATGCGTTGGACAAGAATATTGTATACGGTTTATTGGCTTTTTATCATTGGCTCGGCTATTGGAGCACTTTATCTTATCCAACCATATATCCAAGCTATTAGCGGGGCATATGGTGGCGCCAAAACAAATTTTAACGATATACTAAAGAATTTTCAGCAATAGGGTATTGTGATAGTATGACAAAATTGCAGAGATAGCTCAGCCCCGACGTTCCGACTTGTAACGTCGGAAGTCGGGGGGCCGACTGACACGTCGGCCTTGGTGGATTATGAGTTATGTGTATATATTAAAAAGCAATAAAGGAAAGTACTATATTGGCAGCACTGTTGATATTGGCAAAAGAATCAAACAACATAAACAAGGTTCGACCCCATCGACACACAGAATGGGGAATATGGGGTTAGTCTTTTCTCAAGAATTTAAAACATTAAAAGACGCAAGATCGGTTGAATATAAGTTGAAAAGACTCAAGAGACGTGATTATATAGAGAAGATAATAAGTGATGGATTTATAAAAAAATTGCCGAGATAGCTCAGTTAGTAGAGCATTCCCCTGAAGAGGGAAGGGTCGTCAGTGCAATCCTGACTCTCGGCACAAA
>CAZNUU010000008.1:0-22390 GCA_964576615.1 uncultured Candidatus Saccharibacteria bacterium
AAAGATAGCCCCGACGTTACAGTCGGGGAGCCGACAGAAATCGTCGGCTAAGAACAATCAAATCACGGCGGTCCTGTTTAGATGAAACTAAACAGAGCTAAAGTTGACCCGACGCGCAAGCGGATCGGGTCCCGACCCTAGTGGCGTCGGGATTTATATCGGTAAAATCTTTGATTTTATCCTGAGATTTTGCGAAGGATGAAATTGATGACGATACCGAGGGAAGATTATATTTAGATTGGAGGTCGGCATGAAGATGATCCTTGTAGTAGAGACTACTGGAAAGGATGACGCTCGAGCGGTTCACGATCTGAAAGGGGTTGTGTACATGAACGTGCAACGGATCAAAGGAGTCAGGTTGCACGAGCTTCCGGAAGGAGAACGCGGCGAAGCTATTCTTGCAGCGATCAATGCTACTCCCATAATTGGGGTGGCAGAAAATTAGTACATAGGCGAGGCCGACACGGGAGTGTCGATGAACTCGCCACTTCCAATCTAAATATAATTACCCGTAGAGACTAAGCATCAACTAACCCTAATCCTAGATCGCTTTGCGATCGGACGGGCAAGAGTTATAGTCCATTGCTCAGCGTAAGCTGAGGTAACAAGCGTGAGACAGGTTGGTCTCCTATCTACTGCAGGCGTTGATTCTTGAGAAGATTTGTCCCTAGTACGAGAGGACCGGGATGAACTGACCTCTGGTGTGTCTGCTGTCCTGCCAAGGGCATCGCAGAGTAGCTATGTTGGGAAGGGATAAATGCTGAAAGCATCTAAGCATGAAACCCACTTCAAGATTAGGAATCATTTGAGGCCCGTGAGAGATGATCACGTGATAGGCACTAGGTGGAAGCACAGTAATGTGTTGAGCCGAGGTGTACTAATTAGCCGATTTCTATTAGGAAATTTAACAATCACTAAAACTTCCCCGACGCGCGCAAGCGGTCGGGGCTCCGAGGCCGACGATAAGTCGGCCCTCCGATAAATCGTCGGAGCTGAAACGTCGGAGTATTCTGTTACATGGGATGAATTCCATGAAATACTTTTACAAAAAACCATTCAATGTTGTGTTTTGGTGCTTTATCGCTCAGGTCACACCCGTTCTCATTCCGAACACGGAAGTTAAGCTGAGTTGAGGCGATGATACTCGCAAGGGGAAAGTAGCTAGGCGCCAGAACAGAGTATTGAATGGTTTTTCTGTTATAATTTAGAAATGGCGCTTTGGGCTACTAAAAGAAGATTTGTATATGGCGGGGGTACAGTATTGGTCTTATTTATTGTCATTGGTGGACTATTTTGGAAAATATTTTATAAGGCTCCGACTTGTTTTGATGGGACACAGGATGGGGATGAAACAGGCATAGATTGTGGTGGTGGGTGTACCAGACTTTGTACCAGTGATGCTTTGGATCCAGTTGTTCTATGGTCAAAGATATTTAACATTTCAGGGGATGTCTATTCTGCAGTAGCTTTGGCAGAGAATCCTAATGTTAATTCTGAAAATCCAGCGGTAAATTATAGGTTTGACATTTATGATACTGACAACAAACTGATTACTTCCAAAGAAGGTCAAACTAGTATTCCCAAGGGCAAAAAATTTCTTATTCTCGAACCAGGTATTGTTATAAAAAACAGAAAAGTTAAATCAGCGGATTTTACATTTCTACAATTTAGCGCTTGGCAAAAAAATACTACAGTAGAGCCTAGCATAGACTTAAAATATAGTGAACTACTTTCTACCTCGACCAGTCCACATATCACAGGCACTATCATTAACAACTCGATAGAAAATATCCACCAAGTCGAATTGGATGCCATAGTTCTAGACGGAAATGATAATGCGGTTGCCGCATCGAGAACATACATCGATAACTTGCTAAAAAGAACTAGTCAGGACTTTGTGTTCACTTGGCCAAAACCGTATAATCTCGGAGTAGAGGCATGTGAGAGACCCCTTGATATTGTGCTAGACCTCGATCGTTCTGGTTCGATGAGGTCGGAGAGTAGAAATCCGCCAGAGCCCTTTACTACGGTGATAAACACAGCCGAATCGTTTGTTTACAAGCTGTCCGACAGTGATCAAGTCTCAGTTATTTCATTTGGTAATGACGGGAAAATCGAAAGTCCGCTTGCAGCAAATAAAAATGCTGCCATTTCCTCGATAAGCAACATGTCGCTTGCCGCCATTGCGGAGAACACAAATATAACCGATGGTCTTACAAAAAGTTTAAGTGAGCTTGCTTCAAAAGGGAGGGATGATACAAAAAGAGCAATTGTGCTACTTACTGATGGTATTCCAACTGAGCCAAGGGATGCAACTGATGTAAATTATCCAAAAACTTCAGCCCAAAATTTGGCCAAAGATATCATGTCCAAAAACATAGATATTTACACAATTGGCTTGGGTAAGGATGTAAGCGAGAGTTTTCTTAAATCAATTAGTAGCGACGATGAGCATTATTTCTCAGCTCCAAGCAAGGAGTCTTTGACCGGGGTTTATGCCAAGATTAGTTCCAGCCTTTGTCAGCTTAAGCCAAATGTAATTACTATCATTTACCGCTTCCTGTAATGTTTTCAAACACAAAAAATATTTTCAGAAATATTGATTGGATTTTGCTTTTCGCCGTGCTGCTGCTTTCCTTGGCTGGACTTGTGACCATGAATTCTTTCCTATCGGATCAGGGCAGTCTCTTTCTCAGGCAGAGTATTTGGATAAGCATTTCTCTTCTAGTTTTTTTTGTAGCCAGTTTAATTGACTGGAGTTTTCTAAAAAATACTAAAGTCATTGTGATACTCTTTGCCCTCTCTACCATTATCCTCGCTTTTTTGTTTATCCTGGGTAGTGTTTTTAGAGGAGCGCAAAGCTGGTATAACTTCGGCCTTCTATCTTTTCAACCAACTGATCCGATTAAAATCGTAGTGATTCTTCTTCTGGCCAAGTATTTTTCTAGGCGTCATATTGAGATTGCAAATATACGCCACATATTTGTTTCTGGCATTTATGCTTTTATCATATTTGCTCTAGTTTTTTTTCAGCCTGATTTTGGTTCGGCTATAATTATCGCTTCTTTGTGGCTAGGGATGGTTTTGGTCTCGGGTATTTCTAAAAAGCATCTACTCGCCGTAATTCTAATTGGTGTTGTGGCTTTCGGTGGTCTTTGGTTTTTTGTTTTCAAACCCTATCAAAAAGAGAGAATAAAAACGTTTCTTTACCCTTTGGCGGATATTAGGGGGACTGGCTACAATGCTTATCAGTCCACAATCGCTGTCGGTTCAGGAGAAATTTTGGGCAAGGGGATTGGTTATGGTACTCAATCTAAACTTCAATTTTTACCCGAATATCAGACTGATTTTATCTTCGCTGCTTTTGCGGAAGAATGGGGTTTTGTCGGAGTGCTTTTACTTTTTACACTCTACGGCATTGTTTTCTGGAGGATATTTAAAATATCGTATCGGGGAGGAAGTAATTTCGAGACTTTATTTGGTTTTGGCATTGCTTTGCTTTTTTTGATTCATATAATTGTTCATGTCGGCATGAATATTGGGCTTCTGCCTGTGACCGGCAATACACTTCCGTTTATGAGTTATGGCGGTAGTCATCTGCTTACAGAATTTCTGGGCTTAGGGATGTTAATGGGTATGAGGAGGACAGAGAGGCCTGTACATAAAGAAGCTGTTTCCACCACTAACGAAATGACAGTAGTCTAGTTTTTTCTGTTGTATAGCCCTATGGTTTTCTCGAGCATCTGTTCGATCGAGAAATTTTTTTCAATCTTTTCTTTTATTTTTTCTCCAAACAGTTTTCTTTCCTCAGGTTTTTCAATTAAATACTCCAGTGCTCTACGAATAGCACCGTCTCGTTTTGGTGGTACCAGGATTCCATTTTTTCCATCTGTGATAATGTCTGGGATTCCTCCGACCGTTGTAGCGACAATAGGTAAACCAGCATCTCCTGCTTCAAGGATCGTGTAAGGGAGGCCTTCTTTTATAGACGAACATAAGTAAATATCAAATGCAGAAAAAAATTGTGGTCCATTTTCTACAAAGCCACAAAGAAAAACTTTCTTCTCTAGATTAAGTTCTTTTATTAATTTTTCGAGAGTTTTCCTTTCTTCACCTTCGCCCAAAACAAAAAAAACAACGTTAGATTTTATTCTAGAAAAAGATCTAATGGCGTAACCTAACCCCTTGTTTTTATGAAGTTCCGCAATTGTGCCAATCCAAACATTATCCCTTAAGTCCATGTTAACTTTTCTCGCGAGTTCAGCTCTGGCATCTTCTCTACCCTTCAAGTCTATCTTTTTAATACCATTTCTTATCAATACTATTTTCCTCCAACTCACAAATGGCATAGATAGTGCCTGCTTTTCTTCTTGGGGCGCAATCACTATTGTTTTGTGACAAAGTAAAATTGTTAGCCAAGTAAAAAAATAAATAACAGAATTCGCTAAGGAGCCGCGGTGTTCATTAAATGTAAAGCCGTGTATGGTCTGAATAATATTTGGAATAAAAAGTAACCTACCAGCCACAGCCCCAATTCCAGAGGCTTGCGGGCTATTTAGATGGAGCACATCTGGTTTCTCGCGTGAAAGAATTTTTAATGTTCTAAGGCCGATGTTTACCGCGCTAAAAGAAGAGTTGCGACGCAGGCCAGAGACTTGATAGACCTTTATGTTTTTTTCTTCGAGTTTGTGTTTTAAGACGTTACCTTCGCCACATATAACCAGAACTTCAAACTCGTCTGTTGGCAGGGAAGTGGCCATATCAAAAACATATTTCTGGGCGCCTCCCCACACCGCTTTTGTAATCATAAAACAAACTTTCTTTTTCCTAAATTCCTTAGGTTTTAAGCCATTTTCTGCCGAATTTGGGGCTTGCATATATTGCCATTTTAGCATAGTATTGGGTAATATCTATGACTAGAGTGGCTCGAAAAGAAACCTCGGTTTTATTCTTTGGTGACATATTATTTTTCGTCATATCTCTCTGGCTCTCCCTTTATCTAAGGTTTGCTGAGGCACCGACCTTGGATAAATTCTTAACTCACCTAATACCGTTTTCTATTCTATTTGTTTTTTGGGTTTTTGTTTACTTTATCGCTGGTCTTTATGAAAAGCATACTCTCATCCTAAAGAACAGATTACCGAGTATTATTTTCAATGTTCAAGTAGTTAATAGTGTTTTTGCCATAATATTTTTCTATTTCATTCCTTTCTTTGGCATTACCCCCAAGACGATTCTTTTTATTGATCTAATTATTTCTTTTCTGTTTGCCTTATTCTGGAGGTTATATCTTTCGGCTTTTGTTGGAAGGGTAGAGAGACAGCCTGCTATGCTTATTGGTGCAGGATCGGAAATGAATCAGCTTCTTTCGGAAGTGAATGGGAACTCTCGCTATGAACTGAGGTTTGTCTCTTCCATAGATGTACATAATCTAGATTCAATTGATATCCAGGAGGATATTGTAAAACCAGTATATTCAAACGATATCAAGATTATTGCTATAGACTTCTCCCACGAAAAAATCACTCCACTTCTACCTCACCTTTATAATCTGATTTTTTCCAAGGTTAAATTTATTGATTCCCATAAAATTTACGAAGATATTTTTGACCGAATTCCACTTTCCTTGGTTACTTATAGTTGGTTTTTGGAAAATATTTCAGTTTCCCCCAAATTTACGTATGACTTTTTAAAGAGGATTATGGATTTTACCTTAGCTTTTGTTTTGGGGCTTATTTCCCTAATTTTCTATCCGTTTGTTTTTCTAGCGATAAAATTAGATGACGGTGGCCCTGTTTTTATCGACCAGATTCGGGTCGGTAAAGATGGGCGAGAGATTAAGCTCTACAAGTTTCGTTCCATGAGTAAAAGCGAGGGAACAATCACCCAGAGTGCCGGAAATGTTGTAACCCGGGTTGGAAATGTTTTAAGAAAAACTAGATTAGATGAATTGCCTCAGCTCTGGAATGTTTTGATAGGTGACATTTCTTTAATCGGTCCTCGACCTGAATTGCCTTCTGGAGTAGAAATATACGACAAGGAAATTCCTTACTACAATATTCGACATCTGATAAAACCAGGGCTCTCCGGTTGGGCTCAGATTCATCAAGAGAATCATCCTCATCATGGTCCAGCAGTTAACCAGACAGCAGAAAAGCTCACTTACGATATTTACTATATTAAAAATCGCTCGTTCTTGCTTGACCTAAAAATTGCTCTTAAAACCATAAAAACCTTACTTTCTAGATCTGGTATATAATATGGCCAAGATGGAGAAATTTGGTAAGGTTATTATCTTGATTTTAGTTGTTACCCTAATCGTTTTTTCTTTTTTGAGCTTAAAAAAACCACAGGCAGAACAAGTCACGAATAATTTTCCGGAGCTTGGAGAAATAGATAATAAAAATTTAAATTTTGATGAGCTCTCTAAATATTTCAGCAATTTAGCTGAAAAGAAAGGTGGTCGCTATGCATTCGAAGTGTTAAAAAGAGCAAAACTTAGTCCAAACATAGATCTACATTTACTAGGTCATGGTATTGGGGATGTTTTGTATAAACAAGAAGGAGTAAATGGTATTACAGCTTGTACCATGGACTTCAGAAATGCGTGTTCTCACGCGATTGTTATTGGTCTTTTTGGTGAAAAAGGCGATACAGCATTGCCAGAAATTGCAGCTGCGTGTAAAAAAGCGCCGGGGGGAAGTGGGGCTTATACCATGTGTTTCCATGGCCTAGGTCACGGTATCCTCGCTTTTGAAGGATATGACATGGCCAAAGCCTCAGCAGTTTGTCAAAAGGCTGGTACCGCAAAATATGGCTATCAAGAGTCCACCCAGTGCATAAGTGGCACCGTGATGGAAATAATCGGAGGAGGATTCCATGACCGAGACATATGGAGGGTTCAAAGAAAAAAATATCTTAACCCAAACAAGCCCTTAGCTCTCTGCCAACAAAGTTATATTCCAAATAATGCTAAGTACCTCTGTTATGATTATCTCACGCCATATTTATTTGAAGCAGCAGGCGCAAATATTGGGAATCCATCTTCGACTGACTTTGAAAAAGCGTTTAAGCTTTGTGAACAAATATCTCTGGACGATCCAATTGCTCGCGACGGCTGCTTCGGTGGTTTCGGTAAGGAATTTGATGGCATCGTGCAAGGTAGAGATATTCGGCAAGATTCTATTAATTCAATTTCCAATGATAAATTACAAGAAATATATAGTTGGTGTCTTCTAGCTAACGATCAAGCTGGTTCCAATTCCTGTATTAGCCAAGCCTTAAATTCCCTGTACTGGGGAGGAGAAAATGATGTGAATGTTTCAATTCGTTTTTGTGATTTAATGGATGATAGCTATTTCAAATCCTCTTGTTTTAAAAATCTTTTTAATAATGTTGCCTCATATATTAAGGACAATAGTTATAGGCAAAATTTCTGTGCTGCAGTGCCTTCCGAGTTTCAAGACGGCTGTAGGTCTAGACTTCTAAGCTCATGAAAAAAATTCTAGACAAAAAAAATATTATTCCTGTAGTCATCTTGATCCTGGTAATTGGAGGTGCCCTTTTCTTTTCCAGAAAAAGCATAAGAAATAATGAGAGTGAGATGGAGTTAAATAATTATGCGGATCAAATAATTGAGGCCTGTAAAAGCGAACGATATCATCCCGCTTGTTATGATCGCGAGATCCCAAAGCTTATGGATAGTATTTCCATGGAGGATACATTTAAGGTCACAGAAATAATTCAAGGCAAAGATAGTTCTTATCCCTTTTGTCATACTCTAGGCCACGAATTATCTGCGAGGGAAGTTAGAAAGGATCCTAGTAAATGGAAAGATGTCTTAGCTCGTGTACCTTCTGGAGTATGTTCCAATGGTGGTATCCACGGCGCTTTCCAGGAAAGATTTCGGGCTGAGTCTTTACCTAAAGATCAGATCGAAAAAATTAAGCCAGAGTTAATGGATGTCTGCGAAAAGCGTCCTGGTTTTGATCCAACTGGCACTGAACAAGGTTCCTGTTATCACGCTTTAGGGCACTTGAGCATGTATGTTACAGAAGCGGATGTGAATTATTCCCTAGGTCTTTGTGATGCTCTAGCTAAAAAATCAAACCACGATTTTTCCCAAGTTTGTTACGATGGGGTTTTCATGCAGATTTATCAGCCGCTTGAGACTGAAGACACTGACCTGGTAAAAGATATAAAAGTAGTAAAAGGTGATCCGGAGTATTTCTGCAAACAATTTCACGGCACCAGACGTGGTTCCTGCTGGTCAGAAAGTTGGCCGCTGGTTTATGCTCAAATAATGCAGCCGCAGGGGCTTATGGATCACTGTGGTAGTAACTTTCTGGAAAAACAAGCAGATAAAGAGAGGTGTTTTCTGGGCCTGTTCTACGTGGTTGTTGCGCAGATGAAATTTGATCCAGTAAAATTGAATAATTTTTGTAGCGGTCTGCCCGAAGCAAGAAGTGTTCAGTGTTTTCCTGATGTCGCTAGTCGTATGATTGAAACTGACTATAGGAATATACCCAGGGCTGTTAGTTTTTGTAATGGAGCAGATAAAAATAATCGGGGCGCATGCTTTAGTCAGTTAATCAATTTTTCTAGTTACAATTTCCATAAGGGTTCAACCCAGTTTCTGGACCTGTGTAATTCCTTACCCGAAGAGTGGAAAAATGACTGTCTCTCTCGTCAAGGGGCTGGTGGATAATTGTATCCCATTTCCATTTTAATATGCTAAAATTAGCTAATAAATCGAAATAATAAATATGGATAATTTTACAAAAACTATCATAGCGTTCCTGGTTATTGCGATAATTGTAGTAGGTTATTTGATCTTCACTACAAATAGAAATATAGCAGTAAATGATGCGCCGCAAGCTACCACAACTAACTCAAATACCAACAATCAAAAAGTTATCAATGTACAAGATTTATTTAACCAAGCGCCAAAAAGTGGTGCTTCAGGCGCAGAGTTCCAGACTTTTTCAGATACTGTTTTAAAATATTCTGTTCCAACTACTACGATTGAGTTTAATAAATGTAATCCGTATCCTACGATTGCCAGAATTGAATATCAAAAACCAATACAGTTTATTAATCATGATGAAACTAGTCACAAATTGGTAAATGGTAATGTGGTTATAGATCTTCCGGCTAAGAGCATCAAATCTATAACCCCAGCTTTTCGTGGAACAGGAATATACATATATGCCTGTGACACAAAACTGACCGGAGCCTTTTTTGTTCTTCCAGCCCATTAGATAAAGATGGTTTAAAATTGCAAGTTTCTTATTTTACGTGAAAAAATCACTAGCAAGTTTTATCGTGCTTCTCCTTGGGGTATTACTTTTGTTTTTTGTCATTTTTATTAGGGAAAAAGAGACTAGCGAGGTGAAGATTAATTGTGGTAATGTTTCAGATGTTGCCTGTTGGCACTCTCTTTTAATTCAGACCTTAGAAAAAAAAGGTTTAAACAAAGCCTTCAATGTTTTAGCTGAGCTTTATAATACCGAACCAGGATTTGTATCAGAGTGTCATAGTTTTACTCACGATTTAGGCAGTGAAGCTTATAACATTTATAAATCAACTGGCCAACTTGATTTAACCCCCAAAACATCTTATTGCGGTTATGGTTTTTATCATGGTTTTATGGAGACATTACTTAGTCGTACCGGTAATATAAAAGAAGCCGAAGACTTTTGTGCTTATGCAGACAAACAACTTGAAAATTTCAATAAAAAAACTGGCATTGCCTGTTTTCACGGAATTGGTCACGGGGCCGTGGATGGGGATGATCTGGAGTCTTGGGGCAATCCACAAAAAATTATTAATCCAGCCTTAAATATTTGTAAACTTTTACCTCAAAGCCAAGAAATTTACGAGTGTGGTACGGGGGTGTTTAATTCTTTAGCTATAGCTTTAAACTCTGGATCCTATGGTTTAAACAAATCCGAAAAAAATCCGTATAGTATTTGTCTTACCCAGGAAGATAATTTTAAAAAATCATGTTTTGAGCAAATGAATACGAGGGCGATGTATTTAGCCAACAGCAAGTTAAGTGAAGCAATTAAATTTATCTTTGCAATAAAAAATAGTGTTTATTCTACAAGTGCTTTAGAACAACTAGTCGCTAGTGCAATTTCTCACAAAGTTGGGAAAAATGAAAATTATTCATTGGAAATTAAAGATTGCCAGAGTCTTTCCGGAGATCTGAGGAATTCTTGTTTTGATGGTTTAATTGGGGGGATACTTGAGTTCGGCAGGCCCGGAGAAGAATATCTGGAGGCTTTAGATTTATGTAAAAATGCAGGTCTTCACGAATCTGACAAAAAAAATTGCTACAATAGGTTGATCTCTACGAGCAAAATTTTGTATTCAGTGACAGAGGCTAAAAAAATTTGCCAAATGATAGATATAAGATACCAAAATTCCTGTGACAGATAAATTTAAAAAAATAATAAGTCTTATTCTTGCCCTTTTATTCATGGGAGGTATGATTTTTTATTCTAATAAGTCACATCCCCAAAAGTCTTCTGAATTGACTACCAATAATTTATATGATGCTCAGATAAAATCGTTAGAAGATAAGCTTAAATCTAACCCGGGCGATGTAAATTCTCTGGTTAACTTAGGCAATCTTTATTTTAAAACTGGACAGTACGATTTGTCAGAGAGTGTTTTAAATCGAGCTTTGGCTAGTAATCCTAATTCCGTTTCTGCTTTGATGCAGATGGGGAACCTCCTGCGTTATCGAGGCCAATACGCAGAGTCTGAGGTAGTGTTTAAAAAAGCAATTGAGCTAGACCCAAAAAATGCTTGGAATTATGTTGATCTGGGAAAGTTATATCGTAATTGGGGCAAGCAAAAAGAAGCAGAGAATGCGTTCGCAATTGCTGAGAAAATAAACCCCAATGACTCACTGCTTTATAGCTATGGATTGGGCTATCTTTATCGTGATGAAGGCAATTTACCGAAGGCAGAAGAAATGTTTAAAAAAGCTTTAGCCATTGATCCAAATGACTTTAATTACATGGGTTTAGGTGATATTTATCGAGATATGGGTAAATATGCAGAATCTGAAGCAATGTTTAAAAAAGCTATTGAGCTCAATCCTTTAAGTGAATCGTATATGGGTATGGGGTATCTTTATTTATTTCAAAATAAACTTGATCTTGCAGAAGCTTCATTTAAAAAATATTTAGAACTTATAAAACCTAAAAGTGAGGTTTATTTGGGTCTGGGTAGTATTTATCAAAGAGAAAATAAACTTGATTTAGCCGAGGAAATGTTTAAAAAATCAGCCGAACTCAATCCTACTTTAGGGGCCTATGATAGACTTGCTAAGTTGTATAAAAGTGAAGGTAAGACGACAGAGGCGCAAGAAATGCAACAAAAAGCTGAACAGTACAAAATAAAATAATTTAGTTATGAGTAGAAAAATTATTGTAACATCAAGCTCAATTCTTTTGATTCTTCTTATGGTTTGGTCTTTTGAAGCTAATAATAGACAAGAAGAATTAAAAAATTGTAATAGCATAGATTGTTGGCAAAAAATATTAGACGATACTTTGGACCGAAGAGGTATTCCAGCTGCTTTCGATAAGCTAGCTCAACTTTATAGCTCCAAGCCGAATTTTGCATCAGCTTGCCATGATTTTACCCATAAACTAGGAGCAGAAGCTTATAGTCAGTTTTCCAAAGGTAAGGATTTTGACTTAAACTCAAAAACTTCTTATTGTGGTTATGGTTTCTATCATGGATTTATGGAAGAACTTCTGTCCGAAACCAAAGACATCCAGAAAGCTAAGGATTTTTGTAAATATGTAGGGGATAAATTGCAAAATCAAACAACTGATGGAGAAGGAGCGTGTTACCACGGTATCGGTCATGGCACCACCGATGGGGAAGACCCGTCTTTATGGGGGGATCCTTTTAAAATGATAAAAACGGGCTTAGATATTTGTGAAAAAGTAGCAGGGGATGATAGAAGCCAGTACGGCAAACTTTATCGTTGTGTGAGCGGGGTTTTTAATTCTATTGAAATTTTATCTACCAATCCAAAATATAAAATTCCCCAAATAACTCAAGACTCTTTCTATCTTTGTCCCTCAGAACCAAAGGACTATGGAGAGGCGTGTTATACCAACATGCTGCCGGCTCTCTTACGCAAAAACAGCAACGACCTTATGAAAAGTGAAGCCGATATTGAAAAGATTAAAGAAAAAAGTTTCAGCATCAGATGGCCAGTTACTTCCGGTCTGTTCGATGAATTCATTCGCCTCAATCTGTCCGTGCCTGATTATAATATTAATCAAGGTATAAAAATGTGTCAGTCGTTAAATAATCCTTACCGTTTAGCTTGTATTTATGGTTTAGGGGACGGCCATATGAAATACGGTAAACCCAAGGAGGCATATGTTTTAGGTCTAGCTTTCTGTGCCAATCCAAATTTGCAAAGTGACGAGAGGAGAGCGTGCTACAATTCAATTCTACCAAAATTGCGTATCTGGTATTCGGTAGATAAATCCAAGGCGATTTGCGATGAAGTCCCGGACGAATTTAAAAAATATTGTCATGTCTAAAAAAATATTGATCATTACAGCAGTTGTTATTGTTATTTTCTCTACCTTTCTTTTTTTTAACAAAGAACCAAATACGGATACTAACTTATCCACCAAATTTTTTAAACCAAGCGAAATTTTAAGTACCGATACCATAGTCAGGGTAACTGATAATGGTTTTGATCCAGGAACTATTACCATCAATGTGGGAGGAAGGGTAGTTTGGTTAAATGACACTAAAGATTATGTCTGGCCTGCTTCTGATCCACACCCCACCCACGGAGATTACCCTGGCTTTGACCCAGAGGAGCCTTTCTTAGGAGGTGAAGTCTGGGCATTTAAATTTGATAAGGTGGGTACTTGGGGATATCATAACCACCTAAAGCCAAGCCAGCGTGCTAAAGTGGTAGTTAATAATTAAATTTATGGAGTCAGAACAACATCACAAAAAAATATCATTTTCAGATTGGTTAAAAGAATATTCCAGCGGGTTGAGCCTTCTTTTTGCCTTAATCGCGATTGGGATCGGGGCCTATAACAGTTACCAGATTAAAAACTTGGTCCTCACAAAGGACCAAGCAAATTCTGGTGCTTTGCAAAAACCAGCAGTTATAGAGGCAAACCGTCTAAAAGTTTTAAATGAATTACCAAAAAATACTCCATATTTAGGCAATCCCAACGCTAAACTTACCATGGTGGAATTTGCGGACTTTCAATGTCCATTTTGCGGTAGATTTCAAAAAGAAACATTCCCAACTTTAAAAAAAGAATACATTGATACTGGTAAAGTAAAGTTTGTTTATATGGATTTCGCTTTCTTGGGTCAGGAGTCGAAAGATGCAGCTGAAGCAGCCAACTGTGCTGCAGAGCAAGGAAAATTCTGGCAGTATCATGATGAAGTTTTTGCAAATCAAAATGGTGAAAACCAGGGCAATTTTAACAAAATTAATTTAGAAAAATTTGCGACAAATGCAGGCTTAAATTTAGATCAGTTTAAATCATGTGTGGCACAAAATAAATATGATGCCCAAATATCAGCATCTCAAAAGTTAGGTCAGAAATACGGGATAAGTGGAACGCCGGGATTTTTAATCGGCAAAGAATTTATAAATGGGGCGGCTCCACTTGATAATTTTGAACAAGTAATTGATACCGAATTAAATGGCTAAAACTAGGATTAAATTATAAAAAGGGGATAAATAGCTTGACAAATAAGGTTTTTTCTATATACTTATTATTAGAGCATCGTTCATTGCGAACGATGGGAGGAGGTTGTGATGGTCATGCGCATCGTATGTGCACTGGCCATCATATGGTCAGTGTCCGGCGTCGCAAACGCCGCAGAGAGTGCGAATAAGACTCGCTTCAATCAGATCCGGACGTATGTCTGGAAGCTCGATCGGGCGCAGTTCGATTCCATTCTCACAGCAGATGTTGCCACCGCCGAGAGGGTTCTGGTCGTTACCAAAACTCAAAACCAAGGTACGCTGAATCGTATGCTCGCCGAGCTCGTTGCCCTGCCGGGTCCGACGCAAAGGCCAGTCACGATCTCGACCTGCCGTGGTATCGGCGAAGAGGCGATGTCAATCGGAGACAGGATTTTCATCTCCGAGAAAGTCGTAACAGAACTTCTTAACCGAGGTAGAGGGGACGAACTCGAGGCGATGATTGCTCACGAACTGGGCCATCCGCAACGCGACTTCATCGTGAAGCGCGCAATCGAGAACGACAGCGTCCTAACTCCCACGGAAAAGGAGTTCTTCAAACTCGAGTTAGAGCTCGAGGCTGACCGCACGGCGCAGGATCTGTTCCAGCGCCTAGGCAAGAACCAGCAGTCCTTCATCAACATGCTCAAAAGCTTCGGAGACGAGACGGCAAGTCGAGTCAAGGAGGCCGAAGGGCAAACCACCTCGGCCGGTGCCAGCCGGCAAGAGTAGAAGGGGCTACTTGGATCCCACCAGTAGCCCTTTGTCGTTTATGTGAATAGCGTTACTTTTAGATCTAAAAATTTTGGTATAATATATTTGTATGCGGAGCAATAGAATATCTATTTTATCTATTTTCCTTGTATTATTCTTTGGTTTATTTACTCATACAACTCTGGCTTCTTGCAGTATTGATGTTTTTAGCTGTAACCCAACTGATAAAGTCTGTAATCCTCCCACGCAGGATGGCTGCCCGGATGGTTTTTCATGTGTGGGTGTTGGTGAAGATACATGCAGTGGAGATGTCGTTCCGGGCTGTAGTCCAACTAATGTTTCTTGTGTGGGCAATTATGCGGAAGCAGCCTATTATACTGAAGCTTCTTACTACTCTGAATCCGCCTATTGCACGAATGCTCCGGGAGCCTGCGGGCCAAGTGGTGGTGGGGCAACTTGTTGTTCGGGTCTGATTTGTTGCGGAATTCTTGGAGGCTGGCATGAATGTTCTACCCCTGCAGCCTGTTATTCAGAAAGTAGCTATTCTTCTTATTCTGAGGCCGCTTATTACGCACAGTCAGCTTATGGTGGGTACACTCAATCCGCCTATTATTCTCAATCATCCTACGCAGGCTATTCTCAATCTTCATATTATTCTCAATCTTCATATGCGGGGACAAAAGTTTTGAGCGTAACAATTAATTCTGGTGGCAGAGTTGATACTATAGATAGCTCGATCAATTGCCCGAGCGGGGCTTGTTCAGCGACTTATGCAAATAACACGTCAGTTACTCTGAGAGCATATCCCAAAAATTCTTATTGGAAATTTAACGGTTGGTCCGGAGCTTGTTCTGGGACAGGAACTTGCAATCTTATCATGAGCACTAATAAAACCGCTAATGCGACATTTAGCTTACGTTTGTTTAAATACACCGAGTTCTAGTTTTGATGAAAATTTTAAGCGAAGCAGTTTAGAGAGTTTTTCTAGTAGGTGGATAATTATATTGACAAATAGGTTATTTTAGGTATTATTATCACAGACGTCTTTTGAAAAGGAGGGTGTATGCGCAGATCGCTGTGCCTCACGCTCCTTTTTGGAGCGATCGCGTGTAACGGAGGGGGAGGTTCGTCGCCAACCTCACCAACTGACAACGAGAACGGCGGAGGTAATCCAACCCGCACGATGACGGAGCATTTCTTCGTTCCGTTCTCTTACGCTGATCCGACCCCAATGCCAGATGGTCATCCCCAGGCTTTCTGCGGAGTACCTGTGCCATCTACAGGCGTTATCAAGCTTGCCGTCACGCCCGATCCGGGCGGTACGATGACCCAAGCTTATCTGCTGAGTCGGCAGGATGCGGACACGCTTCCTTGCAGATCACAAGATAATCTCTGTGCTGGCGCGATAGACCCAATACTTTTCGACAGTCACATCGAGAAGAACTGGGACATCAAACCGGGGAACTGGTGCGTAATGTTCCGAGCCAGGTCTGAGACTAAGCAGACAGCGTTCGGGACGTTAAAGCTCTATTACTGACCGCGTATTCTGTAGGATGCGCGGTTTCTCATAATAAAAAAAATGCTATTATATATTAAATGGATAAGAAGCTATTATTGTATTTTTTACTTGCAATTGTATTTCTAATATTGTTTGGGTTCTATTTTTATTCAATCAAAGAAAACCAACCTCCTCAATCTACTTCAAGCCCATTAGACAATTTAACTGCGGAAGAACAGCTCATCAGAATAAAGCCAGCCAGTAAAATAGTAGTATCTGAAGTTACCAGAAAGAATTCGATCGAACCCTCCAATTTACCAGTGGAGATACAGGATATAACTGGACTTATTGTTAATAACAACAATATTTTTTCTAATATCTTGGCAAGCCAGGTTGATTATGCCAATAACTCTCGTGGATTTGAGGTTGATTTTGATAGTCCATATTCAAATTTGGAAGCTTATGACTTATTTACTACATCATTTGATACAAGCACTTGGACTCTAGTTCACGCCATATTTTCCTCGAAAGCTGCAACAATCGATCTTGAGAGTAAGAAGTATAAAGCCTCTTTCGAATTCCTGGAATTAGCTGATTCAAAAACTACGATAAAAATGATGGTACTAGAAAAATAATTATATGAAAAAAAATCTAAAACAAGCTCGACTTACAAATTTTATATTTTTTTTAATCTGTTTTATTTTTATATTTTTTTTAAGTTTTTCTACTACACACGCTGTTCCGTGTTTTGATAGCCAAGCGGCAAGTTGTGATGAAAACGGTGATGGTATTTGTACTGGAGAGAGAGATTTTGATTGCCCAGATGGCTGTGAATACGATAATACTAGTACTAGCCAATGTATCAACGGTGGGCGAGATTGTTTCAATTATCATTGTTATATTCCGCCATATTCCGAATCCTCTTATAGTTCTTGTGTGGATGCTCCGGGGGCCTGTGGGGCAAGTGGTGGTGGAGCAACTTGTTGTGCGGGTCTAATTTGTTGCGGAATTCTTGGAGGTTGGCATGAGTGTTCTACCCCTGCAGCCTGTTATTCAGAAAGTAGCTATTCTTCTTATTCTGAGGCCGCTTATTACGCACAGTCAGCTTATGGTGGGTACTCTCAGTCTGCCTATTATTCTCAATCCTCCTACGCAGGCTACTCTCAATCCTCATATTACTCCCAGTCGTCTTACGCTGGCGGTAAATTATTAAACGTTACCCTGACTTCTGGTAGTAATGGGGGGAGTGTTAAAAGTACCGACAATTCAGTAAGCTGCAATCCAACGTGTAGCGTTTCGTTTCCAATAGGCACAGCAGTGACAATCAAGGCCTACCCTAAAAATTCTTACTGGAAATTTAACGGCTGGTCAGGAGATTGTTCTGGTACCAGCTCCTGCACTCTCAACATGACTGTTGACCGAAACGTGGGGGCATCCTTTAGTTTACGTCTGTTTAAATACATTGAGTTTTAATAAATTCTAAGTTAAATATTGATCATTGATTTTCCTCGCGTTTCTGTTAGCATCCAAGAGGAAGTTGTCTCGAGAAAAGACAGCAAAGATATGGGGTGAATGGGATGATTAACTGGAAGTCGGCTCTTGTCTTAACCGCAGCTATGCTCATTCCCACGACGGTCGTGGCTCAGGAGAGGGAGGTAACCAAACTATTTAAGTTGTCGCTTTCCGCGGCAGCTAAGGCTTCCATCGATCCCACAACGTATGCTCCGGCGTTCGTTGCCTACGACGGAACGATGCGCGACTGGAATACGTCGCAGATTTTCTTCCGGAACGGGTTTCTGGAACAGAACCCGCGCTTCACCGTCTCTGGCTATCCCAACGACGTTGCCGTGAGTTACGAAGTTGGACGCAGTCGGATTCTCCAAGACTCGCTCGCGATTCTGGCTGTCTCTGGAATTCACAACTTTTCGGAGTATCTCGTAGAGGATGCCCTGAAAGATGTGAAACCAGAGCACAAGAAACTCCTGACTGTCCTCGGCTGGGTCGAAAGATCGGCTGTGGCAGTTGCCATGAGCACCATGCTCGCTGGTCCTCACTACCGGCAAGCAGGGCTGAACGTCGATTTGGCCTCACAACTCGGTCTACGCTAACCACGTACTACAGCGGGCGTCTACATGACGTCCGCTGCTCTTTTTATATAGAGCTTATATTAATTCAGGAGAATCCGTTGCTTTTTCAAAGAATATTCATATAATAGGCGATATGTTTAAACATAGGTTCTGGTCGGTCGCCCTAATAGTTATTGCCCTTGGCGCGGCTTTTTTTGTCTACAAATCTGACAGGGTCACTAAAGAAACATCTCCTCGTCTAGCTAAGTACGCCTTCAAGCTTGGTCTAGATCTTAATGGTGGTACAGCTCTTACATACAGAGCTGATGTCTCCAAAGTAAATGGAGGCGATATCGGTGATGCTATGTCATCTTTGCGAGATGTTATTGAGCGCCGGGTAAATCTTTTCGGTGTCTCCGAGCCAGTAGTTCAAGTTGAAAATCCAGGTATTGTCTCGGGTGGAAGTGAATACAGACTACTAGTTGAACTTCCAGGGGTAACAGATATCAATCAAGCAGTTGAGCTTATTGGTAAAACCCCTCAACTTGAGTTCAGACTACTTCGGCCTGAAGCAAAAAATTTTACAGAAGATCAATTAAAAACAAAAACAGTTGATGAAATTTTCGCACCAACTGGACTCGATGGTCATTTGCTAGATGGCGCTACACTTCAGTTTACAACGGGCGGTGGCGCTCAGATTTCTGGTCAGCCAACAGTTCTTATCACTTGGAACTCGGAAGGCAAGGATTTATTTGCCAAAATTACCCGGGAGCACAAAGGTGAAGTGCTCGGAATTATCTTGGACGGACAAGTTATTTCTTCTCCAGTTATTCGGGATGAAATTGGAGATGGCAAAGCAGTTATCTCTGGTTCTTTCACAGCGGATCAAGCTAAGAACTTGGTAAGAGACTTAAACTACGGAGCCCTACCTGTACCAATCGAACTTATCTCTACTCAGACAATTGGCGCATCCCTCGGTCAGGATGCCAAAACATCCGGAGTTAAAGCTGGAGTGGTCGGCTTTGCACTTATCGTGGCTTTTCTAATACTTTGGTACAGACTGCCAGGACTACTAGCTTCTATTTCACTTTCGATTTATATCGTACTTTCACTTGCAATATTTAAACTGATTCCAGTTACATTTACAGCCGCAGGTATAGCAGGGTTCATTCTCTCCATCGGTATGGCGGTGGACGCGAACATTCTCATATTCGAGAGAATGAAAGAAGAGCTAAAACGAGGTAAATCTTTAAATGAGGCTCTCCATGAAGGGTTCTCCCGAGCTTGGCTTTCTATTCGCGATTCCAATATTTCCTCAATCATCACAGCGATCATCCTTTTCTGGCTGGGCACATCTGCTATAAAAGGATTTGCCCTAACACTCGGCCTTGGCGTAATTGTCTCCATGTTTACCGCGATTACAGTTTCTAGAACGTTCCTTCTTGCGGTATTGCCAAAAAAAGAGGGAAAGGCGTCAAGATTTTTATTCAGTAACGGTCTGCACTTATAAAAAATATGTCGAAAAAGAATTTTTAAAATCATGTTCGTAGTAAATCAAAGAAAAATATTTTTTGCTCTCTCCGCAATACTCGTTGTCGGCTCGATTTTGGCTATGTTTGCTTACGGTCTAAATCTCGGCATTGATTTCAAAGGCGGGTCGCTCCTCGAAGTTAGTTACGGGTCTGTTCGACCTGAATCTGCTGTGGTTAAAAGTAATCTAGATAAACTTGGACTTGGAAATTATGTTCTTACTCCATCCGGCAATCTAAATTACATACTAAAGACAAGAGATCTGTCACCGACTGAAAAAGTCATAGTCATGAGTGCTTTCCAATCTGATGCGACAAACGTAGCCAAAGAGGAGAGATTTAACACACTTGGTCCTGTGGTTGGTTCCCAGCTTGCCCACAAAGCCCTCATCGCTATCGCTATCGTGATTCTCTGTATCGTGCTTTTCATCACCTTTGCTTTCCGAAAAGTTTCGCATCCTGTAGCCTCTTGGAAGTATGGTTTGGCAACAATAATTGCTCTCGCGCACGATGTCATCATCCCGACGGGAGTTTTTGTGGCTTGGATTCATTTCCACGGCGGAGAAATTGATTTGCTTTTCGTTACTGCACTTCTGGCCATCCTCGGTTACTCTGTGCACGACACAATTGTTGTCTTTGACCGAGTGCGCGAGAATTTAAAACTTGGTAACAACAAAAAACCTTTCATGGAAACAGTAGGGGAATCAGTTTCTCAAACATTTGGCAGGTCTATTAACACATCTCTTACTATCTTCATTGCCCTTGCCGCACTCTATTTTCTCGGTGGTGAATCAACTCGTGATTTCGCCTTCGTTTTACTAATCGGAATCATAGCTGGTACATATTCCTCAATCTTCGTCGCCTCGCCTCTATTAGTGACGCTTGAAAAATTGCAAAAGAAATGATTTTGAGGTAGCCTTCTTTTCCGGAGGATGTCTCGATGGTTTATGATCTAGTGCATCTAAAACACAATGGTGCTGGGTGGGTGATGAGGTCTCATATCCTCAAGGCGAGAACACAGAAGTCTGCCTTGTCGGAGGTAGAGAAATTTTTGGCCGAGACTGATGAAACCGAGCCCCAGCCACGCCAGCCCGTCCGACTCATTAAGACCACTGTTGTAAAGAGGTGGACCAAGTGGAAAAAGTCCCGTTAAAACCTGCCAGGACGGCCAAGAGCCCGTCGCAAGTTGGCGGGCCAAATCCCGTATCGAGCGCTGCTCTGGTACGGGATTTTCTTGTTATATAAATTGCAAATAAGTTTGATGGATGCTAGTGTCATTTCGGAGGCAATATGAAGAAATGGTTCGTGTACCCGGATACCCTTTCCAGATCCGCTTTTGTGGAGTTCCTGAACGAAAACAACCTTCAACCAGGCGAGGTGATAATCCTGGAGGGCGCCAGACGCGAAATGGCTGGCGACATACATTTCGCCTATTTCGCTGCAGAGCAGCTCCACTGAGCCCCCACCGCACCCTGGCCACACCCCGTACCGATTCGAAATTCGGTACGGGATTTTCTTGTTGACAAAAAAATTAGTTTAAGTAGGATGAATAATAAGTATGAAAAGCATCCAAAACAGCTATCACGTTTGGCATAAGACACTCGATATTTCGGGAGCTGTTTTGGTTTTTTCTAAAAATCTCTAAGATAATCTGAAAAAGGAAGATCCAAAAGGGCCCCCGAAAAACGGGAGGCCCTTTTGTTTCAGTTGGCAATAGTTCTTTTACAGGAGGTGCAGTATGTGTGGAAAGTATGGTCCCTATATCGAGTTCCCGGGTGGTGAACCTTACCGACCAGGGATTGATGGTCCTGACGAGGCAGGTACTTCAGAGATTCAGACCACTGAAGCCCTGACAACCTCGACTGAAGCCCCTCGCCATGATGGTGTCTCGCAGGATGACCGTCACGACCGAACGGGTGGTACTGTATCTTCTATTTCGGAGGTGTGATGCTGAAAGGGTATTTAGCCACCATCAACTACCGTGCATTCATCTGGGTTGTGATCGATGACAAAGACTACCGCAAGGTAAGTGCCAAAGTCGTTCACGTCCTTCCTGGGTGTGAGATTCGGCTTGGGCGTGATCTTGTCACCGAGCCACTTGACTCTTCGCCTGCAATAGAGCAGGCGAAATTAGAAGCAAGGGAAGGAAAGGGGGGAAAATCACAATGACGTATCACATCCACGTGTACGAGCACGACTACAAGTGGTAGTCGCGTAGCGGCGGTTTCCTGCCCTGGTTTCTAGAGCCAGGGCAGGGATCCCTTCCCACAAAGCCAGCCAAAAGCTGGCTTTTCTATTGGCTTGACTTCCACTCTAATATGGCTATACTTCTTAGGTGCGCAAGTGGCGCATTTTCTGTTCTTAGAAATTACTAACCCCATCTGCGTTGTTGCCGGCTCCGTTTGCTTCACGCGCAGTAGGTCATCTATAGCTTGGTCGCAATACTCGCCGGCGCCTAGCATCTAAGGTCATTAATTTCTAAGAATTTAGGTTCTTTGAAAACTTGCCCCGACGCAGAGTCGGGGGGCCGACAGAAATCGTCGGTCTTACAAATAAGAATGTATTTAAGTGCAATTCCTTTATGGAATTTCTAAAAATAGATTCTGGATATGATGTTTTAAAAAATTCATCACAAAATTCACAACCAGCCTATAACATTTTGATTACAAAATGTTCGGCCAAGATTATTTTTTGTTTTGTTCCGTTCACCACATGAGATGCTTCGCAAGAACTATCTCACGTGGTTCACCAAAGTTTGTTTCAAACTTTTTTAAGAGTTTGATCCTAGCTCAGGATGAACGCTGGCGGCGTGGATAAG
>CAZNUU010000009.1:0-3709 GCA_964576615.1 uncultured Candidatus Saccharibacteria bacterium
AGCATTCCCCTGAAGAGGGAAGGGTCGTCAGTGCAATCCTGACTCTCGGCACAAATTTATTCTCTGCCTTTAACTTTTAGTCTAGCTTGTCTATTTTTGTTTATTTTGGGAAGTTTGATAATCAAGAGCCCGTGTTTTTCGATTGCATCTGCTTCATCTACTTCAACTTCTTGAGGCAACATAATTGTTCTGGAAAAAGATCCCCAATAGAGCTCCTGATGATAGTAGTCATCATCTTTTACAAATCTCTCGGTTTCTCGTTTGCCTTTTATGGTAACCATATCGCGAGTAATTGAGATATCTAAATCCTCAGGTTTAACTCCGGCTACCATACTTTTTATAATGATTTCAGTCGGAGTTTGATAGACATCCACTGTGAGTTCGCCTTCGTCGGGGTCTTCGGCTAACCAGTCTTCGGCAGGTTTTTGTTTGGAGGATTTTGACACCTCAACTTCTTCAGGTTCGTCCATCCTCATGGAGCCAGTCAGTTTTTCAAAAAACGATCGTGAGTCTTTCATTGTGTATTTTATGTTAAACAGTTTTTGATACTTTTTTTACTTTTTCAAAAAGTAGTAGCAGTACTATTATTCCTGTCCAGACCATCCCAAAAATTAGGAAAATATCTCCTGGAGCTCCATTTATTATAAGTAAATTGAAAGTTGTGTGCAAGGCAATGGCTAGGATAAATCCTATTATTAAATAGTAAGCTTTAGTAAGCTTTGGTTTGTAGAAAGATAATCCCATAAGAATACCTATTGTGGCCGAGGACATTATGTGAAGTAAGCTTGCACCAATAAAACGCAGATTGCTGTTTATGATTGTCTCAAGGAAGGCTCCTTTTTGAACTAGGTCTGCCAGGAAAAGTGTATTTTCTAATGTAACAAAGCCCAGAGCCGAAATTATTAGATAAATTATGTCGTCGACGGGCTCATCCGTGACTTTCCTCCTTAGAGCAATAAAGTAAACAAAGATGAATTTCGCCAGTTCTTCTATGGTCGCCCAGAGTATAAAAGAGGTTGTTTCATGGGAAGAAAAATAATTGTATACCAGCTTTTGGATCGGCAAGACAAACATGACTGCAATCATTCCCCCAATAAAGGAAAGAGTTAGAATTCTGGCTGGTTCGGGGTGGCTATCTTCTTTAAGCCAAAACCAAAGCCAGATAAGTGCCGGAATGAGGCCCAATAGAAATGCCAAAACGTAGGGGTATTGTTCTAAAAATGTGATGAACATTTATTTCGGCCAGGAACTAATCATGAGCAGTTCCTCCTTACCCATATTTTGCCATATTTCTTCAGTAATGAAAGGCATAAATGGATGAAGTGCTCGCAGGATCTTATCTAGAGAATGTAGTAAGAATTGCTTCCTTCTTTCCTTTTCTTCAGCTGTTCCATTTGAAAGAATTTTCTTACTGTCTTCAACTATTTTGTCTGCAAATGTGTGCCAAACATAATGGTAAAGTTTTTCCGCAGCTAGATAAAATCTGTAGTTATCCATATCTTTAGTGATATCTTCAAACAAAGCTGCTCTCGTTTGACGCAACTCCCGGTCATACTCATTTCGTTCCGGAAATCCATCTTCCAGTTTTACTCCCTTAGTATTTTCAAGTACAAATCTCGTAACATTCCAAATCTTATTCGCAAAGAGCTTATAGCCCTTAACTTTATTTTCATCAAATTTAATGTCGCTGCCGATCACTGCTCCAACAATAAGGCCCATTCTAAGTGCGTCGGCCCCGTATTTGTCGATCATTTCAATGGGATCAATCCCATTGTTAAGTGATTTACTAAATTTTCTACCATCTTTTGCTCTAACCAAGCCATGGATCAAGACTTTTTTGAAAGGTACCTTGCCTAAATGAAATCCTCCCATTAGAATCATGCGCGAGACCCATAACTGTAGAATCTCATATGCCGGAGACATAAATGAGTTAGGATAAAAAGTTTCTAGGTCACTAGTTTTTTCTGGCCAGCCAAGTGTTGAGAATGGCCAAAGTGCAGATGAAAACCAAGTGTCCAGTACATCAGGATCTTGCTCCCAACCCTCGCCCTCAGGTTTCTCTAAACCACAATAAATTTCTTTGCCCTTATACCAAACCGGTATCCTATGACCAAACCATAGTTGTCTAGATATGCACCAGTCATGGAGGTTCTCAATCCAGTGAAAGTATGCACTGCGGAAGCCTTCCTGAGGCATATCCACCGAGCCACTTTCAACCGAAACACGCATTATTTGTTTAAGTGTTGTCTCGCTGCCGCTTTTTATACCAGGGATTTCTGAATGTGGAATTACAAAAGATTTATCTACCGCGACAAACCACTGTTCCATTATTTGGGGTTCGATTGTCGCTCCAGTCCTCTCTGAGACCGCAATATTGTGTGTGTATTCTTCATCGATTTTCTCTAAAAGCCCTTTTTCTTTCAATTTTTCAACGATTTTTTCACGGGCTTCGGAGATCTTTTGCCCAGCGAATTCTCCCGCTATTGGTAAAAGCTTGCCATAGCGATCTATGATCTGTTCTTTATCTAATTTGTGTCTTTCCGCAATTTCAAAGTCGACCATTGAATGCCACGGTGTGATAGTCATCACCCCAGTTCCCATCTCGGGGTCGCTCGCCTCATCCTTTATGACGGTTGCAGTTATTGGACCATTGATCCACTCCAACTCTATTTTTTGACCGTGTTTGTACTTGCTATATCTTTTGTCATCAGGATGCATAACCACATATTTATCTCCAAACTTAGTTTCTGGTCTGGCTGTCCCAATTACAAATGGTCCATATTTGAAATAATAAAACTTTGATCTTTCTTCATTATATATAACCTCATCGTCCGATATAGTTGTCTGGCCCTTGGGATCCCAATTAATTATTCGATGGCCTCTGTATATTAGTCCACAGTCGTACATTCGCTTGAAAGCTGTAAAAACTGCCTTATTTCTTTTCTCGTCCATCGTGTAAGCGTACCTAGACCAATCTAGGCTGGCACCCATTTTTTTAACTTGGCTCAATATTGTGTTCTCACTTGATTCAGCAAACTCACCAACACGTCTAACGAGTTCGTCTCGACCAATATCATGTCTGTTTTTACCCTCACTCTTTTGGATATCTTTCTCAACTCTAGCTTGAGTAGCGATGGCCGCAGAGTCTGTGCCTGGTAGCCATAATGCTTTTTTACCCTGCATTCGGTTGTAACGAATTGCTATATCTTGCATCGTGTCTTCGTAGGCGTGTCCAACGTGAAGTGTACCAGTAACATTTGGAGGAGGCAGAACTATAGAAAACACAGAATCTCTGTTGCCGGGTAAATTATCAGGATTAAAAAAACCACTATCCTCCCATTTTTTGTAAATCCGCGGCTCAGTTTCTTTTGGGTCGTATGGTTTCAGAAAAATATCCCTCATATTTTTAGAATACCACAATAGGCGTGTACGTTGTAGGCTTTTGGGTAGGTTGTAGAAGTTTCAAGGACATCTATCATAAAGGACATAATCGAGCACAAATAATGTCCTTTATACCTATTTTTAAAACAACATATATCAAGCAATGTCAAAAATGGATTTAAAGGACAGACTTTTGATCAATTTCTACCATCAGAGACATTATTTAAATATATGGCTAAAAATAACGTTATTTTATTTTGTTCCAAATATTGCTAAGTATTGACAGGTGCGGTGACTGAGTGTATCCTTTGCCATCATTAACTTTAGC
>CAZNUU010000010.1:0-3634 GCA_964576615.1 uncultured Candidatus Saccharibacteria bacterium
CCGACTGTAACGTCGGGGCTTTATTCTGTTACATAGAATCAACTACGTAACGTTTTACTTTTACTTTCTATCGAACTGAAAGAAGGAGGCGACCCAAATTGAATCGCCAAAGAATTGGTAGGAGCGCCCCAGAAGCCTTAGCCCCCAGGCGATTGAATCCCCAGATTCCACCCCGTGCTTCTGTAGCCAGCTCCACTAAGCCTGGCCCTCGGAAGTCGGCTTCTTGTAATCGGATCGACTCCAACCGCTGCCTTAGCGCTCCACAATCCTTCTTTCAGTTCGATAGTTTATTCTCCTCGCTAGCTCTCCGCTAACTTGGAGATTACCTACTCCATCTACGTTCCGAAAAGACCCTAAATCATTTTGCAAAGCAAAATGATCGGGCGATCAATTTTGAAAAAATTGATTTAGCCCCCAGGAATCAAATAAACGTGATGGCATTCAATTTTCAAATAACCTTCAGATCCTTGTTAATTGAAAATCCGCTGTTTCCAGCGGATTTTCGAGTAACACCCAAATAGGCGTTTATCTAAATCGCTGTGAAATTAGGTGAATTTTTAACATATCTGAGATAAGGGACAGTATATAGGAGGCTAATTTCCTTGTCAAATTTACCGATCCTAGGAAAATCTGGCCGTAAATAGGCCTACTTTGTAAGTCTCTTACCTGCTTCCAGTATTGGCAAATTCGCCTCAGTTGGCACATATATAACTGAGCTTTCTGGCCTTTCTTCCATCATTTTGATCCACTGCCACTTGAGATATAGATCATGTTCGGTTAATTGTTTGCCAATTCTCTCAATCTGAGCGGAAACAGCTTCAGCCTCTATTATTGCGGCTTGTTTATTTAACTGTGCTGCATCCACGCGCCCCTGCGCTTTGGAAACTTGGATTTGCTGTTCTTTATGAGCCTGCTGTAAATCTGCTTCACCTTGTTTTTCCTTTGCCCAAACTTTCCAAATCGGATAACCGAACAAAAACCATGCAATCAAAACTAAAACGAAAAGTATCGGTGTGATAATCATATTTTTTAATTAGACTAATAATTCGAAATATTAACTCATTTATATTTTTTATCAAATAGAAAACCACATAAAAATTATTTTTTATGTGGTTTTCTCTTAGCCTCCTGTCGCAAGGCCTTGAGTGCTTTTGACTTGGCTCGAAGAAGAGCGTCGATCTCATCCTGAAGCCGCCCTTTTGTGAGAGACAAATCTATCCTTTCTATTTGGCCTAAAACTCCCTTTAACTTGAATCTGATCTCTCTAACCCGCATTCGCAGTTCTACAACCCGAATGGGCGAGAACTCATCCCATCTGGCCATAGTTTCACCTCTCCCGCTATCCTAGCAGAAACGCGAAAGCCGTCCAGCGGACGACTCCGCGAACGGCTTATTTCTTCTCTTCGGGAACGAACGAGTGACTCACAGACAGAACGTACTTCTCACCGTTCGTTGCCCACAGATCTACTGTGTGCTCGACCCTGTTCCGAACGATGTGCTCGAGAATCCCCACCTCATCCTCGCCCATTTTCTCAAGGTAGGTTTCCGCTTTCGTTCTGAGCATCACTCCCCCGTGAGTAAAAGCACCTACCACAACCGAAATCAAGATCATCATAGTTTCCTCCTTTCTATACAGTAACATATTAATAGTATTTGTCAAACGTAAAAACTCCCAGCAGGAATTTTTTACTAGAACTGAGAAAATTGCTTCAGATGCTAGGCGAACAAGAAAAATAGCGCGAACCTTATTGAAATAAGGTGAGCGCTATTTTTCGAAGGCCAACAACGCAGATGAAGTAATTTTATCGCGTTCTAGTTGTGATGAGAAATCTCGTGCTGAACTTTTTCTAGTGTCCTAGCAGCAGCAGCCTGTCCCCCAAGACCGAATGAAAGACCGAGTGCAAGAGAAACTGCGACGACAAAACCAGTAAAGAGTGTTTGGATGAAAGCTCCAGCAATACCCATCTGAGATAGGGCAACTAGAATTGCAAAAACCCAAACTGCCCATTTTGCAACTGTGCCAAGTAGGTTTGCTTGCATCAAATTTGCTGTTCTAGCTGTAGCCATAACAACTCTTGATAAAACATCCCCAACCACAGCACCCACAAGAAGGATAAGCACAGCAATGATAAGTTGAGGAAGATAACCTACAACTACTTGCTGTAAGAAAGCAGTTACCTGATTTAGGCCTAAAACATCAAAGCTTGCGATTAGAAATACTACGATTATGAAGTACTTAACCAAAGCACCGATGAATTTACCCGAATTTAGTGACATCCCAGATCTCTTAACGAAATCATCGAAGCCTGCTGTCTTCAGAGCTTCATCAAACTTAATCATCCTCATGAAGTGAGCTATAGCTTTATCAATAGCTACGCCAATAGCCCAGCCAATGCATAGAATGACTAATGCAACAATCAAGTTTGGGATAAACATGATTACCCCCCTCCAAAGACCCTCAAAAGAAGTCGTTAGAACTTGACGCCATGTTTCTACGATCATATTTACTTAATTAAATAGTAATACCTATATTATACAATGTATTTAGACGAAGGTAAGCCTATTTAGGACCTTGCGATGTGGATAATCCAGGATGTCCCGAACCAGCTTATCGAACATCCCCAGGCGATATTTGAAATCATCCGTTGAAAAATAAGCATATTTTAGCTCTTTGCCTATCTCAGCCTCTAAACTCTTCATTAGCCTCTCTACCCTAGATTTCCTCATGCCATCCCCCACTATGAGGATATCTACCCGGGTTTCAGGGTGATGGATGAAGACACCCGAGATTACAATGAGTCTTATGGTGCCAAGTTTACTCATTCTCCTTATAAGCTCCTTATCGTGAAGTGGTTCTATGTCTGTTAAGAAATTTTGAAGTTGGAGCAAGTAGCGAAAATCTTTATTCAGCATAAAACCAGGTCCTTTTGGTTTTTTTCGTATAACCAGCCGTTTTATTAACTTCATCCTTAGAAGTGTAGATATTTCTTTCCGGACTTTGGCTCTGGGGGATTTAACTCGTACGGAGATAGTTTTTAAATCAAAAACCTTTTCTTGATTAAAAAGAAAAAGTCGCATTATTTTTACTCTTGTCTCTGATCCAAATAATTTACCGAGTGTTTCCATATATAAAAATTGAGCTCCAGTAGCCTAAGGAGCTCTGAGGCAATAATAGCAGGTAAAGTTAAAAATGAAACGATTGACTTATTTTCCACTAAATGTCATTCTTCCAACGGGAGGAACGATGACGAAGAAGAAGCAAGAAGTTCCCAGGAAGAGGACGCCGAAGAAACGAGCTGTTCAATCCGGACAACCACTGACCTCGCAGGAGAGCCGGGCGGTCCAGCTGGTTCGCGAAGGAGCGATCGGTTTCGAGAGCCAGGCACAGCACCGGCTCAGGATGGGGTTCTAAAGCACAGCGGCGCACCATATGGTGCGCCGTAAAATTTTATTATTGTTGACTTTTTTAAAAGGTCTGATAAGATGAAAATGTAACGTTCTTTCACAACTTCATATTATCAAGAGTGAGCCGAGGGTACTGACCCTATGACGCTCCAGCAACCCTGAGATCGCAATGCGACTCGAACGGGTGCTAAATTCAGCTCCGACGCTTCGGTCGGAGAGAGATGATATG
>CAZNUU010000011.1:0-1756 GCA_964576615.1 uncultured Candidatus Saccharibacteria bacterium
GCAAAAACGGGAAAGGACAGTTTCTGGTGGGCAGTTTTAGTGGGGCGCTATCCTCGAGGATGCAAAATTTTATTTTGTTTCCTCGATCCGTGGCGCCTCATGGTGATTCACGCCAAAACAAATAAGTAAGGGGGACCATATCGTGAAAACGGTATGAGAAAAGTTAACTATATGCTAAGAAGTCTTTTGTAGATTATTAGCAGGGAAGTCATTTAACACTAATTTTTGGAAAAACAAACGTCTGCCAGAGGTACTGGCAGACGTGCGGTGCAGATCTATCACTTGTCCGGAAAGATGATCGGTCCCCAGAAGGGGGCCAGCATCAATAATCCGAACGGGACAGTGACGAGAAGACTGGACGGGTTCATGTATCCTGGCACGGCCATCGATGCCAAGATTGCGATTGTCATCGTCCATCTCTCTGGCCACGTAATTGGGCCTCTTGGACCAATGAACATAGGCCTAACCTCCATCAAAAATTATAAACAAAATTATCACTATGTCAAGCTTGATTCCAGAATCTTGATTCCAAAAATTAGTGTTAAATGACCCCTCAGAGACTACACGTTAACCGTCCTGTTATAATAAGGATGAAGATATAGTCCGATCTTTGTGGTGACACAAAGTAGGTGCAAAAAACATCAACCTAAAGTATATGAGGTCAAAAGAAATAGAAAATTATAAGAAGAATCTACAACTTACCTCAATACAAAGAGATATTATTGTTGGTCTTATACTTGGAGATGGACATTTGGAAACCCAAAACAATGGAAGAACTTATAAGCTGAAAATAGAACATTCTGTATTTCAAAGAGAATATCTAAATTGGTTATATAAAGAATTACAAACTTGGGTACGAATGACTCCTAAATTAAGATCGAAAAATAATAAACCGTTTAGCTATCATTTCTCAACATATTCACATGAGTTGTTGAGAGAATATGGAAATCAACTCTACAAAAACAAAAGGAAAATCATTCCTGAACGTATTGAAGAATTATTGAATCCATTAAGTTTAGCAATTTGGTTTATGGATGACGGGTCATTGAAGTCGAATAAACACAATACATACATCATTCATACTCTTGGATATAAAAGAGAAGAACTTGAAAGAATACAGAAAGTATTAAGTGAGAAGTTTGGAATAGAAACTAAACTTCATAAGCAAAAAGGAAAATACTTGAGACTATATATTCTCTCAAAATCAGCGAAAAAATTTAAGGAAATAGTAAGTCCTTACATTATTCCATCTCTTGCATATAAATTAGGGAACACAAATGCCTAAAGAGTAACGGAGGAGTTTATTAAGGTCAGCTAGCCGTGAATGGAAACCATGGCGATAGTGTAATGGCACAAGCTGGCTTAACTGTAAGTCGTACATGACGAGCAGATGCGAAAGCAGAACATAGTGAACCGACGGTCCGTGTTAGAGGCGGCCGGAGATTATCGGATAAAAGCTACCCTGGGGATAACAGGCTGGTTGCACCTAAGCGTCCATAGCGACGGTGCAGTTCGGCACCTCGATGTCGGCTCAAGATATCCTGGAGGTGAAGAAGCTTCCAAGGGTTTGGCTGTTCGCCAATTAAAATCTTACGCGAGCTGGGTTCAGACCGTCCTTCAGCAAATATTAATTTGCTTCAGGACAATCTGAATCCTCAGAGGAATTTAAAAACTGTTAACAATACTTTTTGTTTTATTAGAAAAGATAGCCCCGACGTTACAGTCGGGGAGCCGACAGAAATCGTCGGCTAAGAAC